>NZ_JAFFIX010000097.1 GCF_016916835.1 Actinacidiphila bryophytorum | reverse complement strand
AGGAACGCCGAGTCGACGCAGGCCGAGGTGCTGTGCGGGGCCGACAACTCCTGCCTGATGCACCTGGGCGGGGCGATCTCCCGGCAGGGCAGCGCCATCCGCCCGGTCCACCTCGCGGAGATCCTGGCCAGTACGGAGCAGCGCCCGCTGCAACCACCGGCTCAGGACGGTCCGGTGCGGGTGACGACCGGCAGCATCGGAGGAGAGCAG
>NZ_JAFFIX010000096.1 GCF_016916835.1 Actinacidiphila bryophytorum | reverse complement strand
GATCTTGTCCTGGCCCATCGCGGCGGAGACGTCGGGGTTTTTGATCGCGAAGGTGCCGCCGAAGCCGCAGCATTCCTCGGCGCCGGGCAGTTCGCGCAGGTCGAGTCCGGCAACGGCTTCCAGCAGCCGGCGCGGGCGGTCGCCGAGTCCCAGCATCCGCAGCCCGTGGCAGGAGGGGTGGTAGGTCACCGTGTGCGGGAAGTACGCGCCCACATCGGTCACCCCCAGCACGTCCACCAGGAACTCCGTCAACTC
>NZ_JAFFIX010000095.1 GCF_016916835.1 Actinacidiphila bryophytorum | reverse complement strand
CAACGTGACGCGTACACACCGGACCTGGAGCGCTCCGCCGCGTATGATCGGCTCTACGCGGAATACCGCACCTTGCACGACCACTTCGGCCGCGGCGGCAACGACGTGATGCACCGACTGCGCGCTCTGCGCACGTGACGGGCACACCGCGGGCTGCTCCTCCCAGCTGCCCTGTTAGCGCTCACCTGAATTGTTAGCGCTCATTCCTTCCAGTGAGGTCTGCCATCATGACTACTCACCCTCCGCCGACGGCACCCGACGGGACGGTCGCCGCCCTGCGCCGCCAG
>NZ_JAFFIX010000094.1 GCF_016916835.1 Actinacidiphila bryophytorum | reverse complement strand
ACCGCTGGCGGCCTGACCGAGGCCGAGTACGTGACGATGCTGCTCGACCAGCAGGTCTCCGGGGTCATCTTCTGCGGCGGCCTGAGCGCCGACGAGTACGGCACCCTGCTCCAGCGGGGTGTCCCGGTCGTCCTGCTCAACGCGGCGGTCGACTCGGCGGCGATCCAGGCGGCCCGGCAGCGTGACCGGCCCGCCGCGTCCGAGGGCCGGGCGGGCGTGCGTACCACCGCGTACGCCGCCCGCCCGGCGGGACGCGACGCGCTGCGGCCCCAGGAGCGCGGCGCGGCGAT
>NZ_JAFFIX010000093.1 GCF_016916835.1 Actinacidiphila bryophytorum | reverse complement strand
CCGCTGCCGCCACGGCGTCGACCTGTACGGCGACGCTGACGGGCGCCGAGACCTGGGCGGACCGGTTCAACCTGCACGTGGCGGTCACCGGGTCGAACACCTGGACCGTCAGCCTCGGACTGCGCTCCGGGCAGTCGCTCCAGAACAGCTGGAACGCCAACGTCACCGCAGCCGGAAGCACCGTCACCGCGACACCGAACGGCAGCGGCAACAACTTCGGCGTGACGATCATGAACGGCGGCGGCAGCAACACCAACTGGCCCACCGTCAGCTGCACCGTCCCCGGATCCACCACACC
>NZ_JAFFIX010000092.1 GCF_016916835.1 Actinacidiphila bryophytorum | reverse complement strand
TTGCTCACGCAGGCGGGCGACTGCGGCGCCGGGCGGTGCGGGAGGACTGCTCATGGCGAAGAACCTCGGTCTCGTCTCGGAAAGTGAGCGCTAACATGGGCGGGTGATCGAATAGTGATCGCTAACAATCGACGGCGTTCCACGCCGCGCCTCAGGACTCCCGGGCCGTGCGCAGAGCGCGCAGTCGGTGCATCACGTCGTTGCCGCCGCGGCCGAAGTGGTCGTGCAGGGTGCGGTATTCGGCGTACAGCCGGTCGTACGCGGCCACCCGCGCCGGATCCGGCACGTAGACCGACCGCTC
>NZ_JAFFIX010000091.1 GCF_016916835.1 Actinacidiphila bryophytorum | reverse complement strand
TAGCCCCTCCGGGCCTGCCCCTTGCGCCGGACGGCCACCTTTCCCCGGGCGGGGGGCGCAGGTGATTGCCACCTGCGGTGGGCGGTCGACTTTCCCGCCGCGGTGGCTGGCCGCGCAGTTCCCCGCGCCCCTGAAAAACGTTCGCCCTCCTCCGCAGAGGTCACCGCCAGAAAGCGCCACCTCTGCCCACAGAGGGCAACCCTCAGGGGCTCGGGGAACTGGGAGCCCAGCCACGACGGCGGGAAAGCGAAGCGCTCACCGCAAGGGGCAGCCACCCAGGGGCTGGGGGAACTGCGAGTCCGGCCCA
>NZ_JAFFIX010000090.1 GCF_016916835.1 Actinacidiphila bryophytorum | reverse complement strand
GGGTTCAGGGACGGCCGAAGTCGCGCGTCCGCACAGAACCCGGCTGTGAGGAGAGGACCTGGGCGGAAGAAGCCTGCCCTCCCACGGATACCGGTCCCCAGGGGTCACCGAGCTGGGGAGCCTGCAACTCAGGCCCCCAGCTCGGCCTCGACAAAACGGTCGGAAGCAGCGTGGAAAGGCTCCACAGCGCTGCTCCGCTACAGGAAGGTTGCCAATGATAAGAAGAAGACCCCTGCTCGCCGGTGGGCTGAGCGGCCTGACAGCGCTCGCGGCCCTGTTGACGCTGTCGCTCGCCAGTACCGGTGCGGCGACCACGG
>NZ_JAFFIX010000009.1 GCF_016916835.1 Actinacidiphila bryophytorum | reverse complement strand
CGAGGGCTGACGAGCGAGCGCCTGGAGTGGCCGGCCGAGGTGGGCCTCGGGGGCGGCCCCGGGGGTCAGTGCGCCGCGGGGGCGGCGCCGCGCACCGTGAGGTCGGCCAGCAGGGACGCGGTGGCGGCGGCCACCGCGTCCACGGCCGCGTCGAACGCCTCGCGGTTGTGGGCCGCGGGCGCGCGGAAACCGGAGATCTTGCGGACGTACTGCAGCGCGGCGGCCCGTATGTCCTCGTCGTGGACCTCGGGGGTCATCGGGGGGCGCAGGGTCTTGATGCTTCGGCACATGCCTCCAGTGTGCCGCGCGGGTACGACAACGCGGCGGCCGCCGGCGCCGGCGCCGGGTGACGGGGTCCCGCCACCCGAGCCCGCAACCCGGGCGCTCCAGCCTCTTGGCTCACAGCCGCCCCGGTGCTTCAATGCCTGCATTGGTTAGGAACCTTTCCTAACCGCACAGCCACGCACCGCACTTGGCCGTATCCGGCACGCCCTCGCGCGCCCGGGCAAGCGGCCGGAAACGGAGACGCACGTGCACCAGTCCCCCCACGCAACCCCCACCCCCACCCCCCACGTCCGGCGCCCCAGCCGCCGCCTCGCCCTGATCGCGGCGGCCGGCGTCCTGGCCGGCGGCGGCGCCTCGCTCGCCCTGGCCGGCACGGGCAACGCGGCCCCGGCCCCCCGCCAGGCACCCGCCGCGGCCCCTGCGGCGGCGGGCGCGGGCCTGGCCGACCCGCACAAGAAGGAGATGGCGATGGAGCTGGTCTCCTCCGCCGAGAACTCCTCCCTGGACTGGAAGGCCCAGTACAAGTACATCGAGGACATCGGCGACGGCCGCGGCTACACCGCCGGCATCATCGGCTTCTGCTCCGGCACCGGCGACATGCTGGAGCTGGTCCAGCACTACACCGACCTCGAACCCGGCAACGTCCTGGCGAAGTACCTGCCCGCCCTGGAGCGGGTGAACGGCACCGACTCGCACTCCGGCCTCGGCTCCGGCTTCGTCAGCGCATGGAAGACGGCAGCCAAGGACACCGTCTTCCAGCAGGCGCAGAACGACGAGCGCGACGACGTCTACTTCAATCCGTCCGTGAACCAGGCCAAGTCCGACGGCCTCGGCACGCTCGGGCAGTTCATCTACTACGACGCCATCGTCATGCACGGCCCCGGCGACGACTCCGTCAGCTTCGGCGGCATCCGCAAGACCGCGATGAAGAAGGCCGAGACGCCGGCGCAGGGCGGCAACGAGACGACCTACCTCAACGCCTTCCTCGACGCCCGCAAGGCCGCGATGAAGACCGAGGACGCGCACGACGACACCAGCCGCGTCGACACCGAGCAGCGCCCGTTCCTGCAGGCGGGCAACCTCAACCTCGACCCGCCGCTGCACTGGAAGACGTACGGGGACCCGTACGAGATCCTCACGCTGCCGTAGGGCGGAGCCGCCGCCAGGCACGAGCGGCCCGGACGCACCGCCATCCGCGTCCGGGCCGCTGCTACGCTCCCGGTACGCCACAGAGGTCCGATGTCTGTACGTCCTTATGCGTGAGGAGCCGCCGACCGTGCTGCGATACCAGCTGACCCACCCGACGATTCTGGCGGCCCTGGCCTCCGCGGGCCACGGCTCCCGGGTCCTGATCAGCGACGGCCACTACCCGCACACCACCGGCGCCAACCCGGCCGCGGAACGCGTCTACCTCAACCTCGCCCCCGACCGCCTCCTGGTCACCGAGGTGCTGGCGGCCCTGACCGACGCGGTGCCGATCGAGTCCGCCACCGTGATGTCCCCGCCCCCCGACCAGCCCGAGCCCCCCGTCTTCACCGCCTTCCGCACCGCCCTCCCCCACCTCCCGGCCCTAGCGGCCCTCGACCGCTTCGCCTTCTACGACACGGCCCGCGGCCCCGACACGGCCCTGGTCATCGCCACCGGCGACCGCCGCACCTACGCCAACCTCCTCCTGACCCTCGGCGTCCGCCAGGACTGAGGTCCCTCAGACGGCCACGACGGTCAACGTGCTTCCCAGGCCTTTGAAATCGCCGGCATTCCGCGTGAAGAGGGGGAGCCCTCTGACGGAGGCGACGGCGGCGATCATCAGGTCCATCCTGCGCGGGCGGGGATCACGGTTCGCGGCAATGGTGAGGGTGACGAGCGTGCCGTAGCGGGCCGCCGCTTCTCCGTCGAACGGCAGGGACTCGAAGTCGGCGACGGCCGCCCCGAGCACTTCCATGCGCGCGGCGCGGACGGCGGCGTCCTTGGCCATCGCTACGCCTTGGTGCAGTTCGGCCAGAGTGACGGCGGTCAGTTCGGGGACGGACGGCAGCTTCGCGGGATCGAGCAGTGCCAGGTCGATGTACGTGCAGGTGTCCAGCACCCCTGACGGGTAGCGGTGGTCAGCCACGGCGGCGCTCGAACGGGTCGTCGTCGCCGGCACGGTCGTCGGCACCGAAGAACTCGTCCGCTTCCTGGCGCATGCGGGCGTAGTCCACGCGCGGCAGCCTCCGGTGCCGCTCCACCAGCTCCTCGGCACTCAAGCGCCGCCTCCGCGGAACGGGGCGCAGTTCTGCGACCTCCGTGCCGTTCCTGGTGATGTGGTACGTCTCGCCCGCTTCGACCGCGTCCATGACTGCGGCGGAGTTGTTGCGGAACTCGCGCTGGGTGATGGTCTTCACGTCTTCACTGTAGCACTGCGTGTCTCGTTGGGCTACAGAGACACTGACCGGGTGAACACGACCCCCACCTCCCCCGACCTCGTACGCAGGCTGCTCGCCGCCCAGTTCCCGCAGTGGGCTGGGCTGGGGGTGGAGGCGGTCGGGGTGGTGGGGACCGCCAATGCCGTGTACCGGGTCGGGGGCGGGCTGTCGGTGCGGTTGCCGTTGGGGGAAGGGGCCGCGCGGGATGTGGGGAAGGAGCGGCGGTGGCTGCCGGTGATCGGGGCGGCGGTGCCGGTCGGGGTGCCGGAGGCGGTCGCGGTGGGGGTGCCGGGGGAGGGGTTTCCGTGGCCGTGGGCCGTGCACACGTGGCTGGACGGGGAGTCACCGGTGCCGGGGCGGCTGGCGGACCCGGCGGGGGTCGCGGCTGACCTGGCCGGCTTCGTCCTGGCGCTGCGGGGGATCGATGCCGAGGGGGCGCCGCCGGCGTACCGCAGTGAGGCGCTCGCGGACCGGGACGGGGAGACGCGGCGGGCGGCGGCGCAGGTGCGGGACGCGGTGGACCCGGAGGTGGTGGCGGGCGTGTGGTCGGCGGCGCTGGCCGCCGAGCCGCACCCCGGGCCGCCGGTGTGGCTGCACTCCGACCTGCAGCCGGGAAACCTGCTGCTCACCGGCGGCCGCCTGACCGGGGTCATCGACTTCGGCTGCCTGGGCGTCGGCGACCCGGCGGTCGACCTGATCCCGGCCTGGTACGTGCTGCCCGCCGCGGTGAGGCCGCTCTTCCGGGAGGCGGTCGGCGCGGACGGCGCGGCCTGGGCGCGGGCGCGCGGCTGGGCGCTGTCGGTCGCCCTCATGGAGCTGGCCGCCTACCGCACCGCGAACCCCCGCATGGCCTCGATCGCCGCCCACGTCCTGGGCGGGATCAGTGCGGAGCACCCCGGACGCTGATGTCGTTTTCCTGCCAGTGCGGGGCCGCGGAGTGGTGTTTGACTTGCCCGCATGACGACCGCACGCCAGGACAAGGTCCTGCTCTTCCGCTCACTGCACGACACCGCCGCGCCGCTCGCGCTCGCCAACGCCTGGGACGTGGCCGGCGCCCGGGTCGTGGAGGCCGCGGGGGCGGCGGCGATCGCCACCACCAGCGCGGGGGTGGCCTGGTCGCTGGGGCTGCCGGACGGTGACGCGCTCGGCCGCGACGAGGCGCTCGCGGTGGTCGCGCGGATCGCTCGGGCCGTCGCGGTGCCGGTGACCGCGGACATCGAGGGCGGCTACGGGGACGACGCGGCCGGTGTCGCGGAGACGGTGGCCGCCGTGGCCGAGGCGGGTGCGGCCGGGGTCAACATCGAGGACGGCACCCGGCCGCCCGCGGAACTCGCCGCCCGCCTGGCGGCGGCCCGCAAGGCGGCGGACGAGGCGGGCGGCCTCTTCCTCAACGCCCGCGTCGACACGTACCTGTTCGGCCTCGGCGACCCCGAAACCCGCCTTGCGGAAACCCTGTCCCGCGCCCGGCGGTACGTCGAGGCGGGCGCGGACGGCGTGTTCGTCCCCGGCACCGCCGACCCCGCGGTGATCACCGCCCTGGCCGAGGCACTCCCGGTCCCGCTGAACGTGATGGCAGGCCCCGGCACCCCGCCCGTCCGCGACCTCGCCGCCCTGGGCGTCGCCCGCGTCAGCCTCGGCTCCTCGGTGGCCCAGGCGGCCTACGCCACCGCCCGCCGCACCGCGCAACACCTCCTGTCGACCGGCACCTACGACCCGGTGTCCGACGCCATCCCCTTCCCCGAACTGAACTCCCTCCTGACCGGCCGGCGTTGACGCAAGCAGCCGGGGTCACGCCGACGGAAGGCGGATGCGGAAGGTGGCGCCCTTGCCCGGCGAGGTGTCGAGTTCCACGTGGCCGCCGTGGGCCGTGACGAGGGCGGCGGCGATGGACAGGCCGAGGCCCGCGCCGCCGCCGGCCGTGCGGGTGCGGGAGGCGTCGGTGCGGTAGAAGCGCTCGAAGACGCGGGCGGCCTGTGCGGGGGTCAGGCCGGGGCCGGTGTCGGCGACCTCCAGGACGCCGTGGCCGTCGAGGGTGCCGACGCCGATGCGGACGGGGGTGCCCGGCGGGGTGTGGGCGACGGCGTTGCCGACGAGGTTGGCGACGACCTGGCGCAGCCGGGCCTCGTCGCCGAGTACGGGGGCGGGGGCGGGCGGGCCTGCGCACGCGGGGCCGGGGCCTGTGAGGGTGACCGGGCGGGTCGGGTCGAGGGCGGTGGTGTCGTGCAGGGCGTCCACCGCGAGGGTGCGCAGGTCCATCGGGGCGCGCTGCACCGGGCGCAGCTCCTCGGTGCGGACCAGGGTGAGCAGGTCCTCGACGAGGCCGCCGAGGCGTACGGCCTCGCTCTCGATACGCGCCATCGTCCGTGTGACGTCCGCCTCGTCGGGCAGGGCGCCCATCCGGTACAGCTCGGCGAAGCCGCGGATGCCGGCCAGCGGGGTGCGCAGCTCGTGGCTGGCGTCGGCGACGAAGCGCCGCATCTGGTCCTCGGACTCGGCGCGGGCCGCGAAGGCCGACTCGATCTGGGCGAGCATGCCGTTGAGGGCGAGGGAGAGCCGGCCGGCCTCGGTGCGGGGCGAGCCGGCCGGCATCCGGTGGGACAGCGGGCGGCCCGCGGCGATCTCGGCCGCGGTCGCCTCGATCTGCCGCAGCGGACGCAGCCCGGCGCGTACCGCGAACCAGCCCGCCACGCCGAGCAGTGCCACGACGACCCCGCCGATGAGCAGGAAGGCGGTGCTGAGCCGGTCGGTGGTGGAGGCCACGTCGTCCAGCGAGGCGGCCACGACCACCCCGGCGGGAAGGGAGCGGGCCGCCCCGGACGGAGCGGACGTACCCGTCACCGGCACGATCAGCACCCGCCAGCGTCCGCCCCCGTGGTCGCTGGCCACGTCGAAGGGTGTGCCCAGCCGGGCGGTCAGCTGGGCCGCGTCCATGGCGGGCCACAGCGGGCGCGGGTCGTTGGCGGCGACGGGCAGCCGGAACTGGTCGGAGACGCTGCCGTCGGCGGCGGCGAAGGCGACCACGAACTGGCTGGGCAGCCACGGCCGGTTGCCCGGGCGGATGTTGCGCGGCGCCGGTATGCCCTCGGTGCCGAGCCGCTGCGCGAGCGGGCCGCCGTAGCGCTGCAGCTGCTTGTCGACGCGCTGCACCAGCCGGCCGCGCACCGAGCCGAGCACAACGGTGTCGCTGACGGTGAGGCCGAGCAGTACCAGCACCAGCGACAGCAGGACGAGCCGGGAGCGCAGCGACAGCGCGGAGGGGCGCAAGGCCCGCAGGGAGGACCGGACGGCCATGGCGGCGCCGCCTTACGCCTGGGCCGGGCGGCGCAGCACGTAGCCGACGCCCCGCACGGTGTGGATGAGCTTGGCGGCACCGTCGGCGCCGGAGTCGACCTTGCGCCGCACGTAGGAGATGTACGACTCGACGATGCTCAGGTCGCCGCCGAAGTCGTACGCCCACACGTGGTCGAGTATCTGCAGCTTGGAGACGACCCGGTCGGCGTTGGCCATCAGGTAGGCGAGCAGCTTGAACTCGGTGGGCGACAGCGACACCGGGCGCCCGGCGCGCAGCACCTGGTGGCCGACGGTGTCCAGCTCCAGGTCGCCGGCGACCAGCCGCCCGTCGTCGGTGCCGCCGCCGGTGCGGCGCAGGATCGCCCGGATGCGGGCGATCAGCTCCTCCAGACTGAAGGGCTTGGTGACGTAGTCGTCGCCGCCCGCGGTCAGGCCGCTGATCTTGTCCTCGACGCCGTCCTTGGCGGTGAGGAACAGCACCGGCAGCCGGTCGTCCGCGCCGGCCCGCGGGTGCGGCCCGGCCTCCTCGCGCAGCCGCCTGACGACGGCGAAGCCGTTCATGTCGGGGAGCATCACGTCGAGGACGACCAGGTCGGGGCGCTCGCGGGCGACCGCGGCCAGCGCGTCGGCGCCGGTCGCGGCCGAGGTGACGCGGAAGCCGACGAAACGCAGCGACGCGGCCAGCAGCTCCCTGATGTTCGGTTCGTCGTCCACCACCAGCAGGCTTGCCTCGGGCGTGTCCATCCTGCGGCCTCCCGGCCCGGTCGTACGGTCATGCGGTCGTTCGGTCGTACGGTGCCGCGACGCGCTGTCGCCGGGCACCGTACGCCGCTGACCTGTGAGCCCTCAGTTCCCGCCGGTGCCGCCGTCCTGGAAGCCGCCGAACCCGCCGAACCCGCTGAACCCGCCGGAGCCGGCCGGCGGGGTGGCGCCCTGCGTGACGGTGGTGGCGGTGATGTCCCCGGACGCGCCCTTGCTGCCGCGTACGGTCACGGTCTGCCCCGGCTTGAGGTCGGAGACCTTGCCGTCCTTGGACTCGGTGACCTTGGTGGACGCGCCCGTGGTGACCTTGACGGTGTTGCCCTGGGCGTCGGTGACGTAGATCGTGCTGCCGTCGACCAGCTTGACGGTGCCGAAGGTCAGCCCGGCGGCGGCAGCGGCGCCCGTACCCGCCGTGGCGCCCCCGCCGCCGAAACGGCCCGCGCCCGCACCCGTACCGCTGCGGGCGCCGCCGAACCCCGCGAAGGGGCTGCTCGCGGACGCCGTCCCGTGCAGGTGGTGCTTCTCGACCAGCGCGCCGCCCGCGAAGGCGGCCGCCGCGACGACCCCGGCCGACAGCAGCAGCGTCAGCCACGGCAGTTTGCGGCGCGGCGGGGCTGCCAGCTCGGCGGAGATGTCCCGGGCGTCCGGCGGCTCCGCCAGGATGTCCTCGGGCCGCTGGGCGGGCAGCCCGCCGTGCCCCTCGATCACGTCGGGCAGGTCGCTGCCGCGCCGGATCTCGATCCCGCCGGCGCCCTGCTCGGGGACGAGCGGCAGCAGATCCGTGCCGGAGTCGTCCGCCTTGACCAGCTCGGAACGGCGTCGCGCCATCTCGGCTTCTCCCTTGTCTGTGAAAACTGTCGTCACTCGTGCCGCAGGGCCTCGATGGGCCGCAGGCTCGCCGCCCGGTTGGCGGGGTAGCTGCCGAAGAACAGCCCGATGGCCACGGCGATGGCGAAGGCGCCCCACACCGACTCGGGGATGACCACCGGTTCGATGCCGACGATCCTGAAGTGCGAGCCGATGAGCCCGGCCACGACCCCGAGCCCGCCGCCGATCAGCGACAGCAGCGTCGACTCGGCGAGGAACTGCCCGAGGATGACGCCCTTGGGTGCGCCGATCGCCTTGCGGATGCCGATCTCCCGGGTCCGCTCGGTCACCGTCACCAGCATGATGTTGGTGATGCCGATCCCGCCGACCAGCAGCGAGATCGCGGCGACCGCGCCGAGCAGAACGGTGAAGGTCCTGTTGGTGTCGGACTGGGTGCTCAGCAGGGACTCCTGGCTGCTGACCCGGAAGTCCAGCGCGTTGGCGTCCTTGATGCCGTGGGTGCCCATCAGCACCGTGGTGATCTCGTTCTGCGCCGGCGTGGTGGCGCCCGCGGACTTCGCCTCGACCAGGATCTGGCTCACCGGGCCGAAGCCGGTGAAGGCGTTCTGCACGGTCGGCAGCGGTGCGATCACCGTGTCGTCCGGGTCCTGGAAGCCGGTGCCGCCCTTGGTGGCGAGCACACCGACCACCGTGAAGGGCGTACCGCCGATGACGACCTTCTTGCCGACCGGGCTCGCCGTCCCGAACAGCTCGGTCGCGGTGGTCGAGCCGATCACCGCGACCTTGCGGGAGTTGAGTACGTCGTCGGCGGAGAAGTAGTCGCCCTTGTCGACCTTGCTGTTGGACGCCTCGAAGTACGCGGGGTACGTGCCGACGACCTGGCCGACGGTGTGCGAGGTGCCCTGGTAGACCGCCGTCTGCGAGGTGCTGACCTCGGGGGCGACGGACTTGATGTCGGGTGCGGACGCCGGGTCGGCGAGCGCGCGGGCGTCGTCCACGGTCAGCGGCTTGGTGCTGGTGGCGCTCGACGTACGCCTGCCGCCGCCGCCCAGGGCACCGCCGAAGGCGCCGCCGGAACCGGAGGAGACGGTCAGCGAGTTGGTGCCGAGCTTCTCGATGGAGTCCTTGACCGACTGCGACGAGCCGTTGCCGACCGCCAGCAGGATGATGACCGCGGCCACACCGATGAGCACGCCCAGCATGGTCAGCGCGGAGCGCACCTTGTTGGCGGCCAGGCCGCCGACCGCGAGGAGCAGCGTCTCGAAGGGGTTCACCGCGCACCGCCCCGCACCGCGGCAGCCGACGTGGGGGAGTGCGGGGACAGGGCGGCGAAGGCCGAGGGGTCGCTCAGCGCGGGCGGCGGCCCGTCCACGGGCGCCTGCCGCACGTCGGCGACGACCTGCCCGTCGACCAGCCGCACGACGCGCTTGGCGTGCCGGGCGACCTCGTCCTCGTGGGTGATCAGGACGACGGTGCGCCCCGACGCGTTGAGCCGGTCCACGATCGAGAGCACTTCCTCCGTGCTGTGGCTGTCCAGGTTGCCCGTGGGCTCGTCGGCGAGCAGCATCGCGGGCGCGGTGACCAGCGCCCTGGCCACCGCGACCCGCTGCTGCTGGCCGCCGGACAGCTCGTTGGGCCGGTGGTCCACCCGGTCGGCGAGACCGACCAGGGCGAGCGCGGCCAGCGCCCGCCGCCGGCGTTCCGCGGTCTTCACGCCCGCGTAGGCCAGCGGCAGTTCGACCTGGGCGAGCGCGGGGGTGCGCGGCACCAGGTTGAACGACTGGAAGACGAAGCCGATCTTGCGGTTGCGCACCAGCGACAACTGGTGCTCGTCGAGGCCGCCGACGTCGATGCCGTCCAGCAGGTAGCGGCCGGACGTGGGGACGTCGAGGCAGCCGAGGATGTTCATCAGGGTCGACTTGCCGGACCCGGAACTGCCCATCACCGCGACCATGTCGCCCTGTTCGACCAGCAGGTCCACGCCGGGCGACTCGCCGGTCGCCGGGTCGGGCGGGCCGCCGAGCGCCCGTACGGCCGCGTCGCCGTGGCCGTACGTCTTCAGCAGCGACCGCACCTCGATGACGGGTGGCGGACCCCAGGGCTCCTCCGGCACCGGCTCCGGCGGTGCCTTTGGGTCCGCGCCTCTGCGGTGGGCGCCGTTCCTGCCGCCCAGGCCGAGCCTCATCCGCGTGCCCCGCCGCCGCCTGCGCCGCGGAGGACGCCGCCGCCCGCACCCCCGAAGCGGCCCGCGCCGCCGCCGAGGCCGCCGGGGAAGGCGCCGCTCGGGAAGCCGTTGCTGCCCGCCGAGGCGACCGTCGGGATCTGCACCTGCTGGCCCTCGGCCAGGCCGCTGGTGATCTGGTCGGTGCTGTCGCCCTCGATGCCGACGGTGACCGCGGTACGCGTGGTGGACCCGTCGGGATTGACCAGCAGGACCGTGCGGTTGGCGCCGGTGCCGGACACCGCGGCCGTCGGCACGCTCAGCGCGTCGCTCGCGGAACCGGTGGTGACCTGGATGCTCGCGCTCAGACCGGTGCGCAACTGCGAGGTGTCGCTGGTGATCTGGAGCGTCGCCGCGTACTGCACCGCGCTGCCGGACGAGCCGGAGCCGGAGCCGGACCCCGAGCCGCTGCTGACCGGGAGCGAACTCACCGACAGCACCTTGGCGTCCAGCACCGTGCCGGACTGGGCGTTCAGCGTGACGGTGGCGGACTGGCCCGCCTTGACCTTCAGCGAGTCGGCCTCGGAGAAGTCCGCGGTCACCTGCATGCCGGCCGGGTTGGTCAGCACGATGAAGCCGCTGAGCGAACCGCCGGACGACGACGAGGAGTTGGACGAGGAGTTGGACGAGGAGCCGGCGCCGGAACCCGCGCCGGAGCCGCTGCCGCCGGTGCCGGACACCGTGTCGCCCTTGGCCGCGGACACCGAGGCGACCGTACCGGCCACCGGGGCCTTCAACGTGGTGCCGTCGACGGCCCGCTGGGCGGCGTCCACGGCGTTCTGCGCCTGCGTCACCTGAGCCTGCGCCTGGGCGAGTTGGGCCGCGTCCACGGTCGGCGTCGGCGAGGGGGTGGGCGTCGCGGCCTGGGTGCCGCGCCCGGAGCCGGTCGCGTCCCCGCCGCCCGACGTGCCGCTGGACGCGGGCAGTTCGCCCGCCTCGACCTTCGTCAGGTTGGCCTCGGCCGCGGTCAGCGAGGCCTGGTCCTGCTGGAGCGTGGCCTTCGCGTCGGTGTCGTCGACCTCGGCGAGCACCTCGCCCTTCGTGACCTTGTCACCCGGCTTGACGTTCACCTTCGTGAGCGTGCCGCCCGTGGTGAAGTCCAGCCCCGCGTCGCTCGGCGAGGCGAGCGTGCCGGAACCGGACACCGTGGCCAGCACCGTGCCCTTGGTGACCGTCGCCACCCGAGCGGTGCCGCTGCCGGTGGACTTGCTGCCGTCGTCGTGGACGGCGGCGTAGGCGCCGCCGACGCCCGCGAGGACGACCACGCCGAGCACCGAGTTGATCAGGGCGGCCCTGCGCCGCCGTGGGAGCACCTTCATGGCCGCATCCTGGCCGCCCACTCCTTTGAAGCCCTGGGAGGAAGCTGGGAGTTCCCTGGGAGCGCATAGCTCCCCTATACGGACACGAGCCGTATTGCGGGCGCGGGCGTGCGGCTTACGGGCCGTCGTGGGCGGTGTGTTCCCCGGGAACTCACAGCGGGTGCCCGGGCGGCGCCTACCTCGGTGCGGTTCAGTCGTGGGCTGCCGCCCTGCGTTGGCCCCCATCCCCGCGCGCACGCGTAGGGCGGCCCCACCGCCCACCCCCTCCCCGAGGAGACCCGGCCATGACCAGGACCCCCACCACCGCACTGCGGGCAGGCGCCTCGGTCGCCGTCCTCGCCACGGGGGCGCTGCTGCTCGCAGCGTGCTCCTCCGGGGGCTCGGGTACGCCCGCTGCCGCCGACGCCAAGGCCTCGTCCTCCGGGTCGGCGTCCGCATCCGCGTCCGCGTCGGGCTCGATGACGGCGTACCGCGACTGCCTGTCGCAGCACGGCGTCCAGCTCCCGAGCTTCGCCCCGCGCACCGGGCGCCCCACCGACCGGCCGTCCGGCCGGCCCTCCGGCCGCCCCGGCGGCGGGTTCGGCGGCTTCGGCGGTGCGTCCGCCGATCCCAAGACGCAGGCGGCGATGAAGGCGTGCGAAGCGCTGCGGCCGCAGTTCTCCGGCCGCGGAGGCGGCGCCGGGGGCGGCGCCGACGCCAGTGCCTTCCAGGCGTTCACGAGCTGCCTCAAGGACCACGGCGTGACCCTCCCGACGGGTTCCCCGTCCAGCCGCCCCGGCCGCTTCGGCGCGAACCTCGACACCGCCGATCCGAAGGTCGCCAAGGCCTACGCCACCTGCAAGCCGCTTCTCCCGCAGCGCCCTGCCCCTTCCGCGACGTGAGCCCTGCCGGCGGCATCCCCGCGCCCCTGGGTGGGTGCCACTTGCTGTGAGCTTGCACCTTCCGGTGCGTGGATGATTGGGCGCGCAGTTCCCCGCGCCCCTGAAAAACGCTCACCCTCCTGCGCAGAGGGCGAGCCATCAGGGGCGCGGGGAACTGCGCGACAAGCCACCCACCGGGGGAAGGTCCCGGAGCCGGGGGAAGGGCCACCCCCGGGGGGAACCGTCACCCGTAGGACAGCTTGCTGCAGGGGTCCGCGTCGGCGCTGCGCGCCTGCTTGCTCAGGTCCGTCGCCGACGGATTCGGCGTCGCGGATCCCGGCGTACCGGACTTGGCCGCGGCGGCCGCATAGTCCGTGCCGAGCACGACGTTCACCCCGGTCGTGTCGAGCTGCACGAGCTGCGCTCCGGGAAAGAGCTTCGCCACGGTCTCGGCGTGAGCCTTCGCATCGGCCCCGGTGCCGTACTCGATCCGCGTGACCGTGTGGTCCTTGGTCTTCGCGTTGGTGGAGTTCATCACCGTGAAGCTGTGCGCCTTGAGCAGGTCGGCCGCCTTGGCGGCGAGGCCGCCGGTGTAGGTGCCGTTGTAGACGGAGACCATGATCCCGGTGCCGTCGACCGTCGCGCTGGGCGTCGGGGTGGGGGCGGTCTTGCCGGAGGCGTTGACGCCTTCGAGGGTGCGGTCGGCGCGCAGTTCGGCGAAGAGGTTGTCCACGTCGGGGTGGACGAGGTCTATGCGGGAGCCGGCGTACTTCCAGGGCGCGGTGATGAACTGGATGTTCTTCAGGTCGATGTTCTTGAGCGAGAGCCCGAAGTTCATGAGCTTGAGCGCGCTGCCGAGCCCGGGGTCGACGGTGAGCGACTTGGTGGCCGCGTTGGCCAGCGGCAGCAGCGTCGTGGGGTTCATGCCCTGGCCCTTGACCTTGCTGATCAGCGCGGACAGGAAGGCCTGCTGGCGCAGCATGCGGCCGACGTCGGAGTTGTCGCCGACGCCGTGCCTGACGCGTACGTAGTCGAGTGCCTGCTGGCCCTGGAGGTTCTGCATCCCGGCCTTGAGGACGACCTTGCCCTTGTGGCCGAGGTTGGGGTTCATGTCGCCCTGGTAGATGTTGTTGGGCACGCAGACCTCCACGCCGTGGACGGCGGAGGTCATGGACGCGAAGCCGGCGAAGTCGATGACCATGGTGTGGTCGACGCGCAGCCCTGACAGCTTCTCGATGGTGTTCTGGGTGCAGGCCGGGTTGCCCTTCTCCGTGTTCCCCATGGAGAAGGCGGAGTTGAACATCGCGGAGGGCTGGTCGGGGGACCACTTGCCGTCGGGCAGCAGGCAGGGGGGTATGTCGACGAGGGAGTCGCGGGGTATGGATATGCCGACCGCGTGTTTGTGGTCGGGGTAGACGTGCAGCAGGATCGTGGTGTCGGAGCGGCCGATGGGCCCCGACTTGGAGCCGCCGAGCTTGCCGTTCTCGCCGGCGCGGGTGTCGGAGCCGATGAGCAGGACGTTGACGGCCTTGTCGCCGTTGGCGTCGGCCTTGGCGGCTGCGGGGCGGTTCTTGCTCAGGCCCGCGGAGTCGAAGGTCGCGATGTTCGCGTTCAGCTTGAGGTAGATGGCGCCGGCGCCGGCGACGAGCAGGACGACGACCGAGGCCGCGATGCCGATGATCCACCTCTTGCGGCTGCGGGGCTTGCGTATCCCACGGCCGCCCCTACGTTCCGGCTTGCGCCCACGAACGCCCATTGCCCTTACACCTTCGGTCCGGTGGCACCCGCACACATCACGACGAAGCCCCAACGTTTATCAGTTGCCCCGGCCGGGCCGTATGACGCCGGTCACATTGGCGCCGGGGGAGGACGATTGCCCAGCGAGACACTGTACGGCGTCAACATTTGGGTGACGTAAAGGAAGCATGGAGTGACGAATTCCGGGTGAGGGCACCGGCGCCGGAAGAGCCGGTGCGCGCGCTCTCAGAGTTCGGCGTCGAGTGCCGCGTCGAGGGTGGGCAGCGGGCGGAAGACGCCGTCGAGGCCGGTCATGGCGAGCAGCCGGCGGGTCGGCGGGTGGGTGCAGACCATCGCGGTCCGCCCGCCGCGGTCCAGGACCCGGCGCCGGGCGCGTACGAGCAGCGCGAGGCCGTAGCAGTCGATGAACTCGACCGGCCCGAGGTCGAAGACGACCAGCAGCGGTGGCGGCCACAGGGCGGCGGCGTCGAGGTGCGGGTGGATGCCGTGGGCGCTGCCGAGGTCGATCTCGCCGGCGATCTCCACGACGGTGGCCTGCCGTACCCGGTACGTGCGGGCGTACCGCGTCGGCACCGGGATCAGGTCGCTGCTCTCGTCGTTCACCCGTGCCCCCCGTCCCCCTCGCGCGACCTGCGTAACCGTAGCGGCGCCACAGTGCCCCCGGGGAGACAGCCCGGGACAAAACAGCCCGACATTCACCTGTAGGGGTGAATACCGGCGGAGAACGACCGAAAGGTCACAACTCCCGCTGGAAGGTGTTCAGCCAGTCGACGGAGGCTGCGGGGCTCAGCGCGAGCCCGCCCAGCGCCGTCATGGCCTTGTCGTACTCGACGACCTCGTCGTGCTTGTCGATGTAGAGCGCGCCGGTGAGCTGCTCCAGGTAGACCAGGTCGGGCAGGTCGGACTCGGGGAAGCTCAGCAGCGTGAAGGCGCCGCCGCCTGCCGCGTGGCCGCCGGTGGCGAAAGGCAGGATGCGCACGTCGACGTTGGGTGCCTCGGCGGCCTCCAGGATGTGCTGTATCTGGTCCCGCATGACCTGCCGGCTGCCGAAGGGGCGGCGCAGCGCACCCTCGTCCATGACGGCGACGAAGTGGGGTGCCCGCTCGGACACGAGCAGCTTCTGCCGCTCCAGGCGTAGGCCGACTCGTCTTTCCACCCAGGAGTCGGCTCCTTCGGGGTGACCGAGCCGGATCACCTGTCTTATGTAGTCCTCTGTCTGCAGCAGGCCGTGCACGAACTGCACCTCGAAGGTGCGGATGAGGGCTGCCGACTCCTCAAGACCGACATAGGTCTGGAACCAGGTCGGCATCACCTCGCCGTATCCGTGCCACCAGCCGGCCGCGTTGGCCTCTCTCACGAGCCCGAGCATGGCGAGCCGTTCACCCTCCTCGGTGACGCCGTACAGCGTCAGCAGATCGGCGACATCCCGCTCCTTGAAGCTGACTCTTCCCAGCTCCATGCGGCTGATCTTCGACTCCGACGCCCGGATGGAGTACCCGGCGTCCTCCCGGCTGATCCCGCGCGAATCACGCAGCCTCCGCAGCTGCGCTCCGAGCAGCATTCGTCGCACGATGGACCCGCCTCCCGGCTGCCCTGCGCTCATAGGTCACGCTCCGCCCTTGGTTCATCAGCAGTCTGCCACTAATGGCTTGCGCGCAGTACCCATCCCGTCACTCTCGATCGTCACGTGCATCAATTCCTTGCAGATGCACGTGCAGACGCTCTTGCATCCCCCCGGTGCGATCCCTGAGCATGGTGACCGTGCAGATACTCCGGGGGCACGCATGAAGGCAGAGGCCGCACCTGTGCTCGACCCGTTATGGCAAGGCGTGCTCGCGCCCGAGCGACTTGCCGCGGGCCACGGCGCCACGTGCGAACTGCCCGCCGCCCTGGAATCGGTGCGTGAAGCGCGCCACTTCACCCGTACGACCCTTCAGCGCTGGGACCTGTCCGCGCTGCTCGACTCCATGGAACTGGTCGCCTCGGAGCTGGTCACCAACGCGCTGCGCTATGCGGTGCCCGTCGGGACACCCGGCTCACCGGTGCGGCTCAGCCTGGTGCGCTGGACCAGCCGGGTGGTCTGTGCTGTGCGCGACCCCAGCGGTGTGGCGCCGGTGACCAAGGACCCGGACTTCGTGGCCGAGACCGGCCGCGGGCTGCACCTGGTGGACTCCTTCAGCGAGAACTGGGGATGGCACCCGCTGAACGGTACGGGGAAGGTGGTGTGGGCGCTGTTCCTCACGGCCCCGGCAGCAGCGGCATCAGATGGTCGAACTCGCCCGCCTTCACACCGATGATCATCGATTCGATCTCGGCCCTGGTGTAAATCAGCGCGGGCCCGTCCGGAAAGCGCGAATTGCGGACGGCGACGTCACCGTCGGGCAGCGCCGCGAACTCCACACATGTGCCATTGGCATTGCTGTGCCGACTCTTCTGCCAGACCACGCCCGTCAGGTCTTCTGCGGCCATTCCGTTGTGCGTCCGGCGCATCAGCGACTCCCCAAAAGTGCCGTGTGGTACAGGAGATGATAACTCGTGTCCCGAGCACGTGCATGTGCACGTGCAAGTGCACGTGCAGTCACAGCGCGTCATCGGCGCCACCGCCCTGACCTGAACCTGTCCGGAATGCGAATACGGCGACGAGCACCCGGCTACGGTCCGATACGATTGACGGTCCGTAGATGAATTCCTCACTCCGCGCTACGAATTGGGAGCAGCCTGCAATGGCTCGTCACCTCATCACCTCTGCCCTGCCCTATATCAACGGGATCAAGCACCTGGGCAACATGGTGGGGTCCATGCTCCCGGCGGACGTCTACGCCCGGTATCTGCGCCAGCGCGGGCACGACGTGCTCTACATCTGCGCCACCGACGAACACGGCACCCCCGCGGAACTGGGCGCCAAGGAGGCCGGACTTCCCGTCGACGTCTTCTGCGCCCGCGCGCACGACGCCCAGAAGGCGGTCTACGACGGCTTCGCGCTGTCCTTCGACCACTTCGGCCGCAGCTCCTCCGCGCAGAACGTCGACATCACCCAGCGCTTCGCCCGCCGGCTGAAGGAGAACGGCTTCATCGAGGAGCGCGCCATCCGCCAGGTCTACTCGCTGGCCGACGAGCGCTTCCTGCCCGACCGCTACATCGTCGGCACCTGCCCGCACTGCGGCTACGACAAGGCGCGCGGCGACCAGTGCGAGAACTGCACCCGGGTGCTCGACCCCACCGACCTGATCGAGCCGCGCTCGGCGATCAGCGGCAGCAGCGCCCTGGAGATCAGGGAGACCAAGCACCTCTTCCTCCTCCAGTCCGCGCTGGCCGCCGAGGTCGAGGCCTGGCTCGACGCGAACAGCGACGACTGGCCGAACCTGGCGTCCTCGATCGCCCGCAAGTGGCTCACGGAGGGCCTGCGCGACCGGGCGATCACCCGCGATCTCGACTGGGGTGTGCCGGTGCCCGCCGACACCTGGCCGGAGCTTGCCGCCGAGGGCAAAGTCTTCTACGTCTGGTTCGACGCCCCGATCGAGTACATCGGTTCCACCAAGGAGTGGTCCGACGCGGCCCCCGAGGGCGAGACCCGCGACTGGCAGTCGTGGTGGTACGAGGCCGACGACGTGCGCTACACGCAGTTCATGGGCAAGGACAACGTGCCCTTCCACACCGTGATGTTCCCGGCCACGCAGCTGGGCACCCGGGAGCCGTGGAAGACGGTCGACTTCGTCAAGGCCTTCAACTGGCTGAACTACTATGGCGGGAAGTTCTCCACCTCCCAGCGCCGCGGCATCTTCACCGAGGCCGCGCTCGAACTGCTGCCCGCCGACTACTGGCGCTACTTCCTGATGGCCAACGCGCCCGAGTCCGACGACACCTCCTTCACCTGGGAGCTGTTCGCGGCCGGCGTCAACAAGGACCTGGCCGACACCCTCGGCAACTTCGTCAACCGGGTGCTGTCCTTCTCCCGCAAGCGCTTCGGTGACGAGGTGCCGGCCGGCGCCCCCGCGGGTGACGCCGAGGCCAGGCTCGGCGAACAGATCGCCGGGCTGCTCGCGGAGTACGAAGGCCACATGGAGGCACTGCAGTTCCGCAAGGCGGCCCAGTCGCTGCGCGCGCTGTGGAGCGCGGGCAACTCCTACCTGGAGGAGAAGGCGCCCTGGACGCAGATCAAGACCGACCAGGAGGGCGCCGCCCTCACGCTGCGCACCGCGATGAACCTCATCCACCTCTACGCCGTCGTCTCCGAGCCGTTCATCCCGGCCTCCGCCGCCGCCATGCGGGCCGCCTTCACGCTGCCCGCGGACGACGCGCGCTGGGTCACCGCCGACCAGGCCCGCAGCCTGGACTCGGTCCCGGCCGGTACGCCCTTCACCGTGCCGCCGGTGCTCTTCGCGAAGATCACCGACGACGAACTGGCTTCCTACGTCGACCGTTTCGGCGGCGACCCGGACGCCGCCGCCTAGGAGTGCCGGGGACCGCGCGCCAGGTCGCCGCCGAGTCGTCGGTCGGCACCGGGCGCAGCGGTCCCTCCTCCGGCAGCCGGGAGCGCCGCACACCGGTCGCCGGGGTGCAGGCCGACGCCAGCGCCGCCGCGAGGCCGAGCAGCGCACCGCGCCGGCCCAGCCGCCCCTGAGCGCGCTCCGTCATCCGAAGTCCGCGTTCGCCACCAGGAGCCTGACCTGCTCCTTCTGGGCGGTCGAGGGCTGGGCCATGCACGCGACGGCCCACACGGCGTTTCCGGACCCCGGCGCCTGGTCCACGATGGTCCGGCCCATCTGCCGGGTGCCGTTGACCGTACGGCAGGAGCGGAGGACGTCCTCGTCCTCCAGCGGCATCGCGACGTCGCCCAGTTTCTGCGCCTGCACCTTGCTGTACGTCAGGTGGAACATCACCAGCGACCCGCCGTCCTTCAGCACCCGGGCCAGCGGTGTGCAGAAGCCGTCGAGGGCGTGCGCGCAGCCGTTCGGCGGCAGCACCAGGGCCTGCGTGGACAGGAAGACGCTGCCGGTGTCCGGGTCCTCCAGCAGCTGCCAGCCGGCCGGCGGCGTGATCACCAGCCCTTGCATCCCGTCCGGGCGGTAGCCGTCGCGTGGCGTGGGCGTCGGTTCCGGACCCCGTACCGGCGTCGTCCGCACCGGGGCCGGGCCTCCGGTCGCCACCACCGCGGGGGCCGCGCCGCCGTGCGGGCGTACCAGCCCCGGCACCGCCACCACCGCCGCAACCGCCAGCACCGCACTCACCCCGACCGCTGCCGTACGCCGCCGGCGGCGCCGCCGCATCCGCTCCCGCACCCGTTCGAGGCGCTGCGCGGGCGCGGGCAGTTGCGGCACCGCCCGCTCCAGCAGCACCCGCAGCTCGTCCTCCGCCTCAGTCACGGCACTCACCGCCGTCCACCGCGACCGCGGCGGGCAGCAGCCCGCGCAACGTCCGCAGCGCCTTCGCCGCCTGGCTCTTCACCGTGCCCTCCGAACACCCCAGCGCCTGCGCGGTCTCGGTCACGCTCAGGTCCTCGAAGTACCGCAGCACCACCACGGCACGCTGCCGCACCGGCAGTGCCCGCACCGCCGCGGCCAGCGCCTGCTCCAGGTCCACGCCTGCGTACTCGTCGTGCGGCAGCGCCCGGTCCGGCATCTCGCCGTGCGGCACCTCCCCGCGCCACCGCCTGCGCCACCACGAGGCATGCGTGTGCACCAGGGCGCGGCGTACGTACGCCTCCGGGTTCTCCTCGGCTATCCGCGGCCACTTCGGCCACACCTTGGCCAGCACCGTCTGCAGCAGGTCCTCTGCGAGGTGCGCGTCGCCGGTGAGCAGCCAGGCGACACGCAGCAGTCGTTGGCCGCGTGCCGCGACGAACTGCTCGAACCCGCCCTCGCCCACGAACGTTCCCTCCCACACCCATACAACGCCCCAGACCTCCGGTCCGGTTGCCCCGGGGTGCCGATGCGCCCGGCGGCGCACTTCCGCCGGCCGCGGTGGCTGAGGGGTGCCCCTTACGCAAGGGGGCGAGCGTTTCTCAGGGGCGCGGGGAACTGCGCGACCAGCCCCCACCGGGGCGCGGGTCGTCACCGACCCGAAGGGGCAGTTCGGTCCGTGCCGGACCACCCGCCGCGAGCGAAGCGAGATGGGGGCACCCCCAGGCAAAGCCCTGGGGGAGGGCTGAGCGCGCAGTTCCCCGCGCCCCTAAATGCTCGGCCCCGCCGCAGACGCGCCCACGCGGCGCCAGCCGCAGATCAGACGCAGCCCCGCGCCCCTGGGGGCTCGGCCCCGCCGAAGAGGGAACCCCCCTCCCGGGGTGGGCCGGAGGTTACTTCTGGCGGAGCTGGATGTGGAGCTCGCGGAGGCGGGTCGCCTCGACCTCCGACGGCGCCCCCATGAGAAGGTCCTGCGCGTGCTGGTTCAGCGGAAACGCGATGGTCTCGCGGATGTTGGGCTCGTCGGCCAGCAGCATGACCATGCGGTCGACGCCGGGGGCGATCCCGCCGTGCGGCGGCGCGCCGAAGTGGAAGGCGCGCAGCATGCCGCCGAACTCCGCCTCGACCGTCTCGCGCGAGTACCCGGCGATCTCGAACGCCTTGTACATCACCGCGGGTTCGTGGTTCCTGATGGCGCCGGAGGACAGCTCGATGCCGTTGCAGACGATGTCGTACTGCCAGGCGAGGATGTCCAGCGGGTCCTTGGTCTCCAGCGCTTCGAGGCCGCCCTGCGGCATCGAGAACGGGTTGTGCGAGAACTCGACGGCCCCGGTGTCCTCGTTGCGCTCGAACATCGGGAAGTCCACGATCCAGCAGAAGCGGAAGACGCCCTCGTCGTACTGCCCGGCGCGCTTGGCCGCCTCGACGCGGACGGGGCCCATGATCTTCGAGACCTCGTCGAAGTCGCCGGCCCCGAAGAAGACCGCGGTGCCCTCCGTGGCGCCGACCGCGGCGACCAGTGCGGTCACGTCGTCCTCGGTGAGGAACTTGGCGATCGGCCCGGTCAGTGCGTTGCCGGCGCCGACCCGGACCCAGGCCAGGCCCTTGGCGCCGAGGGAGACGGCGTAGTCGCCGAGCTGGTCGAAGAACTTCCGCGGCTGGTCCGCGGTGTCCGGCACGGCCAGCGCCCGTACGTGCTTGCCGGCGAAGGCCTTGAAGCCGGACCCGGCGAAGATCTCGGTGACGTCGACCAGTTCGAGCGCGGTGCGCAGGTCGGGCTTGTCGTTGCCGTACTTGAGCATCGACTCGCGGAAGGGGATGCGCGGGAAGGGCGAGGTGACGGTGCGGCCGCCGCCCAGCTCGGTGAACAGGTCGGTCATCACCTTCTCGATGACGCCGAAGACGTCCTCCTGCTCGACGAAGCTCATCTCGACGTCGAGCTGGTAGAACTCGCCGGGCGAGCGGTCGGCGCGCGAGTCCTCGTCGCGGAAGCAGGGCGCGATCTGGAAGTAGCGGTCGAAGCCGGAGATCATCAGCAGCTGCTTGAACTGCTGCGGCGCCTGCGGCAGCGCGTAGAACTTGCCCGGGTGGACGCGGGAGGGCACCAGGAAGTCGCGGGCGCCCTCGGGGGAGGTCGCCGACAGGATCGGGGTGGCCATCTCGTTGAAGCCGAGCGCGGTCATCTCGCGGCGCAGGAAGGAGATGACCTGGGTGCGCAGCATGATGTTGCGGTGCATGCGCTGTCGGCGCAGGTCCAGGAAGCGGTTGGTGAGCCGCATCTCCTCGTTGGCGCTGTCCTCGGGGAAGACCGGGAAGGGCAGCGGGTCGGCGGCGCCGAGCACTTCGAGGGAGGTCACGTCGACCTCGATCTCGCCGGTCGGCAGCTCGGGGTTGACGTTCTCCGCGGAGCGGGCGAGGACGCGGCCGTCGACGCGGACCACGGACTCCTTGGACTGGCTGCTCAGCTCGTCGTAGACGGGCGAGCCGGGGCGGACCACGAGCTGGGTGAAGCCGTAGTGGTCGCGCAGGTCGACGAAGAGGATGCCGCCGAGGTCACGGCGATTGTGCAGCCAGCCGGACAGGCGGACGTCGGTGTCGACGTCGGTGGCGCGCAGCTCTCCGCAGGTGTGTGACCGGTACCGGTGCATCGTTGTTCGTCCAAGTCGTCAGGTCGTCGCGATGGTGGGGAACCAGCACAGCCTACCGGCGCCGGGGGCGCCTCCTCATCCGCGTATCGGCCCGCCGCCCGGATCCGGGTGGGGGCGGGCCGCCCGACCGGCACATTGGCCTATAGCATCCCAGACCCCATAAAATGGGGCAATGCACTCCGAGGACGTCCTCGCTGCGGTGGGTTACGGGCTGTGGCAGTGGGACGAGGGCACCGGCAACATCACGGTGGACGGTTGTGCGGCACACCTGCTCGGTCTGTCAGGGGGAGCCGCCACGCACCGCTCCAGCGCGGTTCGCGCCTGTCTGCATGCGGCCGACTACGTATCGCTGTCGGCCGCGGTCTCGCTGGCGGCGGCCGAGGGCACGGTCGCCGAGTCCGTGGTGCGGGTCGTCGGCGACGACGGGAAGGTGCTGCGGACCCTGCGGGCCAGGGCCGCGCCCAAGGGACAGCTGGTCAACGGCACCCTGCACGAGGTGCACGGCGTGCCGACCGCCACGACCACGGCCGCCGCCGGGGACGGCGAGTGGCGGCGGGCCAGGGAGGCCTTCCTGCTGGACGCGGGCCGGGCGCTGGCCGAGGCGGACTCCACCGCCGAGGTGCTGCGGGTCGCGGCGACCCTGTCGATGCCCGGTTTCTCGCCCGACGGCCTGGCCGTCTTCGGCGTGGAGGGCGACCGGCTCTCCGTCATCGGGCACCACGGGCAGGACCCCGCAGACGCCGCGCTCTTCGACATGACGCTGTCCACCGACTACCCGGCCGCCCAGGTGACCCGCACCGGCCGCGCGATCTACCTGGCCTCCCCCGAGGAGTACGCCGACCGCTTCCCCGCCACCTGGCCGCTGGTCAGGCCGTACGGGAGGGCGTCGTGGGCGTACCTGCCGCTGGTCGTCGCCGGGACCACCATCGGGGCGTGGATGGCCGCCTTCCGCGAACCGGTCGCCTTCACCCCCGACGAGCGGGCGGTCCTGACCACCGTGGCCCGCATGCTCGGCCAGGCGCTTTCCAGGGCCGGGCTGCACGAGTCGGAGCGGGCGCTGACCGACGGCCTGCAGGAGACGATGATGCCCGCCCGCAAGCCGGGCGTGAGCGGCATGGCGGTTGCGGCCCGCTACGTCCCCACCGGCGGCGGCCTGCAGGTCGGCGGCGACTGGTACGACGTGATCGCCCTGCCCTCGGGGCGTACCGCGATCGTCATCGGCGACGTCCAGGGCCACGACGTGCGGGCCGCGGGCCTGATGGGCCAGCTGCGGATCGCGCTGCGGGCGTACGCGGCCGAGGGCCACGGACCCGACGCCGTACTGTCCCGCACCTCCCGCTTCCTGGCCGGGCTCGCCGAGGAGCACGGCTCCGACATGCGCTTCGCGACCTGCCTCTACGCCGAGATCGACCCGCTGACCGGCACGCTCGACGTGGTCCGCGCCGGGCACCCGGAACCCGCGATACGCCTCGGCGACGGCACCACCATCGTGCGGCGCACCGCCGTGGGGCTGCCGCTGGGCATCGAGCCGGACGCCGACTACCCCACCACCAGGATGGTCCTGGAGCCCGGAGAAGTGCTGCTGCTGTGCACCGACGGCCTGATCGAGACCGGCGGCCACGACCTGGAGTCCGGCTGGCAGCGGCTGTCCAGGGCGCTGGCCGCCGGTCCCGCGAACGACCTGGAGGTCCTGGCCGACTCCCTCGTGCACACCGTGCACGGCCCCGCCTCGCACCACGAGCCCGGGCCGCTGTCCGACCGCCGCGAGGACGACGTCGCCCTGGTCCTGCTGCGCCGCGACCCCGACGGCCCGACCTGCGCGGTCCCGGTCCGCCGCACCATACTGACCGTCTCCCAGGCCGACCCCGGCCAGATCCGCTCCTGCCGGGACGACATCCGCGCGCTGCTGCACGACTGGGCCTCGCCCGAGCAGGTCGAGTCTGCGGTGCTGCTGGTCTCCGAGGTCGTCACCAACGTCCTGGTCCACACCGACGGCGACGCCGTCCTGCTGGCCCAGGTCACCGGCATGCCCGGCACCCGCCGCCTGCACGTCGACGTCGGCGACTCCTCCGACGACATGCCGCACCGCCGCTCCCCCGGCGAGATGGCCTCCTCCGGCCGGGGGCTGCTCCTGCTGGAGGAGCTGGCCGACGCATGGGGCGTCGACCCGCGCGGCGACGGCAAGTCGACGTGGTTCGAGCTGTACGAGGCGCCGGCGCTGCCGGTGGGCTGACGCCCGCCTGCTTCTGCCTAGTAGGTGCCGTTCAGCTCCCACCAGTCGCCGCTCTGCTGCACGGGCGAGCGCAGCGGGGTCCGGCCCGAGCCGGTGCCGCGGTAGAGCAGCAGCCAGCCCTGGTAGCCCGCGTAACCGTCCATCACATAGCGGTTGTTGGTGACGCCGTTGAGGTCGTTGCGGCCGTCGCCGTCCGTGTCGCCCACGGAGATCAACGAGTCGAAGACGTTCCAGCCGCTGCTGACCAACTGGCGCGGGTAGAAGGTCGCGTGCCCCTTGCCGCCGAACAGCCACAGCTTGCCGCTGGTGTCGCGGGCGAAGAAGTCGGCGATCTTGTCGCCGTTCATGTCACCGGAGCCGGTGAGCGCCGTCATGACCTGCCAGCCGCTGCTGATGAGCTTGCGGGCGCCGAAGTTGCCGTGCCCGTTGCCGGGGTAGAGCCACAGCGTGCCGGCCTTGTCGGTGGCCAGCAGGTCGTTGTAGCCCTCACCTGTGAGGTCGCCGACCGCCGTGACCTTGGCCATCGTGTTCCAGCCCGCACCGACCAGGCGGCGCGTGTGGAAGACCGCGCTGCCCGTGACCGGGTAGAGCCACATCTTGCCCGCGGTGTCGGTGGCGATCAGGTCCTCGTGTCCGTCGCCGTCGAAGTCGCCGTGCCGCGTGATGGCGGTCATCGCGTTCCACCCGGCGCCCAGCAGCCGCCCGGCCCCCGTGCTCCCGGGCACGAACCACAGCCGCCCGGCCAGGTCCCTGGACAGGACGTCGGCGTAGCCGTCCCCGTCGAGGTCCCCGAAGGCCGCCTTGACGCCGCTCTTCTGCGAATACCAGGGGCCGTAGGGCGGTTCGACGCACTCGCGCTCGGTCTTGACGAACTTCAGCGAGCTGATGTCCGGGGTCCCGCCGGTCCAGCCGCCCTCCCCCGCAAGCTCCGGCCTCTCGAACGAATAGCCGTCGTCGTAGACGTAGTTGGCGTCGGTGTACGTGCACACCACGCTGGTCGTCTGGTTGGACACCGACACGATGCGGTTGTCCCAGGCCCCCAGCGTGGGCATGTTCTTGTTGGTCTTCATCATGCTGCCGGTGCCGTTTTCACCGGTCCACGCGCAGAAGTAGCCCCTCGGGCACGCGTAGAAGCCCGTGGCCGCGTGCGCGGGTACGGCTGCGCCCAGCGCCCCGAGCAACACCCCGGCCGCCGCGGCGGCGATACCTCTGACCGTACGACCCACCCTGCGCATCGGCGCTCTCCCCATCGTTCACGATCCCCCACCCCAGGAGACATGCGCTGGCAACCTACATCCCCGCAGGCGGGAACACGAGTCCGGCGACCACCGACTTCCCGCGGTAGGCCCGCGGCACCACACCCCAGGCGGCGGCGAGCGCATCCACCAGCACGAGCCCCCGCCCCGACTCGGCGTCGGGCGCCGGCCACCGCCCCACCGACGGCTTCCCGTCCCCCGGGTCGGACACGGCCAGCCAGTAGTGCCCGTCGGCGGGCCACACCACCAGCTCGACGAGGTCGTCGCCCCGGGTGCCGTGCCGTACGGCGTTGGTGACCAGCTCACTGGCGATCAGCCCCAGTTCGTCGTGCAGCTGCCGCGGCGCGACTCCGACGACAGCGTGCCGCGCCCGCCCGACGGAAGCGGGATGCGCGGGAAACCGCCAGACGGCGGGCAGTACGGGGATCTCGGGCATGGCGGAACTCCCTTACGAGGGTGCGGTGTTGTGGAGTGGCCGGTGGCATGCCGCCCTGGGCGCGAACGCGCCCGTCCCAGGGCGGACGGGCGCACCCGCGCGGTGCGCTTCCGGCGCCGCGGTGCGTAGTAACGCACGTACTACGGTAGAGCATTGGGAGTACGTGTGCCACCCGTTCTCTGACGGCCCGTTGGACCAGCTGCTCCCTGCACGGCAAACTGAGCCCCACGGAGGGAAGGACACGCATGCCGCCGAGAAGCAACCCGTCCGCACGTCAGCAGCGCCTGGGCGCGGAGCTGCGCAAGCTGCGGGAGGATGCCGGGCTGTCCACCGAGCAGGCAGCCGCCCTGCTGGACACCAACAGGACCGTCATCTCCAGCACCGAGGCCGGCCGCCACGGCATCAGCCCCGAGCGGGTACGGCGGATCGCCTTCGCCTACGAGTGCACCGACCAGGCGCTGATCGACGCGCTGGCCACGATGTGCGCCGAGCGCGTGCAGGGCTGGTGGGAGGACTACCGGGAAGTCCTGCCCTCGACCTTCCTCGACATCGCAGAACTGGAGTGGCACGCCCACGGGTTGCGGGTCAGCACGATGATCCACATGCCCGGCCAGTTCCAGACCGAGGCCTACGCCCGCGCCCTCTTCCGGGCAGCCATCCCGCCGCTGCCGGAGGCCGAGTTCGAGGCCAGGGTCGCCCACCGCGTCCAACGCCACCAGGCCATCGACCGCCCGGACGCACCGCCGTACGAACTCGTCGTCCACGAGGGCGCCCTACGGACCGAGGTCGGGGGTCGGACGGTGCTGCGGGACCAACTGACCCACCTCGTGGCCGCCGCAGAGCGCGACAACGTCACGATCCAGGCCATCCCGTTCTCGGCCGGCGCCTTCCCCGGCTCAGGCCAGTCCATCCTCTACGCCCGCGCCCGGGTCCCCCGCCTGGACACCGCACTCGCGGACCGCGTGACGGTCGGGGAATTCGTCCACGCCGAGGCGCACTTGTGCAAGTACCGGCTCCAACTCGACGAGATGCAGCGCATCGCCCTCCCGCCGGAAAAGACCCTCGACCTCATAAACGCGATCGCGTCCCAGCTCTAGGAGAGTCCACCGTGCCCGACATCACCTGGGAAGCCCCGTTCTGCCAGGACGCCAGCAACTGCTTCCGCATAGGAACCGACGCGGACGGCAACGCCTACATCGCCGTAGCCGGCGAGGAGTCCCACTACCTGACCGACTCCCGCGAAGCGCTCCGCGCCTTGATCACCGACATCAAGTCCGGCAAGGCCGACCACCTGCTCTAGCTCCTCCAACTCGCGGCCGGTCAGGCCCGCGGACGCTCCGACTCCCGCCGAGGGAAGGCAACATGACCGACGATCCGACCGCGGGCCTGCGGGCGAGGTTCGCCGCCACGATCGGCGGGGGGCGGCCGAGCCCCTGGCGGGATGCCTTCGCGGCGGTGCCGCGGCACCTCTTCGTACCGTCGTTCTTCCGCCAGGACGGCCGGGGGGAGTGGCGCCGCGTGACCGCGGTGGACGACGGTTACGCCGAGGCCGTCTACTCGGACACCGCCCTGACGACGCAACTGGACGCGGGCGGCATCCCCAGCTCCTCGTCCAGCGAGCCGAGCACGATGCTGGCCATGCTCGACGCACTCGGCGCCGAGAGCGGGCACGCCGTGTTCGAGCTGGGCACGGGGACCGGGTACAACGCCGCCCTGCTCGCCCACCGGCTCGGTGCGGAGAACGTGACGAGCGTCGACGTCGACCCCGGACTCGTGGACCTCGCCGTCCGCCGGCTCGGCGAGTACGGAACGCGGCCGTACGTGACGGCCGGGGACGGCGCCCTCGGCTGCCCCGAACGGGCGCCCTTCGACCGGATCATCGCCACGGCCGCCCTCCGGGAGATCCAGCCGGCCCTTCTGGAACAAGCCGCGGTAGGCGCGGTGATCGTCGCCCCGATCGGATTCGGCATCGTACGGGCCACCGTCTCCAAGCCGGGGCATGCCGAGGGCCGCTTCCTGCCGATCCCGGCGCTGTTCATGCCCCGCCGCACCCCGGGCAGCGACCCGGACTTCGAATCGCTGCGGCAGCAGGCGCCCGAGCGCACGACCGTCCCCGTGACCGACGTACTGGAGCGCCTGAAGTTCCCACTCTCCCTCGCCCTGCCCGGCTACAACTCCTGCTCATGGCAGGACGCCGCCGGAACGGTCACCGCAGTCGGCCTGTGGACCGACGACGGCTCCACAGCCCTGGCCGACACCACCGGCCAAGCCCGCCAGACCGGCCCCCACCGCCTGTGGGACACCGTCGAACACCTGGCGTCCGCCTTCCCCACCGGCAGCCCGCCCCGCGAGGCCTTCGGCATCACCGCCTCCCCCGCCGGCCGGCACATCTGGTACGGCGAGCCGGAAGGCCCGGGGTGGAAGGTGAGGGCCGACGCCCCCTGACGCGCTGGCTGAATCCGGTCGAGCCACGTCCGCACGCGATCCCTGGATGCCGCCGATCACGACCTGCCCGGCGAACAGCGTGACCTCAGTCATCCGGTTGGGAGGGGGACTTGGAGCGACGTCACTTCCTGGGCGCCGGCACCTCGTATGCCCTGGCCGCCCTCGCCCTCCCGGACCCGGATGCGATCACCCGTCGCAGCCGGGCCGCGGCCGAGGGGAGTGTGCGCGTCGGACGGGCGAGGTCCTCGCGACTCCGACAGCGCAGCCTCGATGCTGCGACTCGCCGAGACCGTCACCCACGAATCCCCGTGACCCCACCACCGCGGCACCCGCTGGTACCGGAAGGCGGACGCCCGGGGGGGGTGGGGGATTCCCGCGGGCCGGGGACGGGGGCCACCGGCTGCGGACGGCCGCACGGCAGGCGCTCTACTGACTCACCGGGCCGGGCGGCACTCTCCTAGGCCGAAGGGGAGTTGCGGGACCTTCGGGGGGCCGCGGAGCGCGGGGGCTGGGTTCGCATGTGGTCGCGGACGCGGGTCATGATGTCCGCGACGTGGTGCAGGTCGTCGTCCGTCAGGGGGTCGAACAGCAGGCGGCGGATGACCTGGACGTGGCCGGGCAGGACGCGTTCGACGAGGGCGCGGCCGTCGGCGGTGACGGCGACGAGGGTGACGCGGTCGTCCTCGGGGCTGGGGCCGCGGGTGACCAGGCCGGCCTTCTCCAGCAGGCCCGCCTGGTAGGTCAGGCCGCTGCGGCTGTAGACGACGCCGTCGGCCAGCTCGGTCATGGTCAGCGGGCCGTCGAGGTGGGCGAGGCGGGCCAGCAGCTGGAACTGGACGTAGCTGATACCGCCCTCGGCCCGCAGCTGCTGCTCCACCTGGTACTGCAGCAGGCTGACGGCTTCGGTGAGCACGAAGTAGGCGCCCAGCTCGGACGGGTCGAGTGGCGGGACGCCCTGCTCACCGGTGGTCATCCCCTCACGCTACCTGCTGCGAATTCACAGCAGTGTGCCGCGGGTCACCCGCACACCCACTTGCTTCGAACTCGAAGCGAGTTATCGCTGTCCATGTGCTTCAACTTCGAAGCACATGGACAGCGACATGGGGAGAGACCGTGAAGGCAATGCGCTACCACTCCTACGGCAGCAGCGACGTCCTCGTGTACGAGGAGGCGGACCGTCCGGGCGCAGGCCCCGGGCAGGTCGTCCTGAAGGTGGCCGGTACGGCCTTCAACCCGGTGGACGTCCCGATCCGCGGAGGCGTCCTGCCGGACGTCTTCCCGGTGCAGTTCCCGCACATCCCGAACTACGACGTGTCCGGTGTCGTCGCCGAGGTCGGCGAGGGGGTGAGCCGCTGGGCCGCAGGCGACGCGGTCGTCGCCTTCCTGCCGATGACCGCGCCCGGCGCGGCGGCCGAGTACGTCGCCGCGCCCGCCGAACTGCTGGCCGCGGCGCCCCGCACGGTCGACCTGGTCGACGCCGCCGCGCTGCCCTCGACCGGGCTGACGGCCTGGCAGGCGCTGTTCGAGCACGCCGACGTCAGGCCGGGCCAGAACATCCTGGTCAACGGCGCGGGAGGCTCGGTGGGCGGCTACGCCGTACAGCTCGCCGCCCGCTTCGGGGCCACCGTGACCGCGACCGCAGGCGGACGCAGCCGCGACCGCGTCCGCTCCTACGGCGCGGACCGGGTCGTCGACTACGGCACCGCCCCCGTCCTGGAAGCGCTGGCCGGGCAGCGGTTCGACGCGGTGCTGCACCTGGTGCTGAACCTCGCGCCGACCGCCGCGGAGGAGACCGCCCACCTGGTCGACGGCCTGGTCGCCGACGGCGGTGTCTTCGTCAGCACCACCACTGAGCCGCCGCAGGACCCCGGGCGCGGCGTGCGGACGGCCCGGATGGACGTCCGCAGCGACGCCGGCCAGCTCGCGGGTCTTGTGAGCCGGGTCGACGCCGGGGACCTGCGGATCCACGTGGCCGAGCGCCGGCCGCTGACCGACCTGCCCGCCGTCCACGACCTGGCCCTGGCCGGAGGGCTGGCGGGCAGGACGGTCCTGACCCCCTGACCGGGGTGAACGGGCTCAGCGGCCGTAGGGCGAGTCCGCCGGGATCCTGCCGAGGCGGCCGGCCTGGAAGTCGTCGAAGGCCTGGGCCAGCTCGGCGTGGGTGTTCATCACGAACGGGCCGTACTGCATCATCGGCTCACGGATGGGCAGGCCGCCGAGCAGGACGAACTCGAAGTTCGCCGAGCGGGAGTCCTGCGTGTCCGCGGCCCGGACGGTGAGGGTGTCCCCGGGGCCGAAGACGACGGCCTGGCCCATGGCGAAGGGGCGGGACTGGGGGCCGGCGAAACCGGTGCCGGCCAGGCCGTAGGCGAGGGCGTTGAAGTCCGCGCGCCAGGGGAGCGTGACGGAGGCGCCCGCGTTGAGGGACACGTGGGTCATGGTGATCGGCGTGTGCGTGGAGCCGGGTCCCGTGTGGCCGCCGATGTCGCCGGCGATGAGCCGGATGAGGGCGCCGCCGTCCGCCGAGGTGAGCAGCTTCAGGCCGCCGGCTCGGATGTCCTGGTACTTGGGCGGCATCATCTTGTCGGCCTTGGGGAGGTTGACCCACAGCTGGAGGCCGTGGAAGAGGCCGCCGCTGAGGACCAGCGACTCCGGAGGGGTCTCGATGTGCAGCAGTCCGGACCCGGCGGTCATCCACTGCGTGTCGCCGTTGGTGATGGTGCCGCCGCCGCCGTGCGAGTCCTGGTGGATGAAGGTGCCGTCCATGATGTACGTGACGGTCTCGAAGCCGCGGTGCGGGTGCCAGGGGGTGCCCTTGGGCTCGCCGGCCGCGTAGTCCACCTCGCCCATCTGGTCCATCATGATGAACGGGTCGAGGTGGCGGTAGTCGATGCCGGCGAAGGCGCGGCGGACCGGGAAGCCCTCCCCTTCGAGGCCGCTGGGCGCGGTGCTGACGGCGAGGGCCTGGCGCGGCTTGCCGTCGGCGGGCGCGGTGACGCGGGGCAGGGTCAACGGGTTCTCGACGGTCACGGCGGGCATGGGGTGCCTCCTTGGGGGGATGTTCGTCCAATGTAGTTGAAGACTGAACATCTAGCAACGCGTGACCATTCCCTCACCCGGTGACGGGCGGACAGAGGGACCCGAAAGAGACCGAAAGTCTCAGCCGTACATCCGGCGCATCGTGAAGTCGACCATCTGCTCGACGGCCTTCGCGTCGAAGACCATCCGGTGCTGCCCGTCGATGTCGAGGACGAAGCCGTAGCCGGTCGGCAGCAGGTCGAGCACCTCGGCGCCGGTGATCACGAAGTACTTGGACTCCTTGCCCGCGTAGCGCCGCAGCTCCTTGAGCGAGCTGAACATCGGGATCACCGGCTGCTGCGTGTCGTGCAGCGCCAGGAAGCCGGGGTTCTCGCCGCGCGGGCAGTAGACCTTGGACGTGGCGAAGATCGCCTGGAAGTCCTCGGCGGACAGCGAGCCCGTGGTGAAGGCGCGTACGGCGTCGGCGAGCGACGGCGGCGAGGGCTCGGGGTAGCCGGACATGGGCGCGGCCCCGCCGGGGACCGGGCCTTGGCCGGGATTCACGCTCTGGTCGTAGCCGTACACGCGCCCTAGCGTAACGGTGACGCCCGCACCCCCAACGGGGATCGGCCACGAAGGATGCGGCACGGGGCGAGGAACCGGTCACATCCACCCGTCGGGGGTTGCTTCTTATTACTGACGGGTAGCATCATGTGGATACCTTCTTGATGACCAGCAGCAGCGATACGGAGCCGTCGCCATGGGCCACTACAAGTCGAACCTCCGCGACATCGAGTTCAACCTCTTCGAGGTGCTCGGCCGCGACCAGCTCTACGGCACGGGTCCGTTCGCCGACATGGACGCCGACACCGCACGGGACGTCCTGGCCGAGCTGACCCGGCTGGCCGAGAACGAGCTGGCCGAGTCGTTCGCCGACACCGACCGCAACCCGCCGGTCTTCGACCCCGACACCAACACCGCGCCGGTCCCCGACACGTTCAAGAAGAGCTACGCGGCCTTCATGGACGCCGAGTACTGGCGGCTGGGCCTGCCCGAGGAGATCGGCGGCACCACCGCGCCCCGCTCCCTGATCTGGTCGTACGCCGAACTGGTGCTCGGCTCGAACCCGGCGATATGGATGTACTCCTCGGGTCCCGCCTTCGCCGGGATCCTCTACGACGAGGGCACCGAGCAGCAGAAGAAGATCGCCGCACTCGCGGTCGAGAAGCAGTGGGGCTCCACCATGGTCCTCACCGAGCCGGACGCGGGCTCCGACGTCGGCGCGGGGCGCACCAAGGCGGTGCGGCAGGACGACGGCAGCTGGCACATCGAGGGCGTCAAGCGCTTCATCACCTCGGGCGAGCACGACATGTCCGAGAACATCATCCACTACGTGCTGGCCCGCCCCGAGGGCGCGGGCCCCGGCACCAAGGGCCTGTCGCTGTTCATGGTGCCGAAGTACGAGTTCGACCCGGAGACCGGCGAGCTGGGCGCGCGCAACGGCGTCTACGCGACCAACGTCGAGCACAAGATGGGCCTGAAGGCGTCCAACACCTGCGAGATGACCTTCGGCGACAAGCACCCCGCCAAGGGCTGGCTGATCGGCGACCGGCACGACGGCATCCGGCAGATGTTCCGGATCATCGAGTTCGCCCGCATGATGGTCGGCACGAAGGCCATCGCGACGCTGTCCACCGGCTACCTGAACGCGCTGGAGTACGCCAAGGAGCGCGTCCAGGGACCCGACCTCGCGCAGTTCATGGACAAGGCCGCGCCCAAGGTCACCATCACCCACCACCCCGACGTGCGGCGCTCGCTGATGACGCAGAAGGCGTACGCCGAGGGCATGCGCGCCCTGGTGCTCTACACCGCCTCCGTCCAGGACGCCATCCAGGTCGCCGAGGCCACCGGGGCCGACGCCAGGCACCTGCACGGGCTCAACGACCTGCTGCTGCCGATCGTGAAGGGCTACGGCTCGGAGAAGTCCTACGAGCAGCTCGCCCAGTCGCTGCAGACCTACGGCGGCTCGGGCTACCTGCAGGAGTACCCGGTCGAGCAGTACATCAGGGACGCCAAGATCGACACCCTCTACGAGGGCACCACCGCGATCCAGGGCCAGGACTACTTCTTCCGGAAGATCGTCCGCGACCAGGGGCAGGCGCTGACCGCGCTGAGCGAGGAGATCAAGAAGTTCCTGGCCGAGGCCACCGGCGGCGCCGAGCTGGCCGACGCGCGCGACCAGCTCGCCAAGGCCGCCGCCGACCTGGAGGCCATCGTCGGCACCATGCTGACCGACCTGGCCGCCACCGAGCAGGACGTCCGCTCGATCTACAAGGTCGGCCTGAACACCACCCGGCTGCTGCTCGCCTCCGGCGACGTCGTCGTGGCGTACCTGCTGCTCAAGGGCGCGGGCGTGGCCCTGGACAAGCTGCCGTCCGCGTCGCAGAAGGACACCGCCTTCTACACCGGCAAGGTCGCCGCGGCGAAGTTCTTCGCGACGAACATCCTGCCGGGTGTCGGGGTGCAGCGCGCGATGGCCGAGGCCGTCACGCTCGACGTGATGGACGTGCCGGAAGAGGCCTTCTGACCCGGCCTGCCGACCGCAGCTCCGCCGGGGCCGCCACCCCATCGGTGGCGCCCCCGGCGTTCGCCGTGCCCGGCCTCCGCCGCCCCCGGCCTTTGCGGTGCCCCGGCCTTTTGCGGTGCGGACCGCTTCTATGCTGGCCGGTATGAGCCCGTCACCGCGCACCTTCGACCGCACCCACACCGACGACCTCGCCGCCTTCGTGCAGGCCGGGCCGTCCCCCTACCACGTGGTCGCGGCCGTCGCGGCCCGGCTGGAGGCGGCCGGATTCCGCCGCCTCGCCGAGACCGACGCCTGGGACGACGCACCGGGCGGGAAGTACGTGCTGCGCGGCGGCGCGGTCATCGCCTGGTACGTGCCGGCCGGCGCGCGCCCCGAGACGCCCTTCCGGGTGGTCGGCGCCCACACCGACTCCCCCAACCTGCGGGTCAAGCCGCGCCCGGACATGGGCACCGCGGGCTGGCGCCAGGTCGCCGTCGAGATCTACGGCGGCCCGCTGCTCAACAGCTGGCTGGACCGCGACCTGGGCGTGGCGGGCCGGCTGGCGCTGCGCGACGGCTCCACCACGCTGGTCGACGTGCACCGCCCGCTGCTGCGGGTCGCCCAGCTCGCCGTCCACCTCGACCGGGGCGTCAACGACGGGCTCACCCTGGACCGCCAGCGCCACCTGCAGCCGCTGTGGGGCCTGGGCGAGGCGCACGACGGCGACCTGGTCGGCTTCCTCGCCGGCGAGGCAGGCGTCGACCCCGACGACGTCACCGGCTGGGACCTGATGGCGCACGACGTGCAGCCGCCGGCGTATCTGGGCAGGGACGGCGAACTCCTCGCCTCGCCGCGGCTGGACAACCTGCTGTCCGTGCACGCCTGCACCGCCGCACTGATCGCCGCAGCAGCTTCCGGCGATGAGCTGGAGGCCATCCCCGTGCTCGCCGCCTTCGACCACGAGGAGAACGGCAGCCAGTCCGACACCGGCGCGCAGGGGCCGCTGCTGGGCAACGTCCTGGAGCGCTCGGTGCACTCCCGCGGGGGCGGCTACGAGGAGCGGCTGCGCGCCCTGGCCGGCACCGTCTGCGTCTCCTCCGACGTCGGCCACGCCGTGCACCCCAACTACACCGAGAAGCACGACCCGACGCACCACCCGCGGGCCAACGGCGGCCCGATCCTGAAGACCAACGTCAACCAGCGCTACGCCACCGACGGCAGGGGCCGGGCGGTCTTCGCCGCGGCCTGCGAGGCGGCGGGCGTGCCCTTCCAGCACTTCGTGTCCAACAACGCGATGCCCTGCGGTACGACGATCGGCCCGATCACCTCGGCGCGGCACGGCATCACGACCGTCGACGTCGGTGTGCCCATCCTGTCCATGCACTCGGCCCGCGAACTGTGCGGCGCCGACGACCCCGGCTACCTGGCGTCCGCCCTGAGCGCCTTCCTGACGGCGTAGGCTCCCGCCCGGTGCGGCGGCCGGCACCGGCCGCCGCCGTCGGGACCCCGGGGGTGGGACATGCTGAGCGAGACGCTGTTCAGGAGCGAGGACTTACCGCAGGCCGAGCGGTTCGGCGCATGGCAGGACCTGCTGAGCCGCACGCACGCGCCGATGCGGCTGACCAGCACGCACCAGGCGGACTTCCGCGCGCAGATGCGGCTGATCAGCCTCGGCGAGGTGACGCTGTGGCCTGCCGTCTTCCCGCAGCTGGTCTTCCTGCGCACCCCGAAGATGATCCGGCAGTCCGACCCCGAGCACGGCCACCTCTCGCTGGTGCTCAACGGCAACGCGGTCGCGACCTGGGGCAGGACGCAGGCGCACTACAGCGACTACGACTTCCACACCAACGACACCTCGCGGCCATATGAGATCGTCACCGCGGAGGGGCCGATCTCCATGATCGGCATCGAGGTGCCCAGGGCGCAGCTCAGCCTGCCCTGGCGCAAGGTCCAGCAGGCCGTCGGGCAGTGCATGTCGGGGCGCGAGGGGGTCGGGGCGCTGCTCGCACAGTTCGTCACCCGGGTCACGGCCGACGGCTCCCCGTACGGCCCCGCCGACGCCGCCCGCCTCGGCGGGGTCCTCAGCGACCTGGTCAGCACGCTCTTCGCGAGCGTCACCGACGCCGACTCGGCCCTTCCCCCCGAGACCAGGACCAGGACGCTGGTGCTGCACGTGAAGGCCTTCATCCGGCGCAATCTGCACGACCCGGAGCTGACCCCGGCGAGCGTCGCCGCCGCGCACTACATCTCCAGCAGCCACCTGCACCGGCTCTTCCGCACCGAGGGGACCACGGTGGCCTCCTACATCCGCGACCACCGGCTGCAGGGCGCCCGCCGCGACCTCGCCGACCCGGCGCTGGCGGCCACCCCGGTGCACGTGATCGCCTTCCGCTGGGGCTTCAAGGACCACGCCACCTTCACCCGCGCCTTCCGCGCCGCCTACGGCAGCACACCCACCGACTGCCGCCACGGGGCCGATGTTTCGACCGGCGGCGCGGGGTAGGCGGTCCGTGAGGACCACTCAACTCCACCTCTGGAGGCGGACATCGTGGGTATCGGAGGGTGCATCATCCTGATCGCCGTCGGCGCGGTCATCACCTTCGCGACGGACTGGCACGCCAAGGGCGTCAACATGGACCTGCTCGGCCTGATCATGATGGCCGTGGGCGTGATCGGCATGGCCGCCTACGTCAGCATCTTCAAGCGCCGCCGGATCCCCCCGACCGCGGACGGCGACGTGCCGCCGGTGGTCGAGGAGCGCTACTACACCGACCGGCGGCTGTGAGCCCGCCGTACCGGTCGCACTAGTCGGACTGCGGGGTGTCCATCCCCGCCAGCACCAGGGCGAGCCGGGTGTCCCCGGTGTCGGTCAGCCGCACCGGGACACCCCAGTCCTGCTGGTGCACATGGCACGCCGGGTACTCGTTGGCCGGGTCGTCGTCGCAGGACGCCGCCATCGCCGAGACGTGCAGCACGCCCTCGGACACCGACGGGTCGAGCACCAGGTCGCGGAAGAGGTCGGTGCCCTTGCCGCCGCCCTCCGCGAGCAGCTCGGGCGGGGTCGCGGAGACCAGCAACCGGGTCGAGGGGCCGTAGCGCTCGTCCAGCTTCTGCCCCGACGGCGCGGAGAAGACCACGTCGAGCCGGAAGGCGCCGGCCGCGACATCGGTGGCGGCCCGCTGCGTGCGGTGGGCGACGGCCTCGACCCGTACCGCCTCCTCCGGCAGGTGCATACGGGTCAGCCGGTGCCGGGCCGACTCCACCACGACGATGTCGCCCTCGACCACGGCCGCGTCCGACGGCTCGCGCAGGTCGGTGGCCAGCGTGCTGACCTCGCCGGTCACCGCGTCGTAGCGGCGCAGCGCGTTGTTGTACGTGTCGCTGACCGCGACCGAGCCGTCGGGCAGCCCGGTGACGCCCAGCGGGTGCTGGAGCAGGGCCTGGCCGGCCGGACCGTCGCGGTGGCCGAAGTCGAACAGGCCCGTGCCGACCGCGGTGCGCACCACGTAGCCGTCGCCGTCGGTGGCCCGCTCGACCCAGCGCAGCGCCGAGGTCTCGGAGTCCGCGACCCACATGCGCTCGCCCGCCGCCGCGAGCCCCGAGGGCTGCGCGAACCACGCGTCCGCAGCCCGGCCGTCGACCAGGCCCTCGTTGGTGGTGCCCGCCGCGGCCTGCACCGTCTCCGCCGCCGGGTCGTACGTCCACAGCTGGTGCACACCGGCCATCGCGATCCACACCCGGTCCTCGAACCAGGCCACGTCCCACGGCGAGGACATGTCGACCTCGCGCGCGGCGCCGCTGGTGGGCGAGCCCTGCCACCACTGCCGGCCGGTGCCGGCCACCGTCGTGACCCGGCCGCTGTCCAGGTCCAGGCGGCGCAGCGCGTGGTTGACGGTGTCCGCGACGATCACGCTGCCGTCCGGCACCAGCGCCAGGCCCTGCGGCTCGCTGAACCGCGCGCTGTCCGCGTCGCCGTCCACGAAGCCGCGCTCGCCGGTGCCGATCCTGCGGACCACCGTCTCGCCGTCGGCGGCCAGCTCCACCAGGGCGTGCCGCGTCGAGTCCGACACCAGGTAGTGGCCCGAGCCCGGCAGCGCCAGCACCTTGCCGGGGAAGCGCAGGTCGGTCGCGACCGGCTCCGGCGCTACGTACACGCCGTCGCCGCGCCGCAGCGTGCCCTTCGCGCCGTGCTCGACCTCCAGCTCCGCCACCAGCTGCTCCAGGGCGTGCGCATGCCCCTCGCCCGCGTGCTGCGCGACCACGTAGCCCTCGGGGTCGATCACCACCAGCGTCGGCCAGGCGCGGACCGCGTACTGCCGCCAGGTGGCCAGCTCGGGGTCGTCCAGCACCGGGTGGTGCACCCCGTAGCGCTCGACGGCGTCCACCACCGCCTGGTGCTCCGCCTCGTGCACGAACTTCGGAGAGTGAACGCCGACGATCACCACCGTGTCACGGTGGCGCTCCTCCAGCTCGCGCAGCTCGTCGAGGACATGCAGGCAGTTGACGCAGCAGAAGGTCCAGAAGTCCAGGATCACGATGGATCCGCGCAGGTCCGCGAGGGTGGGGGCGGCCTCGCCCGTATTCAGCCAGCCGCCCTTGCCGATCAGCTCGGGCGCCCGGACGCGTGCACGTGCAGTCATATCCCCATCCAACAGCATCACCGGGGGTACGCATTCCCCCATGAAATACGTGGTGCAGGAGAAAATGTTCGCCATCGGCGACGACTACTGGATCGAGGACGAGAAAGGACGGCGTGCCTTCTACGTCGACGGCAAGGTGCTCACGGTGCGGGAGACCCTGGAGATCCAGGACCCGTCAGGGGCGGTGCTCGCCGTCATCCACAAGAAGCTGATGTCGCTGCGGGACGCCATGACGATCGAGCGGGACGGCCAGGTCCTGGTCACCGTCCGCAAGAAGCGGCTCGCTCTGGTGCGCGAGGTCTACCGGGCGGAGCTGGCAAGCGGCGAGGAGCTGGAGATCCGCGGGGACCTGATCGGCAAGGAGTTCGACATCGAGTACGACGGCGAGCGCCTCGCCCGCGTCTCCCGGAAGTGGTTCACCCTGCGCGACGCCTATGCCGTCGACGTCGAGCGCCCTGACGCCGACGTCGCGCTCCTCATCGCGGTGGCGATCTGCACGGACCGCCTGTCGGCGAAGGACGAGTAGCCCCTCCGGGGTGCCCCTTCCCCCGGTCCCGGGACCTTCCCCCGTCCTATGGCTTGTCGCGCAGTTCCCCGCGCCCCTGGGGGGTGCCCTCTCGGGGGAGGGCGAGCGTTTTCAGGGGCGCGGGGAACTGCGCGCCCAATCACCCACCCACCGAAAGGTGCAAGCCCACCGCAGGTGGCAATCACCTGGGGCGCGGGGAACTGCGCGACCAGCCACGATGGCGCCGCAGGCAGGCGATGCACCGCAAGGGGCGGTCAGCTCACGGGCGGGAGCCCGAGGACGCGGTCGCGGAGGACCGGGAAGTCGGAGCGGGTGGAGGTGACCAGGTCCGGGTCGAGGGTGGCGGTGAGGACCTCCTCGCCGGGGCCTGCCTCGGCGAGGACCGTGCCCCACGGGTCGACGACCATGCTGTGCCCCGCCTGGGGCACACCCGCGTGCGTACCGGCGGTGCCGCAGGCCAGCACATACGCCTGGTTCTCGATGGCCCTGGCCTGCACCAGGACCCGCCAGTGCGCGAGCCGCCGGGCCGGCCAGCCCGCCGGGACGACCAGGATCCCGGCGCCGGCGTCCAGCAGCCCGCGGAAGAGCTCGGGGAAGCGCAGGTCGTAACACGTCGCCAGCCCCAGAACGGCGTGCGGCAGCGCCGCTGTGACGATGTGTGAGCCGCCGGCCATCAGGACGGCCTCGCCCCGGTCGAAGCCGAAGCGGTGGATCTTGCGGTAGGTGGTGTGCAGGGCGCCGTCCGGCGCGAACAGCAGCGAGGTGTTGTAGAGCTGCCCGTCGGGCCACGGGTCGCGCTCGACCACCGAACCCGCGTGCAGCCACACCCCGGCGTCCCGCGCGGCGGCGCTCATCGCCTCGGCGGTGGGACCGTCGCCGGCCCGCTCCGCCTCCTTGGCGAAGTCGTCGGCGGCAAACGCACCGACCGGCCACAATTCGGGCAGCACGACGAGATCCGCACCCGCCTGGGCGCGGACGAGAGCGGCCGCACGGCGCCGCCGGTCGGCGGCCGTCTCGGCCGGGTCGACCTCGATCTGGAGAAGCGTTGCGCGCACCTGGACACCGCCCATACGTTGGGTCGTCAAGCCGGGCCTACCATCGTCACTCGAAAGCACTGCGTGGGCGCCCGCGCGCAGCGTAACTTAGGCGCCAACCACCACGACCGCGCACCGATCCGTCGAGGGGTCCCGTGACCGTCCACAGCAAGCTCCAGCCGTACATCGACGCCTGGACCCACTCCATAGAATCCATCAACGAACTGGTGTCCCCACTGGCCGAGGGGGAGTGGAACCGTCCCACGGAGTGCCCCTACTGGTCGGTCCGCGACATCGTCTCCCACATCATCGGCTTCGAGTGCGAACTGCTCGGCGATCCGCGCCCGATCCACACACTCCCCAGCGATCTGCGGCACATCACCAGCGAGACCGCCCGCTACACCGAGGTCCCGGTGGACATCCGGCGGCACCACACCGCCCCGGAGATGACCTCGGAGCTGGAGTACACGATCATCCGCAGGTCGCGGCAGCTGCGCAACGAGTCGCGCGAGCCGGACGCGGAGGTGCGCTCGATCGGCGGCGGCGAGATCGCGCTGGAGGAGCAGCTGTGGAGCCGGGTCTTCGACGTCTGGGTGCACGAGCAGGACCTGCGCCGGGCGCTCGGCAAGCCCGGCAACCTGGCGTCGGCCGCGGCCGTGCTGGCCCGCGACTACGTCCTGCGATCGCTGCCGAAGCTGGTCGCGCACGACGCGGGCGCCAAGCCCGGCTCCGCAGTGGTCTTCGACGTACACGGGCCGCTGGAGTTCATGCGGACGGTACGGGTCAACGCGGAGGGCCGCGGCACCATCGACTCCGCGGTCTCGCTCGGCCCCGCGGTGACCTTCGCCCTGGACTGGGAGACCTTCCTGCGGCTGCTCACCGGCCGGGTGCGGCCCGCCGCGGTGGCCGACCGGCTCAAGACCGAGGGTGACGCGGCACTGGCCGAGGCGATCCTGCAGCACATCGCGGTGACCCGCTGACGTTCTGACGTTCTGTCGAGCAGCGGACCCGGGGCGTCGCGGACGGCCCGGGTCCTGCCGTCAGGCCCCGCTGCCCGCAGCGGCGGACGAGCGGTGGACGCTCTCGACCCGGCTGGCCGCGATGCGCTCGCGCTCCAGGCGCTCGCTGTGCCGGCGCAGCCGCAGGATCTGCACGGTGCCGACCGCCTGCAGCACGAAGACGCTGCTCCAGGCCACCCGGTAGTTGTCGCCCGTGGCGTCCAGCAGCACCCCTACGGCCAGCAGGGTGAGCATCGAGGCGGTGAAGCCGCCGATGTTGACGATGCCGGAGGCGGTGCCGAAGCGCTCGGGCGGGTTGGCCGGGCGGGCGAAGTCGAAACCGATCATCGAGCCGGGGCCGCAGGCGCCGAGCACCACGCACAGCAGCACCAGCAGCCATGTCGGGTCCTGCCCGCCGGGCCAGCCGAGCACCACCGCCCACATCGCGGCGGTCGCCCCGATCACCCCGAGCGTCAGCGGCATCCTGGCGCCGCGGTGACGGGAGATCAGCTGGCCGAAGACCATGCCGAAGACCATGTTGGCCAGCACCACCAGGGTCAGCAGGCTGCCGGCGGTGCCGCGCCCGAGCCCCTGGTCCTCGACCAGGTAGGGCAGGCCCCACAGCAGCAGGAAGACCATGCCGGAGAACTGCGTGGTGAAGTGCGTCCACATGCCGAGCCGGGTACCCGGCTCCGCCCAGGACGCGGCGATCTGCCGCCGTACGAAGGCGAGCCCCGAGTGCTCGGCCGGCGCGGGCTCGTAGCCCTCGGGGTGGTCCTTGAGGAAGAGGGCGACCAGCAGCAGCACGAAGGCGCCGCCGACGGCCGTACCCAGGAAGGTCGGCGTCCAGCCCGCCGAGTGCAGCAGCCGGGACAGCGCGACCGTCGAGACGAGGTTGCCCGCCACCCCGAAGAGTGCAGCGCCCTGCGCGATCATCGGCCCGCGGCGGGCCGGGAACCAGCGCGAGCCGAGCCGCAGCACGCTCACGAAGGTCATCGCGTCGCCGCAGCCCAGCACCGCACGGGCGGCCAGCGCCATGCCGTAGGAGTGCGACAGCGCGAAGGCCAGCTGGCCGCTGGTGAAGAGCACCGCGCCCAGCATCAGCACCCGCTTGGTGCCCAGCCGGTCGACGAGCAGGCCGACGGGTATCTGCATGCCGGCGTAGACCAGCACCTGGAGGATCGAGAACGACGACAGGGCGGACGCGCCGATGTGGAAGCGGTCGGCGGCGTCGATGCCCGCCACGCCGAGGCTGGTGCGGTGTACCACCGCGACCAGGTAGACCATGGTGCCGACGCCCCAGACCAGGACGGCACGCTTGCCGCCCGGCGGGTCGCCCGGCAGGCTCCTGGCCGTCACGACTCGCCCCGGGCCAGGGTGTTGACCCGGGACAGGTGCCGGCGCACGGCCGCCTCCGCCTGGCGGGCGCCGCCCTGCCGCAGCGCGTCGAGGATCTCGCTGTGCTCGGCGATGTTCTTGGCGACCCGGCTGGGCTCGGCGTGCATCGTGGCCACGCCCATCCGCAACTGCCGGTCCCGCAGCTGGTCGTAGAGCTGGGCGAGGATACGGTTGCCCGCCGCGCGCACGATCTCCGCGTGGAAGCAGCGGTCGGCGACCGCGAAGGCCGCCAGGTCGCCGGTGGCGGCGTGGCCGCGCTGCTCGGCCAGCAGTTCCTCGAGGCGCGTGACCAGCGGCTCGGGCAGCGCGCCCACCAGCTTGGCCACCGCGTGCTGTTCGACCAGCAGCCGGGTCTCGACGACGTCGGCGATCTCCTGCGCGGAGACCGGCAGCACCAGGGCGCCCTTCTTCGGGTAGAGCTTGAGCAGCCCTTCCGCCTCCAGGCGCAGCAGCGCCTCGCGCACCGGGGTGCGCGACACCCCGACGGCCTCGGCGAGGTCGCCCTCGGTCAGCAGCGTCCCGCCTTCGTAGCTGCGGTCCAGCACCCCCGCCTTGACGTGCAGATAGACCCGCTCGGCGGCGGGCGGCGACTTGACGGCGACCGGGGTCGCCACGATTCCTGCATCCATGATGCGCACATCATAGATACAACAAGCGGGCGCCCGACAGGCCATCCGCCATGCGGACGGCAGCTGTCGGGGCCGGGTCCGTACTACCGGGCCGGGGCCTCCGTCAGGTCGTCGCGGAGGATGGCGTAGAGGCAGGCGTCACGCCACTTGCCGTCGCGGAAGACGACGCTGCGCATCATGCCCTCGCGCGTGAAGCCGGCCTTCTCCAGGGCGCGCTGCTCGGGGATGTTGTCCGCCTCCGTGTCCGCCTCGATCCGCACGACCGGGGTGTGGGCGAAGAGGTAGCGGACCAGCAGCTGCTGGGCACGGGTGCCGATGCCGCGGCCGCGGGCCTCGGGGAGCAGCAGGGCGCCGATGTTCCAGAAGTAGGAGTGGACGACGTCGATCTTGCGCCACGACACGAAGCCGAGCGTCTCGTCCCCCGCGTCCACCATGAGGATGCTGTTGTCCGGGCCGAGCAGGCCGTTCTCCTCGAAGGTGCGCACCGTCTTCCCGGGGTCGCTCCAGCCGAACCACTGGAAGGGCGCCCGGGTCTCGGGACTGGCCAGCATGCCGCCCAGCAGGGGCAGGTCGTCCTCGGTGACGGGGCGCAGGGACACCTGATCGAGATCGCTCATCCGTTCATCCTACGGACGGATGGTGCTCACGAGATCGGCGGTCGAGGCGACGGTGGACTGGATGGTGGGGGCCAGGCTGGAGCCGGCCAGGCAGAACCCCAGCAGACCGCACACGATGGCGTGGCTGACCTTGAGGTTCTTGTTGTGCATCAGGAGTGCCGCGATGACGACCAGCAGCAGGACGACGGAGACAGAGACGACCATGCGCCGATAGCAGCACAATTCCCCCGGGAAACGGGGTAAACACGCAGAAGCGGAGGCTCCCGGACGTATGTCCGCCGGAAACCCCCGCTCCTGCGTCGGATACCGGGCGTCAGGCCCAGGTGATCAGCCGCTTGGGCTGCTCCAGGACCGCGGCCACGTCCGCGAGCACCTTCGAGCCGAGTTCGCCGTCGACCAGGCGGTGGTCGAAGGAGAGCGCGAGCGTCGTGACGTGCCGCGGCTTGACCTTGCCCTTGTGGACCCACGGCTGGAGCTTGACCGCGCCGAAGGCGAGGATCGCCGACTCCCCGGGGTTCAGGATGGGCGTGCCGGTGTCGACGCCGAAGACGCCGACGTTGGTGATCGTCATCGTGCCGTTCTGCATGTCGGCGGGCGACGTCTTGCCCTCGCGGGCGGTCGCGACCAGCTCGCCGAGTGCCGCCGCCAACTCCGGCAGGGTCTTGTCCTGCGCGTCCTTGATGTTCGGCACGATCAGGCCGCGCGGGGTGGCCGCGGCGATCCCGAGGTTCACATAGGACTTGTGGACGATCTCCTGCGCCGCCTCGTCCCAGGCCGAGTTGACCTGCGGATTGCGGCGGATCGCGACCAGCAGGGCCTTGGCGACCAGCAGCAGCGGGCTGACCTTGAGCCCGGTGAAGGCGCGGTCCTCCTTCAGCTCCTGGACCAGCTTCATGGTCCTGGTGATGTCGAAGGTCACGAACTCCGTGACGTGCGGGGCGGTGAAGGCGCTGGCCACCATCGCCTGGGCGGTGGCCTTGCGCACGCCCTTGATGGGCGTACGGGTCTCCCGCCCGCCCGGCGCGAAGGCCGGTGCGGTGGCGGGCGCGGCCTGCGCGGGCGCCGCGGCCTGCGGCAGCGTCGCCGGGGGTGCGGCGGCGGCCCGGATGTCCTCCCGGGTCACGACGCCGTTCGGTCCGGTCGGCACCACCGTGGCCAGGTCGATGCCGAGGTCCTTGGCGAGCTTGCGCACCGGCGGCTTGGCCAGCGGGCGTTCCGCGGACACGGGGGCGGGGGGCGCGGGGGCGGCCGCCGCGGCCGTACCGTTCACCGGCGCCGCCTGCTTGCGCGGGCGGCGCGTGGTCGAGGACGGCGCGACCCCGTAACCCACCAGCACCGCCTCGCGCTTGACGGCCGGTGCGGCCGGGGGCTCCGCCGGCTGCGCGGCCTGCGGCTCCGCGGCGGGCGCCGCCTCGCCCGCGCCCTCGGCCGACGGCCCTGCGTCCACCACGATGATCGGGGTGCCGACGTCGACGGTCGTCCCCTCCTCGAAGCGGATCTCGCTGACCACCCCGTCGTAGGGAATGGGCAGTTCGACGGCCGCCTTGGCCGTCTCGACCTCGCAGATCACCTGGCCGTCGGTGACGGCGTCGCCCACCGCCACGTACCACTTGAGGATCTCGGCCTCGGTCAGGCCCTCGCCGACGTCCGGCATCCGGAATTCGCGGAAGCGCTGTGCCTGTACGGTCATGGTCGTCACAACTCTCCCTCAGAACGCCAGCGCGCGGTCGACGGCGTCGAGTACGCGATCCAGGCCCGGCAGGTACTCCTCCTCAAGGCGGGCCGGCGGGTAGGGGGCGTGGAAGCCGCCGACCCGCAGCACGGGCGCCTCAAGGTGGTAGAAGCAGCGCTCGGTGATCCGCGCGGCGATCTCGGCGCCGGCGCCGTAGAAGACCGGGGCCTCGTGCACGACGACCAGTCGGCCGGTCCGCTTCACCGACGCCTCGACCGTGTCGAAGTCGATCGGCGAGAGCGAGCGCAGGTCCACGACCTCCAGGCTACGGCCCTCGTTCGCCGCCGCTGCCGCCGCCTCCAGGCACACCTTCACCATCGGCCCGTACGCCGCCAGCGTCAGGTCCGTGCCCTGCTGGGCGACGACCGCCCGGTGCAGGTCGCCGGGCAGCGCGGAGACGTCGACCTCGCCCTTGTCCCAGTAGCGCCGCTTGGGCTCGAAGAAGATCACCGGGTCGTCGCACTCGATCGCCTGCTGCAGCATCCAGTACGCGTCGGAGGCGTTGGACGGCGAGACCACCTTCAGGCCCGGCACGTGCGCGAACAGCGCCTCGGGCGACTCGCTGTGGTGCTCCACCGCGCCGATGCCGCCGCCGTAGGGGATGCGGATGACGACCGGCAGCTTGATCTTGCCGAGCGCACGGGCGTGCATCTTGGCCAGCTGCGTGACGATCTGGTCGTAGGCGGGGAAGACGAAGCCGTCGAACTGGATCTCCACCACCGGCCGGTAGCCGCGCAGCGCCAGGCCGATCGCGGTGCCGACGATGCCCGACTCGGCGAGCGGGGTGTCGATGACCCGCCCCTCGCCGAAGTCCTTGTGCAGGCCGTCGGTGATGCGGAAGACACCGCCGAGCCTGCCGACGTCCTCACCCATGATGAGGACCTTGGGGTCGTTCTCCAGCGCCTTGCGCAGGGACTCGTTGAGGGCCTTGGCCACTGCCATCGTCTGCGTCATGATCAGTGCCCCGTTCCCGCGGTCGCGACGTCCCCGGACTCGAAGGACGACATGTACTCGACGAACTGCGCGCGCTCCTCGTCGACCAGGGAGCTGCCGTCCGCGTAGACGTTCTCGAAGATCGCCATGGTGCCGGGGTTCGGCATGTTCCTGACCCCTTCGCGCACCCGCTTGGCCAGCGCGTCGCTCTCCGCCTCGACCTCGGCGTAGAAGGCCTCGCCGGCGATGCCCTCGCGCTCCAGGTAGGTCCGCAGCCGCGCGATGGGGTCCTTGGACGCCCACTCCTCGCGCTCCTCGTCGCTGCGGTAGCGGGTCGGGTCGTCGGTCGTGGTGTGCGCGCCCATCCGGTAGGTGAACGCCTCGACCAGCATCGGCCCCTGCCCGCTGCGGGCGTGCTCCAGGGCGGCCCTGGTGACCGCGAGCACCGCGAGCACGTCGTTGCCGTCGACCCGCACGCCGGGGAAGCCGAAGCCGGCGGCGCGCTGGTAGATCGGCACCCGGGACTGCTTCTCGGTCGGCTCGGAGATCGCCCACTGGTTGTTCTGGCAGAAGAAGACCACCGGCGCGTTGTAGACCGCGGCGAAGGTGAAGGCCTCGGCGACATCGCCCTGGCTGGAGGCCCCGTCGCCGAAGTAGGCGATGACGGCGGCGTCGGCGCCGTCCTTGGCCACCCCCATGGCGTAACCCGTGGCGTGCAGCGTCTGCGAGCCGATCACGATGGTGTAGAGCTGGAAGTTGTTCTCGTTGGGGTCCCAGCCGCCGTGGTTGACCCCGCGGAACATCCCCAGCAGGTTGAGCGGGTCCACGTCCCGCGTCCAGGCCACGCCGTGCTCGCGGTACGTCGGGAAGACGTAGTCGTCCGGGCGGGTCGCCCGGCCCGAGCCGATCTGCGCGGCCTCCTGGCCCAGCAGCGAGGCCCACAGGCCCAGCTCGCCCTGGCGCTGCAAGGTGATCGCCTCGGCGTCGAAACGGCGGGTCAGCACCATGTCGCGGTACAGGCCGCGCAACTCTTCCGGCGTCACGTCGATCGCGTAGTCCGGGTGCTCGACCCGCTCGCCCTGCGGGGTCAGCAGCTGTACGAGTCCGGGCTCGCCGGCACGGCGCTTCGCAGCGGTGCCGCGGGTCGTCGTCCGCCCCCTGCCTTTGGCGGGGGAATCCCCAGCGGCAGTGCTCTTCACGCTCACGTTCGCTCCTCCGTCTGTCCGGCCCCCGGGATCTGCCGGGGAGCAGGATGGGGCCTCCCCCACGGTTTCGGGGGGCGGCGCACCTGGTCCGGCGGGACGCACGGGGTGTGTGCGGCATGGCCGAGCCAGGCGTGACAGTGTCCCGGCGAAGGCCTGCAATACAGACGTTACCCAGAAGTCCCGCATTCGCGCGAAGCCGTCCGACCTGCGGTTTTGCTTGGATTTCCTAGTAAATTGAGGGCACGGCGCCGTTGTCGCAGGCCACCGGGACAACGGCACCGTATCTCGGATGCCGGACATACGTAAGGGGCCGCCCGGGGGGGGCGCGGGGGTGACGGGAGCGGCGGCGGCATGCAGCGCCGCGGTGCGGGAGGCGGACCCGGGCCGGGAGTGCGAGGCTGGGCAGGTGAGCGAAAACGGACACATACGGGTATTCCTCCTGGACGACCACGAAGTGGTCCGCCGAGGCGTCAACAACCTGCTGTCGGTCGACCCGTCGATCGAGATCGTCGGCGAGGCCGCCAGCGCCGGCGAGGCGATGGGCCGGGTCCCCGACGCCCATCCCGACGTCGCCGTCCTGGACGTGCGGCTGCCGGACGGCAGCGGCGTCGAGGCATGCCGGGAGATCCGCTCCCAGGACGACTCGGTGAAGTGCCTGATGCTCACGTCCTTCGCCGACGACGAGGCCCTCTTCGACGCGGTCATGGCCGGCGCCGCCGGCTACGTCCCCAAGGTCATCAAGGGCGACGACCTGATCAGCGCGGTACGCGAGGTCGCCGCCGGCCACTCGCTGCTCGACCCGGCCGCCACCGCGGGCGTCATCGAACGCCTGCGGGAAGGCGGCGCCCGCAGCGAGCACGAGGAGCGGCTCGCCGACTTCACCGACCAGGAGCGGCGGCTGCTCGACCTGATCGGCGAAGGCCTCACCAACCGGCAGATCGGCGAGCGCACCGGGCTGGCGGAGAAGACCGTCAGGAAGTACGTGTCCGGGATGCTCGCCAAGCTCGGCATGGAGCGGCGCACGCAGGCGGAGGCGTACGCGGCACGGCTGACCAGGCCGATGCCATAGCCCTGCGGGGCCGTTCACGGGTGCGCTGAGAAGGCTGTGCGCGGGTGCGCCTAGCAGGTCGGGGTGGGGTGGCGCCACCCCGCCCGGACGGCCGCTCTTGGTGATCTACGCTGTGGCACGTGACGGGCACGGCGACGGAGCCGCACGAGCGGGCTTCGCTGACCGCCCTGCTGCACCGGTACGAGGACGCGGGCGAGCCGCTGACCTGGGAGGCCGTCCCCCGGGGGCTGCTCAACCGGGGATGGCGGGTGACCACTACCAAGGGCCGCTACTTCCTCAAGCAGTACGTCGCCCCCGACACCGCGGAACCCGCCCTCATCGCGCGCCAGCACCGCGCCACCCGGGGCCTGGCCCGGCTCGGCCTGCCCGCCGCCGCCCCGCTCCCCGACACCGACGGCCGTACGGTCACCCTGCTCGGCGGCCACGGCTACGCGCTCTTCCCGTGGATCGACGGCACCCACCGCGAGGGCACCGAACTGACCGCCGGGCAGTCCCGCCGGCTCGGCACCCTGCTCGGCCGGGTGCACACCGGGCTCGCCCGCGTCCAGCCGCCGCCCGCCGCAGGCCCGCGGCCCAGCGCCGACCCCGACGCCACACACGCCGACATCGCCCGGCTGCTCGCCCTGGTCCGCGCCCACCGCCCGCACGACGACTTCGACGGGCTCGCGGAACACCGGCTGCTCGAACGCGGCGACCTGCTGCGCCGGCACGCCCACCGCAGGCCGCCCGACCCGGCGCCGAACGCCCGGGTCCAGGGCTGGGTGCACGGCGACTTCCACCCGCTCAACCTGCTCTACCGCGGCGACGAACCCGCCGCGATCGTCGACTGGGACCGGCTCGGCGTCCAGCCGCGCGCCGAGGAGGCGGTACGCGCCGCCGCCATCTTCTTCGTCCACCCCGCCGACGGACGCCTCGACCTGCGCAAGGTACGGGCCTACGCGCGGGCGTACCGGCTCGCCTCGGGGGCGGGGGAGCCGGAGGTGGCCGCCGCCGTCCACCGGGTGTGGTGGGAGCGGCTCAACGACTTCTGGATGCTGCACTGGCGCTACGAGCGGCACGACCGCCGCTCCGACCCGCTCTTCCCCGCCGCCTCGGCACTGGCCGTGTGGTGGACGGGGGAGTACGAGGCGGTGCTCGACGCTTTCGCGGGGTAGGGCGCGCGGGCTCAGTTGCCGTTGTCGGTGGGGGTGTCCGTCGGGGTGGGCGGCTCACTCGTCGGCGGCTTGCTGGTCGGCGGCTGGCTCGTGGGCGGCTGGCTCGTCGGTGGCTTGCTGGTCGGCGGCTTGCTCGTCGGCGGGGTGGTCGGCGGTGTCGTCGTCGGCTTGTTCGTCGGGGTCGGCGGCGTCGTCGTCGGGCCGGAACTCGGCTCGCCGGTGTCGGTCGGCTCGCCGGTCGGTTCGTCCGACGGCTGGGAGTCGGTCGGCGGGTTGTCCGTCTGCTCCACCGAGGCGGGCGGCCTGGTGTCGGCGGGGGTGTGGCCGCCGCCGTTGCCGTTGGACTTGGTCGCCAGGTAGACGCCGAGCACCACGGCCAGCACCGCGGCGACCGCGAAGAGCACCGGCTTGAGCCAGCGGTTGCCGCCCTGGCCGCCGCCGGCGCCGTGCCCGCCGCCGTAGCCGTCGTCGTAACCGCTGCCCTTGCTGTCCGTGCCGCCGACCACGCCGGGGACCAGCGGCAGGCCCAGCTCGGCGGTGCTGCCGCTGCGGCCGTCGGGGTGGTGCGTGCCGCCGCCCGGGCCGGAGCGCTGCGGGAGGACCGCGGTGACCGCGCCGGTGTTCCACATGCCGCCGGTCCAGCCGCCCTGCTGGGTCAGCGCCTGGTGGGCGTAGCCGACGACGCCGCGCATCTCCTCGGCGCTCTGGAAGCGGTCCTCCGGCTGCTTGGCCAGCGCGCGCAGCACCAGGCCGTCGAGCTCGGGCGGCACCCGGTCGCTGACCTGCGAGGGGAGCCGCGGCTCGTCCTGGACGTGCTGGTAGACCACGGACAGCGGGGTCTCGCCGACGAAGGGCGGGCGCAGCGCCAGCAGCTCGTACAGGAGGCAGCCGGTGGCGTAGAGGTCGCTGCGGTGGTCGACGGACTTGCCGAGCGCCTGCTCGGGCGAGAGGTACTGCGGGGTGCCCATGACCATGCCGGTCTGCGTCATGGTGCTCGCGGCGCCGTGCAGGGCGCGGGCGATGCCGAAGTCCATGACCTTGACCGCACCGCCCGTGGTGATGATCACATTGGCCGGTTTGATGTCCCGGTGCACGATGCCGTGCTGGTGACTGTAGGCCAGCGCGTCCAGCACACCCGAGACGATCAGCAGCGCCTGGTCGACCGGCGGCGGGGTCGGGCCGGTCAGCAGGTCCTTGATCGTGTGGCCCTCGACCAGCTCCATCACGATGTAGGGGACGGTGCCGGTGGCGGTGCTGTCCTCGCCCGAGTCGTAGACCGCGACGACCGCGTGGTGGTTCAGGCCGGCGACGGCCTGCGCCTCGCGCGTGAAGCGGGCCTTGGAGACCGGGTCCTCGGCGAGGTCGCCGCGCAGCAGCTTGACCGCGACGATCCGCCCGAGCCGTACGTCCTCCGCCGCGAAGACCTCGGCCATGCCGCCGCGGCCGAGCCGCCCGGTCAGCCGGTAGCGGCCCTCGCCGACGAAGGAGCCCACGCCCCACTGGCCCGAGGACTCCCCTGACGTCTCACGTGAGGTCCGGCGTGCCGCCTCAGGTGACGCCGCACGCGCGCCGGTGGACACATCGCTGCTGCCGGCCGTCTCATTCGGGTCGACCATCAGTCCTCGCCGTCGTTCGCCATCGCTTCGTGCTTCGTCTGGTGCGCCACCGTACCGCTTTCGGCCGCCGCCCACGGAGCACGTCCACGTCCCTGGTCTGCCACGCTCGCCGCTTACCCGCGTTTGACGGGCCGATCCGGATACTTGCGAAAGTTCCGCGTTCTGTGCGCGCCCGATGCGCATCAGGTGACGAGATGGTCAACGAACTTGACGTGCTCGCGCGATCGGCCAGACTTGGCGGGCAAGCTCGGGGACGAGTGTCTTCCCGTTGGACCTTCATGGGGGTAGCGGTACTGATGAGCGGGGACGCCACGCAGGGCGGCGGGTACACGGGACGCTCGGTCGGCGGTGGGCGGTACGTGCTGCGCGACCTGCTCGGCCAAGGCGGCATGGCGTCGGTGCACCTGGCACATGACACCGTGCTGGACAGGCCGGTTGCCGTCAAGACCCTCCACACCAATCTCGGCCACGAGCAGTCCTTCCGCGAGCGCTTCCGCCGCGAGGCCCAGTCCGTCGCCAAGCTCAACCACACCAACATCGTCTCGGTCTTCGACTCGGGCGAGGACACCATCGACGGGCAGGTCGTCCCCTACATCGTCATGGAGTACGTCGAGGGCCAGCCGCTCGGCGACGTCCTCGCCGCCGACATAGCCCAGCACGGCGCCATGCCCGCCGACAAAGCGCTGAAAATCGTCGGCGACGTGCTCGCCGCCCTCGCCGTCAGCCACGAAATGGGCCTGGTCCACCGGGACATCAAGCCCGGCAACGTCATGGTCACCCGGCGCGGCATCGTCAAGGTCATGGACTTCGGCATCGCGCGCGCCATGCAGTCCGGGGTCACCTCGATGACCCAGACCGGCATGGTCGTCGGCACCCCGCAGTACCTGTCGCCGGAACAGGCCCTGGGCCGCGGCGTCGACGAGCGCTCCGACCTGTACTCGGTCGGCTGCATGCTCTTCGAACTGCTCACCGGGCGGCTGCCCTTCGACGCCGACTCGCCGCTGGCGATGGCGTACCAGCACGTGCAGGAGACGCCCCCGGCGCCCAGCTCCTTCAACCGCGCCCTCACCCCGGCCGTCGACGCCCTGGTCGCCCGCGCCCTGCGCAAGAACCCGGCCGAGCGCTTCCCGACCGCCGACTCCATGCACGACGAGACCGACCGGGTGCTCGCGGCCACCACGCGCAACACGATGCCGCTGATCTCCGGCGACCCGTCCGCGGGCAACCGCGGCGAAGGCGTCGCCGCCGCCGTCTTCCCCTCCACGCAGGGTCCCGTCCACACCCCGCCGCCGCAGCTGCACACCCCGTACGCGCCGACACCGCAGCCGCAGGGCTTTGGCCCGTCCACCCCGCCGCCGTCCGCCTACGGCTACCCGCAGCAGGGCGCCGCCCCGCAGACCCCGCCGCCGAGCGCCGCCTACGGCATGGGCGCCCCGCCCTCGCACCAGTCCGTGCCGCAGCAGCACATGGGCGGCCGGCCGCCCGGCACGGGCATGGGCGCGGGTCCCGGTGGCGGCGGGCGCAAGCGCAACACCCCGCTGATCGTGGGCGCGGCGGTCGCCGCCGTCGCCGTGATCGTCGTCGTCTCGATCCTCATCGCGATGTCCGGGGGCGGGGGCGGCGACCCGTCCGCCGACTCGACGACCACCCCGCCGGTGACCGCGACCGGAACGGGCTCCTCGACGCCCAGCCCGACCGACGCCGTCGTCCAGGGCGACCAGAGCCGCACCATCGAGTCGACCGAGTGCACCAAGGCGCACAACGACCTGATCAACCCGGGCAAGCCCAACATCATGACGATGCCCGACTTCACCTCGATCTACGTGGACTCCGCCGTGGCCTGCATGAAGGCCGCCAACTGGCCCTACGAGATCAAGCCCATGGACGAGCAGCAGTGGGGCAAGGGCACCATCACCGCCCAGACGCCGAAGTCCCTGGAGGACTTCGACATCCACTCCGGCCAGAAGATCACCATCTGGGTGTCCACGGGCAAGGGCGCCAGCTGATCTCGCTGGTGGTACGGGCGGGAGGCAGGGGCTAGACGTACGGGCTAGAGGTACGGGCCGCCCGAGCGGGAACCCGGGTGCCCGGCCTCCTGCTCCTCGTCATGGCCGAGCGCGCCGGGCGGCAGCGCCCGGCGCATCTGCTCGAGCTGCGCCCTGGCCGCCATCTGCTGGGCGAACAGCGCGGTCTGGATACCGTGGAAGAGCCCTTCCAGCCATCCCACCAGCTGCGCCTGCGCGATCCGCAGCTCCGCCTCGCTCGGCACACTGTCGTCGGTGAAGGGCAGCGACAGCCGCTCCAGCTCCTCGACCAGCTCCGGCGCGAGACCCGCCTCCAGCTCCTTCACCGAGCTGGCGTGGATCTCCTTGAGCCGCACCCGGCTGGCCTCGTCCAGAGGTGCCGCCCGCACCTCCTCCAGGAGCTGCTTGATCATGCTGCCGATCCGCATCACCTTCGCCGGCTGCTCGACCATCTCCGTCACCGGGATCTCACGACCCTCCTCGCCGTCGCCCCCCAGCGCACCCCCCAGGGACATCCCGTCCGGTCCGACGACCAGGACCTGCTGATTCTGTGAGCTATCCGGCGACCGTTCGTTCATCGGCATCTCCATATGGCCATTGTCCCGCACCCCCGTCCCCGCCGGGTCCGTGCCCCCTCATCCCTCGGCCCGCCTGCCCAGCTCCGGACGGGACCTGGTGACCGCCGCCGCCAGCAGACCCGCACCCAACGGCACCGCCACGACCAGCAGCGCCAGCGTCCCCCACGGCACCACCACCGGTACATGCGGCACCATGACGTCGCCCCACCCGCTCCTGAGCGCCCGGTGGTACTCGTCCAGCCGCCGGTGCAGGTCGGCCCGCCGCAGCGCCACGGCCGGCAGCACCCCCGCCACGGAGCCCAGCACCACCCCCATCGCCGCGACCGCCGCGCACTGGAAGCCGGACAGCGTCCGCCGCACCTGCCCCGCCGCGCCTATCGCCGCGAGCGTCCTCAGGTCCGGCTCGGCGTCGGTCTGCGCCAGTCCCGTGGAGATCCCGGCGGCACCGATCGTGATCACGCCTGCGAAGAGCGTGAGCGCCAGCAGGATCAGATTGCCGTCGCTGATGTAGCCGCGCTCCAGATACACCGTCGTCTCGGTGCCGATCTTGGCCACGTCGGAGTTCAGCGCCTGCCGCTGCTTCCCGGTCGGCATCTGCGTCGTCGTGTAGTACGAGCCCAGCGGTGTGGTCCGCAGGCCCAGCGAAGCCGCCGCCTTCTGCGGTACGACGGCCGTCACCCCGTAGGGGACCCTCGCCGCTGCCAGGTGCACGGGCACCGCCTTGACCGGCCCGGTCGGATCGGATCCGTCCTGCGGCTCCTTCGTCACATCGGCTATCACCATCAATTTCAGGCTGCCGTGGTCCTCGTAACCCCGGTCGAAGAGCACCGTCTCGCCGCGGGCCAGCGCCTGCTCGGCTGCGCCGTCGCGGACCCCCAGCACATGCAGCACCGCGGGGCCGCCCACCACCACACCGTTGTCGAGCGGCAGTGCCGACAGGCTGGCCGGTCCCCTGCAGCGCCAGTCGTACGCCATCGCCTCCCGCTGCTCCGGGGTCATCCCCGTGACGCCCGGATCGCTGTCGCTGGGGCACTTGTTCCGCTGCGGCATCACCAGGTCCACCCGCCCGCAGCCGGGCTCGGCCACCTGCCTGGTGCAGGAATCCGGCCCCACGTACAGCCGGGAGACGTCCACCCGGCCGCTGACCGGGTAGTTCTTCTCCACCGCTGCCCGCACCTGCCCCAGGTCCCCGGCCGTCTCGCCCACCGCCCCGACCGCGACCTCCCCGCGCGGCAACTGCGCGATGTACGCCTGGCGTTCCTCCTGCGCCGAGCTGGCCGAGTAGGTCGCCACCGCCACGGACCCGGCCACCGCGGCGAGCACCGCCGCCACCGCAGGAGCCGTACGCCCCCGGTTGCGCACCGCGTCCCGCAGCGCCAGCCGCGGTGCCAGCGGCAGCCACCGGCCGAGCCTGCCGAAGGCCCCGATGATCGCCGAGGTCATCATCACAAGACCGGACTCCGCCAGCGCCGCCCCGCCCGCCGCCGTGTAGCTGGTGTCGCTGTGCATCGTCGCGTAGAAGACCACCCCGACGCCGAGGGCCAGCAGGTAGAACCCCACGATCGGCAGCACACGGTTCGCCCGGCGCATTCCGCGCCGCCCGGTCAGCGAGGCCAGCACGCTCTGCCGCGATGCGGTGACCGCCGGCACTATGGCCGCCAGCACCCCGGTCAGCACCGCGAGCGCGCCGGCCCCCGCCAGCTCCAGCGGCCGCAGCGTCAACCCGCCGAACCGCTGGCCGACATAGCCCTCCAGCGTCCCGCGCAGCAGCACCGTGACCACCACCCCGAGCAGCGTGCCCACCATGGCCGCGGCCGCCCCGATCACCAGGCCGCTGGAGAGCACGATCGCCCTGATGTGCCTGCGGTCGCCGCCGTTGGCGCCCACCAGGCCCAGCTGTCGCCGCGAGCGGCGTGCTCCGACGGCGAAGGCCGGACCTGCCAGCAGGCAGATCTCCAGCATGCTCAAGCCCCCTATCGTCACCCCGGCGGCGATGGCCTGCGCTTTGCCTCCGCTGTCGTAGAGCACCGACGACCGGCCGAAGGCCGTCGTGTAGATCGGCACGTCCGACCTGGCCGGCAGGTGCAGCCGCACCTCCCGCGAATCGACGTAGACGCCACGGGTGTTGGCCTGCTTGACCATGTCCCAGGTGAAGTCGCCCCGCACCGCGACCAGATAGGTCGGGGTGGCGGGCTGCATCAGCTTGTCCACCTGGCTGCGCGTCGCGTCGTAGGGCGCGAGGAAGGCCCCCGGCAGCGCGTTGAGCTGCTCCGCGTCCAGCTGGCTGGGCAGGTCGTAGGCGCCGACGACCGTGTAGGTGCGGTCGAACCCGCGGACCAGCACCTGTGAACCCACGTGCAGCCCGCTGTTCTTGAGGAAGCCGGTCGTCGCGGCCATCTCGTCCTGCGCGGTCGGGAAGCGGCCCCTGACCAGCTCGGTGATCCCCGCTGCCAGCGGGTCCGCGGCCTTCAGCTCCCGCACCTCGACGTCCAGCAGCCCGAACTTCGTCCTGACCGGTGCATAGCCGGAGGTGTCGCTGAGCACCCGGGCGCCGGGCGGCGCCGCTACCAGCGGATCGACCGGCGCCGGCACCCCGTCCGAGGTGACGACGGAACCGTCCTCCTGCGTGACGCCGGCCTCGCCCGCCGACCTCCCCTGCGGATCGTCGTCCACCGCCACGACACCGCCGTCCACCGGCGCCTGGTACACCGGCTGCGGACCCTGGCCCGCGTCCCTGAGCCGGGCGTCCGCCGCGCCGAGGTCGCGGGTGGCCTTCTGCGCCGTCGTCAGCTGCGAGCTGCGGATGGTCACGTCGGCCGCGGTCACACCCATGATCGGCAGTGCGATCATCGCCAGCACCAGCAGGCTGCGCCCCTTGTACCGCACGGCGTCCCTGCGGGCGATCCTGATCGCCGCCCGCCAGGCGTGCAGCCGCCCCACGCCCGGCACCGAGGGTGCCGCCCGCCCGCTCACTGGGCCGCTCCGCCCGCGAGCAGCGACTCCGCGGAGGAGCGCAGGGTCATGTCCACGACTGAGCCGTCCCGCAGGAAGACCACCCGGTCCGCCCAGGCGGCGAACCGCGGCTCGTGGGTGACCAGGACCCCCGCCGCCCCCGCGTCGCAGCGGGACCGCAGCAGCGCGAGCACCGCGTCACCGGTCTCGGAGTCCAGCGCACCGGTCGGCTCGTCGGCGAGCACCAGGCGGCGGTCCCCCACCAGCGCCCGGGCGATGGCCACCCGCTGCTGCTGACCGCCCGACATCTCGTCGGGGAAGCGGTCCGCGAGCTGCGCCAGCCCGAACTCCTCCAGCGCGGCGACGGCTTCCCTGCGCGCCCTGCGGCTGCGGACGCCGTCCAGCTCGCGGGGGAGTGCGACGTTCTCCGCCGCCGTGAGCGCCGGGATCAGGTTGTAGTCCTGGAAGACATAGCCGATGCTCCGCCGCCGCAGGGCCGCTATGGCCTTGCGGCCCGCGGTGGTCAGATCGGTGCCCTCCACCACGACCCGGCCGGACGTCGGCAGGTCGAGGCCGCCGGCGATGGTCAGCAGGGTGGACTTCCCCGACCCCGAAGGCCCCATCACCGCGACCAGCTCCCCCGCGTGCACGTCCAGGTCGATACCGCGCAGCGCGTGCACCTCGGCCGCACCGGTCCCGTGCACCCGGGTCAGCTCTTCGAGGCTGAGGACGGGTTCACCGGTGCGGTCGGGCTCCGCCGCGCCCGCAGGCCGCTTCGGCTCGGACCGCTGGGACCGCTGGGGCCGTTCTGACGGCTCTTCCTGTGGTGTGGGCTGACTGGACATCAGGACTGCTTCCCCCTGTTTCAGGCCCGGGCCGGCCGGTCCGGACTGTTCGCGCTGCGTGTGCCGTCGGTGCTGTCTTGTGCCGTCGGTGCTGTCTTGTGCTGTCTTGTGCTGTCTTGTGCTGTCTGGTGCTGTCTGGTGCGGCCGTGCTGGTCCCGCATGTACTGCTGGTGCTGCTGGTCGTCGTCTTCCGGCTGGTCAGCGCCGGGAGCGGGACCGTCTCAGGGCGCCGCGCAGCCCTCCGTCCTGCACGGTGCCCTGTTGCCGATCGCCGTCGGCCGGGGCGTCCTGGTCGGCGGGGCCGCCGGCCGGGGCCTGGCTGTCCTCGGCGGCAGCGGCCTGCGGGGCCATCCGTACGAGCCTGGTCTCGCAGTGGTCGAGCCAGCGCGCCTCCGCCTCGGCCTGGAAGATCAGCTGGTCGAGGACCAACTGCCAGGCCACGTCGTCCGGATCGAACTCCCCCGGTCTGCGGGACGCCGCCTCCAGCGCCTGGCCCTTCAACCGCGTGTAGTCCTGCATCGCCCGGATGGTGTGGGTGCGCTGAGCCTGGATGACCGCGCGCACGTCCACCTCGGGCGAGCCCACCGCCATCGCGAGCTTGATCGCCAGCTCGTTCCGCGGCGGGTTGGCCCGGTCGACAGGGGTGGCGAACCACTGCTTCAGCTCGTCCCTGCCGTCCTCGGTGATGGCGTAGAGGGCGTGGCCCCCTTCGTCCTCGCCCGCGGGGACGACCAGGCCGTCCCGCTCCAGCCGGGCGACGGTCGTGTACACCTGCCCGACGTTGAGCGGCCAGGTGGAACCGGTACGCGTCTCGAACTCGGTGCGCAGCTGGTAGCCGTAGCGCGGACCCCGTTCGAGGAGGGCCAGCAGGCCGTGACGGATCGACATACTCAGTATGTATACCCAGTAAGGTCGGAGCAGGCAAGCCCGATCGGCGGGCTCGCCGGGGACTTCACTCGAACGGGTGAGCGAATCCCTCAGGGGGTTCGAGACGGCTCGCGGCAGGCAATCATGGAGGAGAGCAGTCACACACAGTCACGAACGGCGGAGGCGCAGACCGATGAATCCCAGACCCAGACCCAGACCCGTCAGCAGCATTCCCACGCCGAGCGGGAGCACCCTGCGTACCCGCGCGGGCGCGTAGGAGGGGTCGGACGGCTCCTGCCGCCCCACCCCCGAGGCGGTGGGCGCGGGCGGGGCCGATGCGGGTCCCTGCTCCTGCGCCCCGGGCACGAGCGACGGTGCCCGGTCGGTGTCGTACGAGCGGCCGTAGTGGCGTACGGGGTGCCGCTGTTCGTAGGGCATGCCGGGATGGACGGGAGGACGGGGTTCGATGGGTGCAGCAGCTGCGGGCGGTGCGATCAGTGCTGCCGCGAGGACGGCGGGGGCGGCGATGCGGGCCGCGGTGGACCGGCTCCGCCGGGCGGGGTGTGCCGCGGTCCGCAGTCCGGCCCACCTGCCCTTCGCCCACCGCACGCGCGTCGCCTCTCCGCCGGACTCTCGGTGCTCCCAGCGTCACACGAAGCGGCATGTCCGGCATCCCGGCCCGAGCGGTGCGGCAGCACAGCGTCCGAGGTCAGAGGGTCAGCAGGATCTTGCCGATGTGCTCGCTGCTCTCCATGAGGCGGTGGGCGTCGGCGGCGTCGCCCAGCGGCAGCGCCCGGTCGACGATGGGGCGCACCGCACCGGCCTCGACGAGCGGCCAGACGTGTTCCGCGACGGCGGCGATGATCGCCGCCTTCTCCTCCGCGGGCCTGGCCCGCAGGCTGGTCGCCACGACCGCGGCACGCTTGGCGAGCAGTTTGCCGAGGTTGAGTTCGGCCTTCACCCCGCCCTGCATGCCGATGACGACGAGCCGGCCGTTGACGGCAAGGGCGTCGACGTTGCGGTCCAGGTAGGCGGCGCCCACCACGTCGAGGATGACGTCGGCGCCGCCGCTGCCCACTTCCGCCACGAAGTCCTGCTCGCGGTAGTTGACCAGGACGTCGGCGCCCAGGTCGCGGCAGGCGGCCAGCTTCCGCTCGCTGCCCGCGGTCGTGACGACCTTCGCACCGACCGCCTTGCCCAGCTGGATCGCCATGGTCCCGATGCCGCTGGACCCGCCGTGCACCAGCAGCGTCTCGCCCGGCCGCAGATGGGCGACTTGGAAGACGTTGGACCACACGGTCGCCGTGACCTCGGGCAGTGCCGCCGCCGTCACGAGGTCGACGCCCTTGGGGACGCGCAGCAGTTGGCCGACGGGGACGGCGACCTTCTCCGCGTAGCCGCCGCCGGACAGCAGGGCGCAGACCTCGGCGCCGACCTCCCAGCCGCTGACGCCGGGGCCGAGGGCGGCGATCCGCCCGGAGCACTCGAGGCCGGGATAGGGGGAGGCGCCGGGCGGCGGGTCGTAGAAGCCCATCCGCTGGAGGACGTCGGCGCGGTTCACGGCCGAGGCGGCGACCTCGACCAGCACTTCACCCGCGGACGGCACGGGATCGGGGACGTCCGCCAGGACCAGGGCGTCGGGGCCGCCGGGTTCGGCAATCGTGATCGCACGCATGGCACGACCCTAAGGGACGCGCCGGTGCCCCGCCCGGTCCCCCGGCGGGGCCGGGGGCGGGCGGGGCACCGAGGGGTGCGGTCAGCTCTCGACGGGCACCGGGGCGAGCGTGGCGCGGAAGTGACGCAGGATCGGCGACTGCTCGACGATGCGGAAGCCGTGGACGCTGTCGGCCCGCTTGGCGATCCTCGCCAGGGTGTCGCCGACGTGGTCGTAGTGGCTCCGCGTGTAGACCCGGCGCGGCAGCGCGAGCCGGACCAGCTCGTAGGGCGCGCTCTTGACCGGGTTGCCCTGCTCGTCCTCCTCGCCCAGGTAGAGGGAGCCCAGTTCCGCCGACCTGATGCCGCCCTCCAGGTAGAGCTGGCAGGCGAGGGCGTGGCCGGGGAAGTGGTGCGGCGGTATGTGCGGCAGCAGGCGGCCGGCGTTGAGGTAGAGGGCGTGCATCCCGGGCGGCTCGATGATGTCGACCCCGGCGGCGCGCACCCGCTGGGCGAGGTGGGCGGCCACGTCGGCCCGCTCCGCGAGGTAGGCGGGCTCTGTGACCTCGGTCAGGCCCTGCGCCATCATGTCGAGGTCGCGGCCGGCCAGGCCGCCGTAGGTCGCGAAGCCCTCGGTGGCGATGAGCAGCAGTTCGCAGCGCTGGGCGAGCTCGGGGTCGTTGAGCCCGATGAAGCCGCCGATGTGGACGATGGCGTCCTTCTTGGCGCTCATCATGCAGCCGTCGGCCAGCCGGAAGGCCTCCTCCGCGACCTGCCGGGGGGTGCGGTCGCGGTAGGCGGCTTCGTGCCGGGTCACCAGCCAGGCGTTCTCCGCGAAGCGGGCGGCGTCCAGGAAGAAGGGGACGCCGTACCGGCGGCACAGGGCGGAGGTCCGCTTGAGGTTGTCCATCGAGACGGGCTGCCCGCCGCCGCCGTTGTTGGTGATCGTCATGACGACCATGGCGACCCGGGAGCCGTCGGGGCCTGCGAGCGTCGCGGCCAGCGCGTCCAGGTCGATGTTCCCCTTGAAGGGCGCGGGGCTGTCGAGGTTGCGCGCCTCGGCGCAGGGCAGGTCGCGGGCCTCGGCGCCGGCCAGCTCCACGTTCGCCCGGGTGGTGTCGAAGTGGGTGTTGGCCAGGACGATCCGGCCGGGCTCCAGCAGGGTGCTGAAGAGGATGCGCTCTGCGGCGCGTCCCTGGTGGGCGGGCAGGATGTGCGCGTAGCCGGTCAGCTCGGTGACCGCCTCGTGGAAGCGGTAGAAGGAGCGGGAGCCCGAGTAGGACTCGTCACCCGCCATGCCGGCGGCGAGTTGGGCGGCCGACAGCGCACCGGTGCCGGAGTCGGTGAGCAGGTCGATGGTCACCTCCTCGGCCCGCAGGTCGAAGAGGTTGTAGTGCACCCGTTTCAGCGCCTCCTCGCGCTGCTGCCGGGTCGGCTGCGGGATCGGCTCGACGACCTTGATCCTGTACGGCTCCATGCTGACCGTGCTCCTGTCTTCCCTTGGTGCGGTCTCTCGCGGAGAAAGTGCTCAGCGCTCGGCCCCGTGCGCCGACCGGGCCGGCAGCACGTCGCGGGGCGGCTGTACCTGGTACGCCTCGGAGGAGACGTAGACGGTCACCCGCGGCGGATGGCCTCGCTGGTGGACCAGCGACACATAGGCGATGAGTCCGGGGCCGGCGTCCAGCCGGCGCGGGGTGACCGCGGCGAGCGCCCGGTCGAGGGCGGCGCTGTCCATGCCGTGGCTGCGCAGCACGGCGGCGGCGCGGTCGCGGGCCTGGCCGTCGTGCCGGACGTAGGCACGTACGGGCACGTGCACGGTGTAGCCGCTGGGCAGGCCGGTTGCGGTCTCGGTGAAGGAGTGGCAGGTCAGGGTGCGGCGCCTGAAGGGGAGTTCGCCGTCCTCCTCGGCGGTGTAGCCGCCTGCGGTGCGGACGAATCCTGCCATCTGCTCGCGGCCCCCGGCGGGCGTCATGGCGGGAATCGAGCCGGCCTCGTCGGCGGTGAGGCCGTGGTGGGTGAGGTAGATCTTCACCCGGGGTGCCTTCCAGTCGCCGAGGTCCAGGCCGACGAAGAGCATGTCGTCGGCTTCCGGGAGGGCGGCGAAGGCCCTGCGGTGGCCGAGCCTGGCCAGCGCTTCCTGCACGGTCTCGGCGGAGCGGTCCCGGCCGTTGGCCGCCGGGTTGAGATAGATCTTGACCTTCGGGACACCGCCGGGCCGCAGCTCCAGTGCGCACCACAGGGCCAGCGGTCCTTCGGCGGACGCGGGGAAGAAGAGGTCTTCGAGCCGGTCGAGGTGGTCGGTGTCGAAGCGCCAGCGCTCGGCCATGTCGCGGACGGCTCGCAGCCCGGCGCGGCCGTTCTCGGCCATGTCCTCGCTGCCGCAGCCCGGTTCGAACAGCACGCGCAGCGTGGGGGCCGAGCCCGGCAGGAAGGCCAGGGAGTACTCGACCGGGGTGTGGTCGTCGGACAGGAAGCTCCGGGAGGGCGGCGGAAGCAGCAACGACCGGTCGGCGACCGGTCCCAGACTGCCCGTCAGCAGTGCCGCGTAGGTCTCGGCGTCGGCTCTGTCCAGCGCGGCCACGTCGCACAGCCGGGTCAGCTGCCCGCCGACGAGGTCGCCCAGCCGCCCGCCGTGCAGCAGTGGTCCCGCGCGGCCGGTGATCTCCGCTGCCTCCGGGATCCGGCTCCTCACCGGACCCCCCGCACCGCGGCGCGGAAAGCCGGATTGCCCGGCCTACGGGCGTGCGGATACCCGCCCCGAAGGGCGGGTATGAAATCACGAGTTCGTGCTGCCGCGCCTATCAGTAAAATGTCCGAATTGGCGGAGAAATGGCGTAGTCGCGATGCTGGGGGAACCGCGGAACGTCTGTGGACGGGTGGTGCGCCGAGGGGGGCGACATGCACCACGACAGCTCCTTATGGTTTTTTGGCCAACGCGAATTTCGCCCCGTTGACTACCCGTCCCACCTGACGGTCATGCAGTCCTCTGGCATATTCCAAGTGTGACCTGGGTCACACTTTCCACCAGGCGAGGAACGAACTCCACAAGCCGCCCTTCTCCTGCTTCCCCTGGGGTCGGGCCTGCTGGGTGGCCGGCTGGGGCTGCTGCTTCTCCTGTGCTGCCTGCACCCGCTCGGTGCGCACCGGGGTGAACCGCGCGGGCAGCGCGGCCAGCGCCCGGTTGAAGGGGCCGGGGCGCCAGGTGAGGCTGTCCTCGGGCACCGCGAGCTCGATGTCGGGCAGCCGGTTGAGCAGGTTCTCGATGGCCGCGACCGTGATGAGCTGGGCGGGGTCCTTGGCGGGGCAGCCGTGCGGACCCGTGCTCCAGGCCAGGTGGGCGCGCTTGCTGAGCAGCTGGCGGGACCCCGAGAAGGAGGGGTCCTGGTTGGCCGCGGCGAAGCTGACCAGAACCAGGTCACCCGCGTTCAGGCGGGTCCCGGCGAAGTCGACGTCGGCCACCGGGTAGTGGGGCGCGTAGTTCGACATGGGCGGGTTGTTCCACAGCACCTCGTCGATGGCGTCCTCGACCAGCAGACCGCCGCCCGAATAGCGCTCGTCGGAAAGAATGAGGTAGAGGCCGTTCCCGATAAGGTTGCGCAGCGGCTCCGCACCGGCGCCCAGAAGCAGGACGAGTTGATGCGCCATTTCCTCGTCGGTGAGCTTCGCCGGGTGCTGCATGAGCCAGGACGTGACATCGTCTCCCGGCTTCGCCCGACGCAGCGCCACGAGTTCCGCTACGCTTTGTGCGAGCACCTCGTTGGCCTTTTCCGCGTTGATGCCGTCGAAAATGCCGTTGATACCGAAGATGACCCGGTCGCCGATGTCGGCGGGGCAGCCGAAGAGTTCGCTGAAGACGAAGAGCGGCAGCAGCTTGGCGTAGTCGTTGAGCAGGTCGACCGAGCCGCGGGAGTTGAACTGCTCGATGAGGTAGCTCGATATGCGGTCGACGTTCCTGTTGAGCTGGTGCGCGTCCACCCTGGCCATGGTGTCCGTCACTGCCTGACGCAGCCTCAGGTGGTCGGAGCCGTCGCTGAACATGCAGTTCGGCCGGTAGGCGAGCAGCGGCACCACCGGGCTCGTCGGACTGATCAACCCATGGTTGAAATCACGCCAGTTGCGCGAGTCCTTGCGGAAGGTGTCCGGATTCTGCAGCAGCTGAAGGGCCGCCAGATAGTCCGTGACGAGCGTCGCGTTCACGCCGGGCGCCAGCTCGACGGGCGCGGTCGCCCCGAAGTTGCGCATCCACTCGTAGTAGGAATTGGGGTCCGCCGCGAACTCAGGCCCGTACATCGGCACCCGCCCATGGGCGGGGCAGCCGGGCGGCGGCGAGGGAACCTCGGATTCGGTGCTCACGTCGTGCTCCTATCGGTACGCGTCTGCAGATACCGGACCAGAGCGATCAACGCGTCGGCGGATGACTTCTGATCTCGGGCGTCACAGGTGACGATGGGGGTTTCGGGCAGCAGATCGAGGGCCTCACGCAGCTCGCTGTCGGGGCGGACCGGTGTGTCGTCGAAGTGGTTGACGGAGATGGCATAGGGAAGTCCGTACTGCTCCACCAGGTCGATGACGGGGAAGGACTCCTTGAGCCGCTCGGGGTCGACCAGGATCAGCGCACCGAGGGCGCCCCTGGTCATGTCCTCCCACACCTGGACGAAGCGCTCCTGTCCCGGTGTTCCGAACAGGTACAGGACCAGCTTGCTACTGAGGGTGATACGTCCGAAGTCCATGGCCACCGTCGTGGTGGTCTTCCCGCGGACTCCCGCGAGGTCGTCGACATGGGCGCCGGCCTGTGTCATCTGCTCCTCGGTGCGCAGCGGAGGAATCTCGGACATGGTGCCGATGAACGTCGTCTTTCCGACTGCGAAGTGCCCCACGACCAGAATCTTGGCCGCGATCTGCACCGCGTCGTCCAGATAGACGCCCTCAGCCGAATCGGGCCTGGAGCCCATTCAGCACCTCCTGGAGGAGTGATACGTCGACAAGTTGGGCGGGTGGCACAGGGGCGCGTACGACGAGGAATCCGTCCGCCGACAGGTCGGACAGCAGGACCTTCACAATGCCGATCGGGAGTTTCATGTGACCGGCGATCTCGGCGACCGAGAGCAGCCCGCCGGAGCACAGGTCGAGAACAGCGCGCTTTTCGGGGTCGAGTTGGCTCGGACGCGGCAGGTCGGACGTGGTGACCAGGGTGATGAGGTTGAACTGGTCGTTGTCCGGCAGCCCTCGCCCGTTCGTGATGACGTACGGGCGCACTAAATCCGCTGACAGTTCTTCGGGCTCCCCTGGTGTGTTCATGCCTGGGTGCCCGTGTTTTCTCGTACCGGACTCGTCAGCGCCTTGCCGAGCTGCCCGACGAGCTGCTGCATCCGGAAGGTGATGGCGCCCATGTCGACGTCGGGCGCGGACGAGACGGCCAGATAGGCACCCGCCCCCGCGGCGATGAGGAAGACCCATCCGCCGTCGAACTCGACCAGCGTCTGCCGCCATTGCATATGGGAGCCGCCGCAGAAACTCGCCATGGTGCGGCTCAGCGACTGGATACCGCTCATGGCAGCGGCGACGGTGTCGGCGTCGTCCTTCCTGATCTCCTGGGACCTTGCCATGAGAAGGCCGTCGGCGGAGATCAGGATGGCATGACGTGCCCCTGGTACCTCCAGGGCGCTGTCAAGCATCCATGACAGGTCGTTGTTCACTGCGGATCGTGCCCTTCCGTGTTTGCGGAGCGCCCGGACTGTGTGCCGAGCTGGAAGGCGGCCATAATCGAGGCAGTTTCCTCTTCCGTTCGGGCCGGGGCACGAGTGGAATCTGCGCTCGGCACGATGGACATCGAGCCTTTTCGACTACGTTTCGGCAGGCCACCTGGGGTGGAAGTGCTCTCTACTGGCGCTGCGGCCTCCGCCGTACGGGAGGGCGTGGGCGCTTCTTCCGGCTCTGGCATGCTGGTCAGAAGCTCCTCGGGAATCAGCACCACCGCGCGGACACCGCCGTACGGGGAGGACGAGTCGACGGAGACGCTGAAGCCGTAACGTGCGGCGAGCACCCCGATGACCGCGAAACCGAACTGCGGCGGATTTCCCAGTGCCGTGATGTCGGTGGGACCCTGCGGCGACAGCAGATGGTCGGCCCGCTTCTTCTCCTCCTCGTTCATACCGACACCGGCATCGTCGATGATGATGCAGACACCCTTGGGCACGGTACGGGTGGTGATGTCGATGGGGGAGTCGGGCGCCGAATAGCTGGTCGCGTTGTCGAGCAGTTCCGCGAGTGCCAGTGCGACCGGCTCCACTGCCCGGCCCGTCATCGCGAAGTTGCTCTGCGAGCGGATCTCGACCCTGGTGTAGTGCCGGATCCTGCCCTTGGCGCTGCGCACCACGTCGTAGACCGAGGCGTCGGCCCGCTGCCTGCCGAGCCACCCGTCGCACAGAACGGCGATCGCCTGGGCACGCCGGCCGAACTGCGAGTTCATGTGGTCGATCTCCAGGAGGTCCTGGAGCACATAGTGCTCGCCGTATTTGCCCTGCGCCTTGGAAATGGCGAGCTGCTGTTCGTTGGCGAGACCCTGCAGCGTACGCATCGCGGATTTCAGCGCACTCTTGGTGGCGTCCTCCGCACGGATCCTTGCCTCATGCACGGAGCTGGCGTAGCTGCTTTCGAGTTCCGTGTAGCGGCTCTCGATTGCCGCCTTTTCCCTGCGTGTCTTGCTTCGGGCTCTGCGCTCGCGGAGTATGACGGTTGCGGCGAGCGGCGTACCAGCGATCAGAGCCCAGAGCGCTGGATCCTGTATGTAATGCGTCATGAGACTCTCTTTAAACGACTAGACGACCGCCAGGGACTGAATGCGGGGTACTGCGCTTTTACGCCCGGATTGTCCCGAGAAGCGACGGTGCCGTAGGGCACCCACGGGGTCCAGGGGCATCACACACGTCCTGTCGGCAGCGGCACCGAGGCGTCGATAAATCGAAACGGCTCCATATGCCCGACTGCGGCATGGTGCTCCTCGGAGTGGTTAACGCTCTCGACCGGATTGCCGTCCGTCTTACTCGCTTTGGCTGGCGCCGACAAGCGGCGTGATCATATCACCACCGATCGATCGTGCGCCGAGCAAGTATCGTTGGCATGTGGCGATATGACGCCTCGTCAGTCGGTCACAGGGTGTCAGATTCGATCGCAGAGGGCAGCCGAAGGCGGTATGTGCCCTTCTCTGCGGCGGGGCCGGTTCAGCCCTGCGGGGCCGCCGCCGGGCCGTCGGTCGAGCGGCGGATCGTGATCAGCCGGTCCCCCGCCCGCAGCGGCGCCGCCTCGGGGTCGTCGTGGTCGAGCATCCTGGCGTCCCGCATCACCGACACCACCAGGTCGCGCACCTCACGCGGCGCCTTGCCCGTCTCGGCCGCGCCGACCGGCCGTTCGATGAGGTCGAGCCCGCTGCCGTACGTGATCAGGTCGTCCATCACCTGCCCCACGCTGGGGCTGAGCACGGACAGCCCGAGCAGCCGGCCCGCGGCGCCCGAGCTGGTGATGACCGCGTCGGCGCCGGACTGGCGCAGCAGCGGCGCGTTCTCCTCCTCGCGGACCGACGCCACGATGTGCGCGTCCGGGTTGAGCTGACGCGCCGTCAGGGTGACCAGGACCGCGGTGTCGTCGCGCTGGGCCGCCACGACGATCTGCCGCGCACGCTGCGCCTCGGCCCGCCGCAGCACGTCGCTGCCGGTCGCGTCGCCGACGACCGCCACGTAGCCCTCGTCGGTCGCGCCGTTCACCACCTTCGGGTTGGGGTCGACGACCACGATCCGCTGCTGCGGCACCCCGCGCCCCAGCAGCGTCCGCGCCGCGGACCGGCCCTTGGTGCCGTACCCCACGATGACCACATGGTCGCGCAACGTTCTCCTCCAACGGGTCAGCCGGAACTGCTCCCTGGTGCGTTCCGTCAGCACTTCGAGCGTGGTGCCGACCAGGATGATCAGGAAGATCACCCGCAGCGGCGTCACAAGGAAGGTGTTGCTCAGCCGCGCGCCCGTGCTGTACGGGACGATGTCGCCGTAGCCGGTCGTCGACAGCGTCACCGTCGCGTAGTAGAGGGAGTCGAGGAAGGACACCGAGTCGTCGGCGTTGTCGTGGTAGCCGCCCCGGTCCGCGTAGACGATCACGACGGTGAGGGCCAGGACCAGCAGTGCCAGCAGCAGGCGCCGGGTGACCTGCATCAGCGGGCCGGCAGCCGGGCGCGGGAAGGCGACCCGGTGCACGCCGGGCCTGTCCGGCGGCAGGTCCTCGGCGGCCACCGGGTCCGGGTGGTCCGCGTGGTCCGCGGGCTGGGCGTCGCCGCCGTCGCCCGGGCTCATGTACCGCTCCCCCACGCCGGCGCCAGTGCCCCGGTGTCCAGCACCGCCGTCTCCTGGCCCGCCTTCGCCCCGCCCGGCGGGATCACCGCCATGCCGTCGGCGGCGGCCAGGCCGCGCAGCATCGCGGGGCCGGTGAAGTGCAGCGGGCGCGCGGCCGACTCGTCGTCGAAGACGACCGGGACCAGCCGGGTGTCCACCGGGTGCCCCTGCACGTCCGCGGTCAGCGGGGCCGCGTAAGGAGCGGGCGCCGGGCGGCCGGCGAGCGCCCGCAGCACGGGCGCGACCAGGGTGAGCACCCCGGAGACGGCCGCGAGCGGATTGCCCGGCAGCCCGGCGAGCAGCCCGCCCGCGGGCAGTTCCGCCAGCAGCATCGGGTGGCCGGGGCGTACCGCGACCCCGTCGACCAGCAGCCGCGCACCGGACTTCGCCAGCACGGGGTGCACATGGTCGACCGGGCCGCCCGCTGTTCCGCCGGTGGTCACCACCAGGTCGGCGGTGCTCGCGGTCACGGCGGCGTGCAGCACCTGGGCGTCGTCGGCCAGCCGCCGCACCGAGGTCACGTCGGCGCCGAGCCCGCGCAGCCAGGACGGCAGCATCGGGCCGAGCGCGTCGCGCACCCTTCCGGCCCGCGGCGGCCCATGGTCGAGCAACTCGTCGCCGAGCACCAGGATCTCCACCCGGGGGCGCAACGTGACGGTCAGTTCGTCGTAGCCCGCGGCCGCGGCCAGGCCGAGCACCGCCGGTGTCACCACCGTGCCCGCGGGCAGCAACTCGTCGCCGCCGCGGCACTCCTGGCCCCTGCGCCGTATCTCCTGCCCCGCCCTGGGCTCCGGGTGCGGGGCCAGGACGTGCAGCCACTCGCCGTCGGTCCTGCGCCGGACGGCGCCGTACTCGCTGCGCAGCACCGCCGTGGTCCCGGGCGGGAGCACGGCCCCGGTGGCGATACGTACGGCGTGGCCGCCGAGCAGCGCCTCGGCCGAACGCCGCTGCCCCGCCAGCACCTGGCCCTTGAGCCGCCACGGGCCGCTGCCCGCCACGGCCCAGCCGTCCATGGCCGAGGAGTCGAACGACGGCAGGTCCGTCAGCGCCACCAGGGAGCGCGCCAGCGCCATGCCCAGCAGGTCCTCGCCGAGCGGCAGCGCCCGCGCGTCGAGCCGCCTGCCGGTCCTGCGCGCGATCCGCCGCGCCTCCGGCCAGGAGACGGCACCCCCGTGCTCGCGGGGACGCTCCTCCTCCTGCTCGTGCGCCAGCGCGACGGCCAGCGGGTCGGTGCCGGGCGGGCGGGGCCGGGAGCCGGACCTGCCGGGGCCGTTGGCCAGCGCGAGGGCGTCGTCGAGCGCCCGGTCCGCCGCGTCGGCTCCCGGACGGCCCTGCTCCCGGGGGCCGTTGCCCGGGCCGTTCATCCGCCCGACTCCTGCGTCCAGCGCAGGGCCAGGTCGGCGGCCTTCCTCGCCGCCTCCCGCACGGCCTCGGGTCCGCCGCCCGCCTGCGCCGCCGCATACCCCACCAGGAAGGTGGTCAGCGGGGCGGCAGGGCGCGCGACCCCGTGCGCCGCGTCACGCGCCAGGTCCAGCAGGACCCCGGTGTCCACGTCGAGGTCGATGCCCAGTTCGGTCTTGGCTGCTGCGATCCATTCGTCCACCACACGCCCATCGTCCCCGATCCCCCCGCCCAAGCCACCCAGGCTCACCCCTCGAACTCCCCCGACCCGCACAAGCGGACGCACGCGGCGGCCGTCGACGTACGCGGCCGGCTTCGTCCACCCGGCCCGACTCCGGACGACGCGGCGACCGTCAGGGCTCCCGGGCCGCCATCCGGCCTGCCCCCACGAGCTGAACGTACGCGGCCGACTTCCGCCCACCGGCTGCCCGTCAGAGCTCCCGGGCTACCGCCCCGCCTGCCCCCACGAGCTGGACGTACGCGGCCGACTTCCGCGCACCCGGCCGCGTACGCGACCGCCCGTCAGGGCTCCTGGGTCCCGGCCAGGCGGGCTCGGGCGGCGGAGACGTCGTCCCATGTGTCGCAGTCGAAGGACGCGTCGCCCGTCGGGTCGGCGATGTGGGTCAGGGCCAGTTCGGCGGTCAGCAGGCGGAGGGGGAGGCCGGTCAGGCCGCCGTGTTCGGCGCCGAGCAGGGCGATCTCGCGGCGCAGCGGCTCCGTCAGGTACGCCGCCGCCAGGGGCTGGTCGCGCCCGCCGGCGTCGGTGAGCAGCACGCCTTCGACGTCGCCGGACAGCGCCGAGGTCAGCGCCGTCACGGTGGGCGCCGTCAGGAAGGGCAGGTCGGCGGCGAGGACGACGACCTGCTCGGCGCCGCCGGGACCGGCCAGCGCGCCGAGGCCCGCGGCGAGCGCGGGCAGCGGGCCGCCGCCGGCCGGCTGCTCCCTGGTCCACCGCACCGGCAGGGCGGTGGGGCGGCGCGGCCCGACGACGACGGTGCGCTCGGCCCCCGCGCAGGCGGCGAGCACCCGGTCGAGCAGCGTCCGGCCGCCGACCGGGAGCGCGGGCTTGTCGGTGCCGCCCAGCCTCCTGGCCGCGCCGCCCGCGAGCACCACCGCGTCGTACCTCGTCGTCATACCCGGAGTATCCCGCGGCCTGGCGGGCCGCGGGACGGGTGCCCGCGGTCACACCGCGGCGAGCAGCACCGCGGGCTGTTCGACGCAGTCCGCCACCAGCCGCAGGAATCCGCCGGCGGTGCCGCCGTCGCAGACCCGGTGGTCGAAGGTGAAGGACAGCTGCACCACCTGCCGTACGGCCAGTTCGCCGTCGTGCACCCACGGCTTGGCCGTGATCCGGCCGACGCCGAGCATGGCCGCTTCGGGGTGGTTGATGATCGGCGTGGAGCCGTCCACGCCGAAGACCCCGTAGTTGTTCAGCGTGAAGGTGCCGCCGGTCAGCTCGGCCGGGGTCAGCGACCCGGTCCTCGCGGCCTCGGTGAGCCTGGCCATCTCCGCGGCGAGCGCGGTCGTGGTCATGGTGTGCGCGTCACGCAGCACCGGCACGACCAGGCCCCTTTCGGTCTGGGCGGCGAAGCCGAGGTGCACGGCCGGCAGCCGGACGATCTCGGAACGCTCGGTGTCCACCCGGGAGTTGAGGTCGGGGTAGCGCGCCAGCGCCGCCGTCACCACCCGGGCGAGCAGTGCGAGCACGGAGATGCGGCGCTCGCCCGAGGCGTTCATCGCGGCCCGGGCGGCTAGCAGTTCCGTGGCGTCGGCGTCCACCCAGCAGGTGGCGTCCGGGATCTCCCGGCGGCTGCGGGTCAGCTTGTCCGCGACGGCCCGGCGGATCCCGCGCAGCGGCACCCGCTCGGCGCCGTCGAGGGTGTCCGCCGGCCCGGCCGGCTCCGCGACCTGCGCGGGGGCGGCGATCGCGCGCTCCACGTCGGAGCGCATGATCAGGCCTTCAGGGCCGCTGCCCGCCAGCCGCCGCAGGTCCAGGCCGTTTTCCCTGGCCAGCCGCCTGACCAGGGGTGAGATGACCGCCACAGGACCTGCGTCGCCGTTGTCGCGGCCGTCGACCGTACGCAGGTCCGTCGGCGCGACCGCCCCGGCGGGAACCGCGTCCGCCACCGCGGGGCCGCCGCTGCCGGGGCTTGTCGCCGCCACACGCCGCCGGCGCCGCCCGGAGGCCGCGCCGGTGCCGTAGCCGACCAGCACATTGCCCGAGCCCTGCCCGTCACCTCCGCCGTCGCCGCCCCGCGCGGGGTGCGTGCTGTCGGCGCCCGAGCCCACGGCCACCGTGACCAGCGGGCGGCCCACCGCGAGGGAGTCGCCCGCCTCGCCGAAGCGCGCGGTCACCACGCCGCCGTAGGGGCACGGCACCTCGACGACGGCCTTGGCCGTCTCCATCTCGACCACCGGCTGGTCGACGGCGACGACCTCGCCGACCTCCACCAGCCAGCGGACGATCTCCGCCTCGGTGAGGCCCTCCCCGAGGTCGGGGAGGGTGAATTCGCGCACGACGGCCATCAGCGCTCCTCCCACTGCAGCCGGCCGACGGCGTCGAGGATGCGGTCGACGCCGGGCAGGTGGTGCCGCTCCAGCATCGGCGGCGGGTAGGGGATGTCGAATCCGGCGACCCGCAGGACGGGCGCCTCCAGGTGGTGGAAGCAGCGCTCGGTGATGCGCGCCGCGATCTCCGCGCCTGCGCCGCCGAAGCCCGACGACTCGTGGACGACGACCGCCCGCCCGGTGGCGCGTACGGCCGCGGCGACGGTCTCCTCGTCGAAGGGCACCAGGCTGCGCAGGTCGACAACGCCCAGGTCCCAGCCCTCCTCCTCGGCCGCCTCCGCCGCCTCCAGGCACACCGGCAGCGAGGGGCCGTAGGTGACCAGCGTCGCCGTGCGCCCGGTCCTGCGCACCGCGGCCCGCCCGATCGGCGGCACCGCGGAGGGCTCCTGGGGCGACCAGTCGGCCTTCGACCAGTACAGCCGCTTGGGTTCGAGGAAGATCACCGGGTCGTCCGAGGCGATGGACGCCCGCAGCAGCCCGTAGGCGTCCTCGACGGTGGCCGGGGTGACCACGTGCAGGCCCGGGGTGTGCAGGTAGTACGCCTCCGAGGAGTCGCTGTGGTGCTCGACGCCGCCGATGCCGCCGCCGTAGGGGATGCGCACGGTGATCGGCAGCGGCAGTGCGCCCCTGGTGCGGTTCCGCATCCGGGCGACATGGCTGACCAGCTGCTCGAAGGCCGGGTAGGCGAAGGCGTCGAACTGCATCTCCACCACGGGCCGCAGCCCGTACATGGCCATGCCGACCGCGGCGCCGAGGATGCCCGCCTCGGCCAGCGGGGTGTCGGTGCAGCGGTCCTCGCCGAAGTCCCTGGTCAGCCCGTCGGTGATGCGGAAGACGCCGCCGAGGGTGCCGACGTCCTCGCCCATGACGTGCACGGCGGGGTCGGCGGCGAGGCTGTCGCGCAGCGCCTGGTTGAGCGCCTGCGCCATGGTCGCCGGTTTGCGGGAGGGGGCTTCGGCCCGGTCGGCGGCGGTGGTGGCCGTGGTCATGACTGCCGCTCCGCTTCCAGTTCCGCGCGCAGCTGCGCCGCCTGCTCGCGCAGCTGCTGTGTCGGCTCGGCATATACGTGCTCGAAAAGCTCCGTCGGGTCGAGCTCGGGGTCCTCGTGCATCCGCTCGCGCAGGTCGGCGGCCATCGCCTCGGCCTCGTCCAGGGCGCGCTGCCTTGCCGCGTCGTCCAGCAGCCCGCGGGCGGTCAGCTCGCGCTCCAGCAGCTCGACGGGGTCGTGCGCGCGCCAGGCGGCGACCTCGGACTCCTCGCGGTAGCGGGTGGCGTCGTCGGCGTTGGTGTGCGCGTCGATGCGGTAGGTGACCGCCTCGACCAGGGTGGGTCCGCCGCCTTCGCGGGCGCGCTCCACCGCTTCGCTGAGGACCTGGTGGACGGCCGCCACGTCGTTGCCGTCGACCAGCCGGCCGGGCATGCCGTAGCCGACCGCCTTGTGGGCGAGGGTCGGGGCCGCGGTCTGCTTGGCGAGCGGGACGGAGATGGCGAAGCCGTTGTTCTGCACCAGGAAGACCACGGGGGCCTGCCAGACGGCGGCGAAGTTGAGCGCCTCGTGGAAGTCGCCCTCGCTGGTGCCGCCGTCGCCGACCATGGCAAGCGCGGCGACGGGGTCGCCGGAGAGCCGGGCCGCGTGGGCCAGGCCCACGGCGTGCGGCAGCTGGGTGGCCAGCGGGGTGCTCAGCGGTGCGATCCGGTGCTCGCGGGGGTCGTAGCCGGTGTGCCAGTCGCCGCGCAGCAGCGTCAGTGCCTCGACCGGGTCGACTCCGCGGGCGACGACGGCAAGGGTGTCGCGGTAGCTGGGAAAGAGCCAGTCGCGGGGGCTCAGCGCGAGGGCGGCGGCGATCTCGCAGGCCTCCTGGCCGGTGCTGGACGGGTAGACGGCGAGCCGGCCCTGCTTGGTCAGGGCGGTGGCCTGCGCGTTGTAGCGGCGGCCGCGGACGAGCTGGCCGTGCAGGCGGCCGAGCAGCGCGGGGTCCAGGTCCGCGGCGGCGGGGGTGCCGAGCAGCCGGTACGGCTCCGGATCGGGCAGCAGCGGAGCGGCGTCGGTGCGAGGCCGCCAGGCAGGGGTGTCCAGCACGGTCATCGCGAGCACCTCCTTGTGGTCGGTGACCTGAATCGATCGGTGGCGAGCGGGTTCCGCTCCCTACCGATTGTTCGGTCGCCGGAGGCATTTTGGCTACGGGGTGGTTCTGCCTGTGGACAAACGGTTCTGCACAGCCTGAGATGGAGCCAGTACGTCCATGGTAGGGAGCTTGCGGGGGATGGCGAGAGAACAGATGGCCGAAGACGAGCCCACGGTCCGACCGCTGGACCCGATAGACCGCACCATCCTGCGGCTGCTGCAGGAGGACGGCAGGGCTTCCATACGCTCGGTGGCCGAGCAGGTGCACGTGTCACGGGCGAACGCCTACGCCCGGATCAACCGCCTCATCGAGGACGGGGTGATCCGGGGTTTCACCGCCCGGGTGGACCACGAGCGGGCGGGGCACGGCGCGTCCGCGTACATCACGCTCAAGATCGTCCAGAACTCCTGGCGGACGGTGCGGGAGAAGCTCGTCACCCTTCCGGGTGTCGTGCACATCGCACTGGTGAGCGGTGACTTCGACGTGCTGCTGCTGGTGCACACCGTGGACAACCGCAGCCTGCGCGAACTGGTCCTGACCCGGCTGCAGTCCATCGAGGAAGTGCTCAGCAGCAGGACGCTGCTGGTCTTCGAGGAGACCGACCTGGTCGTGGGGGACTGACGTCCCCGTCCGGGCCGGCTGCGCCGTCAGCCGCCGCGCTCAGCCGGCCTTAGCCTGATCGGGTGACAGGCCTAGGCCGTGTTTTGGAAGTAGCGCCGTCCGCCCACAGGGCGGGCCCCGCGGCGTCCGGTGCGTGCGATCGCAAGGCGGAGGGTCGTCCTCGTAGTGGGCCTGCTCGGACGACTCCGACAACGCAGCGAGCGTGCGTGCCAGGCGTCGCGGGGCAGGCGGGACCTCCAAAACACGGCCTAGGCCCGCAGGCCGTCGAAAGCCAGACGCAGCACCGCGTCGGCGACCTGCTCCCGGTCGAGCGCCCCCTTCACGGCGGGGCGGTACCACTCGACTATCGAGTTGATCATCCCGAAGAGCAGCCTGGTCGCCAGCCTGACCTCGACGTCCGCCCGCAGGTCGCCGTCCGCGGCGGCCTCCTTGAGCAGCGTCGCCACCCGCTGGTCGAACTCCCGCCTGCGCTCCATCGCCCAGCGCTCGGTCTTGGTGTTCCCGCGGACCCGCAGCAGCAGCGTGACATAGGGGAGTTCGTCCATGAGCACGACGGCGGTCCGCCGGATCACGTACTCCAGCCGCTGCACGGCACGGCCGGTTCCGGCCTCCGGCTGGTCGAGGATGCCGAACAGACCGTCGAGGGCGCGGCCGACCGCCCGGTTGAGGAGTTCCTCCTTGCCGCGCACATGGTGGTAGATCGAGGATTTCGAGATGCCCGCCGCGCGCGAGAGGTCCTCCATGGACGTGCCGTCGTAGCCGCGCTCGTTGAAGACCTCCACGGCCACGGCGAGCAGCGAGTCCGGCGTATAGGTGTCGCGCTTGGTCATGGTCATGAGGAGACCACACCTCCTTCGGCGTCCGCACGCCGCCTCAGCTCCCGGCAGGGTGCATAGCGTCCTGTGGGGGAGTCGCGGTGCAGCGCCTCCAGCAGATCGCGCACATATGTGGCGGAAATCCGCTCGCACCACTCCAGCGGACCCAGCGGATAGCTGACGCCGCGCCGCATCGCGGTGTCGATGTCGCGGGCCGAGGCGACCTGCCGGGCGACCGCGTCGGCCGCCAGGTCCGCCAGCATCGCGACGGTACGGGCCACGATCAGGCCCGGCACCTCCCCGACGACGCTGACGTCCTTGCCCAGCGCCTGGAAGAGCCCCACCGCCTGCTCCACGGCGTCGGCGTGCACCCCGTCGCAGGGGGCCACGGCGACACGGGTGGCGGTGCGGTAGTCCAGGGCCAGGTCGAAGCGGACGCCGGGCGCGGGCATCGGGTGCCCGTCGGCGAGCCGCAGCGGCACCCCGCCGGGCAGCAGGAGCGCGCCGGGGCCGTCCGCCGCCGTCTCGCGGACCTCGATGCCCGACTCCCGCAGCAGCCCGGGCAGCGCCCGCGCGGGGCCGAGGTCGCCGCGCAGCACCACCGACGTCGGGGCGACGGCGGGCGCCGCGGTGTGCGGCGGGAACTCCGGCTTCTGTACGCCGCCGCGGCCCGGCCTGGCGCCGCCCTGGCTGCCCTGGGGATAGCCGAACCAGCCGCGGCCCGACTTGCGGCCGAGCCGGCCCGACTCGACCAGGCGGCGCTGGGCCAGCGAAGGGGTGAACTTCGGGTCGTGGAAGAAGGCCTCCCACACCGACCGCGTGACCGCCTCGTTGACGTCCTGGCCGATCAGGTCCATCAGCTCGAACGGCCCCATGGCGAAGCCGCCGCTCTCCCGCAGCACCGCGTCGACGGTCGCCGGGTCGGCGGCGCGCTCCTCGTACACCCGCAGCGCCTCGGCGTAGAAGGGCCGGGCGATGCGGTTGACGACGAAACCGGGGGTGTCGGTGCAGCGCACCGGCGTCTTGCCCCACGCGGCAGCCGTGTCGTAGGCCGTGGCCACCGCCTCGGCGGAGGTGGCGGCGCCCGCGACCACCTCGACCAGCGGAAGCAGCGGGGCCGGGTTGAAGAAGTGCAGCCCGACCAGGCGGCCCGGCAGCCGCAGCGTGCCCGCGACGGCTGTCACCGGCAGCGAGGAGGTGTTGGTGGCCAGCAGGCAGCCGTCGCCGACGACCGCCTCCAGCTCGGCGAAGAGCGCCTGCTTGGCGGCCAGGTCCTCGACGACGGCCTCCACCACCAGCGAGGCCCCCGCCAGGTCCGCGGTGCCCTCCGCCGGGACCAGCCGGGCCACCGCGTCCTTCAGGTCGCCCGCGCCGAGCCGGCCCTTGGCCACGAGCCGGTCGAGGCGGCCGGCCACCGCCTCGGCGGCGGCCTGCGCCCGGCCGGGCGCCGCGTCGTGCAGCAGCACGCGGTGCCCGGCGAGCAGGGCCACCTGGGCGATGCCCTGGCCCATGGTCCCGGCGCCGACGACGGCCACGGTGCTGGTGCGGTCAAGTGCGCTCACGCTGTCCACGACTCCTTGCCGGTGCCGGCGGTTCCTGGTGGCCCCGCCGCTTCCGCCGGGCCTGGCGGCGGTCCGGCGGAGTTGTCCACAGGCCGGGTTTTCCGCCCTTGTCCCGACCGAACATTCGGTTAATGTAGCTGTGTTCCCTCCACCCAGCCCAGCTCGACGAGGAGTTGGTCCCATTGTCCGCCGATCTCTCCCCCCTGTCCCTGGCCGAGCGCCACCGCGACACCCTCGACCAGGCGCTGGAGACCATAAGGACCCGCGCCTACTGGTCCCCCTACCCCGAGCACCCGAAGGCGTACGGGGACGCCGAGGAGGGCAGGGCCGCCTTCGAGGCGCTGCTCGGCGGGCGCTTCCCCTTCGCCTCCGAGCAGCCGGGTACGGACGGGTGGACCGGCGGCGAGCAGTCGCCGTACGGCATCGAGCTGGGCGTGCAGTATCCGCACCCCGACCCCGACGTGCTGCTGCCCGCGATGCGGGCCGCGATGCCCGCCTGGCGGGACGCGGGACCCGAGGCGCGCGCGATGGTGTGCCTGGAGATCCTGGCGCGGATCAACGCCCGCACCCACGAGTTCGCGCACGCGGTCATGCACACCTCCGGCCAGGCCTTCACGATGGCCTTCCAGGCGGGCGGCCCGCACGCCCAGGACCGCGGCCTGGAAGCGGTGGCGTACGCGTACGCCGAGCAGGTCCGCACCCCCGGCAGCGCCGAGTGGGTCAAGCCGCAGGGCAAGCGGGACCCGCTGGGCCTGCACAAGGCCTTCACCGCGGTGCCGCGCGGCATCGGCCTGGTCATCGGCTGCAACACCTTCCCGACCTGGAACGGCTACCCGGGGCTGTTCGCGTCGCTGGCCACCGGCAATGCCGTGCTGGTCAAGCCGCACCCGCGGGCGGTGCTGCCGCTGGCCATGACCGTCGCGGCGGCCCGCGACGTGCTGGCCGAGGCGGGCTTCTCCCCCGACCTGGTGTGCCTGGCCGTCGACCGGCCGGGCGAGGGGCTGGCCAAGACGCTGGCCGTACGCCCCGAGGTCCGCATCGTCGACTACACCGGCTCGACGGCGTTCGGCGACTGGCTGGAGGCCAACGCCCGCCAGGCGCAGGTCTTCACCGAGAAGGCCGGGGTCAACACGGTGGTCGTGGACTCCACCGACGACTACCGCGGCATGCTCGGCAACCTGGCCTTCTCGCTGTCGCTCTACAGCGGGCAGATGTGCACCACCCCGCAGAATCTGCTGATCCCCCGGGGCGGCATCGGCACCGAGTCCGGGCCGCGGACGTACGACGAGGTGGTCGCCGACCTCGCCGCCGCGGTGGACAAGCTGCTCGGCGACGACGCACGGGCCAACGCGCTGCTCGGGGCGCTGGTCAATCCCGACGTCAAGGCGCGGCTGGAGGCCGCCCCCGGCATGGGCGAGGTCGCGCTCGCCTCCCGTGCGGTGGCCCACCCCGACTTCCCCGACGCCGTCGTCCGCACCCCGGCCCTGGTCAGGCTGGACACCGCCAAGCCGGACGCGGAAGCGGCCCTGATGGCCGAGTGCTTCGGACCGGTCGCCTTCGCCGTGGCAGTGGACTCCACCGACGCGGCGATCAGGCTGCTGGGCAGGACGATCCGCGAGCAGGGCGCCATGACGGTGGGCGGCTACACGACCTCGCCCGAGGTGGAGCGGCAGCTGGTGGAGGTCTGCCAGGAGGAGTGCGCGCAGCTGTCGCTCAACCTGACCGGCGGGGTGTACGTCAACCAGACCGCCGCCTTCTCCGACTTCCACGGCTCGGGCGGCAATCCCGCGGCCAATGCGGCGCTGTGCGACGCGGCCTTCGTCGCGAGCCGCTTCCGGACGGTGGAGGTGCGCAGGCCGGCCTGACCGGTGGGCCGCCCCGCCCGATGGCCGCGCGGGGCGGCACGGTCAGGGGCGTCCCGGCACCAGCGGCGACCGGGAGGTCGCCGACCAGTGGTAGAGCGTCATGCCGACGCTGGTGGCCAGGTTGTAGCTCGACACCTGGGGCCGCATCGGCAGCGACACCAGGGACGTGGCCCGGGCGCGCAGCTCGTCGGACACCCCGTGCCGCTCCGAGCCGAAGACGACCAGCGCGTCGTCGGGCAGCTCGGCGGTACGGATGTCCGCGCCCTCGGGGTCCAGGACGTACAGCGGCCCCGGCGGCAGGTCGTCGGGGGCGGTGCGGTCCACGGCCGTCGCGTAGTGCAGCCCGGCGCCGGCGCGCACCGCGTTGGGGTGCCAGGGGTCGAGGTCGCCGGTGGTGACCACGCCGGTGACCCCGAAACCGGCGGCGAGCCTGACGACGGCGCCGACATTGCCGAGGTTGCGCGGGCGGTCGAGAACCACCACCGGGGCCTGCCTCGGCCGTGCGCCCAGCACGGCGGTGCGGCCCGCGCGGTCGGGGCGGGCGGCGAGCGCGGCCACCCCGGTCGGGTGGACGCGGGCCACCAGCTCGCGCAGCGCGGCGGCCGGGACCTGGGTGACCCGGGACGCCAGGTCCGCGGTCAGGTCGGGCGCCAGGCCGGCGGCCAGCCGCAGCACCGCGTCCTTGTCACTGCTGACCGCGACATGGACGTCGGCGCCGAAGCGCAGCGCGTGCTTGAGGGCGTGGAAGCCGTCGAGCAGCACCGTGTCCGCCGCGGCGGCGTGCTCGTGCCAGCTCAGCACGGCGGACCGCACCCCGGGCAGCCGGAGTGCGGCCTGCTCATCGCTCATGGCGCTTACCCTACGGCGGCGCCGTGCCCCGGGCCGCAGGCCCGGGAGGGGGTCAGGTGACGGCTTCCGTCGCGGACTGCCCCGCCGCGGCCTGCCCGGCGCCGGTGTCCGCGGGGCGCGGCCCGGGGACGGCCGCGAGCGCGGGCGGTGCGGGGCGCCGCAGCGGGCGGGCGACCTGCTCGCCGAGCCAGCGCAGGAAACCGGTGGGCAGGAAGACGGCGTCGGCGGCGATCATCGCCAGCGAGAAGAAGGGCAGGCCCAGCACGATCGCGATCGAGGCGTGCTCCAGCATCATCGCCACCAGCAGCACGTTCTTCACCTTGCGGTTGAAGAGGGTGAAGGGGAAGGCGACCTGCACCATGACCGTGCCGTAGGTGATCAGCATGACCATCAGCGCGTTGCCCGCCAGCGCGTGCGACAGGCTCGGCCACGGCGTGAAGTCGTCCAGGTGCAGCGGATAGTAGAGCGCGGTGCCGTCCTCCCAGCGGCTGCCCTGGATCTTGTACCAGCCGGCCGTGGAGTAGATGAGGCAGACCTCCACGACGACGACCAGCATGGCGCCGTTGTGGATGATGTCGGCCATGGTGTTGAGCACGGTGCGCGGCTCACCTGGCGCGTAGCGGCGTACCGCCCACCACACCGCCTGGACCAGCAGGCCCGCCCACAGGCCCACCTTCCACTCGGTGGCGAGCTTGCCCGCGACCGTGGCGGCCACGAGCGCGGCGCCCATCACCACCCACAGCGCGATCCCCACGGGGTCGGACCCCGCGGACCCCCCAGCCCCTGTCGCCGCCTCCTCGGCCTCCGCCTTGGCGGCGCGGCGACGGTCCAGCGACCAGACCTGCCCGCAGCGGGTGAAGACCAGGTAGATCGCCATCAGGTGGATGACGTTGTCGCCGCCGTCGCCCATGAAGACGCTGCGGTTCTGCAGGGACAGCACGCCCAGCATGAACAGCACGGAGGAGGTCCTGGTGCGCCAGCCGACCATCAGCAGGGCGCTGCTGACGACGGCCACCGCGTAGACCAGCTCGAACCAGCCGCGGCTGTCGTTCCACAGCACCGCGGTGAAGGCGTGGTTCCCGGCGACCAGCCGCTTGGCCAGCGCGACGGTCCACGGGCTGTCGGGGCCGTACAGCTCGGAGCGGTGCGGCCACTCGCGCAGCAGGAAGAGCAGCCAGGTCAGCGAGAAGCCGATGCGGATGACCGCGGCCTGATAGGGGCCGAGGGCGCTGCCGGTGACCATGGCCAGGCCGCGGCTGACGCCCCGGTCGAGCGAGCGGCCGAGCCCGGCGAAGGGGAAGGGCGCGGGGCCGGCGTCCTGCGCATGGCTCCCGCCGGCGAGGGCGGGCGCGAGCGCGGGTTCTGCGGCGGCGGGGGCCTGCGCGGAGGGTTCCGCGGAGGCGCCGGCTTCCGCTGCGGTGTTCGGTTCCGCGGCGGGCTCTGGGTCCTCGGCGGGGGCGGCCGGGGTGCGGGGGTCGCTCACGACGCGTTCTCCTGCCCTGCCGGCGCGGTGGGAACGGTCCACCAGGGCAGCTCGCGGTATTGGGTGGTGGTGTCGACCGACTCGCCGCTCCAGGACGGCCTGGCGACCGTGGTGGTCGCCGCCCTGCCCTGGACGCGGACGACCGTGCCGCCGTTGAGCCGGGTGCCGAGGCGCTTGGCCAGGATGGTGTTGAGGTAGGTGCCGCTCAGGTCGTTGGCGCTGATCGGGGTCGTCTGGTTCTGGTCGCTGTGGTTGTCGCTGTAGTAGCCCCAGGCGCGGCGCAGTTCGTTCTGCTGGCTGTGGCTGGGCAGCGGGTTGTGCCGCATGTCGGCCACGTCCATCGCCGTCAGGTCCACCCAGCCGGTGGTCTCGGTGCTGCCGTCCGGCTTGCGGACCTCGGCGCGCGCCTGGACGTGGACGTTCTGCTGCAGCGGGTCGGGCGCGAAGAGCTTCCAGTTCTGCTCGAACTCGGGGTAGACGTAGTCGCTGACCGCCGAGGCGTGCTCCTTGCTGAGCGTGTTGGACGGCGCGACGTGCAGGAAGACCATGCCGAGGTGGAGGAGCGCTCCCACGGCGACCACACCCACGGTCACGGCCACCGCTATTCGGGCGGGCAGCGACAAGGTCGCCGCCTGGGGCGATGGGCCTTGCTCTGACTGCATCGTCTCTCCGCTCTCAGCACGGGCGTGCCTGCAGGGCAGCACGCTACCCACGGCCGGGGTCCGGCGGTGACCTTACCGAGTTACCCACAGCTGTAGGAATGGCCCCGCGTGACCGGAGAGGAGGAAGAGGGAGGCTGGAGCGGACGGGTCCCGGGGACGGATCAGAGGACGTAGCCCTCGGCGCCCTCGCCGGCCACGACCGGACGTCCCGCGGCCTCCCAGTCGAGCATGCCGCCGCTGACGTTGACCGCGTCCCTGCCCTGGGCGATCAGATACTGCGTGACCTGCGCCGACCGGCCGCCGACCCGGCAGACGACGTGGACGGTGCCGTCCGCGGGCAGCTCACCGATGCGGGCGACGACCTCGCCCATCGGGATGTGCAGCGCGCCCTCCGCGTGCCCGGCCGCCCACTCGTCGTGCTCCCGTACGTCGAGCAGGATCGCGTCGGCGGGTACGGCGGTGGCGTCCACCGAGGGCAGCTGGGAACGGAACATCGGGCGCGGCCTCCTGGGACACGGGGAAGGCGGCCCGCAGACGCGGCGCCGCTCGCTTGCCGCAAAACTACCTCAGGCGCCGTCCGCGGCGTCCTTGACCAGTTCCGCCAGCCTCGCCTCCCGCTGGGCGACCTGGGTGAGCAGCTGCTCGGCGATCTCGTTGAGCAGCGCGTCCGGGTCGTCCGGGGCCAGCCGCATCATCTGCCCGATCGCGCTCTCGTCCAGCTCCGCGGCGATCGCCGACAGCTTCTCCTTGCGGTCCGCCAGCCACTCCAGCCGGGCGTAGAGCACCTCGGCCTCGCTGGGCAGGTCGGCGAGCGGCACGGGACCCGCCTCCCACTCGGCGGCCAGGGCGCGCAGCGCTTCCTCGTCCGCGTAGGCGTAGGCCTCGTTGACCCGGGCGATGAAGGCGCTGCGCCGCTCCTTCTCCTCGTCGTCCTGGGCGAGGTCGGGGTGCGCCTTGCGGGCCAGCTCGCGGTAGAGGCGCTGGGCCTCCTTGCCCGGCCTGACCCGGCGCGGCGGGTTCGGGTCCTCGACGGGGCGTACGCCGTCGGAGCCGAGCAGGCCGCCGAACAGCTCCTCGATGCCCGGCATGGGCATGACCAGGGCGCGGGCCTCCCAGGCCCGCTCGATGTCCGCCCGGTCGCCGCTGTGCGCCGCGACGGCCTCCGCGACCAGGGCGTCCAGCTCGTCCAGCCGCGCGTACATCGGGCCGAGCCGCTGGTGGTGCAGCCGGGAGAAGTTCTCCACCTCGACCCGGAAGGTCTCCACGGCGATCTCGAACTCGATCAGTGCCTGCTCGGCCGCCCGCACCGCGTTCGCCAGCCGCTCCTGCGCACCGGGCACGGAGGCCGCGGCGGCGCCGGCCGCGGCGGCGGACTCGGTTCCGAAGGTGTTGGTCACCCGGACAGCCTAGGGCCTGTCCGGGTGGTCGCGCCGAAGGCAGGACCGCGGGCGGTCCCGCGGCCTGCCGTCAGGCCGTACGAAGGCCCGTCGTGCGTCGCGGGCCGCGGCAGGGGTCAGGCCGCCGTGGGGCGGCCCTCGAAGTCCGCGGGCAGCCGCCCCGCCCGTATCGCGGCCAGCAGGTCGGCGTGGTCCGCCTCCGTCCTGTCGGCATAGGCCACCGCGAAGGCGGCCATCGCCTCGTCCAGCTCCTCGTTCTTGCCGCAGTAGCCGGCCAGCAGCCGCGGGTCGGCGCTGTGGGCGTGCGCCCTGGCCAGCAGCGCGCCGGTCATCCGCCCGTAGTCGTCGAGCAGCCCGGGCGGCAGCGTCGCCGGGTCCACACTGCCCTTGCGGTTCCTGAACTGCCGCACCTGGAACGGCAGCCCGTCGACGTCGGTCCAGCCGAGCAGGATGTCGCTGACCACCTGCATCCGCTTCTGGCCGAGCACCACCCTGCGGCCCTCGTGCTCCACCGGCTCCGCGGGGAAACCGGCCTTGGCGGCGTACGGCAGCAGCGCCGACGCGCGCGCCTCCTTCACCTGGAGCACCAGCGGCTCCCCGAGGTGGTCGAGCAGCAGCACCACGTACGACCTGGTGCCCACGCTGCCGGTGCCGACCACCCGGAAGGCGACGTCGTGCACGGCGTAGCGCGCCAGCAGCGGCAGCCTGTCCTCGCCGACCGTGTCCAGGTAGCCGTCCAGCGCGCCCGCCACCGCCGCGGCCTCCGCGTCCGGGATGCGCCGCAGCACCGGCGGGACGTCGGTGAAGCGCCGGGCACCGCCCTCGATCGGCTCGGTCGAGCGGGCCGCGAACTTCGCACTGGTATTGCGCCGGGCCTTGGCCGACACCTGGTCGAGCGTGCCGGCCAGGTCCCTCGCGTCGGCATGCGCGACCAGCTGCTCGTCGGCGATGGCGTTCCACGCCTCGTGCACGGGGAGCTTCGCCAGCAGCCTCACGGTCCGCCGGTAGGCGCCGACCGCGTCGTACGCCGCCGCCCGGCACACGTCCTGCGCCGCGCCCGCCTCCCGCCCGGCCAGCACCAGCGAGGCCGCCAGCCGCAGCAGGTCCCACTCCCAGGGGCCGCGCACGGTCTCGTCGAAGTCGTTGATGTCCATGACCAGGCCGCCGCGGGCGTCGCCGTAGAGGCCGAAGTTGGCGGCGTGCGCGTCACCGCATATCTGGGCGGCGATGCCGGTCACCGGGCGGTCGGCGAGGTCGGCGGCCATCAGGCCCGCCGAGCCGCGCAGGAAGGCGAAGGGGCTCGCCGCCATCCGCCCCACCCGCAGCGGCACCAGGTCCTGCAGGCGGCCGGCGTTGGACTCCTCGACGGCGGCGACCGCCGAGGCCACCGCACCGGACGCGGAGTCGCGGCGGGCACGGTCCTGCCAGGTCCAGGTCTCGGGACGGCCGAAGACCGCCCGCGGCACCTGCTCGCGCAGCGCCCGCCCCGACTGCTTGGCCGACCCCTCGTGCGGCCAGCGGGCGAATCCCGCCACCTGCGGCACCCGTGCGTGCACCGTCGTTCCCCCCATCCCCTGGGTCCGCGTCAGCGGACAACCCGTCATGTACCCCGCTGCGGGGGTTAATCCGGCTATTCGGTCGCCCCCGCGGACTTATTCGTGCTTGCCTTGAATCCAGGACCCTACTCAGCGGCGAACCGCAGGTGCACGACGTTGGACGAGACCATCCGGCATCCCGCAGCCACCGACGCAGATGATCACACAGACCGTCCCGACTCCGGAGAAGGGCACGAGGAGCGCGACGGGCAGGTCCGCGGCAAGGCCCGGCAGACACCCGGGTCCGGTCCCGCGCACCGCACCCGGTCAGCCGACGACGGCCGCCCTGAGGGTGGCCGTGCAGGCACCGGGGGCGCGGACACCGTACGGACGGACCCGGGCCGAACGGACAACCGCCCTGCCGGCGGGGGTCCTGCCGGCGGCGGTCCCGCAGCCGGAGACCACGACGCCGGTCCGGGCGCGCGCGCCGCCGCCTCAGGCCTGGCCGCCGCGCCCTTCGGCAGCCCCGCCGCCCCGGGGAGCGGCGCCGCCGTGCTCGACGGCAGCGGCATGACCGCACTGCTCCGCCTCGCGGTGCTGTGCGTCGACCCGGACGGCCGGATCTCGTACTGGAACCGCGGCGCCGAGGAGCTTTTCGGCCACCGCTGGGAGCATGTGTTCGGCCACCGCGCCTCCGGCCTGCTGACCGCCACCCGGGCGGCCGCCGGTGCGGCCCCCACCGCGTCCGGCACCGCACACCGGGACACCCTGGACGTCCTCGACGACCTGACCACCTCGGCCTGGGCCGGCGCGCTGGCCGCGACCGACCGCGACGGCACCGTCAAAGACGTGCTGTGGTGGACCTACCGGATCGCCGAGCCCGGCGGGCGTAGCCTGCTGGCCATCGCGGCGAACGCCCGGCCGCTGCGCACCGGCGGCCTGCGGATCGCGGTGGGCGGCCGGCTGCTGCCGTACACCGCGGAAGGGCCGCAGCGCCAGGACATCGCGATCGCCGCGGTGCTGTGCCCGGCGCCCGATCCCGCGCAGGGGCATGCGCTGACCGCGCGGCTGGGCACGATACTGCCCGGGGTCAGCCCGGGCCGCCTCGACCGCATCGTGCGGCAGATCGCCCCGCTCGGCCACCCCGCGCTGGAGGTCGAGGGCAGCGCCCGGCTGCCCGTCACCCCGCAGGACTACGCCCAGGTCGCCGCGGCCGCCCGCGCCGACCGCTCCGCCCGCCGTGAACTGCTGCCGGGTCCCCGCCCGGACCCCGCCGCGTTCCCCGGACCCGCTTCCGCCCCGGCCGCCCGTCCCGCCGAGCGACCCGTACCGGAATCCCTCACTCCCGGCGTTGGTTCAGCTATCCGTGGTGGCGACCGCTCCAGTGCGTCCGCCCTGACCGCCGTCCCCTTCCCCACCGCAGGTCCCGCAGGTCCCGCAGGTCCCGCAGGTCCGGTCGGCACGTTCCCGCCGCCGCACCCGGCAGCCGCCCCGCCCGCACCACCGGGGCCACCCGCCCCCTCGGGAACAACAGCGCCGGCAGCGCCCGGATCCCCCTGGCGGCCGGCCCACGGCTCCCGCAGCCCCCTGCCCGGCAGCGCGCTGGACGAGCAGCTGTCGCTGCTGCGCGAGACCGGCTCCGTGGTCGGCTCGACCCTCGACCTGCACACGACCGCCCGCGAGCTGTGCGCGGTCACGGTGCCGCGGTTCGCCGACCTCGCCACCGTCCTCGTCGTGGACCAGCTCTTCTCCGACACCGAGCCGCCCAAGGACGACAGGGCCGCCGACACGGTGCTGGTCCGCAGGGTCGCGGTCGCCGACCGCACGGGACGCGGGGCGGGCTGGAGCACCGCGCTGCCCGAGGGCGAACTGCTCACGCTGCCCGCGCAGGACACGATGCCGCGGCTCGGCGACCCGGTCCTGCTGCCGGTCGTCGATCCGGCGCTGGGCCCCGACATCGCCGCGGACCTGGGCGTCCCCGCGATCGGAGGGCTGCTGGCCGGACATTCGCTGATCCTCGCGCCGCTCACCGCCCGCGGCACGGTGCTCGGCCGGGTCTGCTTCCTGCGCGGCCCTGGCCGCCGGCCCTTCGACGCCAGGGACGCCGCCACCGCGGCCGAGGTCGCCGCCCGTGGCGCCGTCCACCTGGACAACGCCCGGCTGCACCGCCTGGAGTCCCGCGCCGCCGCCACGCTGCAGCGCTCGATGATGCCGACCCGGCCGCCGCGTATCCCGGGTGTGCAGATCGCGCACCACTACATGCCGGGGGACCGGCAGGCGCAGGTCGGCGGCGACTGGTTCGACGCGATCCAGCTGCCCGGCGGCCGGGTGGCGCTGATCGTCGGCGACGTGATGGGCCACGGTCTGCAGGCGGCGGCCGTGATGGGCCAGTTCCGCACGTCGGTCATCACCATGGCCGCGCTCGACCTGCCGCCCGCCCAGCTGCTGCGGCATCTGGACAACCTGGCCCAGCGGCTGGGCACCGACCACCTCGCCACGTGCGTCTACGCGGTCTACGACCCGATCCACCGCACCCTGGCCCTCGCCAACGCGGGCCACATCCCGCCGGTGCTGGCCGGGCACGACGGGCGCGGCGAGCTGCTGCAGATTCCCGGCGGCGCACCGATCGGCGTGGGCGGGGTGCCCTTCGAGACGGTGGAGATCCCCGCGCCGGACGGCAGTTGGCTGGTGCTGTGCACCGACGGCCTGGTGGAGGTGCGCGGCCAGGGCATAGACGCCGGGCTGGCGGCGCTGTGCGCCCATGTGATCGAGCCGCAGCAGACGCCGGAGGACGTGTGCGGGCAGATCCTCGGCAGGGTGCACTCCGAGGACCGGCGGGACGACGTGGCGCTGCTGGTCGCGCGCTTCGACGGCATCGCGCCGCAGGACGTGGCCCAGTGGCGGCTGCGGGTGGACGACAGCGAGGTGGCCCGCGCCCGCGACCTGACCCGGCAGCAGCTCGCCGCCTGGGGCCTGGACCGGCTGAGCGACACCACGGAGCTGCTGGTCAGCGAGCTCGTCACCAATGCGATCCGGGCGGCGTCCTACGAGGTGGAGCTGCGGCTGATGCGGGTCGGCAAGCTGCTGGTCGAGGTCAGCGACGACAACCACAACCTGCCGCAGCTGCAGCGCGCCGAGGCCGACGACGTACGCGGGCGCGGCCTGGCGCTGGTGTCGCACATGTCGCGGCGCTGGGGGACCAGCCGCAAGGCGGTCGGCAAGGTGGTGTGGTTCGAACTTCCGCTGCCCAGCTGATATGGTTGTATTCTACAACACCATGTTTCCGCAGGTGGCCGTCGGCCCGTACCGGTCGGCCGGGAGCCGGGCGTGAGGAGTCGCAGCCATGAGCGCACGGGAGTCGTCCCTGGACACCGTCCAGCGGGAACTGACCGCGTTCGCCCGCAGAGCGCGGGCCACCGCCGCCCGTATGCACCCCGAACTGTCGCTCGTGGCCTACACGATCCTGGCCCACCTGGAGGAGCAGCAGGGCTGCCGCGCCACCGACCTGGCGGCGCACTACCTGCTGGACAAGTCCACGGTCAGCCGGCAGGTGGCGTCGCTGGAGAGGCTCGGCTTCATCGAGCGGCGGGTGGACGAGGCCGACCACCGGGTGCAGGTGCTGCACCTGGCGCCCGGCGGCGTCGAGATCCTGGCCGCGGCCCGTGCGCGCAGACAGGAGTCCATCCGGGTCCGGCTGGCCGACTGGGACCCGGAGGACCTGGAGCGCTTCGCCCGCTACCTGGTCCGCTACAACGCGGACGCCGCGGCCCATCCCTGAGCCGCGGCGCGGACTCCTGCGTCAGAGGTTGACGCCGAAGTCCTGGGCGATGCCGCGCAGGCCCGAGGCATACCCCTGGCCGACCGCGCGGAACTTCCACTCGGCCCCGTTGCGGTACAGCTCGCCGAAGACCATGGCGGTCTCCGTCGAGGCGTCCTCGGTGAGGTCGTAGCGGGCGATCTCGGTGCCGCCCGCCTGGTTGACGACCCGGATGAACGCGTTGCGCACCTGGCCGAAGCTCTGCTGGCGGGTCTCGCCGTCGTAGATCGAGACCGGGAAGACGATCTTGTCCACCTCGGCGGGCACCCCGGCGAGATTCACCTTGATGGCCTCGTCGTCGCCCTCGCCCTCACCGGTGAGGTTGTCACCGGTGTGCTCGACCGAGCCGTCGGGGCTCTTGAGGTTGTTGAAGAACACGAAGTGCTTGTCCGAGACGACCTTGCCCGCCGCGTCGAGCAGCAGCGCGCTCGCGTCGAGGTCGAAGTCCGTACCCGTGGTCGTGCGGACGTCCCAGCCCAGGCCGACGGTGACCGCCGTCAGTCCGGGGGCCTCCTTCGTCAGTGAGACATTGCCGCCCTTGGAGAGGCTGACACCCATGGTGGATCTCCCTGCTCAATCCGGCGCGGGCCGCGCCACTTGACGATTCCTTTGCCCAATGGCTCCAACGGACACCACCCTGCCCCGGTTCCCGGCGCTGTGCCACTCCTCCACGCCGCCGCCTTCACACCGCGCCTTCACGCCCGGTAGTAGGCCGCGTAGCGCTCGAACACCTCCCGCCCCACCTCGGGCCAGGCCAGCCGCTCCCGGTCCAGGAACCGCTGGGTGCGCGCCCTGGCGAACAGGGCCGTGCTGTCGGAGAAGAGCGAGGCCAGGTCGGCGGGGTCGAAGGCCGCGTCGGGCCTGGGCAGGGCGGACAGCAGCCGCACCAGCCCGTCCGGGTCCGAGCCGTCCTCGTGCCGGCCGTGCACGTCGTGCAGGTCGTGCAGGTCGTGCAGGTCGTCGAGGGCGCACCAGAAGTCCCGGTAGTCCACCCATTGCAGGGGGAAGTGCCCGGCGAAGGCGGCCAGCAGCTCGTCGAAGTCCACCGCACGCGGCTGCAGGACGTGGAAGCAGCCGGTCTCGTAGCGCAGGACGGACGCCACGACGAAGCCGCTGACGTAGTCGACCGGCGTGTAGTCCATCCTGATCGGGCTCTTGAAGGCCAGACCGGTGCGGATGCAGGCCTTCACCAGGCCGTCGGCGAGCCCGCGCCGGCTGGGCACGCCGTGCACCGAGTGCGGCATCACCTCGCCCAGCCGGTAGACGGCCGTGGGCAGTCCGCGTTCTGCGGCCGCGTCGAGCAGGTGCTCGGCGACCCACTTGGACTGGTCGTAGCCGCGCACGGGCGGTGGAGTGCCCAGCACGGACGCCTCGCGGACCGGGGACGCGGCGGGCGCGGCGTCCGGCTGCGGCACGCACACCCCGAGCGTCGAGACGTAGTGCAGCCGCTTGACGGGACCGGTGGCGGCGAAGCTGATGATCTGCCGGGTGCTCAGCACGTTGACCGCGCGGTGGGCCTGGTAGGAGAGCAGCAGGTTCACCAGGGCGCCGTTGTGGACGATGGTGTCGACCCGGTCGGCGAGCGCGTCGTAGTCCGCGTCCGACAGCCCGAAGCGCGGCTCGGCGAGGTCGCCGTTGACCACGACGACGCGGTCCGCGTGGGCCTCGGCCCACAGCCGCTGCTCCCTGAGGTTCGCGACGAGGCGCTCGTACGCCGAGGCCCGGTCCGTGCCGCGCACCAGGCAGTGGACGGTCGCCGAGGTGCGCGCGAGCAGTTCGTGCAGCAGGTGGGCGCCGATGAATCCGGTGGCGCCGGTCAGCAGGACGTTCTCGACGGGGCCGCGCGGCACTGCACCGCTGACGCGGACGTCGGCGGGCAGGTCCAGGTCGGGGGCGAAAAGGTCGCGGCTCGGGGCGGCGGGCGCGGTCGTCGCAGTGCCCGCCCCGGACACCAGGGCCGCCTGGCCGCGCAGCGTCGGGGCGTTGACGATGTCCTTGACCGAGAGCTTGACCCCGGAGTCGACTTCGAGGGCCAGGGTCAGCCGCAGCGCGGCCAGCGAGTCGCCGCCGCAGGCGAAGAAGTCGTCGTCGGCGGTCACCTCGTCGCAGGGCAGCAGGCTGAGCCAGATGTCGGCGACGGCGCGCTCCGCCGGGGTGAGCGCCACCGCCCCTGCCGGCTTCTTCGCCGGTGCGGCCAGTCCCGCGAGCGCCTTGCGGTCGAGCTTGCCGTTGGGCGTCAGCGGGAAAGCGTCGACGAGGAAGTACCGCTTGGGCCGCAGCCCCGGGGCCAGGGCCGTCTCGGCGTGCGCCCGCAGTTCCTCGGCGGTGAGCACCGACCGGGCGGTGACGAAGGCGCCCAGCACCTTGACGCCCGCGGTGTCCAGGGCGATCACCCGCGCCTCGCGCACCCCGGGGTGCGCGGCCAGCGCCCCTTCCACCTCGGACAGTTCGATACGGACGCCGCCGATCTTGACCTGCTGGTCGCGGCGGCCCACGAAGTGGATGAGCCCGTCGGTGCGCAGGAAGCCCAGGTCGCCGGTGCGGTAGAGGCGGGAACCGGGGATCTCGGCGAAGGGGTTGGGCACGAAGGCCGCGTCGGTCTTCGCGGGGTCGTCGAGGTAGCCCAGGCCCAGGCAGTCGCCGCCGATGCAGATCTCGCCGACGGCGGTCGGGCCGAGCGGGGCCATGTCGTCGTCCACGACGACGGCGTAGGTGTTGTCGATGGGGAGGCCGATCGGGATCGTCTCGACGTCGTCGTCGCCGACGTCGTGGAAGACCGAGCCGATCGCGGCCTCGGTCGGCCCGTAGGTGTTGGTGATGCCGACCGCGGGCAGCATGGCGCGGAAGGCGTGCACGGCCGGCACGCTGATCTCCTCGCCGCCGACGAGCAGCCGGCGCAGCGACGCCAGGTCCCTGACGTAGGAGGGCCGGGCGCTCAGCAGGTCCACCAGCGCGTTGAAGATGGACGGCACGAAGTCGGTCATCGTCACCTGGTGGCGGCGGATCACCTCCACCGTCGCGGTGAGGTCCAGGATTCCCGAGCGCTCCGGTATCACCACCCGGCTGCCGTTGGTCAGCGGCCACAGCAGCTGCCACAGGGAGGAGTCGAAGACGTGCCTGCTGTTCTGCAGGACGACGTCGGAGCCGCCGCCGAAGCGGCGCGTCATGTGGACAAAGCGGTTGAGCAGCCCGCGGTGGATATTGAGAGCGCATTTGGGAACACCGGTCGAGCCGGAGGTGAAGAAGCCGTAGGCGAGGTCGGAGAGGCCGGCGGCGGGTCCGTGGTGGTTGGAGTGCAGTTCGTCGAGGGAGGCCGCGTCCACCAGGACGGACCTGGCGTCTTCCGCCGGCGGGTCCACCTTCCCCGCCGTGAGGACCACCGGGGGGTCCAGCGCGGCGATCACCTCCTCGAAGCGCTCCCTGGGCCAGGTGTCGTCCACGGGGACGAAGGGGGCCGCGAGCTTCATGAGGGCGATCATCGACAAGGGCAGTTCCAGGCAGTTCCCCATGACCAGCGGTACGAAGTCGCCGCGCCGGACGCCGAGGGTGCGTAATCGCTCGGCGAGCCGGTTGGCCCGCCCGTTCAGCTCGCCGTACGTCAGCGTCTCCCCGCCGAAGGTCAGCGCGGGGCGCTCGGGAGCCCCGGCCGCCTGCCTCTCGAAGAGCTGCAGCACCGTACTGTCGACCGGATAGGGAACGGACCTTCCCCTGAAACAGGAGGGGCGGTCCCCTTCCTGCAGTCCTGGTTCCTGCTGTCCTGACGGCATTCTCGAACCCCGTTCTGGATTCAGGCGGTGACCGGCCGGGCCACCGCCGACCACCTTCGGTAAATTCCTAGGACAACGGTCAAAAGGGTCATGCCGATGATCGCCAGCCAGATGAAGCCCTGGCGGCCGCCGAGCGCGTAGAGCCCGGACCCCGCCAGCGGGCCGACGACCTCGCCGAGATCCGATATGGCGCCGAAGACCCCGAAGGAGATCCCCAGCCGCCCGCCCGCCGACCGCAGCGCGGCGACTCCCTTCCGGGCGGCGATGTACACGCTGGGCTGGCCGGTCATGATGAGGACGAAGCAGCACATCAGCGGGATCTGGTGGTTGCTCAGCGAGATCCCCGCGGTGCCCACCGTCCCCGTCACCAGGCCGACGGTGACCAGCGTCTCCACCGACCACTTCTCGGCGACACGGCCGAGGACGGTGGAGACCAGCGCGAAGGTGGCCATCCCGACGGTGAAGACCGAGGAGATGACCACGGTGGACTCCCCCGCCGCGGCGATGTAGAGCGGGATGGTGGGTTCCAGCGCCGAGGAGGTGAGCCCGGCCACCAGGTCCAGCACGCCGAAGACCAGCACCAGCATCATCCAGTGCCGCGGCGCACGGCCGCCCGCCGCAGGGTCCGGCGCCGCCTCCCCTTCCACGGCGCCCGCGCGTGCCTCCCGCGGGATCGCGCGGAAGACGCCGAAGGCGGTGGCGACGGTCGCCGCGGCCCCCAGGACGCACAGCGTGGTGAGGCCGAGCGCGGAACCCGACCCGGCGACGACCGGGCCCAGCAGGAAACCGGTGACCGACGCCGTCCCGAACCAGCCCATCATCCGGTGGTCGGGGATGCGGTGCTCACCGCACAGCAGCGTCGCCCCGTGGTAGAGCGCAGGCGTCAGGATCCCCTCGCCCGCCCCCCAGGCGACGCGTGCGCCCAGCAGCTCCCACTGCGAGGTGGAGAAGGCCAGCCAGGTCACCGACAGCGCGACCACGCCGAGCCCGGTGAAGGCCACGGAACGCGCCTGCCACCGGTCGCTCCACGCCCCGCCGACCGGCTGGAAGAGCGCCTTGGCCGCCGCGAACAGCGCGAAGGTGAGCGCCAGGCCGAGCCCGTCCATGTGGACCCTGCGCTCCAGTTCGGGAACGAAGGGGATCAGGACGGTGTAGGAGGCGTTGGCACTGACGATGCCCGCCAGGAGCAGGCCGACCCGTAACCGGGCGGCCCGCGTCATCTGGACGATTCCATGTAGTCGGACAGGAAGCGGTGCATGTGCGCGGCCTTCCCCGCCGTCCGCGTGTCGCCCTCGGGCGCGTAGACCAGGCCCCACAGCTGCACGGGGGTCAGGCCGTGCCGCTCCTTGAAGCGGTAGTTGTCGCGGCCCCACTCGATGCGGCGCACCCCGTTCTGGTGCGCCCACTCGATGCAGTGGTACATCAGGGCGACGTAGGTGCTGTACCTGCCGAGGCTGTCGTACTGGACGCCGCCGGTGAGGAAGACGACCTCGTCGCCGTGCCGGAACCCGAAGAAGACCCCCAGCACCTCGCCGTCCGCTTCGGCCAGCGCGGTGACCGAGCCGGGCACCGACAGCAGCAGCCGCAGCGTCGGCAGGTCGTACAGCGCGGGCCAGCTGTGGTGGTCGGAGGTGCCGACGGTGAGCTGCAGCGCCCGCTCCAGGTACGGCTCGGCCTCGTCCGGTGCCAGCAGCCGTACGCGCAGCCCGCGCTCGTGCGCCCGGCGCCGCCGCCGGTCCACGTCCCTGCGGATTTTCGTGTCCAGGCGGTGCAGGTACTCCTGGAAGCCGCCCGCGAGTTCGCAGTGGTAGGTCAGGTCCAGCAGCACCCGCCCGGCCGGTTCGCCCGCCCTCCGCACCCAGTCGGCGACGCCCTCGTCCGTCAGGTTCGGGACGACCAGCAGGCTGGCCTCCTGCCGGGCGATCCGCCCTGCCGCCTCCTGGAAGGCGCCGTCCACCAGGTCGTCCGGCACATGGCCGCGCTTGGTGTACATCGAGTACACGGACCCGGCGAAGACGATCGGCCCCGGGCACAGCGGTGCCACCCCGGTCTGCAGTTCGTAGCCCTGCCAGAAGGGCGAGAACTTGACCGTGTAGAGCGGCAGCACCTGCCGGGGCAGGTCCCCGGCGGCGCGCTCCACCACGTAGTCGACGGTGTCGAAGGTCTCGATCTGCGCTGTGGCCCACCGCCCCAGCCAGCCGGCCGAGTCGAACAGGCACGTCGGTGCCACCCGCCCGGGGAGCGTGCCGCTCAGCTCCCAGCCGGGCCGCGCACTCGTCGCCGCCACCCCTAGAGCATCTTCCAGGCTTCGGACAGGACCGTCCGCAGTGCTGCCTCGATCTCCTCGAAGTGCTCCTCGCCGCAGATCAGCGGAGGGGCCAGCTGCACCACCCGGTCGCCCTGGTCGCCCGCGGTCCTGCAATACAGGCCCGCGTCGAGCAGCGCCTGCGAGAAACGCCCGCCGAGTACCGTGTCGCACTCCTCCGCGGTGAAAACCGTGCGCTTGTCCTTGTCCTTGACGAGTTCGACGCCGAAGAAGTACCCGGCGCCCCGCACGTCGCCCACGATGGGAAGGTCGTAAAGCCGTTCCAGAATGCTGCGGAAGACCGGCTCGTTCTCCGTCACGTGTTCGAGAATTCCCTCGCGCTCGAAGATGTCGAGATTCGCCAGCGCGACGGCGGCCGACACCGGGTGCCCGCCGAAGGTGTATCCGTGGGTGAAGATCGTGCCGTCGCTCGCAAAGGGCTCGAACAGCCGGTCGGAGGCGATCATCGCGCCGATGGGCGAGTAGCCGGAGGTGAGTCCCTTGGCCGAGGTGATGATGTCGGGGAGGTATCCGAACTTCTGGCAGCCGAACATCGTGCCGAGCCGCCCGTATCCGCAGATGACCTCGTCCGAGACGAGCAGTACGTCGTAGGTGTCGCATATCTCCCGCAGCCGCGCGAAATACCCCGGCGGCGGGGTGAGGCAGCCGCCGGAGTTCTGCACGGGTTCGACGAAGACGGCGGCAACGGTGTCCGCACCCTCCCGCTCGATCAGCCGCCCCACCTCCTCCGCGGCCCAGCGCCCGAAGGCCTCCTCGTCGCCGGAGACGGCGAGGTCCCCCGTGACCTGCTGCGAACGGTAGAAGTCGGTGTTCGGCGCCCTGACCACACCCGGCACCAGCGGCTCGTACGGCTGCCGGTAACTGGGGATCCCGGTGATCGACAGGGCGCCGTGGGTGGTGCCGTGATAGGCGCCGGCACGGCTGATCACCTTCGTCTTCGAGGGCTTGCCCGTCAGCTTGAAATAGAGCTTGGCGAGCTTCCAGGCCGATTCGACGGCCTCGCTTCCACCGCTGGTGAAGAACACCCGGTTCAGATCCCCCGGCGCCGCGTCCGCGATTCTCCCGGCCAGCTCGACGGCCGTCGGGTGCGCGAACGACCACAACGGAAAGAAGGCCAGCTCCTGTGCCTGCTTCGCGGCGGCACTCACTAACTCGGTGCGGCCGTGCCCCAGTTGTGTGACAAGGAGCCCCGATATCCCGTCCAGGTACCTGCGGCCGTTCTGGTCGAAAATGTACGCGCCTTCCCCCCGCACGATCATCGGAACGGGGGAGTCCGCGAATTCCGAATGGTCCGTGAAGTGCAGCCAGAGGTGGCGCCGGGCGACATCGTCCAGAGTGTGCGCATTATCCATCATGGGGTATTTTTCCTGTCCTGGTGGGCCACGAAGTGGTGGGCCACTGTAGGTCGCCCCGCTTGGTGGAAGCTTGGCCACCGCACCGCATGCCGACCCCCGGCACAACGGAAGGTGCCCCCCTCGATGACTTCCGTCACCGGAGGGGGGCACCTTCTCTGGTACTGCTCTTGTGCGCGAGGGGGGAGTTGAACCCCCACGCCCTTTCGGGCACTGGAACCTGAATCCAGCGCGTCTGCCTATTCCGCCACCCGCGCATGGGTGCTGCCGTTCGATTCTCACACATCCGGTGGACCGGTCGGTCCTGTGGAGTGGGAGTGCCTTCCGACATGCAGAAGATTAGCACGGGGTGCGGGGTGGAATCACATCCGTTTGGGGAGGCGGGGCCTGGGCCGCCCGCTCGGGGGCAGGATGCCGGAGACGGCGCGGCGGCGGCGGGGCGTGCGCGACACTGGGAACGCCGGCATCCGGTCGCATCTACCATCGCAGTGGGCAGGGGGAGGGGAAGCACGGCCGTGTGAGGGGTGACACCCGGCTGTCCAGCGCGATCGGGGAACCACAGGTTTTTCCCGCGCGTGGATACGATCAGTAAGCAGTATCGGATTCGACTCGGAGGAAGGCCCCGAGGAGGGAGGTGCCCCGTGGGAGTACTGAAGCGCTTTGAGCAGCGGCTCGAAGGCCTGGTGAACGGCACCTTCGCCAAGGTGTTCAAGAGCGAGGTGCAACCCGTCGAGATCGCGGGCGCGCTGCAGCGCGAGTGCGACAACAACGCCACGATCTGGAACCGGGACCGCACCGTCGTCCCCAACGACTTCATCGTGGAGCTGAGCACCCCCGACTTCGAGCGGCTGAGCCCGTACGCGGTGCAGCTGGGCGACGAGCTGGCCGGCATGGTCCGCGACTACGCCAAGCAGCAGCGCTACACCTTCATGGGCACCATCAAGGTGCACCTGGAGCGCGCGGCCGACCTCGACACCGGCCTGTACCGGGTCCGCAGCCGCACCCTCGCCTCCAGCGAGTCCCAGCACCCCCAGTTCCCCCAGGGCCAGGGACCCGGCCAAGGTCCCGGCCAAGGCCAGTACGGCCAGCAGGGCCGCGCCCCGCAGTCCCCGTACGGCCACCAGGCCCAGGACCGGCAGCCCCCGCAGGGCTACCAGCAGCCGCCCCAGGCACCCTTCCCCGCGTCCGGCGCCGCCCAGCGCCCGTCCAGCCCGCCGCCGATGCCCGCGGCACCGCCGCCCGCCGGCGGTGCGGGCCGCCCGCCCGCCGCGGTCACCCGGCTGCCGGGAACGGGTGTGCCCGCGGGGTCGCCCGCGGCCGCCACCCGGCGCTGGATCGAGATCAACGGCACCCGGCACCAGATCACCCGGGGCTCCCTCGTCCTGGGCCGCTCCACCGAGGCGGACGTGCGGGTGGACGACCCGGGCGTATCGCGCAAACACTGCGAGATCAGGGTCGGCACCCCCTCCCTGGTGCAGGACCTCGGGTCGACAAACGGCATTGTGGTGGACGGGCAGCACACCCAGCGCGCTACGCTCCGCGACGGCTCCCGCATTGTCGTGGGGAGCACCACCATCGTCTACCGGCAAGCCGAAGGGTGAAGCGGGGCCAATGTCAGAGCTGACCCTGACGGTCATGCGGTTGGGTTTCCTCGCCGTTCTGTGGCTGTTCGTGATCGTCGCGGTGCAGGTCATCCGCAGCGACCTGTTCGGGACCCGGGTGACCCAGCGCGCGGGCCGCCGCGGGGAGACCGCCGCCCGCCCGCCGCAGCAGCGCCAGCAGGCCGCGGCGCAGGACCGGCGTGCCCAGCAGCCGGCGGCGAGCGCCCGTCAGCGCAGGGGCGCCCCCACCAAACTGGTGGTGGCCGAGGGCTCACTGGCAGGCACCACCGTTGCGCTGCAGGGTCAGACCATCACGCTGGGCAGGGCGCACGACTCGACGATCGTCCTCGATGACGACTACGCGTCCAGCAGGCATGCCAGGATCTACCCCGACCGCGACGGGCAGTGGATCGTGGAGGACCTGGGATCGACGAACGGCACCTATCTCGACCGGAACCGGCTGACCACGCCGACGCCGGTCCCGCTGGGTGCGCCGATCCGCATCGGCAAGACCGTCATCGAGCTGCGGAAGTAGTCGCACAATGGGCGAGCGGAGCCACGACGCGCGAGCGAGAGGGTGGGCAGCGTGCGGATGTACCCGGAGCCGACGGGGGAGGTGCGCATGTCTCTGAGCCTGCGTTTCGCCGCCGGTTCGCACAAGGGCATGATCCGCGAGGGGAACGAGGACTCCGGCTACGCCGGCCCCCGTCTGCTCGCGATCGCCGACGGCATGGGCGGCCAGGCCGCCGGCGAGGTCGCCTCCTCCGAGGTGATCTCCACCATTGTCACGCTTGACGACGACATTCCCGGTTCCGACATCCTGACGTCGCTGGGTACTGCCGTGCAGCGCGCCAACGACCAGCTGCTGCAGATGGTCCAGGAGGACCCGCAGCTGGAGGGCATGGGCACGACGCTGACCGCCCTGCTGTGGACGGGCCAGCGGCTCGGCCTTGTGCACGTCGGCGACTCGCGCGCCTATCTGCTGCGCGACGGCGTCCTCACCCAGATCACCCAGGACCACACGTGGGTGCAGCGGCTGGTCGACGAGGGCCGGATCACCGAGGAGGAGGCCACCACCCACCCGCAGCGCTCCCTGCTGATGCGCGCGCTGGGCAGTGGCGAGCGGGTCGAGCCCGACCTGTCGATCCGCGAGGTCCGGGTCGGCGACCGCTACCTGATCTGCTCCGACGGCCTGTCGGGCGTGGTCAGCCACCAGACGCTGGAAGACACCCTGGCCGGCTACCAGGCGCCGCACGAGACGGTGCAGGAGCTGATCCAGCTGGCGCTGCGCGGCGGCGGCCCCGACAACATCACCTGCATCGTCGCCGACGTCCTGGACACCGACGACGGCGACACGCTCGCCGCGCAGCTCAACGACACCCCCGTGGTGGTCGGCGCGGTCGCCGACACGCAGCTGCCGCTCAGCGACGCCCGCCACCTGCAGACCCCGGCCGGCCGCGCCTCGGAGCTGGGCCGCGCCCCGCAGCAGCAGAGCGGCCCCGCGGGCGCGTTCGGCCCGCCCGGCAGCGGCGACCCGGTCCCGGGCGCCGCGGGCGCCCCGCTGGGCAGCTTCGGCAGCCACGACGGCTCGGACTTCGACAAGCCCGGCAAGGCCCGCAAGTGGCCCAAGCGCACCCTGATCGGCGTGGTCTCCCTCGCCGTCGTGGGCGGTCTGCTCTACGTGGGGTACGCCTGGACGCAGACGCAGTACTACGTGGGCGCCAAGGGTGACCACGTGGCCGTCTACCAGGGCATCGACCAGAAGCTGGCCTGGATCAACCTGTCGAAGGTGCACAAGGACCGCACCGATATCGAACTCAAGTACCTGCCGTCGTACCAGCGGGACCAGGTCGTGAACACCATCGCGCTCAGCAGCCTCGGCCAGGCGAACGACAAGGCCGACGAGCTGGCCAAGCAGGCGGCGGTGTGCGAGAAGGTCACCAAGGCGGCGAAGGACCAGACGGCCGAGGCGAAGAAGAAGGCCGAGGACCAGATCCCGAAGAAGTCGGGCGGCTCTGCCACCGGCCCCGTCGGCGGCTCCTCCGCGACGCCGCAGAAGAGCACTCCCCCGACCCCGACCGCCACGCCCACCGCCACACCGACCACCGCCGCGCCGCCGGCGCTGTCGCTGACGCAGGACGAGCAGAACCTGGCCCGGAACTGCACGTCGGGCCAGCCGTAAGACCAGGAGGGGTCGGCTCGTCATGAGCGCCAGCAACACCACCACCATCACCTCGATCGGCGCTCCCAACCGCCGCAACACCGAACTGGCCCTGCTGGTCTTCGCCGTCGCCATCCCGGTCTTCGCCTACGCGAACGTCGGCCTGGCCAAGAACGGCTCGGTCCCCGCCGGCCTGCTCGGATACGGGGTGGGGCTCGGCCTGCTGGCGACGGTGACCCACCTGCTGGTGCGCAAGTTCGCCCCCTATGCCGACCCGCTGATGCTGCCGATCGCCACGCTGCTCAACGGCCTCGGCCTGGTGCTGATCTGGCGGCTGGACCAGGAGCCGAGCCTGGGTGCCGCGATGGCGCCCAAGCAGCTGATGTGGTCCACCTTCGGCGTCGTGCTCTTCGTGCTGGTACTGGTCTTCGTCAAGGACCACCGCATCCTGCAGCGCTACACCTACATCTCGATGGTGCTCGCGCTGTTCCTGCTGGTGCTGCCGGTGTTCTTCCCGCCGGTCTACGGCGCCCGGATCTGGGTCACGCTGCCGGGCATCGGCTCGCTCCAGCCGGGGGAGTTCGCGAAGATCATCATCACGGTCTTCTTCGCCGGCTACCTGATGGTCAAGCGGGACGCGCTCGCACTGGCCAGCCGCCGGGTGATGGGCCTGTACCTGCCGCGCGGCCGCGACCTCGGCCCGATCCTGGTGATCTGGGCGGTCAGCCTGCTGATCCTGGTCTTCGAGACCGACCTGGGCACCTCGCTGCTGTTCTTCGGCCTGTTCGTGGTCATGCTCTACGTGGCGACCGAGCGCACCAGCTGGATCGTCTTCGGCCTGCTGCTCAGCTCGGCCGGTGCGGTCGCGGTCGCCTCGTCCGAGCCGCACGTGAAGACCCGTGTGCAGGACTGGCTGCACCCGCTGGCGCTGGAGAACGGCGCCGTGACGGAGACGGCCCAGGCCCGCTACGCCTTCGGTTCCGGCGGGCTGTTCGGCTCCGGGCTCGGCCAGGGGTACTCGCGGCTGATCCACGGCATCGCCCCCAAGAGCGACTACATCCTGGCCACCGTCGGCGAGGAGCTGGGCCTGGCAGGGCTGATGGCGGTGCTGCTGCTGTACGGCCTGCTCATCGAGCGCGGCATACGCACCGCGCTCGCGGCCCGCGACCCGTTCGGGAAGCTGCTGGCGATCGGCCTGTCCGGCGGTTTCGCGCTGCAGGTCTTCGTGGTGGCCGGCGGTGTGACCGGCCTCATCCCGCTGACCGGTATGACGATGCCCTTCATGGCCCAGGGCGGTTCCTCGGTGATCGCCAACTGGGCGCTGGTCGCGATCCTGCTGCGGATCAGCGACACCGCACGGCGGCCGGCCCCCAGCCCCGCCCCCTCCCCCGACGCCGAAGCGACCCAGGTGGTGCGTAACCAGTGAACAAGCCGCTACGAAGGGTCGCGGTCTTCTGCGGTCTCCTCGTCCTCGCCCTGCTGATACGCGTCAACTACGTGCAGTTCGTGCAGGCCGACCAGCTGCAGAACGACCCGCACAACCGGCGGGTCGCGATCAACCAGTACGCACAGCCGCGCGGCAACATCATCGTCGGCGACAAGGCGATCACAGGTCACACCGAGACCAACGGCAGCGACTTCAAGTACAAGCGCACCTACACCGACGGCCCGATGTGGGCGCCGGTGACGGGCCACGCCTCACAGGCGTACGGCACGACGATGCTGGAGGGCGTCGAGGACAAGTTCCTCACCGGCAACGACGACCGGCTGTTCTTCAACCGCACCATCGACCTGCTCACCGGCAAGCAGCGGCAGGGCGGCAACGTGGTGACCACGCTGAACGCCAAGGCGCAGAAGGCCGCGTTCGACGGGCTCGGCAACAAGAAGGGCGCGGTCGTCGCGCTCGACCCGCGCACCGGCGCGATCCTCGCGATGGCGAGCACCCCGTCGTACGACCCCTCGGGCATCGCGGGCTACTCCGGCACCGACGAGAAGAACTGGATCGCGCTCGACAAGAAGAACGACCCCGACGACCCGTCGCTGAACCGGGCGCTGCGCCAGACCTACCCGCCCGGCTCGACGTTCAAGCTGGTCACGGCGGCGGCGGCGCTGGAGTCCGGCAAGGTCACCGACGTCAACGCGAAGACGACCTCGCCCGACCCGTACGTCCTGCCCGGCACCTCCGTGCCGCTGAAGAACGAGGGCAGCATCAAGTGCAAGGACGCCACGCTGCGCGATGCGCTGCGGCAGTCCTGCAACACCGTCTTCGGCAAGCTCGGCGCCGACATCGGGCTCCAGGGCATGGTGGACGAGGCCGAGAAGTTCGGCTTCAACAAGGAGCAGCTCGTCCCGGTCCGCGCCGACGCCAGCAACTTCGACACCAAGATGAGCCCCGACCAGGTCGCCCAGTCCTCGATCGGCCAGTTCGACACCGCGGCGACCCCGCTGCAGATGGCCATGGTCGCCTCGGCCATCGCCAACAACGGGGTGCTGATGAAGCCCTACGAGGTCGCGAAGCTGGTGGCGCCCAACCTGAGCACCATCTCGCAGACCGACCCGACCGAGCTGAGCAAGCCGCTGTCGCCGGAGAACGCGCAGAAGCTGCAGTCGATGATGGAGACCGTCGTCAACGACGGCACCGGCAAGAACGCCAAGATCCCCGGGGTCAAGGTCGGCGGCAAGACCGGTACCGCCCAGCACGGCGTCAACAACGACAAGGCGCCCTACGCCTGGTTCGTCTCCTACGCGATGACCGACCAGGGCTCGCCGGTCGCGGTCGCCGTGGTCGTCGAGGACGGTGCGGCCAACCGCGACGACATCAGCGGCGGCGGCCTCGCGGCGCCGATCGCCAAGAGCGTCATGCAGGCGGTGCTCGACAAGTGACCGGTGCAGCAGCACGGCCCGGGGGGCTGCCGAGGAGACGAACGTCACGCGCGTCGCAGCGCCCGTCCACATACCGGTCGGGTATCGGCGGCCGTCCGGGGCACGGATCGGCGCGGAACGCCCGGTACCGTAGCTCCGAGCAGGCGCAGGGCAAGCACTGACGGGATTCGGGTCGTGAACGTCAAGATACGGGTTTGAGGAGAGGGCAGAGCTATGGAAGAGCCGCGTCGCCTCGGCGGCCGGTACGAGCTGGGCTCGGTGCTCGGCCGCGGTGGCATGGCCGAGGTGTACCTCGCGCATGACACCCGCCTCGGCCGTACCGTCGCTGTGAAGACGCTGCGGGTGGACCTCGCCCGCGACCCGTCCTTCCAGGCCCGCTTCCGCCGGGAGGCCCAGTCGGCCGCCTCGCTCAACCACCCCTCGATCGTCGCCGTCTACGACACCGGCGAGGACTACGTCGACGGCATCTCGATCCCGTACATCGTGATGGAGTACGTCGACGGCTCGACCCTGCGCGAGCTGCTGCACTCCGGGCGCAAGCTGCTGCCCGAGCGGGCCATGGAGATGACCGTCGGCATCCTCCAGGCGCTGGAGTACAGCCACCGGGCGGGCATCGTCCACCGCGACATCAAGCCGGCCAACGTGATGCTGACCCGCACGGGCCAGGTCAAGGTCATGGACTTCGGCATCGCCCGCGCGATGGGCGACTCCGGCATGACGATGACGCAGACCGCCGCGGTCATCGGAACCGCGCAGTACCTGTCGCCGGAGCAGGCCAAGGGCGAGCAGGTCGACGCGCGCTCCGACCTGTACAGCACCGGCTGCCTGCTCTACGAGCTGCTGACCGTACGGCCGCCCTTCGTCGGCGACTCGCCGGTCGCGGTGGCCTACCAGCACGTGCGCGAGGACCCGCAGCCGCCGTCGGTCTTCGACCCCGAGGTCACCCCGGCGATGGACGCCATCGTCCTCAAGGCGCTGACCAAGGACCCCGACTACCGCTACCAGTCCGCCGACGAGATGCGCGCCGACGTCGAGGCGGCCCTCGACGGCCAGCCGGTCGCCGCGGCCGTCGCGATGGGCGCGGCCGGCTACGGCTACCCGCACGGCTACCCGGACAGCGCCCCCACCACGGCGCTGCCCCCGCAGGCCGACCCGCACACCTCGATGCTGCCGCCCTCCCGCGAGGACGACGGCGGCTACGGCTACGACGACCGTCCTGACCGCCGCCGGCAGAAGAAGAGCGGCGGCGCGTCCACCGCCCTGCTGGTCGTCGCGGGCGTCCTGGTGCTGATCGGTGCGATCTTCCTCGGCAAGTCGATCTTCAGCGGCCACGGGGCCGGCTCCGACGCCAAGGTGCCGAACTTCGTGGGCAAGACCTTCGACGAGTCGTCGACCCTGGCAGGAAACGTCGACATCAAGCTGGTCAAGGGCACCCCGGAGTTCTGCAACGTCGACAAGGACCTGGTCTGCAAGCAGACCCCGGCCGCCGACACCGCGATCCCCTCCGACAAGACCGTGACCCTCATCCTGTCCAAGGGTGCCGCGCCGGTCGCGGTGCCCGACGTGAAGAACGACAAGGTCGCGGACGCCACGACGGAGCTGCGCAATGCCGGCTTCGACGTGAAGACCGAGGACCAGGTCTCGACCACCAAGGACCCGGGCATCGTCGTCGGCCAGAACCCGGCCGCCGGCACCAAGCAGCCCAAGGGCACGGTGATCACCCTCAAGGTCACGGTCGAGCCGGAGAAGATCAACGTCCCCGACCTGACGCGCTTCCCCGAGCAGGGCGCACGCGACCAGCTCAGCAATGCGGGCTTCACCAATGTCCACGTCACCAGGCAGTCGTCCGACGACCCGAACTTCCCCAACGGCACGGTCATCAGCCAGACCCCGCCCGGCGGGACCTCCGCGGCCAAGGACGACACGATCACCCTGGTGATCTCCACAGGCCCCAGCCAGACCACGCAGAACCCGCCGCAGGGCCAGACGATGCCCAAGGTGCAGTTCCGCCGCCTCGGCCAGGTCCAGGACCAGCTCAACGGCATGAACCTCGGCCTGAGCATCGTGGTCGTCAACGGCGGTCCCGAGGACCGCAACGCCTGGGTCATCGGCAGCACCCCGGGTGAGGGCGAGCCGCTGACGCAGGGCGAGCAGATCCAGCTGCAGACCACGGCAGGTCCCGGCGGCGGGGGCCAGTAGCCGCCCGCACCGCGTCACCAGCAGCGACACAGACGCCGCCGTCCGGACTACCGCAGTTCGGGCGGCGGCGTCCTTTGTGCGTCGACCTTCTGGGTGCGGACCAGCTCGCCCCACACGACGTAGCGGTAGCGCGAGGTGTAGACCGGGGTGCAGGTCGTCAGGGTGATGTAGCGGCCCGGCTTGGTGCGGCCGGACTCCTTGGGGACCTGGTCGGTCACGGCGACGTCGTACTTCGAGGTCTGGTCGAGGACCTTGTAGACCTTGTAGACGTACCAGGTGTCCTTGGACTCGAAGACGACCGCGTCACCGGTGTGGATCTTGTTGATGTTGTGGAACTTCGCGCCGTGCCCGTCGCGGTGCGCGGCCAGGGTGAAGTTGCCGGTCTTGTCCCAGGGCATCGCCGCCGGGGTCGGGTCGGTGTAGTAGCCGGCCACGCCCTCGTTGAGGACCTTGGTCGAGGTGCCCTTCTTGACCAGCACCTGGTAGTTCCGGCCCATCGCCGGGACGTGCAGGAAGCCGATGCCGTCCTTGGTGTCCAGGCCGAGCGCGGGCGTCCCGTTGTTGCCGCCGCCGTCCTGCGCCCACTGCTGGCGCACCTTCTGGCTCGCCTTGGCCGCGTGCCGGTCGGCCAGCACGTTGGTCCACCACAGCGAGTAGACGACGAAGAGGGCCAGGACCAGCCCCCCGGTGATGAGCAGCTCACCTATGACACTGATGACGGAGGCGGCCCTGCGCCGCCCGCTGGGCTTGCTGGTCGACACGCTGTTCGGTTCTCCGTCCAATATCAGCTTTCAGCTGCTGACCAGCGCGTCGGGCTTGCCCTTGCTGCGCGGCCGTTCCTCGACCAGTTTCCCCCACACGATCAGCCGGTTGGTGCTGGTGAACTCGGGGGTGCAGGTGGTGAGGGTGAGGTAGCGGCCGGGCGCGGTGAAGCCGGAGCCGGCCGGGATCGGCTTGAGCACGTTGGTGTTGGACGGCGGGGTGGTCGGCAGCGAGCTGGTGATCTGGTACGTGTAGTACTCGGTGGCCGTCTCGACCACGACCTTGTCGCCCGGCACCAGGTGGTTGATGTAGCGGAAGGGCTCGCCGTGGGTGTTGCGGTGGGCGGCGACCGCGAAGTTGCCGGTCTTGTCCCAGGGCATCGCGGTGTTCAGGGCGCCGTCGTAGTGGCCGATCATGCCCTTGTCGAGCACGTTGTGCTTCGAGACGCCCTGCGCGATGGGCGCCTTGACGTCCAGCTTGGGGATGTACATGATCGCGAAGCCCTGGCCGGGCGAGAAGGTGCCGGGCACCCGGTTCGGGTCGGCGGATGCCGAGTCCCACTGGTGCTGGAGGTTGTTCGCGGCGCCGTTGGCCTGCTGGTGGGCGCGGACGTTGGTCCACCACAGCTGGTAGGTGACGAACAGCAGCATCAGGACGCCGGTGGTGATGAACAGCTCGCCGACGATGCGGCTCGCGATGACCGCGGGGCTGTCCTTGGCGGCCTTGGCGGCCCGCCGTGCCTCCACCCGGCTGAGCGGCGCCGAGGCGGCCTCCTGGGCCGCGTCAGGGGCCGCTGCGGGGGCGCCCTGGCCGCGCCCGCCGGCCCGGTGGCCGCCACCGCCCTGCCGCGCCGCCTTCCGCCGTGCCGCCCGCCCCCCGTCCGCCGGCGCGGTGGGCGGCGCGAGCGACGGTACGCCGTCGGCCTCCTCGACGGGGACGTCCGGTGGGGGTGCCTCCACGACGGGCAGCCGCGCTGTCTGCGCCACGTCGGCGACGGGCACCGGGTCGGGCGGTTCCGGCTCCGCGGGTGCCGCCTGCTCCTCGAACTCCGGGGCGCGGAACCACGGGGACACGGGGGGCTCGGCGAACACGGGCCGGGGCTCCGGCTCCGGTTCGGCGAAGGGCTGTTCTTCGAAGGGCAGCTCGGTGAAGACCGGCTCGGGGTGGTGGTCCGCTTCCGGAACCGCGGGGGGCCGACCGGGCAGCGGGTCGTTCAGCGGGTCGTCCAGCTGCTCGACGACGGCTCTGAACTGCCCGGTGTCCTCGTACGACATCGGGCCGTCCGCGGGGCGCTCCGGGCGGAGCGTGGTCACGCCCCCGCCCTCCCGACGACCGGTGCGAGTCCGTGCGACCGGTCGCGTGCGGCGCCGTCACCGCAGTCGGCGAGCCAGTTCGCCAGCATCTTGTGCCCCCATTCGGTGAGCACCGACTCCGGATGGAACTGCACGCCCTCCACGGCCGCCTCCCGGTGCCTGAGCCCCATGATGATGCCGTTGTCCGTCCACGCGGTGACCTGGAGTTCGTCCGGGAGGGTGCTGCCCTCGACGGCGAGCGAGTGGTAACGCGTGGCGGTGAAGGGCGTCGGCAGTCCTGCGAAGACGCCGACCCCTTCGTGTGTCACCAGTGAGGTCTTGCCGTGCAGCAGCTCGGGCGCGCGGTCGACGACTCCGCCGTAGGCCACCGCGATCGACTGCACTCCCAGACAGACGCCGAAGACCGGCACCGCGGTTTCCGCGCAGTGCCGCACCATCTCGACGCACACCCCGGCCTCTTCCGGTGTGCCGGGGCCGGGGGAGAGCAGCACCCCGTCGAAGCCGTCCTGCGCGTGCTCGGGGCGCACCTCGTCGTTGCGCAGCACCTCGCACTCGGCGCCGAGCTGGTAGAGGTACTGGACGAGGTTGAAGACGAAGCTGTCGTAGTTGTCCACCACGAGGATGCGTGCGCTCATCGGACGGCGGCCATCCCGTTGTCGACGGTCACGTCGTTGAACGGCAGCAGCGGCTCCGCCCAGGGGAAGACGTACTGGAAGAGGACGTAGACGACGATCAGGGCCAGCACGAGGGAGATCAGCGCCCTCACCCATGCGTTGCCCGGCAGATGCCGCCAGATCCAGCCGTACATCACGGTCCCTTCCTTCCGGCTCCCCGGAACAGAGTAAGGGGAGATCGCCCGGAGCGCCCTGGTAGCCGGACAAAGCTTCGTCATGGCTTCACCTGGGCGTCCGTCAGCTCCCGGGCCGCCGACCGGCCGCTTCTCAGGGCCGGCTCACAGGCTGCGCATAGTGCAGGACGGTCGAGCCGGTGTAGCCCGGGAGCGTGGTCTTCTTCGCGGCCGAGACCTTCCAGCCGAGGCCGTAGGCCGACACGTACTGCAGGTAGTTCTGGATCGCCGGGCTGGCGTTCAGCGCCTGGCGCAGTTTCGCCTGGTCACCCACTGCGGTGATCCGGTAGGGCGGCGAGTAGACGCGGCCCTGGAGGATCAGGGTGTTGCCGACGCAGCGGACGGCGCTGGTGGAGATCAGCCGCTGGTCCATCACCCGGATGCCCTGGGCGCCGCCCTGCCAGAGCGCGTTGACCACGGCCTGCAGGTCCTGCTGGTGGATGACCAGGTCGTTGGGCTGCGGGTCGGGGACGCCGGGGACGAGGGCGGTCGCGTTGGGCGGTGCGTCGTCGAGGGTGACCTCGATCGAGGGTCCGGTGAGCGGGTCGGTGCCCGCGTCCCTGGCCAGGGCGTCGGCCCTGGCCTGCTCCGCGGCACTCAGCCCGCTGCCCTGCCGGGTCAGCCGGTCGACGTCCTGCCGGACGCCGGTGAGCTGGTTCTCCAGCTGGCCATTGCGGGTGTTCTTGGTGCGAATGGTGTCGGACAGCTTCGGCAGCGGGTCGTCGCTGCGGATGTCCACGCCCTTGGCGGTGTCGAAACTCATCCAGAAGATCAGTCCGGCCAGCGCGAAGACTCCCGCACTGAGCACTCGCAGCGCTACGGTGCGGGAGACAGCACGGGGGGAGGGGGTGGGTGCGCTTCCACCGCTATCCGTCGCCACCGTACGCTGTCTCCTTACAACCAGAGGAAGCACTACGCTAACGGACGCCCGGCGGCGGCAGCGCCCCTCGCCGGCAACGGACCGCCACCCCCTATCCGCCAGACCGCCCCGCACATCCGCCGCGGTTACGCAGCGCATCGACAGGAGACTCCCTCGTGCCGAAGTCACGGATCCGCAAGAAGGCCGACTTCACCCCGCCCCCGGCGAAGGCCGCCACCGCCATAAAGCTCGGCGGCCGCAGTTGGGTGGCCCCGCTGATGCTGGCCTTCTTCATCGTCGGCCTTGCCTGGATCGTGCTGTTCTACGTCACGCAGGGCAGTCTGCCGGTGGACGCGTTCGGCAACTGGAACATCGTGGTGGGCTTCGGATTCATCGCGGGCGGGTTCGTCGTCTCGACGCAGTGGAAGTAGTTGTCCACACGGTTATCCACAGTGGGGAAAAGGTCGGAAGATCTGTGGATAACCTCTACGAGGTTGACGCCGGTACGACCGGTGGCCGGAGCCGACGGCCACCGGTCGTTTGCTGTCCGGACACCGAACTGTCCTGATCTTGCCGGGAAAACCGGGGCAATCCGGATACACGGCCACCCGCACCGCCGTTCGTCCCGGCTGTGCACAAGTCGCACAGGATCCCCTACCCGCTGTGGATAACGTGTGATCAACGCCAGGGGTCACGGCCCTCAGGACGTGACCTGTGCCACAGCGATCACCGAGAGCACCACCGTCAGGACCAGCACACCGGCGGCCGTCCCCCACTGCACGGCGTCCCGCCGCTCCCGTGGTGCGTACGCCATCGCTATGGCCACCGCGGTCCCGGCCACCAGGCCGCCCATATGCGCCTGCCAGCTGACATTGGGCCAGGTGAAGCTGAAGACGACGTTGAGCACCAGCAGGATCAGGATCGGCCGCATGTCGTAGCGCAGCCGCCGCATGAAGACCGCCGTCGCACCGAACAGCCCGAAGATCGCGCCGGAGGCGCCCAGGGTCAGCGAGTCCGGTGTGATCAGCAGCACAGCGGCACTGCCGGCCAGCGCGGAGACCAGGTAGATCGCGATGTAGCGGCTGCGGCCGAGCAGCCGCTCCAGCGGGCCGCCGATCCACCACAGCGACAGCATGTTGAAGCCGATGTGGGCGAAGTTGCTCCGGTCGTGCAGGAAGGCCGAGGTGATGACCCGGTACCACTCGCCGTCGGCCACCCCGATGCACTGCTGCGGCGGGAACTGCTTGGGGGTGCACGCCGCGTACAGGCCGAGGTCGCGCACCACCCGGTCGCCGACCGCCAGCTCGATCACGAAGACCACGATGTTGAGCGCGATGAGGATCTTGGTGATCAGGAAGGGGTCGTGCGCGACCACCCCGCCGGCCACCGTCCGCTGCCGGGGCATGTGGCCCGAGCCCTGCCGGACGCAGTCCGGGCACTGGAAGCCGACCGACGCGCTGACCATGCACTCCGGGCAGATCGGCTTGTCGCAGCGCGTGCAGCGTATGCCGGTCTCCCGGTCCGGGTGCCGGTAGCAGCAGACCGCCTGGTCCATGAAAACGCACTCCCCTGTCACGGCGCCCTGACGCGCTGAACGCCCCGCCCACTTGGACGTGCGGGCGGGGCGCGGTGTTCCCGAAGACTACGTCAGTCGCGGGTCTCGACGACGACGGACTTGATGACGACGTCCTCCAGCGGCCGGTCGGTGCGCGGGTTGGCGGGGCTGTTGATGATCGCGTCCACCACCTTGCGGCTGGCGTCGTCGGCGACCTCGCCGAAGATGGTGTGCTTGCGGGTCAGCCAGGTGGTCGGGGCGACCGTGATGAAGAACTGGGAGCCGTTCGTGCCCGGTCCCGCGTTGGCCATCGCCAGCAGGTAGGGCTTGTCGAAGGCCAGGTCGGGGTGGAACTCGTCGGCGAACTCGTAGCCGGGGCCGCCGGTGCCGTTCCCCAGCGGGTCGCCGCCCTGGATCATGAAACCGGAGATGACCCGGTGGAAGACCGTACCGTCGTAGAGCCTGGCGTGGGTGGCGCTGCCGGTCCGCGGGTCGGTCCACTCCCGGGTGCCCTCGGCGAGGCCGACGAAGTTCGCCACCGTCTTGGGGGCATGGTTCGGCAGCAGCCGGATCACGATGTCGCCGTGGGTGGTCTTCAAGGTGGCGTAGAGCTGCTCGGCCACGGTCTACCTTCCATAGTCTTCGCTGACAGGCACAGATCCTCGCACGGCACGGCCCCGTCCGCGGGCTTCCGTCCTCCTCCGTCCTGCCCGACTGCGCAGCAACCGGGCCGACTGACCCGTATGCCCGTCCGCACATGCCGTACGCCGTGCAGCCGGGCATGATTTCAAACCGGGTGGAAAGGCGAAAACCGTACGCCACCGAGGAGGAGGTTCCTGTGACCCGCATCGACAGCGTGCGCAACGCGGCCGACATCACGAAGGACAGCGTGCGGCACGCCGCGGAGGTGGCTGCGCCGTACGCGAGCACCGCCCGGGATGAGGCAACGCGTTACGCACAACAGGCCGGTACGTACGCGCAGCAGGCCGGCGCGCTCGCCAGGGCGACCTACGACGCCAAGCTCGCCGCGCAGGTGCGGCAGGCACGCGAGCAGGCATGGGCCGCCGTGCCGCCGAAGACCGCGGTCGCCGTGGAGAACGCGGCCCGCAAAACCCGGCAGACCGCCAGGACGGCGGCCGACTACACGGTGCCCAGGGTGGGTTCCGCGGTCGCGGCGACCCGGGCGGTCGCGGTGCCGGTGACCAACGAGGCGCTGCTGCGCGGCGCCGCCGCCATCCACGCGCTGCGCGGCCAGGTGACGGCCGCGGAGATCGACCGGCTGGTGCGCAAGCGGGTGCGCAGGGAGCGCACCGGACGCGCCTTCCGCGGTGTGCTGCTCGCGGGCATCGTCGGCGGTGCGGCCTTCGCGGCCTGGCGCTGGTGGAGCAAGCAGGCCAACCCGGACTGGCTGGTCGAGCCGACCGAGCCCACCGAGTCGGACGAGGCCGCAGAGCGCGTGACCGGCACCAGCACCCTGACGGTCGTCGACCCGCTCGACGGCTCCCCGACGTCGGTGAACGGCTCCGGCGCGCACGTCGACCGCGTCGACGGCTCCCCCGGCGACTCCGACATCGAGGCCGCCCCCTCGGAGGACGACAAGCGCGACGGCGCCTGAACTCCCCGAGACCGCCGTATGCGGCACCCCGTGCCCGGCGCAGTCGCGCCGGGCACGGGGTGCCGCATGCCTGCCGCCGTCAGCTCGCCGCGGGCGCCGGCTCGGGCTCCGGGTCGTGCAGGACCGCGGGGACGTCCTTCAGCGTGATCAGCGCGGCGACCGCGCCGAGCACCATCAGCGCCGCCCCGATCAGCGTCGTGGTGTGCAGGCTGTCGGTGAAGCCCTGCCTGGCCGCGTCGGCGACCTGCCGCCCGAGGGCGCCCGGCAGGTGCAGCCCGGTCTCGACGCCGCCGCTCACCGACTCGCGTGCCGCGCCCCGCTGCTGCGCCGTCAGCCCGCCGGGCAGCTTCAGGTCGCTGCGGTAGTACGCGCTGAGCACCGAGCCGAGGACGGCGATGCCGAGCGCGCCGCCCAGCTCCATCGCGGTCTCCGAGATCGCCGCCGCGGCCCCGGTCCTGGTGCTGGGCGCGCTGGCCAGGATGGTGTCGGCAGTGACGGCGAAGGTGAGCATCAGACCCGCACCGTTGACGACCACCACCGGCAGCAGCTGCCAGTAGGCGGTGTGCGGGGTGGACATGCCGAGCCCCGCGGTGCTCAGGCCCATCAGGAAGAGGCCGGCTGCCACCGTGCGCGCCCGGCCGATCAGCGGGATCAGCGCACCCGCTGCCGGTGCGGTCACGGCCGCCGCCAGCGGACCGGGCAGCACCGCGAGCCCCGCGGTCAGCGGCGACCAGCCGCGGACCACCTGGAAGTACAGCGAGAAGCCCAGCGACAGCACGGAGGCGGCGAACATGGTCACGACGTTCGCGCTGATCGCCCCGGAGAAGGCTGCGTTCTTGAACAGCCGCAGGTCGAGCAGCGGCTCGTCCAGGGTGGTCTGACGGCGCAGGAAGACCGCGAGCAGCGCGGCCCCGAGGCCCGCGGCTATCCACACCGAGGGCTCCGCGACCCCGTCGCGGGCCGCCGTCTTGATCGCGTAGATCACGCCGAACATCCCGAGCACCGACAGCGGCACGCTGACCCAGTCGAGCCGGCCGGGCCGCGGGTTGCGGGTCTCCGGCAGGATCACCGCACCTGCCACCAGGACCAGCGCCATCACCGGCACGTTGACCAGGAAGACCGAGCCCCACCAGAAGTGGTCGAGCAGCAGCCCGCCGACGACCGGCCCGAGCGCGAAGCTGGCCGCGGCGACGCCGCCGCTGATGCCGACGGCGGTGGTGCGCTCCTTGGGGTCGGTGAAGGCGGCCCGCACCAGCGACAGCGTGGACGGCATGATCGTCGCCCCGGCGAGCCCGAGCAGCGCGCGGGCGGCGATCAAGGTGGCGGGGCTGTCGGCGTAGGCGCTCACCGCGGAGGCGGCGCCGAAGCCGGCCACCCCGAGCAGCAGCAGCTTCTTGCGCCCGATGCGGTCGCCGATGTTGCCCGCGACGATCAGCAGACCGCCGAGCACGAAGCCGTAGACGTCCACGATCCACAGCAACTGGGTGGCGGACGGGGCGAGCTGTGCGGACAGCGAGGGGACGGCGTAGTTCAGGACGCTGGTGTCGATGCCCAGCAGCGCGGAGGCGATGCTGCAGATGGCGAGTACGGCCCAGCGCCGTCCGTTCTGCTGCGCGGCCGGTCCGCCGGTGGTGTCGTACGCGGTGGTTGTCTTCGTCATGGGAAGCAGCGTGCGGGGCGGCGCTGACCGGCCGCGCACCGCACGCTGACCGCCCGCACACCGGCGCTGTCAGCCCCCGGTGACGTACGCCGTCAGCATGCCGAGGGCGGCGCCGCGGTCCGGGCAGGCGGCGCCCGCGGTGTCGCCCAGCGCCGCCCGTACGGCCGCGGCTGTGGCGTCCGCGTCAGGTCCCGTGGGCCGGGTGCCGCGCAGCGCCTCCTCGGCGCCGAGCAGTGCGGCGGCCTGCTGCGGGTCGCCCTCCAGGAGGGCGAGTGCGGCGGCGGCGCCGGCGATGTGGGCGGCGTGCATCGACAGCTGCAGCACCTCGGCGTCGAAGGTGACGGCGTCCTTGAGGCAGGCCCGGGCGGCCTGCGCGTCGCCCTCCGCGACGGCGACGAGTGCCAGCGACGTCAGCACCGTCGACCGGGTGCTGTTGCTGGAGAACCAGCCGGTGGGGCATTCGGCGAGCGCCTGCTCGGCGAGCGCGCGGGCGGCCGGCAGGTCGCGGCGCAGCCGGGCGGTGTCGGCGAGGCAGCGGTGGGCGAGGGCCAGCGTCTCGGGCGCCCCGGCCCGCCGGGAGAGCGCGACCGCCCGCTCACAGGACGCGCCTGCCGCGTCGAGGTCGCCGGCCCGCAGGCTGTAGAGGGCACGGTTGGTGAGCAGTTCCGCCACGTCGAGCGCGGAGTCCAGCTCCTCGGCCAGGACCAGCGCCTGGCCGATGAAGTCCAGCGCCTCGTCGGGGCGGCCGCGGTGGTCGGCGAGGTCGGCGAGCACGTTGAGGCAGGTGATCAGACCCCAGCGGTCGCCCTGCCCGCGGAAGCCGGCGAGGGACCGCTCGCACTCGCGCTGCGCGGTGCCGGCGTCCCCGTGCACCATCCAGGCCTGGAAGCCGAAGCCGAGGTGCACCAGCGCGTCGTACCAGGGGTCGTCGCGCCCGGCCAGCAGTGCCTCGATGCCGTCCAGGGTGTCCATGTCGCCGTGCGGCACCCCGGCGAAGGGCGCCCACAGCAGGGTCAGCACCGGGAAGCGCCGGGCGATGCGGTCCATGCCCTCGACGATCTCGGTGGCCGCCGCCACGTGCGCGGTGTAGCCGGCCGGGTCGGACAGCGCGCTGACCACGGCGAGCACGCACAGCGCGTACTCCTCCTCAAGGCCGGGGGGCGCGGCAGGCCCGAGGGCCGCGAGCACCTGGCGGGCGGGGCCGACGCCCTCGTAGCGCACCCCGCGCAGCAGCCAGTAGGAGGACAGTGCGGCGATCAGCCGCATGGCGCCGTGGATGTCGCCCGCGTCGAGCGAACGGTGCAGCGCCGCCTGCAGGTTGTCGCGCTCGTCCGACAGCAGCCGCAGCCACTCCAGCTGCTCGGCGCTGCGCAGGTGCGGGTCGGCGGTGAGCGCGACGTCCAGGAAGTAGCCGGCGTGGGCCTGGTGCATGCGCTCGGTCTCACCTGCCTCGGCGAGGCGCTCGGCACCGTAGGCCCTGATGGACTCCAGCATCCGGTAGCGGACCAGGCCCGCGCCCTCGGTGTGCTCGGCGACCACCAGGGACTTCTCGACCAGTGCGGACATCAGGTCCTGCACGTCGTCCGCGTCGATGGCCTCGCCGTCCGCGCACACCGCCTCGGCCGCCGCCTGTGTCCAGCCGCCCGCGAAGACCGCGGCCCTGCGCAGCACCGCCCGCTCGTCGTCGGGCAGCAGCTCCCAGCTCCAGTCGACGACCCCGCGCAGCGTGCGCTGCCGCGGCTGGGCGGTCCTGCTGCCGCGGGACAGCAGCCGGAAGAGCGCGTCGGGCCGCACACCGAGGCTGTAGGCGGTGTCGTCGCGCGGCAGCGCGCCGAGCCGGGCGGCGATGTCGTGCACGGACAGCGACCGCAGCCGGGCCGCGGCCAGTTCGATGGCCAGCGGCAGCCCGTCGAGCACGGAGCACAGCCGCAGCACGGTCTCGGCGGTGGCGCGGTCGGCCGCCGGGTCGAAGCCGGGGCTGACGGCGGCGGCGCGCTCGGCGAACAGCCGCACGGCGGGGGAGGCGAGCACCTGCGCGGGCTCTGTGCCCGGCTTCGGCAGGCCGAGCGTGGCCACCGGGCACAGCGCCTCGCCGGTGATGCCGAGCGCCTCCCGGCTGGTGGCCAGGATGCGCAGCCGCGGGCACCCGGTGAGCAGCCGTTCGGCCAGTACGGCCGCGTCGGCTACCAGGTGCTCGCAGTTGTCGAGCACCAGCAGCAGCGGCCGGTCGGCGAGCGCCGCCGCGATCCGGGCGACGGGGTCAGGGGCCGCGGCGGAGCCGGCCGCGGGCAGCAGCCCGCCGTCGCGCAGGCCGAGCGCGCCGAGCACCGCCTGCGGTATCCCGGCCCCTTCCGTGACCCCGGCCAGCGCCACGAAGCAGGCGTCCTGCGGATGGCGGCCCGCCGCCTCGACGGCGAGGCGGGTCTTGCCCGCGCCGCCGGGTCCGATCAGGGTCACCAGCCGCTGCCGGGCCAATCGGTCGGCGAGCAGCGCGAGTTCGTCGGCCCGGCCGATGAAGCTGGTCAGCTGCGCGGGCAGTTGGTGGCGGGCGGCGGGTGCGAGCGGGTCGGGGGTCGCCGTGCCCGGCGCGTTGCCCGGCGCGCTGTGCTGAGCCGGGTGCGACCGCGTGTGTGGCCCCGTTCCCGGCCTCGCACCCGACCTGGTCCCAAGCCTCGTATCTGACGATGTTTCACGTGGAACATCCCCGCCAGGTCCGGTTTCACGTGAAACATCCCATGGGGCCGCCAACGGTTCGCCCCGCAGGACGGCCAGGTGGACGGCGGCCAGCTCGGGTCCCGGGTCGGCGCCGAGGGAGTCGGCCAGCTCGCGCCGGGCGTCTTCGTACGCCGCCAGGGCCTCGCTCTGCCGTCCGCTGCCGTACAGCGCCCGCATCAACTGGCCGCGCAGCCGCTCCCGCAGCGGGTGGGCCGTCACCAGCTCGCCGACTTCCGCGACGAGGGAGCGGTGCAGGCCCAGGGCGAGATCCGCCTCGATGCGGTCCTCGACGGCACCGGTCCGCAGCTCCTCCAGCCGGACGATCTGCGCGGCGGCGAAGGGCGCGTCGCCGACGTCGGCCAGGGCCGGGCCGCGCCACAGGGCCAGCGCCTCGCGCAACAGCCGTGCGGCCAGGGCCGGTTCACCGCCCGCCAGCGCCTCGTGACCCTCGGCGCCGAGCCGTCGGAAGCGGTGCGCGTCCACCTGGTCGGGGTCCACGGCGAGCCGGTAGCCGGCCGGCAGCCCCTCGACGGGCACCGGCAGCACCTGGCGCAGGCGGGAGACCTGGGACTGCACGGCATTGCCGACCCCGGCGGGCGGATACTCGCCGTACAGCCCGTCGACCAGCCGCTCGGTGCTGACCGGCCGCCCGGCGTCCAGCAGCAGCAGCGCGAGCAGCGCACGCCGCCGCGGCCCGCCCAGCGCCACCTCGGCGCCGTCCGTGCCCAGGGCCTGCGTCGCGCCGAGGATGCCGAACTTCACGCCCCGATTGTGTCGCACCCGATCGCCGCCGCACCCGCCGTCAGCAGGCGGGATCGGGCCGGTGGCTCTCCGGGTCGCAGTCCGGCACCGTCCCGGAGGCGGCCAGCAGCAGCAGTTCGTAGAGGGTGGCCCGCTGCCTCGCATCCAGTGCGGCCAGCACCTCGTCCTCCACCCCGGCGAGCGCGAACTCCGCCTTCGCCAGGCGCTTCGCACCCCGGTCGGTGAGCTGCACGATGTGCCGCCTGCGGTCCTCGGGGGAGCGCTGCCGCTCGATCAGGGCGTCGGCCTCCAGGTCGTTGAGCAGTCCGACCACCGTCGCGCGATCCATCATCAGCGTCGTCGCGAGCGCCTGCTGCGTGCTCCCGTCGCGGTCGCGCAGCACGGTCAGGGCCACCAGGTGCCGCGGGCGCAGCCCCAGCGGCGCCAGCACGGACTCCGCGTGCAGGCGCATCCGCCGGGCCAGGTTGTCGAGCAGCGCGCCCGACCGCCTGGGCGGCTGGTTCAGCACGGGCAGGGTGGCCATCTGTGAAGTCTATCCGGAGGCCGGGAATCGAGGCATGGTATAAATCGTTGGTGCTACACAAACCAATGATGAAGGGTTAATGAGATGCCTCACCTGTTGCACATCGACTCCAGCGTCCAGGGCGAGAACTCCGTCAGCCGCCGGCTCACCGCCCGCGCCGCCGCGGCCTGGTGCGCGGCCTACCCCGACGGCACCGTCACCTACCGCGACCTGGGCAAAGAGCCGCTGCCGCACATCGTTCCCAGCACCGTCCACTCCGGCGCGGTGCCGGCCGCGGACCGCACGCCCGAGCAGGCCGCGTCCTGGGCGCTGAGCGAGCAGGTCGTCGCCGAGGTGCAGGCCGCCGACACCGTGCTGCTCGGACTGCCCGTCTACAACTTCGGCGCCCCCAGCAGCGTGAAGACCTGGGTGGACCACCTGATCGCGGTCGGCCTGTCCGTCGACCCGGAGACGCACGAAGGCCTGCTCGGCGGACGCGACTTCGTCGTCGTCGCCGCCCGCGGCGGCGGCTACGCGCCCGGCACCCCCCGCGAGGGCTGGGACCACGCCGAGCAGTGGCTGCCGCACGGCGTGGCGATGACCGGCCTGACCCCGCGCTTCATCACCGCGGAACTGACCCTGGCCAAGGTCAACCCGGCCATGGCCGAGCTGATCCCGCTGGCGGAGAAGAGCCTGTCGGCCGCCGAGCAGTCCATCGACGCGCTCTGGCCGGCCAGCGCACTGGCCTGACGGACGCCCTCCCCCTGGGAGGTTCAGCCGCAGCAGCCGCCCGCCGCCTGGTCGGTGCCGCCGATGGTCAGGGCGGCGGCCGGCCTGGCGGGCGCGTACGCATTACGAGGCGACGGCCGCGACGTTCAAGGCCCTGTCCGACCCGGTACGGCTCCGGCTGTTCTCGAAGATCGCCTCGCACTCCGGCGGCTAGGCCGTGTTTTGGAAGTCCCGCCTGCCCCGCGACGCCTGGCACGCACGCTCGCTGCGTTGTCGGAGTCGTCCGAGCAGGCCCACTACGAGGACGACCCTCCGCCTTGCGATCGCACGCACCAGACGCCGCGGGGCCCGCCCTGTGGGCGGACGGCCCTACTTCCAAAACACGGCCTAGGCCTGCAAGTGCGCCACCCGGGACGTCGGCGTCTCCCAGCCGACCGTCTCCCACCACCTCAGGGAGCTCCGCGAGGCGGGCCTGCCCGCCTCCGAGCGCCGCGGCACCTGGGTCTCCTACCGGGTGGAGCCGGCGGCGCTCGCCGCCGTGCGCCGCCTGCTGTCCCTCCCCGCCCGAGCGGGGCTACCCCGCACCCCCGCACAGCCGCAACGCGCTGTCCCGGCACAGCACTTCCGCCTCCTCGGCGGTCAGGCGCCCGCTCGCGACCTGCTCCGCCGCGGTGTGCTGCAGCCCGAACACGGCCGCCGTCAGCCAGGACGCGGGGGTCCGCGGGTCGAAGTCGCCCTCCTGCTGGCCGCGCCTGATGAGCCGTTCGAGCCGCGGCGGCACCACGTCGTGGGGGTCGGGCTCGGGCCGCGGGATGCGGTTCGCGGTGGCGTTCAGCACCAGCGGGTAGCGGTCGACGAACCGCCACCCGGCGCCCAGGAAGCGGACCAGCGCATCGGCGGGCGGTGCGGTGTCGAGCCCCGCCTCGTCCAGCAGCGCCGAGTAGTCGGCCGCCGCGGCCTCGACCAGCGCGGCGAGCAGCGCGTCGCGCGAGGGGAAGTGTGCGTAGACGGTCTGGCGGCTGACGCCCGCGGCGGCGGCGATCTCCTCCATGCTCGCGTCCGGCCGCTCGCTGACGACGGTGCGGGCCGCGTTCAGGATCGCGTCGATGCTGCGCCGGGCGTCAGCCCTGAGCCGCCGCGGCGGGGCCGCGCCCGCAGCGGGCTCGTACGTACCGGCGTCGTCGGGGCGGGCGGAGTCGTCCATTCCCCGACCGTAGGCGCGGTCACCTGGTCCCTGACAGCCACAGCCGCCCTGGCCCTCGCCTGCGCCCCGATCGTCCTCCGCCTGTACACCCGCCCGAAGTGACCCGGGGCGCCCCGCGCCTACGCTGGCCGTATGGCGCTCATCGTGCTGTGGGACATCGACCACACGCTCGTCGACAACGGCGGGGTCAGCAAGGAGATCTACGCCGACGCGTACGAGGCCGTCGTGGGGGTGCGGGCGGGGGAGGCGGCCGTCACGCGGGGGCGGACCGATCGGGTGGTCATGCGGGAGATGTTCCTGCGCAACGGCGGGGGCGGGGCGGAGTGGGCGCGGGTCGAGGAGGCGCTTGCCGCGGCCGGGGCGGGGCGGGCGGTGGGGCTGCGGAAGCGGGGCAAGGCGCTGCCGGGGGTGCGGGACGTGCTCATGGCGGCGTCCGTGCGCGTCGGGTGGGTGTCCTCGGTCCTGACCGGCAACATCGCCGCCAACGCCCGCATGAAACTCGCCGCCTTCGGGCTCGACGCGCTGGTCGACCTCGACGTGGGGGCGTACGGCGCCGACGCCGAGGACCGTCCACAGCTTGTGGACATCGCCCGCCGCCGGGTCCACCGGGAGCGCGGGCTGCCCGCGGACACCCCCGTCGTCCTGGTGGGCGACACGCCACGCGACGTCGAAGCCGCGCTCACCTCGGGCGCCGAGGTCATCGCCGTGGCCAGCGGCGTGGACAGCGCGGCCGCGCTGCGAGCGGCCGGTGCGCCCGTCGTCCTGCCGGACCTCGCCGACACCGGGCACGTCCTGCGCCTGCTGGAAGCGGTGGAGCGGGGCTGAAAGCCGTTTGCCCCGGGGCGGGGGCTCGCGTTGGCTGGGCGCCATGACCTCACTGCGCACCGACCGCCTCATCCTGCGCCGCTGACCGCCTACGGCCGGAAGCCGTCGATCGCCAGTTCCAGCAGCCGTTCGGCCTGGGCGGCGCCCTCGGGGGTGTCAGGGGTGCGCCACAGGCAGCTCAGCAGCAGGATGACGTCGACGGCGTCGATGCCGGGCCGTACGTCCCCAGCCTGCTCGCACGCGTCGAGGAGCTGCGCGACCGCCGCCGTGACGGGCGGCCAGGAGGCGCTGACGACCTCCTGCGCCGCGGCGGAGTGCAGGGCCTCGCCGAGGCCGTGCTTGATGCGCACGTAGCCGGCCAGCGTGGTGAACCAGACCCGCAGCGCATCCAGCGGGGCATGGGCCGCGAGGACGTCGGGCACGGCGGCGACCAGGCGGTCCACGCCGTTCCTGTGGACCTCCAGGATCAGCGCCTCGCGGGTCGGGAAGTGCCGGTAGAGGGTGCCGGCGCCGACGCCCGCGCGCTTGGCGATCGAGTTGAGCGAGGCGTCGGGCGACTCGGCGAGCGCCTCGTGCGCGACCTGCAGGATCGCCTCGCGGTTCTTGAGCGCGTCGGAGCGCTGGTGCGCGGGGTCGGCCACGGGGGTCCTCCTTGCGTACGGGCGGGGGGTGCGGCGGGGGCGTGCGGCCGGTCAGGGGTGCGGGCGGTCACGGTGGGTGCCGACCCCGTTTGCGAAGCGGAGAGTTCTCCGTTAACGTCGCAAGAGCCAGGCGGAGAGTTCTCCGTTTGCCCTCTTCCCCATTCTACGGAGCTTCCCCATGCGCTACGTCAAGCTGGGCCGCACCGGCCTGGACGTCTCCCCGATCGCCATCGGCGCCATGAGCTACGGCGAGCCCGACCGCGGCCACCCCGTCTGGTCCCTGGCGGAGGCGGACGCCCGCCCCCTGATCAGGCACGCCCTGGAAAGCGGCATCAACTTCTTCGACACCGCCAACCTCTACTCCTACGGGTCGAGCGAGGAGATCCTCGGCCGTGCCCTGAAGGACTTCGCCAACCGCGACGACCTCGTCATCACCACGAAGGTCCGCCACCCCATGCGCCCCGGCAGCCCCAACGGCGGCGGCCTGTCCCGCAAGGCCGTCCTGAGCGAGATCGACAACAGCCTGCGCCGCCTGGGCACCGACTACGTCGACGTCTACATGATCCACCGCCTCGACAGCGACACTCCGCTGGAGGAGACCCTTGAGGCACTCCACGACGTCGTGAAGTCCGGCAAGGCCCGCTACCTCGGCGCCTCCTCCATGCACGCCTGGCAGTTCGCCAAGGCCCTGCACCTCCAGGAGCGGCACGGCTGGGCGCGGTTCGTCACCATGCAGGACCACTACAACCTGCTCGCCCGCGAGGAGGAACGCGAGATGCTCCCGCTGTGCGCCGACGAGGGCGTGGCCACCATGGTCTGGAGCCCGCTGGCCCGCGGCCGCCTCGCCCGCCCCTTCGACCAGGCCAAGTCCACCACCCGCGCCACCACCGACGGCGGCTACGCCGACCTGCTCTACCAGGCCACCGTCGACAGCGACCGCCTGATCATCGACGAGGTCGGCGCCATCGCCGCCGCCCACGGCGCCACCCGCGCCCAGGTCGCCCTCGCCTGGCTCCACGCCCACCCCACGGTGGCAGCCCCCGTCGTCGGCGCCCGCACCCTCCAGCAGATCGACGACGCCGTCGCGTCCCTCGACCTCACCCTGACCCCCGAGGAGTCCCACCGCCTGGAGTCCCCCTACACCCCCCGCCACGACCCCCAGGCAGTCTCCGACCCCCGCGAACTGTCCCGCATAGCCGCCACGATCCCCGGCTACACCAACCTCTGACCCGCCCGCACGCCAGATGTTCCCGCGGCTGCGTCGCAACGTGCCGGCCGCCCGCACGCCGTACGCCTGAGGCCCCTCCACCGGTGTCAGGTGAAGGGGCCTCAGGCGTACGCAAGAACTTGTGGAGCCTAGGAGATTCGAACTCCTGACATCTGCCTTGCAAAGGCAGCGCTCTACCAACTGAGCTAAGGCCCCTCGTCGGGGACAGCGTACCGGGTCGGGCGGGGTGGGCAGAAACGGGATCGGGGCGCCTAGGATGGTTCGCGGATTCGCAGGCGCAAATCAGGGAGTGGGGTATGGACGGCTCGGGGCAGGGTGGTGCGGGGCAGGACGCCGTGGGCCGGGCGGAGGAGGCCAGGGAGCTCCAGCGGGGGTGGTACGGGGAGCCGTTGGGGGAGCTGTTCCAGCGGCTGATCGGGGACCTGGGGCTGAACCAGGCGCGGCTGGCCGCGGTGCTCGGGCTGTCGGCGCCGATGCTGTCGCAGCTCAAGAGCGGGCAGCGGGCCAAGATCGGCAACCCCGCCGTGGTGCAGCGGCTGCAGGCGCTGCAGGAGCTGGCCCTGCAGGTGGCGGAGGGGGACACCGGGGCGCTGGAGGCGGCGGCCAGGATGGAGGAGATCCGCGAGTCCGCGGGCTCCTCCGTACTCAGCACGACGACGCACTCGTCGGCCGCCGTGGTGCGCGGCATCCAGGAGGTGCTGCGGTCGGTGGCGCCGGCCGCCGAGATCGAGCAGGCCGCCCGCTCCCTCGCGCCGGACCATCCCCACCTGGCAGAGTTCCTCCGTGTGTACGGAACGGCGCGCACCAGTGAGGCCGTCGCCCACTACGAGGCGCACCGGGACTGAGACGCGCAGGACGGCAAGCAGGGGGAGAGCGGTACGGCATGGGTGAGGTCTTCGCAGGCCGTTACGAGCTGGTGGACCCGATCGGGCGCGGAGGTGCGGGCGCGGTCTGGCGGGCCTGGGACCAGCGGCGCCGCCGCTATGTGGCAGCGAAGGTCCTCCGGCAGAGCGACGCCCACGCGCTGCTGCGCTTCGTGCGCGAGCAGGCGATGCGCATCGACCACCCGCACGTCCTGGCCCCGGCGAGCTGGGCGGCCGACGACGACCAGGTGCTGTTCACCATGGACCTGGTGCACGGCGGCTCGCTGTCGCACCTGATCGGCGACTACGGCCCGCTCCCGCCGCGCTATGTGTGCGTGCTGATCGACCAGCTGCTGTCCGGGCTGCACGCGGTGCACGCCGAGGGCATCATCCACCGGGACATCAAGCCGGCGAACATCCTGCTGGAGGCGACCGGCACCGGCACCCCGCATGTGCGGCTCTCGGACTTCGGCATCGCCATGCGCAAGGGTGAGCCGCGGCTCACCGAGGCGGACTTCGTGGTGGGGACGCCCGGCTACTTCGCGCCTGAGCAGATGCTGGGCGCGGAGCCGGACGTCCCCGCCGACCTCTACGCCGTCGGCCTGGTGGCGCTGTATCTGCTGAGCGGTCAGAAGCCGGACTCGCGCGCAATTGCCGAGCGTTTCCTCGCCGACGGTGTGCCGCCCGCGCCCGTCGGGGTGCCGGAGCCGCTGTGGCAGGTGATCGCCGCGCTGCTGCAGCCGGATCCGCGGGCCAGGTTCCGTACCGCCACCGGGGCGCGCAAGGCGCTGGCCGGCGCCGTCGAGCTGCTGCCAGAGCCGGCGCCGGGGGAGGAGCCGGTGGAGATCTTCGACCAGATCGGGCCACTGCCTGCCGGTTTCGGTGCGGACGGCCCGCTGCCCGCGGCTCCCGCGCCTCCCGCGGCGGGCGAGCAGGTACCCGCGCCCGCGGCGGGACCCGGCACCGTATCGGCGCCAGTACGCCCGCAGGCGCCGCCCGCGCCTCCCGCGCCTCCCGCGCCGCCCCGCCAGGCCGCCGAGCCGGCCTATGTGTCGCCGACGACGGGCTACCCGCTGGCCGCCCCGGCGGAGCACCCGCCGACCAGGACCGACGTCCCGAACCCCGCGCCCGCGGCGCCGGCACAAGGCCCGGCACCCCAGGTCCCGGCCCCGCAGCCGCCCCTACCAGCGGCAACCGCCCCCGCGGCACATGCCCCGGTGCGCCGACCGGGACCACCCGCTTCCGTGGTGATCCCGGTCCTCGTCCTTGCCGCGATCTGCTTCGCGGTCGGCATCTACGCGCTGGCCGGCTGACGGCGGGGCGCCGCCCCCGCGGTCACCAGGACGGCGGCGGCCCGAAACCGGACTGCGGCGGCAGCTGCTGCGTGACGGTGTCGGGCGCCGCGACCGCCCGCCGCCGGGCGGTGAGCACCCAGACGGCCAGCGCCAGCACCAGCACGGTGCCCGCGCCGAGCGCGGCGAAGCCGAGGAAGCGCCTGGCCGAGGTCCCGGACGACGAACCGGCGGACTGCGGCGTCCCGTTCGCCGCGGACACGTCGTGCGCGTCGATGCCGATGCCCGCCGCCTTCGGGTCCCCCGCGTAGGCGGGCGCGGACTGGGCCGCGCCCGTGACGTCCACCCGCAGCGTCACCGGCACGGGGCCGCTGACCGCCTGCGCCACGTCGGGGTGCACGGTGACCGCGAAGTAGTACCAGCCCGCGTACCGCACCCGCGCGACGTCGGAGTCGTCGGCGGCGCGGTTGGCGTACGAGACCGGCGCCAGCTGCTCGTACAGCGACGTCGGGGTGCCCTCGTAGGAGTGGTCCTGGTCGTCGATGAGTTCGCGTACGGGGCTGTAGGCGGCGAGCCGCACCCCGGAGCCGACATAGGGGCTGGACTGGGTGGTCTGGGCGCTGGAGAAGTCGGAGAAGACCGTCGCCTGCTGGCCCCAGTCGACCGGGACCTTGTAGAAGCGGGTCTCGCCCGGCAGCACCCGGTCCTTCCAGATGCCGGTCTTGACCGCGGCCGCGGTCTCGAACGACGTGCCGCCGGCGGCCTGCTGCGGGGTCCCCGCGGTCAGCGGGGTCGGCGACGCCGTGCCCAGCCCGTCCGGCGCGTGGCCGGCCGCGGCACCGCTCTTGAGCGGCGGTTCGAGGACGTAGCGCAGCTCCAGCGGCCAGGCGGCCGGGTCGGACGCGCCGTCGCTGGTGCGGTGCACCGACAGGGTGTACTGGTTGGCGTCCTGGCAGGAGGTGTCCACGCCGATCAGCCGGGACACCGCACTGCCGACCGGGCGGACGGCGCCGTCGTCCCCGAAGTGCGCGTCCACGCTGTCGCAGTCGTCGCCGTCCGCGCTCTCCAGCTTCAGCTCGATGCCGTCGTTGTACGCCACCCGGCCGCCGGGGGGCGGCAGCGCGAAGGCCGAGGCATATGCGGAGGACTTGGCGTCCAGCGTGATGCCGTACATGCGCGTCTCGCCGACCTTGATGGTGTCGTGGTAGGTGACGCCGGGCTGCATCAGGGGGGCGTCCGCGGTGGTCGCGGCACCCGCCAGTGCCTGGCCCTGCGGCGCCCAGGTGGCGGGCGCGCCGGGACCCGTCGTCGGGGTCGTCCCGTCGTCGGCGGCTGCGGCACCGCCCTGGACGCCCTGCAAGGCGGTGAAGGCCAGCAGCGCCGTCGCCGCGGTATATATGCCGCGCCGTCGTGTCGCCGCGGTGTACATACCGCGCCCTATGCCACGCCGTCCCGCGGCGGCGCCATATACGGCGTGCATCGTCGTCGAACCCCGTGTCATGCCCCACCCCTTGTCGTACGGCTCCGCAGGCGGTGCACCAGCGCCGCCGTTCCGATCCCGGCGAGCGCGACGGCGCCGCCCGTCCCCGCTGCCACCAGATCCATGCCGCGCAGGCCGCCGCCCGACGCGGAGGCGGCAGCAGCCGCGCCCTGGCCCGCGGCGCCCTTGCCGTCACCGCCCGCGGCGCCCTGCCGCCCGTGCTCCGCGCCCCGGGAGGCGAGCGCCGGCGCCTGGTACTGCGGCCCCGCCAGCTCCGTGCCGGTGACGTCGACCCGCAGGACCACGCCCACCGCGGTGTTCCTGGCCAGTTGCGCCGCGTCAGGGCCGAGCCCGACCGCGATCCAGTAGTCGCCGGCGGTGTGGACGGTGGCCGCGTCGGACTCGTCCACCCACCGGTTGGTCCAGGTCACCGGTACGGTGCCGAGGCCGACGGAGACCGGCGTCCCGCTGTAGGGCCGGTTGTCCCGGGCGTCCGAGGCGTCGCCGACCTGCAGCCGGCCCGGCCCGTACGCGGCGGTCTGCACGAAGGTCGACGCCGAGGACGTACCGCCGTCGAGCACCGGCTCGTTGGCGAACTCGGCCGCATAGCTGAGCTGCTGGCCCCAGCCGACGTGCACCTTGTAGTAGCGGGTCTGCCCAGGCAGCAGCCGGTCGCGCCAGACGCCCTCGGTCAGCGGCGTCGCGTCGTTGAAGCCGGTGCCGCCCGCCCGGTCCTTCGGGGTGCCGGCCAGCGGTGCTGGGGCGGTGCCGTAGTCGGTCCGCGCCGCCGCGGGGACGGTGCCCTTGGGCAGCGGCGCCTCGTTGTCGAAGCGCAGCTCGACCGGCCAGCGGCTGGTGTCCGAGGTCGCCGCGGTGGTGCGGTGCACGGACAGCAGGTAGCGGCCCGCCTTGTCGCAGTCGTCCTTGCCGTCCCTGGTCGGCACCCGGCTCACCGCACCGGTCAGGATCATCGCGCCCTCGTCCTGCCCGAAGTGCGCGGAGTCGGAGCCGCAGGTGAAGGAGTACTCCCCCGTCGTGGTCAGCTTCAGCTCGATGCCGTCGCCGTAGTCCACCGGCACACCCGGCTGCGGGACGGCCGTCGCGGACAGGTCGGCGGTGCTCGCCGCGTCCAGCGGGACGGCGTACCAGCGGGTCTCGCCGGGGCCGATGGTGTCGGTGTACTGCCCGGGGCCGACGGCCGCGGCCTTCGCCGCGCTCGCCCCGCCGGTCACCGGTGTGCCCGCCATGCGGTAGGCGTCGGCGCTCAGCTGCGAGGCGCGCACCAGCTGACGGGCCAGTGCGGCGGCGTCGGGGGCGTCGTAGTAGGCGCCGTGCCCGGCTTTGGCGATGCATTCCAGCTCGTCGCGTGCGGCGCCCTTGACCTGGAAGCCGACGGTTTCGATCCGCAGGTCCAGGCCGTCGCCCGCGAGGCCTGCGGCCACCTGGCAGGGCTTGGGCGCCCCGCAGTTGGACTCCCCGTCGGAGACCAGCAGGATCGTCCGCCGTCCGCTCGCGGGCAGGTCGGCGGCGGCCTTGGTGAGGGCGAGCGCGGTCGGGGTGTCGCCCTTGGGCTGGACGGCGGCGACCGCCTGCTTCACGGCGGCCCTGTCCAGCGCGGTGACCGGCTGGGCCAGCGAGGTGTCGTCGCAGCCGTGGGCCTTGCCCGCGCCGTAGACGCGAAGCCCGGTCGGGTATCCGTCGGGCAGCCCGTCCACGACCGAGCCGACGGCGGTGCGGGCCGACTCGATGCGGGTGTGCCCGGAGCCGTCGGGTCCTGCCATGGACCCCGAGGAGTCCAGCACCATGATCAGGCTGCCGTCCTGGCTGCCCGTCGAGGGCGGTGCGGCCCAGGCCGCGGTGGCGGTGAGCACACCGGCCCCCACCAGCCCTGCGAGCCCTGCCAGCCCCGCGAGCAGCAGGCCGGCGGCCGGCCGCAGCAGCAGCCCCGGCGGTGGTCGTCGTCTCATGGCGCCACTTCCCCCTCGTTCCGCACCGACACATCAGCGTTTGCTCAAGCAAAGTAAGCGATTTGCTGGCGCAAACTCAAGCGGCGGCGGTCACGGTCCTGCAACAACACCGGGAACACCAAAGGTCCCGGCCGCAGAGTGCAGCCGGGACCCGGGGCGGTCGCAGCACCTCGTGGTGCCGCACCGCCGTCTCACACGTTCGCGCCGGAACCCGCCGGGACAGCGTCAGTGGCTTCCGTCCACAGGTCCTGCTCGGCGCGGTCCGCCTGAATCTGTCGGTACACGAACAGCCCGGCGACGGCGGCCAGTGCGACCAGGAGAATCTTCTTCATCGCGTGACCTCCTCCTTCATGGGTGGGGACAGCATCTGACGGCCCCGACTATACACAGCAGTCGATACCGAACGGTGACCTGAGGTCGGTTTGGCAGGGCGAAGACCTGGAGGCACAGGCCCGGCGGGGCGCAGACGCCGAGAGGGACCTCCTCGAATCGAGAAGGTCCCTCTCACGCGGTGGGGCTACCAGGACTTGAACCTGGGGCCTCTTCCTTATCAGGGAAGCGCTCTAACCGTCTGAGCTATAGCCCCGCGCTGCACCGAAAGATTAGCGCACAGCAGGCCATGTCCCAAAATCGGTATCCCGGCGACCGGCCGCGGCCTATTCGTCCTCGGCCAGCGTCAGCTCGACGCCGCCCACGAAACCGGCCGACAGGTTGTAGATGAAGGCGCCCAGCGTGGCCAGCGCGGTGGCCAGCACCACGTCGATGACCGCGATCACCGTGGTGAAGAGCATCACGCGGTTCAGCGACAGGAAGGACACCAGGTCGAAGCCGCCCTTGCCGCCCTGCTCCGACGTGGTGGCCTCGCTGATGGTCGAGCCGACGGTGCTGAAGACGCCGATGGTGTCCAGCACCATCCACAGCACGGCGACGGCCACGATGGTGCAGATGCCCAGCGCGATGGACAGCAGGAAGCTGACCTTCATCACCGACCACGGGTCGGCCTTGGCGATCCGCAGCCGCGCCTTGCGGGTGCGCGGCGCCGTGCGGGCGGCCGGGCGCGGCCTGCGCACCCCGGCAGCCGCCGGCGAGGCGTGCCCGCCCTGGGTGCCGCCGGGCTTGCCCGGCTTGGCCCCCGCGCGGCCGCCGTGGCCGGTCGGAGCGGCGGTCGGCGGCACCGGCGGTGCACCGGGCGGCGGCGGAGGCGTGTACGCCTGCGGCGGCTGGTGCGGCTGGGCCGGCTGACGGGTGCCCGTCACGGCGTATCCCCCCTCGTCCGGGCCGTTGAGGTTGGCGGAGCCACGGGCACCCCCGGACCTCCCGGCCCCACCCGCGGCGCCCGTGGCTCCACTCACGGCTTACTCCTCCGGTTCACCGGCCGCGGGCTGACCGCCCTCGGCCGCAACGTCGTGCTCGCTGCTGCGCTCACTGTCGTTCACGGTGTCATCATCCTCGACGCCGGCTGTGCCCGCCGCCTCCGGATCATCCTCCGCCTCGGCATTGCGCGCGATGCCGACGACGGCATCCCGCTTCCCGAGGTTGATCAGCTGGACGCCCATGGTGTCACGGCCCGTCTCCCTGACCTCGTTGACCCGCGTGCGGATCACCCCGCCGCTGAGCGTGATGGCGAGGATCTCATCGGTCTCCTCGACCACCAGCGCCCCGACCAGCGAGCCCCGGTCCTCCACGATCTTGGCCGCCTTGATCCCCAGTCCGCCGCGGCCCTGCACCCGATACTCGTCCACCGGTGTGCGTTTCGCATAGCCGCCGTCGGTGGCGGTGAAGACGAACGTACCGGTCCTGACGACATTCATCGAGAGCAGTTCGTCTCCCTCACGGAAACTCATGCCCTTCACACCCGACGTCGCCCGGCCCATCGGCCGCAGCGCGTCGTCCGACGCGGTGAAGCGGATGCACTGGGCCTTGCGGCTGACCAGCAGCAGGTCGTCGTCCGCGGAGACCAGCTCCGCGCCGATCAGCTCGTCCGACCCGGCGGCGCCGCCCGCCTCGCCCTCGGACTCCCGCAGGTTGATGGCGATCACGCCGCCCGAGCGCGGGGAGTCGTAGTCCTTGAGCGCGGTCTTCTTCACCAGGCCGGACTTGGTGGCCAGCACCAGGTACGGCGCCGCCTGGTAGTCCTTGATGGCCAGGATCTGGGCGATCCGCTCGTCGGGCTGGAAGGCCAGCAGGTTGGCCACGTGCTGGCCGCGCGCGTCCCGGCCGGCGTCGGGCAGCTCGTAGGCCTTGGCACGGTAGACCCGGCCCTTGTTCGTGAAGAACAGCAGCCACTGGTGGGTGGTGGTCACGAAGAAGTGGTCGACGATGTCGTCCTGCTTGAGCTTCGTGCCGCGTACGCCCTTGCCGCCGCGCTTCTGCGAGCGGTAGTCCTCGGTCTTGGTGCGCTTGACGTAGCCGCCACGGGTGATCGTGACGACGATGTCCTCCTCGGCGATCAGGTCCTCGATGGACATGTCGCCGTCGAAGGGCACCAGCTTGCTGCGCCGGTCGTCGCCGAACTTGTCGACGATCGCCTGCAGCTCCTCGCTGATGATCTGCCGCTGCTTCTCCGGCGAGGCGAGGATCGCGTTGTACTCGTTGATCTTCGCCTGCAGCTCGTCGTGCTCGGCGATGATCTTCTGCCGCTCCAGGGCGGCCAGCCGGCGCAGCTGCATCTCCAGGATCGCGTTGGCCTGGATCTCGTCGATGTCCAGCAGGCCCATCAGGCCCTCGCGCGCGACCTCGACGGTCTCACTGCGCCGGATGAGCGCGATGACCTCGTCGATCGCGTCCAGCGCCTTGAGCAGGCCGCGCAGGATGTGGGCGCGCTCCTCGGCCTTGCGCAGCCGGAAGCGGGTGCGCCGGATGATGACCTCGACCTGGTGGTTCACCCAGTTGCGGATGAACGCGTCCAGCGACAGGGTGCGCGGCACGCCGTCGACCAGGGCCAGCATGTTGGCGCCGAAGTTGGTCTGCAGGTCGGTGTGCTTGTAGAGGTTGTTCAGCACCACCTTGGCGACCGCGTCCCGCTTGAGGACGATCACCAGCCGCTGGCCGGTGCGCGAGGAGGTCTCGTCGCGCACGTCGGCGATGCCGCCGATCTTGCCGTCCTTGACCAGGTCGGCGATCTTCTGCGCCAGGTTGTCGGGGTTGGTCTGGTACGGCAGCTCGGTGACGACCAGGCACTGCCGGTTCTGGATCTCCTCGACCGCGACGATCGCCCGCATGGTGATCGAGCCGCGCCCGGTGCGGTACGCGTCCTCGATGCCCTTGCGGCCCACGACCAGCGCGCCGGTGGGGAAGTCGGGGCCCTTGATGCGCTCCATGAGCGCGTCGAGCAGCTCCTCGGGGGTCGCGTCGGGGTTGGCCAGGCACCACTGGGCGCCGTCGGCGACCTCGCGCAGGTTGTGCGGCGGGATGTTGGTGGCCATGCCGACCGCGATACCGGCCGAGCCGTTGATCAGCAGGTTCGGGAAGCGCGACGGCAGGACCGTCGGCTCCTGGTTGCGGCCGTCGTAGTTGTCCTGGAGGTCGACGGTCTCCTCGTCGATGTCCCTGACCATCTCCATGGACAGCGGCATCATCTTGCACTCGGTGTACCGCATGGCGGCGGCCGGGTCGTTGCCCGGTGAACCGAAGTTGCCGTTGGAGTCCACCAGCGGCATCCGCATCGACCACGGCTGCGCCAGGCGGACCAGCGCGTCGTAGATCGAGGAGTCGCCGTGCGGGTGGTAGGTGCCCATGACGTCGCCGACGACGCGCGCGCACTTGTAGAAGCCCTTCTCGGGCCGGTAGCCGCCGTCGTACATGGCGTACAGCACCCGGCGGTGCACCGGCTTGAGGCCGTCGCGCACGTCGGGCAGCGCTCGCGACACGATGACGGACATCGCGTAGTCGAGGTAGCTGCGCTGCATCTCGGTCTCGAGCCCGACGGGCTCGACACGCAGTCCGCCGGCCTCGTTGCGCACTTCCCGCTCGGACTCGGGGACGTCGGGCACGGGTGGGATGTTGGGGTTCTCGTCGGCCATCGCTGTCAGAAAGTCCTTTCACACGGCCAGGTGGGGGGCCGACTCAGATGTCCAGGAACCGGACGTCCTTGGCATTGCGCTGGATGAACGACCGACGGGCTTCCACGTCCTCGCCCATCAGCACCGAGAACAGGTCGTCGGCCTGTGCCGCGTCGTCCAGCGTGACCTGGCCGAGCACCCGGTGGTCGATGTCCATCGTGGTGACCCGCAGCTCCTCCGCGTTCATCTCGCCCAGGCCCTTGAAGCGCTGGATCGAGTCCTCGCGGATCCGCTTGCCGCCCTGCTTGCCCAGCTCCACCAGCGCGTCGCGCTCGCGGTCGGAGTAGGCGTACTCGAAGTCGTCGCGGCCCCACTTGATCTTGTACAGCGGCGGCCGGGACAGGTAGACGTGCCCGGCCTCGACCAGCGGGCGCATGAAGCGGAAGAGGAAGGTCAGCAGCAGGGTGTTGATGTGCTGGCCGTCGACGTCGGCGTCCGCCATCAGGATGATCTTGTGATACCGCAGCTTGGCGATGTCGAAGTCCTCGTGGACCCCGGTGCCGAAGGCCGAGATCAGCGCCTGGATCTCGGTGTTCTGCAGGATCTTGTCGATCCTGGCCTTCTCCACGTTGAGGATCTTGCCGCGGATCGGCAGGATCGCCTGGTACTGCGGGTTGCGGCCGGACTTCGCGGAGCCGCCGGCCGAGTCGCCCTCGACGATGAAGATCTCGCACTTCGTCGGGTCGTTGGACTGGCAGTCGCTGAGCTTGCCGGGCAGCGACGCCGACTCCAGCAGGCCCTTGCGACGGGTCAGGTCGCGCGCCTTGCGGGCCGCGACCCGGGCGGTGGCCGCCTGGATCGACTTGCGGATGATGTCCGAGGCCTCGTTGGGGTTGCGGTCCAGCCAGTCGGTCAGGTGCTCGTGCACGACCTTCTGCACGAAGGTCTTGGCCTCCGTGTTGCCCAGCTTGGTCTTCGTCTGGCCCTCGAACTGCGGCTCGCCGAGCTTGACCGAGATGATCGCGGTCAGGCCCTCGCGGATGTCCTCGCCCGTGAGGTTGTCGTCCTTCTCGCGGAGCAGCTTCTTGTCCCGCGCGTAGCGGTTGACCAGGCCGGTCAGCGCCGCGCGGAAGCCCTCCTCGTGGGTGCCGCCCTCGTGGGTGTGGATGGTGTTGGCGAAGCTGTAGACACCCTCGCTGTACTGCGTGTTCCACTGCATCGCGACCTCGACGGACAGCAGCCGCTCCTTGTCCTCCGCCTCGATGTCGATGACGGTGGGGTGGATCAGCTCGCCCTTGCGCGAGTTCAGGTACTTCACGTAGTCCACGAGGCCGCCCTCGTAGTGGTACGTGACGGCGAGCGGCTTGCCCTCCTCGTCCACGTGGTCGGCGCGCTCGTCGGTCAGCGAGATCCGCAGGCCCTTGTTGAGGAAGGCCATCTCCTGGAAGCGCCGCGAGAGCGTCTCGAAGGAGTACTCGGTGGTCTCGAAGATGTCCGGGTCGGCCCAGAAGGTGACCGAGGTGCCGGTCTCCTCGACCGCCTCGTTCTTTGCCAGCTCCGCGGTCGGCACACCCAGCTTGTAGTCCTGCGTCCAGCGGTGGCCCTCGGTGCGGACCTCGACGGCGACGCGCGAGGACAGCGCGTTCACCACGGAGACGCCGACGCCGTGCAGACCGCCGGAGACCGCGTAGCCGCCGCCGCCGAACTTGCCGCCCGCGTGCAGCACGGTCAGCACCACCTCGACGGCGGGCTTGCCCTCGGAGGGGACGATGCCGACCGGGATGCCGCGGCCGTTGTCGACGACGCGCACACCGCCGTCCGCGAGGATCGTGACGTCGATGGTGTCGGCATGGCCGGCCATCGCCTCGTCGACGGAGTTGTCCACGACCTCCTGGACCAGGTGGTGCAGGCCCCGCTCACCGGTGGAACCGATGTACATACCGGGGCGCTTGCGCACCGCCTCAAGGCCTTCCAGCACGGTGATCGCACTGGCGTCGTAGGACTTGCTGGAGTTCTCGTTGGGGTTGCCGGAATCGGCCACGAAGCGCCCTTTCTGGCACAGCACGAGCCGGGTCCCGCGGAGCGGTATCGGCTGCGTCTTCGACATGTTCCGCTGGGGACCCCTGCCGCGAGGCCGGGGGAGGGCGGTGTGTCGACCAGTCTACCGGTAGCGCCGACATGAATGGGGCTTTGCCGGTACCTCCCTTCCCATGTGCCGCCCAAAACCGCCGCCGCCCGACTCCCTACACGCAGCCCCGGTGCCAAAACGGCTCACACGGGCGTCCAGGGCTTCCGGCTGTCAAGGCCCGGCTACGCTGAGCAGGGGCGCCGCCCCGCGGTCCCGCCGACCTGTGCCGCAGCCCCACGACAGGGTCGCTCACCTGCGCGAACACCCACGAACGAGCTACCGGCGGGGCGGGTAAGTGCGCGCCCGTGGGCCCGCTCAGCCGTACGTGTCGCCGGGGCCGCGGCTGCCGGGCGCCCGCAGCCTGCCGTACGTACGGGCGGGCGCCGCGGGGCCGAGCACCTTGAGCAGCTTCACGGTGCCGTGGCCGAGGTCGGCATTCAGCCGCGCCACCAGGGTCGGGGCCAGCAGCCGCAGCTGCGTCGCCCACGCGGTGGAGTCGCAGGCCACCGTCAGGACCCGGGCCTCCTCGTCGTAGCGGTCGGGCGAGCAGTGCTGGGCCACCTCGGGGCCGACCAGCTGCGGCCAGCGGCCCATCACCCCGCCGACCGCGGCCGGCGCCTCCCAGCCGCGCTCGGTGATCAGCCGGTTGATGGCCGCACCCAGCGGCAGCGGGTCCCTGCCGTCCGCCCTGGCACCGCTGCGCAGGCCCCCCCGCCTGGCCTGCTTCTTCTGTACGGCCGCGGCGCCCCTGGCCCTGGCCTGCTCCTTCGCCGCCCGCAGCGCCACCCGCGCCAGGTCCACACCCGACGCCTCGGGGGGCGCGCTCTGCTGGGGTACGTCGCCGCTGCCCGTCTCGCTCACTGCCGAACCACCGTCCCGTTCTCCACCGAGAAGCGCGCACCGCGCAGCAGTCCCGGCACGTCGTCGTCCACAGCCGCGGTGACCAGCACCTGCTCGCCCGGCGCCACCAGCTCGGCCAGCCGCTCCCGGCGCCTGGCGTCCAGCTCGGCGAAGACGTCGTCGAGGACCAGCACCGGTTCGCCGCCGTCCGCGCACAGCAGCTCGTAGGAGGCCAACCGCAGCGCCAGCGCGTACGACCAGGACTCGCCGTGGCTGGCGTAGCCCTTGGCGGGCATCGGGCCGAGCCGCAGCACCAGGTCGTCGCGGTGCGGGCCGACCAGGGTCACCCCGCGTTCGATCTCCTGGCGCCGTGCCGCGGTCAGCGCCTCCAGCAGCCGGCCGTACAGCTCCTCGCGGCCGGCCGCGCCCGCCAGTGCGTCGTCGCCGATCGAGCTGCGGTAGTCCAGGCCCACCGGGCCGCCACCCGGCGCCAGCTGCTCGTAGGCCTTGTCGGCCAGCGGCTGCAGCGCCGCCACCAGGTCCAGGCGGTGGGCCAGCAGCTCGGCGCCGGCCGTGGCCAGGTGCTGGTCCCACACGTCCAGGGTGGAGAGGTCGGCGCCCTTGCCGCCGTGCCTGCGGGCCATCGCTGCGGTCTTGAGCAGCGTGTTGCGCTGCTTGAGCACCCTTTCGAAGTCGCTGCGCACCCCGGCCAGCCGCGGCGCCCGTGCGGTGATCAGCTCGTCGAGGAAGCGGCGGCGCTCCCCCGGGTCGCCCTTGACCAGCGCCAGGTCCTCGGGCGCGAACAGCACGCTGCGGACGATGCCGAGCAGATCGCGCGGGCGCACCTGGGAGGAGCGGTTGATCCTGGCCCGGTTGGCGCGGCCCGGGTTGATCTCCAGTTCGAGCAGCCGGCGGCGCTCGGTGTCGCCTTCGGGACCCTGCACGACCTGGGCGCGTACCACCGCCCGCTCGGCACCGATGCGGACCAGCGGGGCGTCGGAGGAGACCCGGTGGCTGCCCAGCGTCGCCAGGTAGCCGACGGCCTCGACCAGGTTGGTCTTGCCCTGCCCGTTGGGACCCACGAAAGCGGTCACGCCCGGGTCGAGCGGGACCTCGGCCCGGGCGTAGGAGCGGAAGTCGGCGAGCGACAGGTGCGCTACGTGCATCGCGTGCTTGGCGCGTCGCCGCGCCGACCTCCCTGCTGTGCGGTGTGGTGCGGGCCGCCTACTCGGCGGCGGTGACCGCGTGGCCGCCGAACTCGTTGCGGAGCGCGGCGATCATCTTCATCTGCGGCGAGTCCTCCTGGCGGGACGAGAAGCGCGCGAAGAGCGAGGCGGTGATCGCCGGCAGCGGCACCGCGTTGTCGATCGCGGCCTCCACCGTCCAGCGTCCCTCACCCGAGTCGTCGGCGTAACCGCGCAGGCCGCCCAGGTGCTCGTCCTTGTCCAGCGCGTCGACGGCCAGGTCCAGCAGCCAGGAGCGGATGACCGTGCCCGACTTCCAGGAGCGGAAGACCTCGCGGACGTCGGTGACCGAGTCCACCGCCTCCAGCAGCTCCCAGCCCTCGGCGTAGGCCTGCATCATCGCGTACTCGATGCCGTTGTGGACCATCTTCGCGAAGTGGCCCGCGCCGACCCGGCCCGCGTGGACCGCGCCGGAGTCGCCCTCGGGCTTGAGCGCGTCGAAGATCGGCTGCGCCTTGGCGACGTCCTCGTCCTTGCCGCCGTACATCAGCGCATAGCCGTTGGCCAGGCCCCAGACACCGCCGGAGACACCGCAGTCGACGAAGCCGATGCCCTTGGCCGCCAGCTCCTCCGCGTGCTTCTCGTCGTCCGTCCAGCGCGAGTTGCCGCCGTCGACCACCAGGTCGCCGGGGGAGAGCAGCTCGCCCAGCTCGTCGATGGTGGACTGGGTCGCGGCGCCGGCCGGCACCATCACCCACACCACCCGCGGTCCCTGGAGGCTGTCCACAAGCTCCTTGAGGCTGTGGACATCGGCGAGATCGGGGTTGCGGTCGTAGCCGATGACGGTGTGGCCTGCGCGGCGGATGCGCTCGCGCATGTTGCCGCCCATCTTGCCGAGACCGATGAGACCGAGCTGCATCACAGATCCTTCGTTCGAAGCGTGCCTGACCTGAGGCGAGCCTACGACGGCCCGTGCCGCGCGGCTCAGCCGGACAGCCGCACCGGCATGATCAGGTACTTGTACGCCTCGTCCGCCTCGGCGTCGACGGCCGCCCGGCCGCTGAGCAGCGCCGGCTTGGTCGACGTGGTGAACGACAGCTGGGCGGCGGGGGAGTCGATCGCGCTGAGCCCGTCCAGCAGGAAGGTGGGGTTGAAGGCGATCGAGATGTCGTCGCCCTCCAGCTTGGCGTCGACCCTTTCCACAGCCTGTGCATCGTCGCTGGAGCCGGCCTCCAGGGTGAGCACCCCCTGCTCGAAGCTCAGCCGCACCGGCGTGTTGCGCTCGGCGACCAGGGCGACGCGCTTGACGGCCTCCACGAAGGGCGCCGTCTCGATCACCGCGACCGAGGCGAACTCGGTGGGGAAGAGCGTGCGGTACTTGGGCAGGTCGCCTTCGAGCAGCCGGGTCGTGGTGCGGCGGCCCGCGCCCTCGAAGCCGATCAGGCCCTCGCCGGCGCCGGAGCCGGCCAGCGCGATGGACACGGTGTCGCCGCTGGTGAGCGACTTGGCCGTGTCCTGCAGCGTCTTGGCGGGCACCAGGGCGACGGCGGAGATGTCGGCCTGCTCGGGCTTCCACAGGAACTCGCGGACCGCGAAGCGGTAGCGGTCGGTGGCCGCCAGCGTGACCGTGTCGCCCTCGATCTCGATGCGCACACCGGTCAGCACCGGCAGCGTGTCGTCGCGGCCTGCGGCGATGGCGACCTGGCTGGCGGCGGCGGCGAAGACCTCACCGGGGACGGTGCCGGACGCCACCGGCATCGCGGGCAGCGCCGGGTACTCCTCGACCGGCAGCGTGTGCAGCGTGAAGCGGGAGCTGCCGCAGACGACGCTGACCCGCACGCCGTCGGTGGAGATCTCCACCGGACGGTTGGGGAGGGCGCGGGAGATGTCGGCGAGCAGCCGGCCGGAGACCAGGACGGTGCCCTCCTCGTCCACCTCGGCCTCGACGGCGACCCGGGCCGAGACCTCGTAGTCGAAGCCGGACAGGCTCAGCTGGCCGTCCTCGGCCTTGAGCAGCAGTCCCGCGAGCACCGGCACCGGAGGGCGGGCCGGGAGGCTGCGGGCTGCCCAAGCCACTGCCTCGGCGAGTACGTCGCGCTCCACCCGGATCTTCACCGGAACCGCCTCCTGCTTGTTGCCAGCTGTCGGGGAACAGTCTGACGCACAGGACTGTCACTCGGAGCTGCTTGGCGTCAAGCGGCGACACGGGCGGCCGGGCGGCGAGAGCCGAGTTGTGCACAGGACCCGCTTCGAAGCAGCTTCCCCGTTCTCTACGTGTAGTCGTAGTAGTAGGGGTTGTGGATACCGTGGATAACCCCTTGCTGCGCAGGTCAGGCCGCATTTTTTATCCCCAGGGCCTGTGGGTGGAGCCGGTGGACAACCAGGGCGTCCTGTGGACGGCGGAAAGTTGTGCACACCCCGTACACAGGCGACCCCGGGTTGTCCCCAGGTCTGTCCCCAGAAATACCCAGGTTCTCCCCAGGCCAACCCACCACGTTGGTGTGACGGCTTTCACTCTCCCGTGGGACAGAGGGCATTTCGTTGCCGAACAGTGGACAAAGGTGTGGAGAAGTGGCCCCGAGCTGTGCACAACCGGCCCCAACCTGTGGGCGAGCGGTGGACAACCGATCGGGGCGTGCTGTGGACGGCTGATCTGTCCACAGTCTGTGGATCACGGTTACCCACATATCCACACCCTACTGAGCAGCCAGGACGCCCTGGCAGCCGGTACGCCTGTGGAGAATATCTGGACAACTCCGGTGTCCCCAGGCTGTGGACAGACAAATCGCCGCGATCCTGTGGACAACAGGACCGCGGCGACGGGTAATCGAACAGCGAGCGGCGCGCGTCAGCTCTTGATGCGGTTGGTCAGCTCGGTCACCTGGTTGTAGATGGACCGCCGCTCGGCCATCAGGGAGCGGATCTTGCGGTCGGCGTGCATCACCGTGGTGTGGTCGCGGCCGCCGAAGAGGGCGCCGATCTTGGGCAACGAGAGGTCGGTCAGCTCTCGGCACAGGTACATGGCGATCTGCCGCGCGGTGACCAGCACCCGGCTGCGCGAGGAGCCGGACAGGTCGTCCACCGCGAGCCCGAAGTAGGCGGCGGTCTCCGCCATGATCGCGTTGCCGCTGATCTCCGGCACCGAGTCCTCGCCGCCCGGGATCAGGTCCTTCAGCACGATCTCGGTGAGCTGCAGGTCCACCGGCTGCCGGTTCAGGCTCGCGAAGGCGGTCACCCGGATCAGCGCGCCCTCCAGTTCCCGGATGTTGCGGGAGATCCGCGACGCGATGAATTCCAGCACCTCCGGCGGCGCGTTCAGCTGCTCCTGCACCGCCTTCTTGCGCAGGATCGCGATACGGGTCTCCAGCTCGGGCGGCTGGACGTCGGTGATCAGTCCCCACTCGAAGCGGTTGCGCAGCCGGTCCTCCAGGGTGACCAGCTGCTTGGGCGGCCGGTCCGAGGACAGCACGATCTGCTTGTTCGCGTTGTGCAGGGTGTTGAAGGTGTGGAAGAACTCCTCCTGCGTCGACTCCTTGCTCGCCAGGAACTGGATGTCGTCGACCAGCAGGATGTCCATGTCGCGGTACCGCTTGCGGAAGGCGTCGGCCTTGCCGTCCCTGATGGAGTTGATGAACTCGTTCGTGAACTCCTCGGAGCTGACGTACCTGACCCGGGTGCCCGGGTAGAGGCTCCGCGCGTAGTGCCCGATCGCGTGCAGCAGGTGCGTCTTGCCCAGGCCGGACTCGCCGTAGACGAACAGCGGGTTGTACGCCTTGGCCGGTGCCTCGGCCACCGCGACCGCCGCGGCGTGCGCGAAGCGGTTGGAGGCGCCGATGACGAAGGTGTCGAAGAGGTATTTCGGGTTCAGCCGGGCGGTGGGCTCCACGGCCCCGCCGCTGCCGCCCGTCCCGCTGCCGCCCGTGCCCTGCGTGCCGCCGGGGGGCGGGGGGACCGCCGAGGGCCGCTCCGCCCGGCCGGCGGGCGGCTGCCCGCCCTGCTGGGGATAGCCGCCGGCGGACGGTGACCCGTACGGCCGGTCGCCGGGGTGCGCCTGGTGCGGTACGGCCGGGTAGCCGCTGTCGAGCCGGTCGGGGCGGTAGCGGGCGATGTCCCGATTGCGATCAATGTCACGTGTGCGATCAATGTCACGACCGCGGTCCGGATCCCGGGTCCTGTCCAGGTCTCGCGGCCGGTCGAGATCCCTGGTCCGCTCCAGGTCCCTGGACCTGTCCAGCTCCCGGTAGCGGTCCCGGTCCAGGTCCGCGCGGGGGTCCCGCGCGTCCGGGTACGGGTCCTGGCGGTGCTCGGGGAAGCCGCCCGCGGACGGTACGCCCCAGTCGCCGCGGGCGGGCGGCTGCTGCCATTCGTCGTCGGGGGTGCGCGCCGGCCACTCCTCCGTACCGCCGTCCGGCTGGTCCTGCTCACCGTCGGAGGCGACCGCGATGGCGATCGCGACGGTGTGACCGAACTCATGGCTGAGGGCGTCGGTGATCAGCTGCTTGAGCTGCTGGCCCTCGAGGATCTTCTTGGCGTACTCGTTCGGTGCCGACAGCACCGCGGTGCCGGCCACCAGGACCACCGGCTTGATACGCCGCAGCCACTCCGCGTGGGTGGGTTTCAGGTCCTCGCTGTCCACCAGCAGTTTGTTGAGCACTTGGCGCCACACTGCGGCAAGATCGGCGGATACGTCAGCCACAGGGCACGCTCTCTCGGTTGCTTAGTTGCGTAGGTGGTGCAGCGAACTCCCGCGGACGTGTGGACCTCGGCAGGGGCGGGAAGAGTACGGAGTTCAGCCACGGTAATCAGCGCGGCGGGCGTGGTTCAAGTCGTTGTCCACAGGCTGTGTACAAATGGCGGGGCCGCGCCGCCGGGTTTGACCGGATGGCCTAGCCGCACGTACCGTATCGAGGTCGAGTTGTCGATGGCTGCTGCCGCCTGCCTACCGATGGGCGAGGATCTTCCGGAGCGTTAACGCTGCCGGGCGGTCGTTCAAGCGGTGCACCCGTTTGGTCCGCGAGCTTTTCGTGGGCGCACGGTGACAGCCAGGCGACGCCCCGCCGGACCCGATTTCTCCTGGAGCCCCAGAGTGAGCAAGCGCACCTTCCAGCCGAACAACCGCCGCCGCGCCAAGACCCACGGCTTCCGTCTGCGGATGCGTACCCGTGCGGGTCGCGCGATCCTCGCGACCCGTCGCGGCAAGGGCCGCGCGCGCCTGTCCGCCTGATTGCCTCAGGTCTGATGTCGTGCTGCCCACCGAGAATCGGCTGAGGCGGCGGCAGGACTTCGCGACGGCGGTTCGCCGTGGACGCCGGGCGGGCCGCCCGCTGCTGGTCGTCCATCTGCGCCGAGACGCCACCGACCCGCACGTGCCTGGGGGGAGCACTCCCCCGGCACGTGCGGGTTTCGTCGTGAGCAAGGCGGTCGGCGGGGCTGTACAGCGGAATCGGGTGAAGCGCAAACTGCGGCATCTCGTCCGGGCGCGTCTGTCACTGCTGCCCCCCGGTAGCCTGGTAGTGGTACGCGCGCTCCCCGACGCGGGAAACGCGGACCACGCACAGCTGGCCCTCGACCTGGACGCCGCACTGCAGCGGCTTCTGGGCCGTGACACCCATGGCGACGCCGAGGGGAGGGTGGCTCAATGAAATACCCACTGCTGGCACTGATCAAGCTGTACCAGTGGACGATCAGTCCACTGCTCGGCCCGGTCTGCCGGTATTACCCGTCGTGCTCCCACTACGGGTACACCGCCATCGACCGGCATGGCGCGATCAAGGGCACCGCCCTTACCGCGTGGCGCATCCTCCGGTGCAACCCCTGGTCGCCCGGCGGAGTGGACCATGTCCCGCCGCGTAAGCGGCCGCCATGGCACGAACTGCTGCGCCGCGCACTGCGGGGCGGCTCCGACGGGCCCGTCACGCCCGAGCCCACCGGACCCTCTCACGCCCAAGGAGCCTGACCGTGGGGATCCTGAACCCCCTATACGACGCAGTGTCGTGGATCATCGTCCAGTTCCACTCGTTCTACAGCCTGATCTTCGACAAGGACAGCGGCTGGGCGTGGGGTCTGTCCATCGTCTCGCTGGTGGTCCTGATCCGGATCTGCCTGATCCCGCTCTTCGTGAAGCAGATCAAGTCCACCCGCAACATGCAGGCGCTCCAGCCCAAGATGAAGGCGATCCAGGAGCGCTACAAGAACGACCGCCAGAAGCAGTCCGAAGAGATGATGAAGCTGTACAAGGAGACGGGTACCAACCCGCTCTCCTCGTGCCTGCCGATTCTGGCGCAGTCACCGTTCTTCTTCGCGCTGTACCACGTGCTCAGCAACATCGCCAAGGGCAACGAGGTCGGCGTCATCCACAACAACCTGGTCGACAGTGCGCAGCACGCGCACATCTTCGGTGCGCCGCTGGCGGCGAAGTTCACCGACGGTGCCGGGAAGGTCGAGGCGCTCGGCGCGACCCTCACCGATGTGCGGGTCGTCACCATCGTGATGATCCTGCTGATGTCGGCGTCGCAGTTCTACACCCAGCGCCAGCTGATGACGAAGAACGTCGACATGACGGTCAAGACCCCGTTCATGCAGCAGCAGAAGATGCTGATGTACGTCTTCCCGGTCATCTTCGCCGTGATGGGTATCAACTTCCCCGTCGGTGTCCTCATCTACTGGCTGACCACCAACGTGTGGACCATGGGCCAGCAGATGTTCGTGATCTACCGCAACCCCACCCCGGGCAGCCTGGCCTTCCAGCAGCGCCAGGAGCGGCTGCGGGCCAAGGGCAAGCTGGTCGAGCAGCCCGAGGAGATCGCCGCCAAGGAGGCCGTCGAGGTCGCCCGGGCCAACCGCACCCAGCCCAAGCGGCAGCCGAAGGCCAAGCGCCACACCGGCGGCGCCCCGGGCGGTCCCGGTGCCCCGCGGGCCGGTGGTTCCGGCGGGTCCGCCGCCTCCGCGGACGGCGGCAAGGCGGACACCGCGCCGGCTGCCGACGCCGCGAAGAACGGCTCTGCCAAGAGCGGCACCCCCAAGGGCGGCGCTCCCCGGTCCGGGGGCGGCAAGGGCAGCGGTGGTGCACCGCGGGCCGGCGCTCCACGGGCGGGTGCTCCCAGGGCGGGCGGTCAGAAGCAGGGCGGCGGCACAGCGGGCAAGCAGCCCGGTGGTGGCAAGGGCAAGCCGTCCAACGTCTCGTCGAAGAAGAAGTAAGAGGAGAGTCCAGGCGTGAGCGACGTCAACACCACCACGGCATCCGACAGCGGTTCGTCCGCGACTCTGACCCGGCTGGAGCAGGAGGGTGAGATCGCGGCGGACTACCTGGAGGGGCTGCTGGACATCGCCGACCTCGACGGTGACATCGACATGGATGTCGAGGGCGAGCGGGCGTCGGTGTCGATCATCGGCGACACCTCCACCCGGGAGCTGACCAAGCTCGTCGGGCGGGACGGCGAGGTGCTGGAGGCGCTGCAGGAGCTGACCCGGCTCGCGGTGCACCGGGAGACCGGTGAGCGCAGCCGGCTGATGCTGGACATCGCCGGCTTCCGCGCCCGCAAGCGCGCCGAGCTGGCGCAGCTGGGCGCTGAGGCGGCCGCGGAGGCCAAGGAGACCGGGCAGCCGGTCAAGCTGGACCCGATGACGCCGTTCGAGCGCAAGGTCGTGCATGACGCGGTCGCCGCTGCGGGGCTGCGCAGCGAGTCCGAGGGCGAGGAGCCCCAACGCAGGGTGGTCGTGCTGCCGGCCTGACCGGCTGCCCGCCCCGATCGTTCGGCCCCGTCTGCTCGCAGGCGGGGCCGAAGCTTGTCAGCCTGGACCCGAGAGAACGCGTGCGAGAACCGAGGAAAGGACAGTCCCGTGACGGAGGCAGCAGCGGAGCTTCCCGCGCCGCCCGAGCAGGCCGGGGCGGTGTTCGGCGACCGGTTCGCCGATGCGCTGCGCTATGCCGAGCTGCTGGCGGATGCCGGGGTGCAACGCGGTCTGATCGGTCCGCGCGAGGTGCCCAGGCTGTGGGAGCGGCATCTGCTGAACTGTGCGGTGCTCTCCGAGGTGATCGACGAGTCGGTGTCGGTGTGCGACGTGGGCTCGGGCGCGGGTCTGCCCGGCATCCCGCTGGCGCTGGCCCGGCCCGACCTGGAGATCACCCTGCTGGAGCCGCTGCTGCGTCGCACCACCTTCCTGGAGGAGGTCGTACGGCTGCTGGGGCTGGCCAATGTGACCGTCGTCCGGGGCCGGGCCGAGGAGATGGTCGGCAAGCTGCCGCCGGTGGACGTGGTGACCGCTCGTGCCGTGGCGCCGCTGGAGCGGCTGGCGGGCTGGGGGCTGCCCCTGCTGCGCCCGCACGGTGAGATGGCGGTACTCAAGGGCGACACCGCCGAGGAGGAGCTGAAGGCGGCCAGGGCCGCGCTCGGCAAGCTCGGTGCGGTGAGCGCGTCGGTGACCCAGGTCGGCGAGGGCGTGGTGGATCCGTTGTCCACAGTCGTCCGGGTCCTGGTGGGGGAAAGTCCCGGCGGGGTCCGTGCGGCGACCCGGCGGGCCAAGGCGGCCCGGGCCAGCCGGGCACCGCGGGGCGGCGGCAGCCCGGGGCGCCGACGCCGCTGAGCGACTGGTCGGAAACGGCCAAAACGGCATAATCCGGAGTGTCCTGTCAGGATACCACCGCGGTGCGGCGCATCGTGTTCCACGTGAAACGTCGCTCACTGCTTCCAGGAGTCCTCAGTCGCGGCCGTGCCGCGGCTGAGGCGCGCGCCAACAAGCCGACCAAGACCAATTCGGCTGTGGATAACCGGGATTTATCCACAGCCGGCCGGGGCTCGCTGGTTCAGCACCCCTCGGGCATGGCAGGCTCTTCTCATAGCGAGCCTGAAGTCGAGGAGAGTGAGTCCTTGCGGTCCGACGCCAACATCGCGGGGCCGATGGCCGACCCGGTCCCCGGTCCCCGCTCAGCTGAATCAGCCGGGGGACCGCTTTCCGTGCCCCCGGGGTTCGGGAGCGATGTTTCACGTGAAACATTGCCTCCTATGGATGACACCCCGATCGGCCGCGCTGCCCAGATGGCCGTCGAGGCGCTGAACCGCACCGGTGAGGGGCTGCCCAGACCGGCGCAGACCCGGGTGATGGTCGTTGCCAACCAGAAGGGCGGTGTCGGCAAGACCACGACCACGGTGAACCTGGCGGCCTCCCTGGCGCTGCACGGCGCCCGGGTGCTGGTGATCGACCTCGACCCGCAGGGCAACGCCTCCACGGCGCTGGGGATCGACCACCACGCCGAGGTGCCGTCGATCTACGACGTCCTGGTGGAGAGCAAGCCGCTGTCCGACGTGGTGCTGCCGGTGACCGATGTGGAGGGCCTCTTCTGCGCCCCCGCAACGATCGACCTGGCCGGCGCCGAGATCGAACTGGTCTCGCTGGTGGCCCGGGAGAGCCGGCTGCAGCGGGCGATCGAGTCCTACGAGCAGCCGCTGGACTATGTCCTGATCGACTGCCCGCCCTCGCTCGGTCTGCTCACTGTCAACGCCCTGGTGGCCGGCGCCGAGGTGGTCATCCCGATCCAGTGCGAGTACTACGCGCTGGAAGGCCTGGGGCAGCTGTTGAAGAACGTGGACCTGGTCCGCGCCCACCTCAACCCGAAGCTCCATGTCTCCACCATCCTGCTGACGATGTACGACGGCAGGACCCGTCTGGCCTCCCAGGTCGCGGAGGAGGTCCGCACCCACTTCGGCAAAGAGGTGCTGCGCACCAGCATCCCGCGGTCGGTACGCATCTCCGAGGCCCCCAGCTACGGTCAGACCGTCCTCACCTACGATCCTGGCTCCAGCGGCGCCCTGTCGTATCTGGAGGCCGCCCGGGAGATGGCGCTGCGCGGCCTGCCGGGTGGGATGGCCGTCGAGTACGACCCACAGCCGCAGGGCGAACAGCACAACGAGCAGCACCCGCACAGCATGTCGGAGGGGATCCAGTGAGTGATCGACGCAGAGGGCTCGGCCGTGGTCTCGGCGCGCTGATCCCTGCCGCGCCGCAGGCGACCAACCCCGCATCGGGGACCGCACCATCCCTGGTGCCGGACCGCGGGGTCGCGGCGGCCAAGGTGGCAGGTCTGGTCGACCGCCGCCCGGCGGACTCCGCTCCGCCGGTGGTGGAGATCCCTGTTTCACGTGAAACAGAGCCGGATCTGTCCGCGGTGCGGGTCCCGGTCGCGGGCGCCTACTTCGCAGAGCTGGAACTCGACGCGATCACCCCCAACCCGCGCCAGCCGCGAGAGGTGTTCGACGAGGACGCGCTGAACGAGCTGATCACCTCCATCAAGGAGGTCGGTCTCCTCCAGCCGGTCGTCGTCCGGCAGATCAGCACGGACCGCTTCGAGCTGATCATGGGTGAGCGCCGCTGGCGGGCCTGCCGCGAAGCGGGCCTGGAGCGCATTCCGGCGATCGTCCGGGCGACCGACGACGAGAAGCTGCTCCTGGACGCCCTGCTGGAGAACCTGCACCGGGCACAGCTGAACCCGCTGGAAGAGGCCGCGGCCTACGACCAGCTGCTGCGGGACTTCTCGTGCACCCACGAGCAGCTGGCCGACCGGATCGGGCGGTCCCGTTCGCAGGTCTCCAACACTCTGCGGCTGCTCAAGCTGCCGGCCCCGGTGCAGCGCCGGGTAGCGGCCGGGGTGATCTCCTTCGGGCACGCCCGCGCACTGCTGGCGCTGGACGACTCCGAGGCGCAGGACAAGCTGGCTCTCCGGATCGTCGCGGAGGAGCTGTCCGTCCGCACGGTCGAGGAGATCGTGAAGCTGATGAACAGCGAGCCGAAGGCCGCCAAGAAGACGGCGGCGCCGCGGGCGGGCCGCCGGGTGTCCCCGGCGCTCACCCATCTGGCCACCCGGCTCTCCGACCGCTTCGACACCCGGGTGAAGGTGGACCTGGGCCAGAAACGGGGCAAGATCGTGGTGGAGTTCGCCTCGATAGAGGATCTGGAGCGCATCCTCGGCGCGATGGCACCGGGCGAGGGCAAGGTGCTGGAGAACCGCCTCGACGACGAGGCCGAGGACGACGACGAGTGACACCGAGGCACCCCGGTCCTGAGTACCGGGGTGCCGGCGCAGTCCGGTCAGTGACCGGATCGGTCAGCGACAGGAATGGGGTCCCTGGCACATGGGCCGTCGACTGGTACCTCTCACGCTCGACAATCTTCCCGACCTCCCCCGGCCTTGCCGCCGTTGTGTCTTCTGGGAGCTGGACCCGGTGAGCGGCGAGGCCGCCGCCCAGGCGGGCAGACCCGAGCTGGAGAAGGAGGCCTGGATCTCCGCGGTGCTGCTGGAGTGGGGCTCCTGCGGCCGGGTGGTCTATGTGGACGAGGTCCCGGCGGGCTTTGTGCTCTACGCCCCGGCCGCCTATGTGCCGCGGTCGCTGGCCTTCCCGACCAGTCCGGTGTCGTCGGACGCCGTCCAGCTGATGACGGCCCGGGTGCTGCCGGGCTACCAGGGCCAGGGCATCGGCCGGGTCCTGGTGCAGACCGTGGCGAAGGATCTCGTGCGGCGGAACGTCAAGGCGATCGAGGCGTTCGGCGACGCGAAGTGGGAGGCGCCGTCCTGCGTGCTGCCGGCCGACCATCTGCTGGCGGTCGGCTTCAAGACGGTCCGGCCGCACCCGCGGTTCCCCCGGCTGCGGCTGGAGCTGCGCTCCACGATCTCCTGGAAGGAGGACGTCGAGATGGCCATCGACCGGCTGCTGGGCGCCGTCCAGAAGGAGCCGGTGCTGCGTCCGCTGTGACGTCGCCCCTGCCCTGCTCCCCGGCAGACGAAAGGGCCGGCTCCCCCTCGGGGGAGCCGGCCCTTTCGATGTTCCACGTGGAACAGTGGGACGGTCAGCCGATGAAGTCCGACAGGTCGCGGACGAGCGCGGCCTTCGGCTTGGCGCCCACGATGGTCTTCACGACCTCGCCGCCCTTGTAGACGTTGAGGGTCGGGATGGACATCACGCCGTACTTCGCGGCGGTGACGGGGTTCTCGTCGATGTTGAGCTTGACGATGGTGATGTCGTCCGGGTGCTCCGCCGCGATGGCCTCCAGCGAGGGGGCGATCTGACGGCAGGGGCCGCACCACTCGGCCCAGAAGTCGACCAGGACGGGCTTGTCGCTGGCGAGGACCTCCTCGGCGAAGGTGGCATCCGTTACGTGCTTGGGCGTGCCGGCCACGGCAGTCTCCTCAGGTTCGATAGAGCGGGTGGGGATGGGGATCAGGCGGCCTTCCCGGCGTCGCCGAGCGACGCCAGGTAGCGCTCGGCGTCCAGAGCGGCGGAACAGCCGGTGCCGGCCGCGGTGATCGCCTGGCGGTAGGTGTGGTCCACGACGTCTCCGGCAGCGAAGACACCGGGGATGCTGGTGCGGGTGCTCGGGGCCTGGACGGTGAGGTAGCCCTCAGCGTCGAGGTCGAGAACGCCCTTGAAGAGCTCGGTCCTCGGGTCGTGGCCGATGGCGATGAACAGCCCCGTGACGGGCAGCTCAGAGGTCTCGCCGGTCTTGGTGTTGCGCAGCGTCAGCCCGGACAGCTTGCCGTCGCCGTGGATCTCGGCGACCTCGCTGTCCCAGACGAAGGAGATCTTCGGGTCGGCGAAAGCGCGGTCCTGCATCGCCTTGGACGCCCGGAGGCTGTCCCGGCGGTGCACGATCTTCACGGACTTGGCGAAGCGGGAGAGGAAGGTCGCCTCCTCCATCGCGGTGTCCCCGCCGCCGATCACAGCGATGTCGTGCTCGCGGAAGAAGAAGCCGTCACAGGTGGCGCACCAGGAGACGCCACGGCCGGACAGCTGGTCCTCGTTGGGCAGGTTGAGCTTGCGGTGCTGGGAGCCCGTGGCGACGATGACGGCCTTCGCACGGTGGACGGTGCCCGCGGAGTCGGTGACGGTCTTGATGTCACCGCTCAGGTCGACCGCGACGACGTCGTCCGGGATCAGCTCGGCGCCGAAGCGCTCCGCCTGGGCGCGCATGTTGTCCATCAGGTCCGGGCCGATGATGCCGTCCCGGAACCCGGGGAAGTTCTCCACCTCGGTGGTGTTCATCAGCGCACCGCCGGCGGTGACCGAGCCCTCGAAGACCAGCGGGTTGAGGGATGCGCGTGCCGTGTACAGCGCCGCGGTGTAGCCCGCAGGCCCCGAGCCGATGATGATCACGTTACGGACGTCGCTCACGGGTGTCTTCCTCGTCTCTGCGGACTGCTGTGGGGTCCGGCCCTGGCTGGACTCTCGTCGTGCGTAACGGATCCTACGGGGCTGGCATTCCCCCGGTGACGCACCGCCCCACGCCCACCCCGGTGAGGTCCCGGCGCCCCAGGTCAGCTCCGGGGATAGCTGTCCTGGAAGAGCACTCTGCCGGGGGTGTCGGCGGTACATGCGGCGCTCACCACGAAGGCGTCGACCCGGGCGGGGTCGGCGGGGTCGGGCAGCACCACAAGGTAGGAGTCGAGGCCCTGATACGGCTCCCGGCCGGCGGCCAGCGGCCGCTGGGTCCGCTGGGTGGCCTGGAGCACGCAGCCGGGCACGGTGATGACGGTGCCGCCGGGTCCGGTGACCCTGGTGTCGCCATGAGGGCTCAGCATCGGCGAGGTGACCCCGCCGTTGCCGGTCTTCCCGCTCGCCCCTTCCAGGAGCTGCGCCACCTCGTCGCCCACCGAGGGGGAGCTGTCGCCTCCCTGGGCGCTGGCCTTGCGCTCGGCGCTGCTGTCGGAGTTCATCCGGTGGGATCCGCTGTGGGACGCCAACTCGTACACCGTACCGGTCAGTGCGAGGGCGGTGGCCGCGGAGGCGGCGACGAACAGCAGGGCGCGGCGCCGCCCGCGACCGCGGCCGGGACCGGTGGGCGCGGAGGGACGGCCGGCGGGCGCGGAAGGCGGGCCTGCGGGCGCCGATGTTCCACGTGAAACATCGGCCGCTGCCCCTCCGCGGGGCGCCGGGAGCGATGTTTCACGTGGAACATGCGGCGAAGCGGCGGCGCCTGCGGTCTCTGCGGCCAGTGCCGCGTCGATCCGAGCGGCCACGTCCGCGGGCATCGGCTCGGGATCCGGCAGCTCGCCGAGCAGGCCGCGGATCTCCTGGAGCGACGCGAGCACCTCACCGCACTCCCCGCAGGACTCCACATGGGCCCGGATCTCGGCGGCCCGCTCGGACGGCAGGATGCCCTCGGCGAGGTCGGCGATCTCCATGACGTCGGGATGCGGGCCGTGTCCCGTGGTCGATGTCATCGGTGGTCACCTCCGCCCTGTTCCGTTCCTGCCGGTGGGACGGATGTCCCCTCCGCCCGGTTCCTTCCGCCGCCGGGACCGGCCCGGCCGACGCCGCCGGCCCGCAGATGGGTGAGCAGCGGCAGCAGCCGGGCGCGGCCCCTCGCGCATCTGCTCTTGACCGTGCCTTCCGGTACGTCCAGCACCGCCGCCGCCTCCGCGACCGGGTAGCCCTGCATGTCGACCAGCACCAGCGCCGCCCGCTGCTCCGCGGGCAGTGTGGCCAGCGCGGCGATCAGCTCGCGGTGCAGCTCGTCGCGCTCGGCGGGTGCGGCGGCGGACTCGTGCGGTTCGAGGAGGGATTCGAAGCTCTCCTCCTCCGCGACCGGAGCGGTGCGCCGGGAGGCGGCCCGCCGTGCCCGGTCCAGGCAGGCGTTCACCGTGATGCGGTGCAGCCAGGTCGTGACGGCCGACTGGCCGCGGAAGGTATGGGCGGCCCTGAAGGCTGACACCAGCGCGTCCTGGACGGCGTCAGCGGCTTCCTCGCGGTCGCCCAGCGTTCGCAGGGCGACCGCCCAGAGCCGGTCGCGGTGCCTGCGGACGATTTCGCCGAAGGCGTCGGACTCGCCCGCCACGTGGCGGGCGAGCAGATCGGCGTCGTCGGCTTCGCCGAGCGGTATTCGCTCCAAGGCCAGGCTCCCCCGTCCGCTTCCGCCGGGCTGGTCAGCCCGTCACGCTGATCTCCGAGATCCTGCCACGGAATCGGCCGTCCGAGTCCTCAGGGAGCTTGGTCAGCCACACCAGCAGATAGCGGCTGGTCGTCCTGCTGCCCGGCTTGAGCGTCACCTGGCCGTCGCCTGAGCCGCCGGACACCTTCTGGAAGCCGTCGAGCCGGGTCGGCCGGTCCGTGGTGCCCGCGGGTGCCGCCCACAGCTCCAGGTCGGTGTCACCGACGACGTTGACCGCGACGCTGCTCACCTGGTGGTCGCTGCCGAGGTCCAGGATCACGCCGACGCCGTCCTTGAGGCCGCCGAGGTCGGGCCTGGCGTACCAGCTGGTCTCCCAGGTGGTGTTCGGGTCGTGGTCGTCCAGGTTCTTGATCTGGGACGGCGTCTCGCTGCCGTTGCCCTCCGGCGGCGGGTCGAAGTCCTTGACGCCGGCGATCGTCAGCGGTGCGGCCGGCGGTGGTGCGGGATTGTGCTCGGCCGTCGGCGAGGTGCTCGGCCGGTTCGGGGTGTGGTTCTCCCGGGACTTCATGGCGTCGGCGAGCTGCCAGCTGCCGAGCCCGATCGCCACGATCAGCAGCGCCGAGACGGCCCACTTCAGCGCGCTGCCGGTGCGTCCCGGCAGTGCGGGCGGCGGGGCGGCGGGAGCGGCGGCAGGTCCCGCGACGGTGTAGCGCGTCGACCCGGTCGGCGGCTGCGGGGGCTGCTGGAAGGCGGGCGGCTGGTACACGGGAGCCGGGTGCTCCGGGGGCCGGATCCGCGGGATGCCCGCGATGGCCTTGGCCAGCTCCTCCGGGGTGGTGCAGGGCGGTTCCTCGCGGGAGGCCGTGGCCCCGTCGTTGACCAGGGCACGCATCGCCACGTCCGACATGCCGCGGTGGACGCCGGCGCGCAGCTGGTCGGGCGCGACCAGGCCGACGCCCTTGGGCAGTCCCGCCAGGCCGTGCGCGTCCTCCTCGTAAGGCCAGCGCTGGGTGAGGGCGCAGTAGAGCAGTGCGCCGATCGCCTCGGTGTCCTGCCGCTGCGGCCGGTCCGAGCTGAGCCCGCGCAATGCGGCGGCGACGGCGAGACCGCGGATGCGGTACTGCCCCGAGCTGGTCCGCAGCACCGCACCCGGGTCGAGCCGCAGATGGGCCAGTCCCTCGCGGTGGGCGGCGGCCATGCCCTGGGAGACCTGGCTGGCCATCTGGTAGGCCTCGTGCGGCTCCAGGGGGCCTGAGGACAGCAGGTCGGCGAGCGAGACGGCGTCCGGGAGCCATTCGTGGATCACATAGACCAGCTCGTCCTCCTCGACCGCGTCGAGGACCTGGACGAACCGGGGGTCGCCGAGGAGCGCCGCAGAGCGAGCGGCGGCCAGCACCTGGCGTGAGCGGGGGTGGCCGGCGGGCAGCAGGTGGATGCCGACGGCCCGGCGCAGCTTCTCGTCCACGGCACGCCAGCTGCTGAAGCCGTCGACCCGGGTGACGCACTCGGCGAGTTGGTAGCGCCGGGCGAGCCGGTGGCCGCTGTGCAGTTCGGGTGCGGTGGCCTTGGGCTTGGCCCGGGGAGCGGGCCTGGGTGCGGCCTCCGGCTCGGGCTTGGGATCGGCGGCGGCCTCCGGGTCCGGCTGCGGATCGGCCGTGGGGTCCGCTTCCGGCCCGGGACCGGTCGGCGCGGCCTGCGCTTCCGGCTCCGGCTCGGTGGCGGGCAGGGGGGCCGTAGGTGTCTCGGCCGGGTCGTCCTGGGTCTTCTCGGTGCCGTCCGCTGCGTCCTTGGGTGGGGTGCCGTCGCCGGCGGTGCCGCTGTCCTGGTCGTCCGTCGTCGTACCGTCGGGTGTGGCGTCCTGTTGGGCTGCGGGCGGTGCCTCGCCGCCCTCGTCAGCCACTCCGACGGCCGCCGTGCTCCGATCCGCCACCGTCGTTCCTGCCTCCCCATCCATTGCGCGATCCCACGTCGAGCCGATGACAATTGTGCCCGCAGTCCGGCTCTATGCACGACACACGGCAGGCCGTGATGGTTGCGCGGGCGGGGCAACACCCGTGATCGGGCGCCGGATCAGCGGCCGAGCCTGCCCCTGACCATCCCGATCATGCCGTTCAGCTCCTGGATCCGCATCCGCTTGGCGATCACCAGGAAGATGCCGCCCAGCAGGAAGCCGCCGACGACCAGCGAGGCCAGCGAGCCGGCAGGACCGCCGCCCAGCTTCCCGCTGATGACGTAGGCCGCGATACCGGCGATCGCGGCAGCGGGGATGCAGGCGCCGATCAGCCGGGCGTAGGTGCGCACCACCCGGCGGCCGTCCAGGTCGCCGCCCAGCCGGGCGCCCAGCCGCTTGACGGCCACCCCGACGCCGACCGCGTAGGCCAGGCCGTAGGAGAAGGCCATGCCGACCACGGCCCAGCGGGCGGGCAGCGCCACGAAGCAGAGGGCGGAGGCCGCCGCGTTGACGGTGGCGACGATCACGGTGTTGTAGAACGGGGTGCGGGTGTCCTCGAAGGCGTAGAAGCCGCGCAGGACGACGTACTGCACCGAGTAGGGGATCAGGCCGCCGCCGAAGGCCATCAGGATGAAGCCGATGTTGCGGGCGGAGCCCTCGTTGGTGCCCGCGTAGAGCAGCCCGCACATCGGCACGCCCAGGGCGAGGAAGGCGAAGGCGGCGGGCACGATCGCGACCGCGGAGGTGCGCAGGCCGTAGGAGATGTCGTCGCGGACGGCGGCGATGTCCCCGTCGGCGGCGGACCGGGAGATCCGCGGCAGCACCGCGGCCATCACCGAGACGGTGATGATCGCCTGCGGCATCTGCCAGAGCAGCAGCGCGTAGTTGTAGCCGGTGATGCCCGTGCCCTGGTAGCCGCTCTTGTCGGCGTTGGCGCCCGCCCAGGTGGCGAGCTGGGTGACCACGATCAGGCCGGCCTGGTTGGCCAGGACGAACAGGAAGGTCCACTTGGCCAGCTTGGCGGCCTTGCCCAGGCCGTGGCCGCGCCAGTCGAAGCGCGGCCGGAACTTGAAGCCGGCGTCCCGCAGGTAGGGCAGCATCGCCAGCGACTGCACGACCAGGCCGAGCAGGGTGCCGATGCCGAGCAGCCTGACGCCCTCGGGGGTGATCGTGGTGGCGTCCATCCGGGTCGAGCCGTAGGAGCCGTAGACCCAGATGAACATCCCGAAGGTGAAGATCACCACGATGTTGTTCAGCACCGGCGTCCACATCATGGCGCCGAAGCGGCCGCGCGCGTTGAGCACCTGGCCCATGACCACGTGGACGCCCATGAAGAAGATGGTGGGCATGCAGTAGCGGGCGAAGGCGATGGCGACGTTGTAGGTGTCGGGGTTGTCGGCGATCTTGGCCGACATCAGCTTCACCAGCAGCGGCGCCGCGAGCACGGTCACGGTCACGATGCCGCCGAGCGCCACCATCACCACGGTCAGCAGCCGGTTGGCGTACGCGCTGCCGCCGTCGTCGTCGTCCTTCATCGCCCGGACCAGCTGCGGCACGAACACCGAGTTGAGGCCGCCGCCGATGGTGAGGATGTAGATCATCGTCGGCAGCACGTTCGCGACCTGGTAGGAGTCGCCGAGGGTGGCGACGCCGATCGCCGCGGCGATCACCAGGGTGCGGACGAAGCCGGTGACGCGGGACACCAGGGTGCCGGCCGCCATCAGTGCGCTGGACTTCAGGATGCCGCCGGACTTGGCGGCCGCCGCGGCACCTGCCGCGGCCGGTACTGCGGCGGTGGTGCCGGTGGCGGCGCCCGCCCCCCTTGGCGGCCCCGCGACGGGCGTACCGGGCCGCTGGGCGCCCTGCGGCGGCTGCCCCGGCTGCTGGTAGCCCTGGGCCGGGTACGGCTCCTGGTAGGGCTGCTGCTGCGGTTGCTGGTACGGCTCCTGGTAGGGCTGCTGGTACGGATAGCCGTAGCGCGGGTCCGCATAGCGCGGGTCCACGTACGTCGAGTCGGCGTACTGCGGGTCCGCGTACGGCTCGCCCTGGTAGAAGTCCTGGCCGTAGCCGGGGTCCTGGTATATCGGGATCGAGAAGCCGGTCGTCTCGTTCGCCGACGGCATGTGCGGATATGCCGCCGGGTAGCCGCTCTGCGCCGGGTAGCCGCCGTGCTGCTGGGGCTGCTGGTAGGGCTGCTGCGGTTGCTGGTACTGCTGCTGGTAGCCGCCCTGCTGCGGATGACCTTGCTGCGGGTAGCCCTGCTGCTGATAGGGCTGCTGGTAGCCCTGCCGCGGGTCGTAGCCGCCCGGCTGCTGCGGCTGCTGGTAGGGCTGCTGGTAGCCGCCCTGCGGCTGCTGGTCGCGGAAGAGGTGGTCGAAGGCGTCGTACTCCTGGCCCTGCTGTTCCTGGTAGCCGGGCTGCGGCGACTGCTGCTGTTGCTGCTGCCACTGGGCCTGTGCCGGATCCTGCTGCTGGTAAGGATCGTAGGCATAGGTGTTCTGCAGATAGGGGTCGGGAGCCGGACGCTGCTCGGGCGAGGGAGGCATCTGGCCCGCAGAGTCGCGATCACCGTCATACGGCGCGTTCATCAGTGCCCCACCTTATTGTTTGCCGGCTACCCGTCCACTTTCTCACCTGTCGGGGACTGCTCCTGGCTTTCCTGCCCGGTGTCAGCGGCAGGGTCACCCGGCTGCCCGGAGTCCGTACCGTCCGTCTCGTCGTCCCCCTCGTCCCCGCCGTCGCCCCCGCTGCCCCGCCGCTTGCGCTGCCGGTAGATCCGCACGCCCGCCAGCACCAGCAGCAGCAGGCCGGCCCCGATGATGAGCATCACCAGGTCGGTGACCTTGTTGATGTGGACGTCGAAGACCTGGGCGCCGCCGTACGGCCCCTTGTTCTCGGTGTAGAGCTGGGCGGTCACCTGGACCGTGCCGTTGGCGCTGGCGGTGGTCTGGAACTTCAGGGTACGGGTGTGGCCGCCCTCGATCGCGATCGGCTGGTCGGCGTCCTTGATCTCCAGCCGGATGTTCGCGCCCGACTCCAGGTGCAGCACCAGGCCCTTCACCGGCTGGCCCAGCTCGTTCTTCACGGTGACCGGAATCGTGCCGCTGCGCCCGGACAGGGTCAGCGCGCTCTTCTGGATGATGTACACCGAGTCGATCAGGTCGGTCAGATAGAGCCCGATCGCGTCCCGGTAGACCTTCTGGCCGCCGGGGTTGCCGCGCCAGCCGTTGGACATCGAGCGCAGCACCGCGTTCCTGAACGGAACGGTCACCCGGTTCTGCTGGGTGAGGATCACCACGAACTTGTTCAGGCCGTTCTGGGTCTGCTCGATCTGCTCGAAGGCGTCGGCGGGCAGCTCCTGCTTGCGCAGGCTGTTGGGATAGCTCTTGGCCGACGGCACCTTGCGGTTGGCGCGCGGGTCGGGGTGGGTCTTGGCGGCCTCGTCGAAGGTCACCGGGGTGATCCAGGGCGCCTTGGTGGCGTCCGTGGTGTCGTGGATGGCCTCTGCCATCGCCTGTGCCTGTGCGGCGGTGGGCATCCGCTGCGGGGCGACCACCACGGTGCGCTGCTTCTCCGGCGCCTCCATGGTGATCATGAGGGTCTGCGCGATGAAGCTCTGCACGGCGAGATTGGTCTGCTCCTGGTTGCCCAGGGTGCCGCTGAAGGCGGTGGACAGCGTCGCGTCGGCGACCACGGCGGTGGTGCCGCCGCCGATCGGCCGGGCCGCGTTCGGGGTGTAGTTGAGGCCGTCGCCCTCGCGGAAGGTGTCGCTGCGGGCGATGATCCGCTTGGCGCCGCCGGAGCGCGCCACAGAGACGACGGACGGGTCGATGGCGCCGTCGACCGGCCAGGCCACGTCGCCGGTCTGGGTGCCGCCGAAGATGGTCTGGGTGGTGGTCAGCCCGAGGGCGACACCGGTCTTGAGGTGGCTGAGGGCACCGGGGACGCTCTTGCCGTGGTGCGCGAGGGAGGCGATGTCGGTGTCGCCGAAGGGCAGCGCGATGATCTGCTCGCCGGCCACGGCGGTCTTGAGGTCGTTCAGCCACTGCTTGGCCACGGCGCCGCCGGTGCCCGGTGTGGTCTTGGAGACGTCGCCGCCCGGTCCCGCGACCCGGTAGCCCTTGGTCATGAACTCCACGGTGGCAAGCAGGTCGGGGTCGATGACCCAGGTCACCGGCAGATTCCTGGCCAGGTCGATCATCTGCCGCAGCCGGCCGCCGGGAGCCAGCTCCGTGGCCAGCTCGTCGTCCATGAAGATCGGGCTGACCTGGGAGTCGGTGTCGCCGCGCGGGGCGATGTGCGACCGGTCGGTGAGCGGCCACAGGTAGTTGATCCTGGTCGGCTTGGTGCTGCTGGTGACCGCGTCGCCGTACCAGGGCAGGAAGGTCCGCTTGATGCCGAGCACATGCGTGGTCGGGTCGGCCTTCGTCCTGCCGTCCAGCGTCACGCCCAGCTGGTAGACGCCGTCGTCGGTCAGGTCCAGCGCGGACACCGGGACGGTGAGGGTGTACGACACGTGCCCGCCGGCCGGGATGTCGGCGACCGCGGCGGTGTGGCCGGGGATCTCGTCGCCGTCGTCGGCGTTGGTGTAGCCGGTGCGCGAGGCGGCGCTCTTGATGGAGCTGCGGGTGCTCATCGCGCCGCCCCAGGGCATCCGCAGGCCCACGTGGGCCCCGGTGATGGCGGACTTGCCGTCGTTCTCCACCTGGCCGGAGATCGTGAGGGTGTCGCCCTTGGCGGGGATGCGCGGGGTGAGCGAATTCACCGAGACCGCGGCCGTACGCGAGCCGCTGCCGGCCGCGGCCTGGGAGGGTGCCGCCCCCGTCGCCTGCAGGAGTCCGGTGAGCAGCGTGGCCCCCGTCACCAGTGCGACGGCCCGTACAGCCCGGCGTCGGGCCGGGGACGGGGGTTTCCCGGGTGACTGTGCCGCCTCGCCCACGCGTTCGCCCGTCCTCGTCGTGTGTGTAGCTGATCGTCTGTCGCCGGTGGTCCATCGGATGTGCGTGCTCGCATGTTAACGATCGGCGCTGTGTCGGAGTGCTGCGGACTGCTCCTTGGTACAAGGCCGTGAAACGCGTGCGCGGGCGGTGGCCGCGGACCCGTACCCTTTTACGTTGTGCCGAATGCCAACGATGCCGCTCAGACCCCGCAGCCCTCGCCAGCCGGAGGGGCGGCCCATCACCGGGTCGAGCCCGTCGCCGAGGAGCTGGGCCACCGCTTCCGGTCTGCGGGGTTCGCCCTCGCCCTGGTCGGCGGGTCCGTCCGCGACACCCTGCTGGGCCGGCTCGGCAATGATCTGGACTTCACCACCGACGCGCACCCCGAGCAGGTCCTGAAGATCCTGCGGCCGTGGGCGGACTCGGTGTGGGAGGTCGGTATCGCCTTCGGCACCGTCGGCGGCATGAAGAAGGCCCAGGACACCGAGGGCCGGGTGCGCAGCTTCCAGATCGAGGTGACCACCTACCGCAGTGAGGCCTACGACCGGACCTCGCGCAAGCCGGAGGTGTCCTACGGCGACACCATCGAGGAGGACCTGGTCCGCCGGGACTTCACGGTGAACTCGATGGCGGTGGGCCTGCCGGGCAACGACTTCATCGACCCCTACGGCGGCCTGGACGACCTCGCGGCCCGGCTGCTGCGTACCCCCGGCTCCCCCGAGTCGTCCTTCTCCGACGACCCGCTGCGGATGCTGCGGGCGGCCCGCTTTGCCGCGCAGCTGGACTTCGAGGTCGCCCCCGAGGTGGTCCAGGCGATGACTGCGATGGCCGACCGGATCGACATCGTCTCGGCCGAGCGGGTGCGGGACGAGCTGAACAAGCTGGTCCTGTCCGACCACCCGCGCAAGGGGCTGCGGCTGCTGGTCGAGACCGGGCTCGCCGACCGGGTACTGCCCGAGCTGTCGGCGCTGCGGCTGGAGCGTGACGAGCACTTCCGGCACAAGGACGTCTACGAGCACACCCTGACGGTGCTGGAGCAGGCCATCGACCTGGAGACCGAGGGTCCCGACCTGGTGCTGCGGCTGGCCGCGCTGCTGCACGACATCGGCAAGCCCAGGACCCGGCGCTTCGAGGCGGACGGCCGGGTCTCCTTCCACCACCACGAGATCGTCGGCGCCAAGCAGACCAAGGCGCGGATGCTGCAGCTGAAGTACCCGGGCGAGCTGGTCAAGGACGTCTCCCGGCTGGTCGAGCTGCATCTGCGCTTCCACGGCTACGGCAGCGGCGAGTGGACCGACTCGGCGGTGCGCCGCTACGTGCGGGACGCCGGCCCGCTGCTGGAGCGGCTGCACAAGCTGACCCGGTCGGACTGCACGACCCGCAACAAGCGCAAGGCGGCGGCGCTGTCGCGGACCTACGACGGCCTGGAGCGGCGGATCGCCGAGCTGCAGGAGCAGGAGGAGCTGGACGCGATCCGGCCCGACCTGGACGGCAACCAGATCATGACGGTGCTGGGGATCGGGCCGGGGCCGGTGGTGGGCAAGGCCTACCAGCACCTGCTGGAGCTGCGGCTGGAGAACGGCCCGCTGGGCGAGGAGGCCGCGACCGAGGCCCTGACGCAGTGGTGGGCGGCGCAGTCCGCCGGGTGATGTTTCACGTGGAACATCACCCGGGGCGCGCCTGCCGACGTCACCCGGTCGGGGTGCCGGCGTGCGATGTTCCACGTGAAACATCGCGCTCCCGCAGTATCCCGACCGCGGTGGCCGCGTAGATCAGGGCCAGCGCCACGACCAGCCCGGCCGAGCGCCCGTCGGCAGGCAGGACCAGTGCCGCGACGGCCGCGGCGCCGACGAAGGCCACGTTGAAGACGACGTCGTAGAGCGAGAAGACCCGCCCCCGGTAGGCGTCGTCCACGTGGGACTGCACGACCGTGTCGGTGGCGATCTTGGCGCCCTGGGTGGTGATCCCCAGTGCGAAGGCGGCGAACATCATCGGGCCGACGCTGAAGGTCAGGGCCAGCGGCGGCAGCAGCACCGCCGAGGCGGCCGAGCACACCGTGATCCAGCCGGCGGTGCCGACCCGGGCGGTGGCCCAGGGCGTGACGAGCGCCGCCACGAAGAAGCCGCCCGCCGACAGGCCCACCGCGAGACCCAGCAGCCCGAGCCCGGCATCGGCGTCGGCCGGGTCGGACCACGCATAGCGGCACAGCATCAGCAGCGTCACCGTCAGGGCGCCGAAGCAGAAGCGCATCGCCGTCATCGCGGTCATCGCCCGGGCGGCGGCGGGCCGGCGGCGCAGGTGCCGCAGTCCGGCGTGCAGCCCCTGGGCGGTGCCGGCCAGTGCGGCGGCGAAGCGCGGGCGTACCCGGGCGGGGTCGGGGCCGAGCAGGTCGCGGCCCAGCGTCAGCGCGGCCAGTCCCGCGCACAGATAGAGCAGGGCGCCGAGCAGCACGGTGGCGGCGTTGGCCGCGTCCCCCTCGGCGGCGAAGAGGTGCACCACGAAGGCGGCTCCGCCGCCCACGGTCGCGGCCAGGGTGCCCGCGGTCGGCGAGAGGGCGTTGGCGGTCACCAGCCGGTCCTGGTCGACCACCCGCGGCAGCGCGGCGGACAGCCCGGCCAGCACGAAGCGGTTGACGGCGGTCACCGACAGGGCGGACAGATAGAACAGCCAGTCCGGCACCCGCAGCAGGATCAGTGCCGCGGTGCCGCAGGACAGCACGGCACGCAGCAGGTTGCAGTAGAGCAGCACCTGGCGGCGCCGCCAGCGGTCGAGCAGCACCCCGGTGAAGGGGCCGACCAGTGAATAGGGCAGCAGCAGCACGGCCATGGCGGACGCCACCGCTTCCGGCGAGGCCTGCTTCTCGGGTGAGAAGACGACATAGGCGGCCAGCGCGACCTGGAAGACGCCGTCGGACAGTTGGGAGAGCAGGCGTACGCCCAGCAGCCGCCGGAAGTCCGGCAGCCGCAACAGGACGCGAAGATCGCGCGGAAGGCCCATGCGCACAGCCTCACACGACGCGGAAGGCCCCGGGCATGCGACCCGGGGCCTTCCGCGTTATTCCGTCCACCGGCGCCTTCGCGCCTCAGTACCGCTCAGCCGGTCGGCGCTTCAGCGCTCGACCTCGCCGCGGATGAACTTCTCCACGTTCTCGCGGGCCTCGTCGTCGAAGTACTGCACCGGCGGGGACTTCATGAAGTACGAGGACGCCGACAGGATCGGGCCGCCGATGCCGCGGTCCTTGGCGATCTTCGCGGCACGCACCGCGTCGATGATGACGCCGGCGGAGTTCGGGGAGTCCCAGACCTCCAGCTTGTACTCCAGGTTCAGCGGGACGTCACCGAAGGCGCGGCCCTCGAGGCGGACGTAGGCCCACTTGCGGTCGTCGAGCCACTGGACGTAGTCGGACGGGCCGATGTGGACGTTCTTCGAGCCCAGGTCGCGGTCCGGGATCTGCGAGGTGACGGCCTGCGTCTTGGAGATCTTCTTGGACTCCAGGCGCTCGCGCTCCAGCATGTTCTTGAAGTCCATGTTGCCGCCGACGTTCAGCTGCATGGTGCGCTCGAGGACGACACCGCGGTCCTCGAAGAGCTTGGCCATCACGCGGTGCGTGATGGTGGCGCCCACCTGGGACTTGATGTCGTCACCGACGATCGGCACACCGGCCTCGGTGAACTTGTCCGCCCACTCCTTGGTGCCGGCGATGAAGACCGGGAGGGCGTTGACGAAGGCGACCTTGGCGTCGATTGCGCACTGGGCGTAGAACTTCGCCGCGTCCTCGGAGCCGACGGGCAGGTAGCAGACCAGCACGTCGACCTTGCGGTCCTTGAGCACCTGGACGACGTCGACCGGGGCCTCGTCGGACTCCTCGATGGTCTCCCGGTAGTACTTGCCGAGGCCGTCGAGGGTGTGGCCGCGCTGCACGGTCACGCCGGTCTGCGGGACGTCGCAGATCTTGATGGTGTTGTTCTCGCTGGCGCCGATGGCGTCCGCGATGTCGAGGCCGACCTTCTTCGCGTCGACATCGAAGGCTGCCACGAACTCGACGTCACGCACGTGGTAGTCGCCGAACTGCACGTGCATGAGACCAGGCACCTTGCTGTCCGGGTCGGCGTCCTTGTAGTACTCGACACCCTGCACCAGCGACGTGGCGCAGTTGCCCACGCCCACGATGGCTACGCGAACCGAACCCATACCCGTTGCTCCCTGTGTAATCGTCACGCGGTTCCCCGGGCTTCGGGTCGGCCGCCGTTCTCTTGGTTGGTGTTGTCGTTGTCGTCCGGCCCGTCGGCCGGGCGCTCCGCCCGTCCGGCCCGCTCGGTCTCGATCAGCTCGTTGAGCCATCGGACCTCACGCTCGACCGACTCCATGCCGTGCCGTTGCAGCTCCAGCGTGTAGTCGTCGAGGCGCTCGCGGGTGCGGGCCAGTGAGGCGCGCATCTTCTCCAGGCGCTCTTCCAGGCGGCTGCGCCGCCCCTCGAGCACCCGCATCCTGACGTCCTTGGACGTCTGGCCGAAGAAGGCGAAGCGGGCGGCGAAGTGCTCGTCCTCCCAGGCGTCGGGACCCGAGTGCGCCAGCAGCTCCTCAAAGTGCTCCTTGCCCGCGGCAGTCAGCCGGTAGACGATCTTCGCCCGGCGGCCGGCCAGGGGCGCGGCCGGCGGACCGAGGTCCACCGCCGGTTCCTCGACCAGCCACCCGAGGCCGACCAGCGTCTTCAGGCAGGGATACAGACTCCCGTAGCTGAAGGCGCGGAAGACCCCGAGCGAGGTGTTGAGCCGCTTGCGCAGCTCGTACCCGTGCATAGGTGACTCGCGCAGCAGACCGAGAACCGCGAATTCGAGGATTCCGGAGCGCTTGCTCAATCCCTCGTCCCCTCGTCCCCTCGTTCACGCTTCTTTCGATCCGATGTATCGAGTCGATACATCGCGACGATAGAACGGCCTGAGACATCATGCAAGACGACTGGTGGTGACCGGCGTCACATCCTCAAACCTGTGAGCCGTCAACCGTCCGTTATGTGATGAACGTTCGCATCATGTGTCTTTTGGCCGTGCGTACTCTGTTCGCCATGCAGAGCACCGGGAACCCCGCGCCGTCGGCGCGCGTCTTGATCCTGGGTGCGGTGCGGCCTGACACAGCCGCATGCAGGGGGACCGACCGGATTGTCACCGATGCCTTCAGGCGATCCCGCCTGTCGAGGAGTAGCTGTTCATGAGCGAGCACCGTCGCAAGCCGCCGCCGCAGTCGCCTGCCGGCGGCCGTGCTGCCGCCCGGCGCGGGGGACAGCAGCCGACGCCCCCGCCGTCCGGCGGCCGCCGGGCCGCAGGCGGCCCCCCTGCCGGCGCACGTAGCGGACGCGATACACCGACCGGCTCCCCCAGCGGGGGCCACGGCGGCTCGTCCTCCGCGGCCGGCAGTTCCGGCGGCGGCGAGCCGTACCAGGGCAGAGCGGCGGCCCGCCGCGCGGCCCAGGGGCGGGGCGGCGGCGGCAGGCGCAGAGGCGGCGGTGGTCCCGGCGGTCCCGGTGGCGACGGCCCCGCGGGCCGTAGCGGCCGCGGTCCCGGGCGGCGACCGGCCAAGAAGCGCTTCATCGACTACCCGCGCTACGGCAAGGAGGGCTGGCGCCACTGGATGCCCTCCTGGCGGCAGGTCACCGCGATCTTCGTGGGCTTCGTGGGCACGCTCGTCGGCATCGTCGGCATCGCCTACGCGATGGTCGACATCCCGGACGAGAACAAGGCGGCCATAGCCCAGAACAACGTCTACTACTGGGCCGACGGCACCCGCATGGTCACCGGCGGCGGCAGTGTCAACCGGCAGAACATCCCGTACGAGAAGATCCCCAAGGCCATGCGCTACGCGGTGATCTCCGCGGAGAACAAGACCTTCGAGACCGACTCGGGCGTCGACCCGATGGGTATCGCCCGGGCGCTGTTCAACATGGCCAAGGGCGGCGAGACGCAGGGCGGCTCGACGATCACCCAGCAGTACGTCAAGAACACCATGCTCGACCAGTCGCAGACGATCAGCCGCAAGTTCAAGGAGCTGTTCATCTCCATAAAGGTCGGTGCCAAGGTCAGCAAGAACGACATCATCACCGGCTACCTCAACACCTCATACTTCGGCCGCAGCGCCTACGGCATCCAGGCGGCCGCGCAGACGTACTACGGCGTCGACGCGGAGAAGCTGAACCCCAGCCAGTGCGCCTTCCTCGCCGCTCTGCTCAAGGGGCCGACGTACTACGACCCCAACGGCAACAAGAGCATCGACTCGTCCGCGACACCCGAGGCCAACACCGCGCGGGCCACGTCCCGCTGGGCCTCGATCCTGGACAACGAGGTCAGGTTCGGCCACATGTCGGCCGCCGAGCGGGCGACGTACAAGAAGTTCCCCATGCCCCAGGGCCTCAAGGCGCAGGCCGGGATGAGCGGCCAGATCGGCTACCTGGTCGACACCGCGAACCTCTACGTCGAGCAGCACTCCAATCCCAAGATCACCAAGGAGGACCTGGAGCGCGGCGGCTACCAGATCTACACGACCTTCGAGAAGGACAAGGTCAACTATCTGAAGACCTCGGTGGAGAAGGTCCGGGCGCAGCGCATCCAGCCGGGCAAGGGTCACATGTACACCGGTGACCAGAAGAAGGAGTTCGGCGGCGACGCCGACACCAACGTCCAGTTCGGTGCCGCCTCCGTCGTCCCCGGCGACGGCAAGATCGTCGCGATCTACGGTGGCGCGGGCATGGACAAGGGCGAGTTCAACAACAACGCCGACACCCAGGGTGTCCCGGTCGGCTCTACCTTCAAGCCGTTCGTGCTCGCCGCGGCCATGACCTACGGCACCAACTACAGCGACGGCAAACCGCTGACACCGGACAGCAAGTACAACGCCAACGACCTGATCCCGATCAAGGACCACAACGGCAACTGGGTCGAGACCAAGGACCACAGCATCTTCAAGCAGAAGAACGAGTCCGGCACCAAGTGGGGCTACGTCACGCTGAACAAGGCGATGGAGCAGTCCATCAACTCCCCCTTCGTCCAGCTCGGCGAGGACGTCGGCCTGCAGAACGTCAAGAAGATGGCCACCAATGCCGGGCTGCTTCCCGACTACGCCCACATGGGCGACCTGGTCGCCTCGTACTCCATCGGCACCGCGACACCCAGCGCGATCCGGATGGCGAACGCCTACGGCACCTTCGCCGACTCCGGCGAGGCGGTGGAGCCCTACTCGGTGACCAAGGTCGTCCACGACGGCGACGACGACTCGCACTTCCAGAAGCCCAAGCGCACCAAGGCCCGGGCGATGGACCCCGACGTGGCGAACACCGTCACCAAGGTGCTGGAGAACGTGGTCAAGAAGGGTACGGGTACCAAGGCGCTGGAGCTGGGCCGCACCGCGGCGGGCAAGACCGGCACCACCGACACCCCGGGCGGTACGCGGTCGGCGTGGTTCGTCGGCTACACCCAGCAGCTGTCGACCTCGGTCGTGATGTTCCGGCAGGACAGCAAGGCGTCCAAGCTGCTGCCGATGGCCGGTACCGGCGGTCCCTCGTCGACCACCCACGGTGGTGACATCCCGGCGACCATGTGGACCGACTACATGAAGCTGGCCCTGGGCAACCTGCCCGACCCCGGCTTCCCGACCCCGGGCAAGATCGGCGACGGCAAGCCGATCAACGAGGCCGGCGCACCCACGCCGACGCCGTCGATGACCGCGCCGCCGCCGACCACGGGGGCACCGACGCCCACCGACACGCCCACCTTCACCCCGCCGACGAACACCCCGACGACCGAGCCGCCCACGGCTCCGACCGACACACCCACACCACCGCAGTGCGGGTGGCTCAACCCGAACTGCAACAACACGACCCCGCCGACGACTCCGACGTCGACCCCGACCACCGGCCCACCGGGCCGTACCAACGGCGGAGGCAACGGAGGACCGGGCAGCGGCGGCTGAGCCGCACAGGACCCCGTGGCGGTCGGGACACATACGACCGCCACGGGGTCTGCTGCACCCACAGTCCCGTACGGCAGGATGTCGGCATGACGAGCGTGCGCGATCGCGAAGAGGACGGCAGGCAGGAGCTCCCGGAGCTTCCGGCGCGGCCGGTGCGCCCCACCGACGAGGACCCCATGGCCGCCACGGCCAGCGAACTCATCGGCGGCCCGGCCGGCAAACACGCCGAGGCCGGCGGACACCGCTGGTGGAACGCCCTGCGGGTGATGGTTCTCGTCGTCATCGGGATGTTCGCGCTCGGCATGGTGCAGAAGGTGCCCTGCTACAACGGCGCCTGGTTCCAGGGCGGCGACCCGCAGTACATCCACGCCTGCTACTCCGACATCCCGCACCTCTACCACGACCGCGGTTTCGCCTCGGACGTGGTGCCGTACTTCGACAGCATCCCCGGATCGCTGTCCGGCAGCGGCTTCCACCACCTGGAGTACCCGGTCCTCACCGGGCTCTTCATGGAGGTCGCCTCCTGGCTGACCCCGCACGGCGGCAGCATGCAGCACCGGTCGCAGATCTACTGGGTCGTGAACTCGGGCATGCTGCTGCTCTGCGCGATCGCCCTGGTGGTGCTCGTCTCGCGCACCAACCGGCGGCGGCCCTGGGACGGGCTGTTCATCGCCCTGTCCCCCGCGCTCGCGCTGTCCGCGACGGTCAACTGGGACCTCTTCGCCGTCGCGCTGGCCGCCGCGGGCCTGCTGATGTGGTCCCGCAGCCGGCCGGCGGCCGCCGGTGCGCTGATCGGCCTGGCCGCTGCCGCCAAGCTCTACCCCGTTCTGCTGCTGCTGGCGCTGGGCCTGCTGTGCCTGCGGGCGGGCAGGATGCGGGCCTTCGGTACGACGCTGGCCGCGGCGGTCGGCGCCTGGCTGGTGGTCAACCTGCCGGTGATCCTGCTGGCCAGGTCCGGCTGGGAGGAGTTCTACACCTACAGCCGCACCCGGGGCGTCGACTACGGCTCGGTGTGGCTGATCATCATGCAGCGCACCGGCAACCCGCTCACCGGTGTCAGCGCGTACGCCGCCGCCCTGCTGATCCTGCTGTGCGCGGGCATCGCCGCCCTGACCTTCTACGCGCCCCGCCGGCCGCGGCTGGGCCAGATCGCCTTCCTGGTGGTCGCCGCGCTCATCGTCAGCAACAAGGTCTACTCGCCGCAGTACGTCCTGTGGCTGCTGCCGCTTGCCGTGCTGGCCCGGCCCCGCTGGCGCGACCTGCTGGTCTGGCAGGGCGCCGAGGTGCTCTACTTCATCGCGATCTGGATGCAGCTGGCCTACGTCAACGGCGGCACCAAGCACCACGGCCTGTCCGCCGACGGCTACCACCTGGCGATCGCGCTGCACCTGGCCGGTGTGCTCTACCTGTGCGCGGTGGTGGTCAGGGACGTGCTGCGCCCCGAGCACGACGTGCTGCGGCAGGGCGGCGAGGACGACCCGGCGGGCGGTGTGCTGGACGGGGCGGAGGACGCCTTCGTCCTCGGCTTCCTGGCCGAGGAGGAGCCGGGGCAGCCCTATCCGGCGGAGCAGCCCTACCCGGCCGGGCAGCCGTACCCGGCCGGACCTGCGGCCGACGCGGCTCCCGCGGAGCCCGAGCCGCCCTACGAGGCCTGACGGTCCACGATCCGGTCGAACTGGGTGGTGGTGTGCCGCAGGTGCGCCACCAGCTCGTCACCGACCGCCGGCGGCGCCACGTCGCCGGGCAGGAAGAGGATCGAGACCTGCATGTGCGGCGGCTCGGCGAACCACCGCTGCTTGCCCGCCCACACGAACGGCGACAGGTTGCGGTTGACGGTCGCCAGGCCCGCCCTGGCAACGCCCTTGGCGCGCGGCATCAGGCCGTGCAGCGCCTTGGGGGCCTCCAGGCCCACGCCGTGCGAGGTGCCGCCGGCCACCACCACCAGGTGGCCGTTGTCGGCGGCCTTCTCCTGCCGGTAGCCGTACCGCTCGCCCTTCGCGATCCGCGTCACGTCCAGGACGGCGCCGCGGTACTCGGTCGCGTCGTGGTCGCCGAGCCACATCCGGGTGCCGATCCTGGCCCGGAACCTGGTCTGCGGGAACTGCTGCTGGAGCGCCGCCTGCTCGGTGGCCTTCAGATGGCTGACGAACATCGTGTGCAGCGGCAGCCTGGCCGCGCGCAGCCGCTCCATCCAGGCGAAGACCTCCTCCACCGCGTCGCTGCCGTCGGTGCGGTCCAGCGGCAGGTGGATCGCGAAGCCCTCCAGGCGTACGTCGTCGATCGCGGTGTGCAGCTTGCCCAGGTCCTCCTCGGCCACGCCGTGCCGCCGCATCGAGCTCATCACCTCGATGACGACCCGGGCGCCGACCAGCCCGCGCACCCCCTCCACCGAGGACACCGAGCGGATCGCCCGGTCCGGCAGCGGCACCGGCTCCTCACCGAGCCGGTAGGGGGTCAGCACGAGGATGTCGCCGCCGAAGAAGTCCTTGATCCTGGCGGCTTCGTACGTGGTGCCCACGGCGAGCATGTCGGAGCGCAGCCGGGTGGCCTCGTCGGCCAGCCGCTCATGGCCGAAGCCGTAGCCGTTCCCCTTGCAGACCGGTACGAGTCCGGGGAACTGGTCGGCCACCTGCTGCTGGTGGGCACGCCAGCGTGCGGTGTCGACATACAGGGTGAGCGCCATGGCCTGGGGGACCTTCCTGGTGAGCGTCGGCCGGTCAGCGGCGCGACATGTAGATGTCGAGTGCCTTGTGGAGCAGCTTGTTGAGCGGGAAATCCCACTCGCCCAAGTATTCGGCAGCCTGCCCGCCCGTGCCTACCTTGAACTGAATGAGACCGAACAGGTGGTCGGTCTCGTCGAGCGAGTCGCTGATGCCGCGCAGATCGTAGACGCTGGCGCCCATGGCGTACGCGTCGCGCAGCATCCGCCACTGCATGGCGTTCGACGGCCGGACCTCGCGCTTGTGGTTCGCGGAGGCGCCGTACGAGTACCAGACGTGCCGGCCGACGGTGAGCATGGTGGCCGCGGCGACCGGCTCGCCCTCGTGCACCGCCAGGTACAGCCGCATGCGGTTGGCGTCCTCGGCGTTGAGCTTGGTCCACATGCGCTGGAAGTACGACAGCGGGCGCGGGCGGAACTGGTCGCGCACCGCGGTGATCTCGTACAGCTGCTGCCAGGCGGGCAGGTCGTCGTAGCCGCCCTGGACGACCTGGACGCCGGCCTTCTCGGCCTTCTTGATGTTGCGGCGCCACAGCTGGTTGAAGTTCTTCAGGATGTCGTCGAGCGAGCGGTTCTCCAGCGGCACCTGGTAGACGTAGCGCGGCTGCACGTCACCGAAGCCGGCGCCGCCGTCCTCGCCCTGCTGCCAGCCCATCCGGCGCAGCCGCTCGGCCACCTCGAAGGCGCGCGGCTCGATGAAGTTCGCCTCGACGTCCCGCAGCCGCTTGATGTCGGGGTCGGCGATGCCCGCCTTGATCGTGTTGGCGTCCCACCGGCGGATTATCACCGGCGGACCCATCTTGACGGTGAAGGCGCCCTGCTGCTTGAGGTGCCGCAGCATCGGCTGCAGCCACTCGTCCAGGTTCGGCGCGTACCAGTTGATGACCGGCCCCTCCGGCAGGTACGCCAGATACCGCTTCACCTTGGGCAGCTGCCGGTAGAGGACCAGGCCGACGCCGACCAGCTGCCCGCCCTTGGTCAGCTGTCCCGGCTGCTCGTCGAACCAGCCCAGGCTCTCCGACCGCCACTCGGACTTCACGTCGGCCCATGCCGGGACCTGGCAGTGGCTCGCCGCGGGCAGGCTCTGGATGTAGGCCAGGTGCTGCTCTCGGCTGATGGTCCTCAGGGTCAGGCTCATGCGGGGCGCTCCCCATGCTCACGACTGCGGGCTTATCTGGCCCGAAGCCTACTGTGCAGGGCGAGCCGTCCCACCAGCCCTGTGGACAACGGCGCGGCTTTCCACAGGGCGGCGGGGAAACGGGGTGAAGGCGCTGCTCCGCTACCAGAGCCCGCCGGTCAGGCCGCCGTGGGCCACCCCGATGTAGAAGCCGACCGCGGACATGCCGAGGCCGATGATCAGGACGAAGCGCTCGGCGGTGGTGGCCGAGATGAACTGGCCGTAGCCGCCGGTGAAGATGCCCACCAGGCCCGTCCAGGAGCTGAGCAGGTGCAGGCTGTTGAAGGCCGACGAGATGATCGCGATCGCGCCGAGGACGAAGGTGATGACCGCGAGGCTGTTGACGAGGGGATGCGGCCGGCCGTCGGTGTTGAATGTGAGGTGGTGGGTGCGTTCCGCGTGCTGTGCCATGGGGCACCTCCGTGACGGAGAAGTGGCGGGCTGTAGCGCCCGCACACCCGATGTGTACAGATTGCGGGCATAAGGGGGCGGATTTCAACCCGGGGGACCGAGCCGGGTAGTCTGTACGGTCTGCACCGGTGTCTGCGCTGGGCCCAACCGGGCAGTCCACGGGATCTCCCTCGACTGTCAGTGGCCCGCGTTACCGTTGCGACGCAGATACAAACCCTCCTGCCACGGAAATGCCGTGGCCGCTGAGTCCAAAGGAGGTGGGTTCCACTATGCGTCACTACGAGCTCATGCTCATTCTCGACCCCGATCTTGAGGAGCGCGCTGTCTCCCCGCTGATCGAGTCCTTCCTGTCCGTCGTCCGCAACGGCGGCGGCAGCGTGGAGAAGGTCGACACCTGGGGCCGCCGTCGTCTCGCCTACGAGATCAACAAGAAGCCCGAGGGCATCTACTCGGTCGTCGACCTCAAGGCCACGCCTGAGGTCGTCAAGGAGCTGGACCGTCAGCTCAACCTGAACGAGTCGGTGCTGCGGACCAAGGTCCTCCGTCCGGAACTCCACTAGTTCCGGACTTCGAGTAGCAGTCAGCCAGCACTGCCCAAAGTCAGTCGAGAGGTCACCCCATGGCAGGCGAGACCGTCATCACGGTCGTCGGCAATCTTGTCGACGACCCCGAGCTGCGCTTCACCCCGTCCGGTGCGGCGGTCGCGAAGTTCCGCGTCGCGTCCACTCCCCGCACCTTCGACCGGCAGACCAACGAGTGGAAGGACGGCGAGAGCCTGTTCCTGACCTGCTCGGTCTGGCGGCAGGCGGCGGAGAACGTCGCCGAGTCGCTTCAGCGCGGCATGCGCGTCATCGTGCAGGGCCGGCTCAAGCAGCGGTCCTACGAAGACCGCGAGGGCGTCAAGCGCACGGTCTACGAGCTGGACGTCGAGGAAGTCGGCGCCAGCCTCCGCAGCGCCACGGCCAAGGTCACCAAGACCAGCGGCGGTGGCGGTCGTGGCGGCCAGCAAGGCGGCTACGGCTCGGGCGGCGGCCAGGGTGGCGGCGGCTGGGGCGGCGGTCCCGGCGGCCAGCAGGGCGGCGGCGGTGCTCCCGCCGACGACCCCTGGGCGACCAGCGCACCGGCCGGCGGCGGCCAGTCGGGCGCAGGCGGCGGGCAGGGTGGCGGCTGGGGCGGAAGCTCCGGCTCGTCCGGCGGCGGCTACTCGGACGAGCCGCCCTTCTAGGGCGGACCTCACTCACTTCTTGATCGCATAGGAGAATCACCATGGCGAAGCCGCCCCCGCGCAAGCCGAAGAAGAAGGTCTGCGCGTTCTGCAAGGACAAGACCGTGTACGTGGACTACAAGGACACGAACATGCTGCGGAAGTTCATTTCCGACCGCGGCAAGATCCGTGCCCGCCGCGTCACCGGCAACTGCACGCAGCACCAGCGTGACGTCGCCACGGCCGTCAAGAACAGCCGTGAGATGGCGCTGCTGCCGTACACGTCGACCGCTCGATAAGGAAAGGGTGACCAGATAATGTCCAAGATCATCCTTACCAACGAGGTCAGCGGCCTGGGTGCCGCCGGCGACATCGTCGACGTCAAGCCGGGCTACGCCCGCAACTACCTGATCCCGCGGGGCTTCGCCATCGCGTGGACCAAGGGTGGCGAGAAGGACGTCGAGCAGATCCGCCGCGCCCGTCGCATCCGCGAGATCCACTCGCTGGAGGACGCGAACGTGGTCAAGGCCCAGCTGCAGGCCGTCAAGGTCAAGCTGAGCACCCGCGCCGGTGACACCGGCCGCCTCTTCGGCTCCATCACCCCGGCCGACATCGCCGCGGCGATCAAGGCCGCCGGTGGTCCGGTCGTCGACAAGCGCCGGGTCGAGGTCGGTGCGCCGATCAAGACGCTCGGTGCGCACAAGGTGTCCGTGCGCCTGCACGCCGAGGTCGAGGCCGTCCTCGACCTGGAGGTCGTGGCGGCGTAAGGCCCCTTTTGCTCGGCATGTTCCACGTGGAACACAGGGCCGGGTGCCCCCTCGCGGGGGTGCCCGGCCCTTGCCGTCGGCCGGGTTGCGTACGGACCCGGCTCGGCGGGCGGGCTCAGCGGGCGGCGCCGGTGACGATCCAGCGGCCGGAGCGGGCGCGCAGCCACAGGGCGGCGAGCCGGGTGAGCATCATCAGCGTCATCGCCCACCACAGGGCCGTCAGGCCCGCCCCCACCGCCGGCACCGCGAAGGCGGCCGGGGCGAAGACCACCAGCGTCACCAGCATCGACCAGGCCAGATACGGTCCGTCCCCGGCGCCCATCAGCACCCCGTCGAGTACGAAGACCACCCCGGAGACCGGCTGCGAGACCGCGACCACCAGCAGCGCGGAGGCCAGCGCGTCCTGGACGGCCGGGTCGGAACTGAACATCGGGCCGACCAGCGGCCGGGCCAGCGCCACCAGCAGCCCCAGGACGACCCCGCAGGCCACGCCCCACTCGATCATCCGCCGGCAGGCGGCCCTGGCCGCCTCGGGGTCGTCGGCGCCCAGGTAGCGGCCGATGATCGCCTGGCCGGCGATCGCGATGGCGTCCAGCGCGAAGGCCAGCAGCGACCAGACGGTGAGGGTGATCTGGTGCGCCGCGATGTCGGTGTCGCCGAGCCTGGCGGCCACCGCGGTGGCGATCAGCAGGACGGCCCGCAGGCTGAGCGTACGGACCAGCAGCGGCAGCCCGGCGCGGGCGCAGGCGCGTATCCCGGCGGCCTCGGGGCGCAGCGCCGTCCGCCAGACGCCGCCGGTCTGCCGGCGGATGCCGCGGACCACGACCCACAGGTAGACCGCGGCCATGCCGTTCTGCGCGATGGCGGTGCCCCATGCGGAGCCGGCGATGCCGAGCCCGGCGCCGTAGACGAGGGCGGCGTTCAGCCCCGCGTTGGCGGTGAAGCCGCCGACCGCGACGGCCAGCGGGGTGCGGGTGTCCTGCAGGCCGCGCAGCACACCGGTGGCGGCCAGCACCACCAGCATGGCCGGGATGCCCAGCGAGCTGATCCGCAGATAGCTGGTGGCGTAAGGGGCCGCGGTGGGCGAGGCGCCGAAGAGGTCCACGAGCGCGGGCGCAGCGGGCAGCACCGCCGCGATCACCAGGCCGCCGAGCAGCAGGGCCAGCCAGATCCCGTCCACGCCCTGCCGCAGCGCGGCGGGAAGGTCGCCCGCGCCGACCCTGCGGGCGACCGCGGCGGTGGTGGCGTAGGCGAGGAAGACGAAGATGTTGACGGCGGTGGTCAGCAGTGCGGCGGCCACGCCGAGCCCGGCGAGCTGCGCGGTGCCGAGGTGGCCGACGATGGCGCTGTCCACCATCACGAAGAGCGGTTCGGCGACGAGCGCGCCGAATGCGGGGAGGGCGAGGGCGACGATCTCGCGGTCGTGGCGCCGCCGCCCGGCCGGGCGGCGGTCACGGCCGGGCCGTGTGCCGTGGGCTTGGGGCTCCTGCATTTCCGGCGGCTCGGCCACGTGATTCACAAGCACAGCTTAATCGTCCACAAGTAAGAGGTGAAGTGCTCAGTGGGGTCTTACCGCTGACTGCGTAGAGTGATCTCCTCCGCGTCGTTTGTGGCGATCTTGGTCCGGTGGCAGAAGTTTTTCTCCTGCACAGGCTATGGATGAAGAAATCGCAGGTCAGATGGGGTGTTTCGGATGACCTTCGAGGTTGTCCACAGCACTGTCCCAAGGGCTGTACACAGGTTGGGGGCAGTTCTCCACAGGTATGCCGCCGTCGTCCACACCCCCTGTGGATAACCGTCTTGGTCCAGGCCGCCGCTGGCCCTACCGTGGACCCTCCGTCCGTCGTGCTGAGGCGCAGCCGGGTGGGTCGAGGATCGGAGCGGTGCCGTGAAAGAGTGGCACGCACGCGGGGTCCGGCCGGACCGGTCGGACGGGAGGAGGTGGCGGGGGTGACCCAGCCCGAACCCGCCGACGACCACTGGCCCGACCTCCCGCCGGACGACCGCCCGGGCCCCCCGCAGGGCGTCAGCCCCTTCCGCAAGAAGTCCGCCCAGGACGACAACCGCTACTCCGAGGGCGGCGGCGGCTTCGAGCGCGTACCCCCGCAGGACCTGGACGCCGAGCAGTCCGTGCTGGGCGGCATGCTGCTGTCCAAGGACGCCATCGCCGACGTCGTGGAGGTCCTCAAGGGCGCCGACTTCTACCGGCCCGCCCACGAGACCATCTACACCGCGATCCTCGACCTCTACGCCCGCGGTGAGCCCGCCGACCCCATCACCACCGCCGCCGAGCTGACCAAGCGCGGCGAGATCGCCCGGGTCGGCGGTGCCCCCTACCTCCACACCCTGGTCAACGCCGTACCCACCGCGGCCAACGCCGAGTACTACGCCGAGATCGTCCACGAACGGGCAGTGCTGCGCCGGCTGGTCGAGGCCGGCACCCGGATCACCCAGATGGGATACGCCGCCGACGGCGACGTCGACGAGATCGTCAACAACGCCCAGGCCGAGATCTACGCCGTCACCGAGCAGCGCACCTCCGAGGACTACCTGCCGCTCGGCGACATCATGGAGGGCGCCCTCGACGAGATCGAGGCGATCGGCTCCCGCAGCGGCCAGATGTCCGGCGTCCCCACCGGCTTCACCGACCTGGACTCGCTCACCAACGGGCTGCACCCCGGCCAGATGATCGTCATCGCCGCCCGCCCGGCGATGGGCAAGTCGACGCTCGCACTGGACTTCGCCCGGACCTGCTCCATCGCCAACAAGATGCCCAGCGTGATCTTCTCGCTGGAGATGGGCCGCAACGAGATCGCCATGCGGCTGCTGTCCGCCGAGGCCCGGGTCGCGCTGCACCACATGCGGTCAGGCACCATGACCGACGACGACTGGACCAAGGTGGCGCGGCGGATGTCCGACGTCACCGAGGCGCCGCTGTACATCGACGACTCGCCCAACCTGTCGATGATGGAGATCCGCGCCAAGTGCCGCCGTCTCAAGCAGCGCAACGACCTGCGCCTGGTCGTCATCGACTACCTCCAGCTGATGCAGTCCGGCGGCTCGCGCCGCCCCGAGAGCCGCCAGCAGGAGGTCTCGGACATGTCCCGCAACCTCAAGCTCCTGGCCAAGGAGCTGGAGGTCCCGGTCATCGCCCTCTCCCAGCTCAACCGAGGCCCGGAGCAGCGCACCGACAAGAAGCCGATGGTCTCCGACCTGCGCGAGTCCGGCTCGATCGAGCAGGACGCCGACATGGTGATCCTGCTGCACCGCGAGGACGCCTACGAGAAGGAGTCCCCCCGCGCGGGCGAGGCCGACCTGATCGTCGCCAAGCACCGCAACGGCCCGACGGCCACGATCACCGTGGCCTTCCAGGGCCACTACTCCCGCTTCGTGGACATGGCCCAGACCTGACCTCGGGCGGTGTAGGTTCTCAGATTCCGTGTCCTTTTCTCATCGGCGATGTCCACCGCATGTCCAATAGGACATGGAGGTGAGAATCATGCCTCTTGATCGAGTGATTCCCCTCTTCGTCCACGGGATCGCCCGGGCCGTCGTCTGAGTGCGTGGCCGGGGCAGGACCACAGCGATTCGGTGGCCAGTGGGGCCGCCTCGAAACCGTGGGATTGGTGGTCCGACGTGACATGCGGGAAGTCCAGGCCGAGACCGGTGACGTTCAGCACACGCACCGAGCAGGTTTCGCGTCCTCACCAGCAGATAGCGGCGCGGGTTACAGCCGGCTCCTGGAAAGACAAGCGCACAAGGTGCCGAGCGGCGTGTGGCGCTGCAACTCCAGAGCGCGCGTCGCCCAGGATGGGTGAGCGCTCACATTCAGTGGGAAAGGTCCAGGTGTGCGCAGTCGGCCAGTGGGGGCACCGCCCCGGTAGGAGGCTCGAAATGAGACTGACACATCCTTCGCTGCCACCTCAAGGGGTGTGCGGCACGAGCCTGTTCCGGCGCCGGCCCCGCGCGCCAGCCGTCCACGCGGGGACCTCGGCTTCTGGTGCCGATGCGAGCACAGGGGTGCCCAGGGCAAGGGGTGGGACGGGAGGTCTCACCGATGACCGGGTGAATCGGTTCGTGTCGTGAGGCTTGACACCGTGAGGGGCGCAGGTGCACGTTCTTGTATCCGAAACATCTGTCCCTCCAGTGACGCCATATCTCCGACCGATCCGTATATGTGAGCGCTAACATGGTGGGTGTCTGTCAGGCACGCCGAGGGGTCGGGCGGTCCGGGCGGCCCCCTTCCCACTGGTTGTCGGCGAGTTGTGGTGGGACAAGGCCAACCCGGCGGGTCGCTCACCGCTGTACGGCTTCAGCGCCACCCCGACCGGTTCACCACCAGCCCGTGGCTGGTCCGTTTACAAGGAGGATCGTGTGAAGCGACAACACGTACAGCCGCCGCGCCGTCGACGCCTGACCCTTTGGACCGTGGCCGTCGTGGCGCTGCTGACCGGGGCTGTGGGGACACAGCCGGCCACGGCGACCGCCCCTCGGGCCACGCCGGCCGCTGCCACCGCGCCGGCCTCCGCCCCCGATGGCGTCACCGCGGGCAACGCCGCGATCGCCTCGGTCGACCTGGCCGGCACGTGGGGGTTCACCCCGGTGGGCCGGTCGGCGACATCGATCACGGTGCCGGGCGGCGGCTGGTACAAGCAGGGCTTCACCGATGTGAACGAGGCGGTGTACTCCCGCACGATCACCGTGCCGGACTCCGGGCAGCCGCAGTCGACGTGGATCGAGTTCGGGGCGGTGAACCACCAGGCGACGCTGTCGGTGGACGGGCACGTGGTCGCCACGCAGACCACCGCCTTCACGCCGTCGAACTTCGACATCAGCGCGTACGCGGCACCGGGTAGCACGCACACCGTCACGGTCGACGTGAAGGGCAGGGGCGCCCTGAAGAACCCCGCGAACGGCAGGTATCTGGTGCCCGACGCGGCCGACTGGGCCGAGGCCGTACCGCAGGGGATCTTCCGTTCGGCGTTCCTGCGCGTGTATCCGGCGGTGTACGTCAGCGACACGTTCGTCCGCACGTCCGTGGCCAATCAGACCCTCACCTATGACGCGTCGGTGACCAACACCTCCGCCAGCGCCCGGTCGGTGACCCTGACCGGCTCGCTCGCCTCGGACAACGGCACGTCGTTCACCTACCCGGCGCTGCCGAGCAGCACGGTGACCGTGGCCGCCCACTCGACCGTCAAGGTGACAGTCGGGCCGGTGGCGTGGAACCTGGGCTCCTCCTCGTACTGGTGGCCCAACGTCCCCTACAAGCAGGGGTATCGCGCCCAACTGCACCGCCTGACCGTCCACGCGGCGACCGACGACGGACACACCAGCGACGCGACCTACCGCTTCGGATTCCGGGAGAGCAGCCAGAACGGCGAGTACTACTACCTCAACGGCGTGCGGGTGAACTTCCGCGGCGACAACCTCCAGGGCGCCGACTACGACCGGGTCAACTACGGCGGGAAGAGTGACGCCTACGACACCCTGCCCGGGTTCCTGCCGCCGTCGCAGGGCAACGGCGGCTGGCCGCAGGCGGTCGACAACTACCAGCGGCTGAACTACAACGTGGTCCGCATTCATCAGGAGCCGGCCAGCCCCTACATGCTCGACGTGGCCGACGAGATGGGCCTGATGATCATCGACGAGACCGGCATCCGCGGCTCCAACAGCCTCCAGGACTTCATCGCCGGGCACGACAACATGGTCAACCACGCCCGCGCGCTGACCCTGCGCGACCGCAACCACCCGGCCGTGATCCGCTGGAGCCAGAGCAACGAGCCCGGCAGCAGCGGTATGGACTCGGAGCAGTTCGAGAAGGACCTGTACGCAGCGATGAACGGCAACGACGGCACCCGGCCGGTCAGCGTCGACGCGTGGGTCGGCGCCCCGGCCAACCCCTACCCCACCATGACGTACGCCAACTTCGACGTCTTCGCGCACTACTTGGACGGATTCGGCCAATACGGCGAGAAGGTCGTGTCGGTTGCCGGCCGGCCCGACGGCGAGGGCGAGTACATCTGGCCCAAGTGCAACACCAAACAGGGCTTCGAGTGGTTCGCCACCACGATGGTGGCCAAGCGCGCCAAGGACGCCAGCGACCTGCGCCCCTACACCCTGCTGTCCGCCTGGGCGAGCGTCATACCGGGCGTGCGCACCACCGACTTCACCCCCGAAGAGGGCGGCCACCCCGTCTACGGCGCCGACAACCTCTCCGACCCGTGGAGCAACCCGCAGTTCCAGCGCGTCCAGGCCGCGTTCAACCCGGTCGCCGCGATCGACCTGCCCTACTGGTCGGCCTCCGGTGTGTCCGACTCCAACGGCACCTTCCCGCTCACGCAGGCGGTCCCCGGCTACGCCGCCAACAGCACTGTGAACCGCACCATCACCGTCTTCAACGACGACTTCGCCAACACCGCCGTGGACTTCGCCTGGAGCGCCCACCTCGACAGCGCCAGTGGCCCGGTGATCGCCTCCGGCAGCAAGACCCTCACCATCCCGCTCGGCTCCAAGACGACGCAGAACGTGTCGTTCACCGCGCCCTCCAGCGGCTCACGGGTCTACCTCGTCCTGTCCACCAGCAAAGCCGGGACGACCGTGTTCAACGACGCGGTCGAGTACTTCACCCTGGGCAACGGGAGCACCGGTCCCGCGCCGGGCACCTACCGCATCGTCAACCGCAACAGCGGCAAGCCGCTGGCCATCGCCGGCAACTCCACCGCCGACGGCGCCAAGGCCGTCCAGCAGACCGGCGGCGGAACCTGGACCCTCAGCGCCTCCGGCAGCGCCTACACCCTGCGCTACAACCCCACCGGCAAAGTGCTCGACGTCAACGGCGGTTCCACCACCGCCGGGCTCCAGCTCCAGCAGTGGACCGCCAACGGCGGCACCAACCAGCAGTGGTTCGTGCGGCCCACCAGCGACGGGTACTTCACCATCGTCAGCCATGACAGCGGCCTGGTTGCCGATGTGTCCGGCCAGTCGACCAGCGACGGAGCCGCCGTCGTGCAGTGGACCGCCAACAACGGCACCAACCAGCAATGGCAGCTGACACCGGCCTGAGCCGGCGGCCCGCCTGCCGGATGTGCCGCCACCTCCCCGTGGCGGCACGTCCGGGGCGTGCCGACATCCCGTCGCGGAGCACTGTGGGCCCACTGGCCGATGGCCAGGCAGGAGCGGGCTCCGGACAGCACCGCGCAGGCCGCAATCAGCAGCACCGACACCAGCGAGTGCTGTCGACCACGACGGTCGCGCGGGTCCGGCAACGTCGCCAACCGCTCAGCGAAAACCGGCATTTCACGCTGATGCGGCGAAGGCGACTTGGTCATACAGACGGTGGCAGACCGGCGGCACATCGAGGCCCGGTGGTGCAGGGCGACTTGGTAGGTCACCCCGTCAACCGGAGCCTCGCTGTCTTCATAACGGCCCGCCGCACCCCCTTCGTGCGCACGACCAGCGACCCTGCAAGATCACCAGCACTTTGAATCAGCCCTGGCCCATCCCCGAGCAATAGGGGAGCCACCGGCGAGGCATGAGCGGACTCGGCAATGGCTTTCGCGCTACTCGGCGTGTGCCGTTCCTGAGGAAGTGGACACCACTCGTGAGAATCAGCGGCTGGACACGGTATGAGATGCCGGGAGAAGCCGCAGGTCACGGCATCGCCGTAGGACACAAGCAGCGAGAACCTACAGCCGGGTGGCGGCGCCGCTACGGTGGGGCGATGGGAGCGATCAGGAAAGTCCAGGTCACCTTCGACTGCGCCGAGCCCGAGCGGGTGGCCCGCTTCTGGTGCGAGGTGCTGGGCTATGTGGTTCCTCCGGCGCCGGAGGGGTTTGCCACGTGGGGCGACTTCGACCGGTCGCTGCCCGCTGACCGGCAGGGGACGGCCTTCGCCTGCGTCGACCCCACGGGGGAGGGGCCGCGGCTGTTCTTCCAGCGGGTGCCCGAGGGGAAGGTCGTCAAGAACCGGGTACACCTGGATGTGCGGGTCGGCACGGGACTGGTCGGGGAGGAGCGCCTCGCCGTCCTGGAGGCCGAGTGCGCCCGGCTGGTCGCACTCGGCGCGGTGCGCCAGCGGGTGCTGGTGGCCGACGGGTTCGAGGAGTCGACCATCGTGATGCAGGACGTCGAGGGCAACGAGTTCTGCCTGGACTGAGCGGCGCCCGTCACAGGGTGAGGACGATCTTGCCCCGGGTCCTGCCGGACTCGACGAGGACGTGGGCCTCGGCGGCGTCGGCGAGCGGGAGGGCGTGGCCGACGTGCGGGGTGAGCCGGGCCGCGGCGGCCAGGTCGGCGAGGGCTTCGAGGCCGACGTGGTCCGGCTCCACGGTGATGCCGGCGAAGCGGCGTCCGGCTGACTCGACGGCCGCCCGCAGCGCGGTGTCGGTGCGGTCGACCGCGGTGACCAGCTGGCCGCCCGGACGCAGGACGGGGATGGACCGGCGCCCGTAGTCGCCGCCGACGGTGTCGAGGACGACGTCGACGTCCCTGACGGCCTCGGAGAAGTCGGTGCTGCGGTAGTCGACGGCCTCGTCGGCGCCGAGGCCCCGGACGAAGTCGTGCTTGTCCGCCCGGGCGGTCGTGATGACATGGGCGCCGTGGGCCTTGGCGATCTGGACGGCCAGGTGGCCGACGCCACCTCCGCCCCCGTGGATCAGCACCCGCCGGCCCGGCTCGATGCGGGCGGTGTCGACCAGGCTCTGCCAGGCGGTCAGGCCTGCCAGCGGCAGGGCGGCGGCCTGCAGGTGGTCGAGCGCGGCGGGCTTGCGGGCCAGCTGGCGGGAGGGGACCGCGACGTACTCGGCGTACCCGCTGCCGGCCCGCGGGAAGAAGGGCATGCCGAAGACCTCGTCGCCGGGGCGGAAGCGGTTGACACCGGGGACGACCTCCTCGACCACACCGGATATGTCCCAGCCCAGCACGAAGGGCGGCTGCCCGATCAGCGGGAAGGCGCCGGAACGGACCGCGGCGTCGATCGGGTTGACGCCCGCGGCATGGACCCTGACCAGCACTTCCGAGGGAAGCGGCTCGGGGCGCGGCAGGTCGGTGACGTCGAGGACGTGTGGGTCGCCGAAGGACTTCTGGGTGATGGCGCGCATGGCGGTTCTCCTCTGCGTGACAGGTGCCGACAAGGCCGGCGGTGACCTTTAGCGATCGCTACAGCGGGGACCGTAGCACAGCTTTAGCGATCGCTATAAGATGTTCGGCATGAGCACCGCACGAGCGCCGCGCCGCGCCTTCGACCGTGACGAGGCGCTGGAGACCGCGATGACCGAGTTCTGGCGGCACGGCTACGAGGCCACGTCGATCGCCGCGCTCACCCAGGCGATGGGCATCAACCCGCCGAGCCTCTACGCGGCGTTCGGCAACAAGCGGAAGCTCTTCAGCGAGGCGGTCGACCGGTACGCCCGCACCCACGGCAGTTACGGCGCCCGCGCCCTCGCCGAGCCCACGGCACGCGGAGCCGTCGAACGGCTGCTGCGGCTCGCGGCGGCGGCGTACACAGAGCCGGGCAGGCCGCCCGGCTGCCTGGTGGTCAACGGGGCGACCAACGGCACGGACGCCTCGCAGGACGTCAAGGCGGAGCTGCGGGAGTGGCGCGAGGGGACCAAGCGCGGGCTGGAGGGGAAGATCGCGGCGGACGTGGCGGCGGGCCTGCTGCCGCCGGGGACCGACGCCGGGGCGCTGGCCACCTTCTACTCGGCTGTCGTGCAGGGCATGTGCACGCAGGCCTGCGACGGGGTCGGCCGGGCGGAGCTGGACCGGACGGCCGACGTCGCACTCGCCGCCTGGCCGGGCTGAAACGGTGCCCGGCCGGGTCAGTCGGTCAGGACCAGCCAGCGGTGGCCGTCGATGAGTTCGCGGACCGCGTCCAGGTGGCCGCTGTGGCAGGCGGTCTCCGCGATGACGTGCAGCAGGACCTCGCGGTGGCTGTGCACGTCCTGCTCGCCGAAGAGGTCGGTCGGCCACCAGGCCGGTGCGGTGTCCGCGGGCGTCGCGGTGATGATCGCGTCGGCGAGCGCGATCTCCCGGCGGTAGCGGTCGAGCACCTCGGCGGCCGGGGCGGCGGGGTCCACCTGCCAGGCGTCGGCCTCCTCGTCCAGCGCGGCGATGACGGCCGGGTCGCCGGCCAGGACCGCGCCGAACCAGAAGCGCTCGACGTCGAGGGCGAGATGGCGGACCAGCCCGAGGCAGCTCCAGCCCGACGGCAGGACCGGGCGGCGCAGGTCCGCCTCGTCGAGGCCGTCGAGTATTCCCAGCACATGCCTGCGCTGGGCGGTCAGGCAGTCCAGCAGCGCGGTGATCTCGGGCGGCGGGAATCCTGCGGTCTGCTCCGTCATGGGGTCACCGTACCGGTGGGCCGCGCGCAGACGGCAACACCCCCGGAGCCGCGGGATGCGGCTCCGGGGGCGTCCTTCCCGGGGAGGGGAAGGGTCAGGTGGTGGTCCACACGAAGGTCGCCGAGCCGGTGGCCCCGGCCTGGTCCTCGGCGGTGACCGTGACGGTGTAGCTGCCCCGTGCGGTGGCCGCGCCGGTGAACCGCCCGCTCGCGTCGAGCCGGACGCCGGGCGGCAGCCCCTGCGCGCTGTAGCTGTGGTGCGCGGCGACGCCGGCCGGGTCGAGGACCCAGTCGACGGCGGAGCGCACCGGGCTGCTCATGCCGTGCGGGTTGGGCACGGACAGCGCGGCCGCGGTGGCGGCGGGCGCGGAGTCCGCGGACGTGGCCTGCGGGGCGAGAGCGGCGGCGATCGCGCCGCTGACCGTGGTCGGCACGCTGAGCGTGCCGGTCTGCGGCAGGCTGCGCGAGGAGTCGCCGACCAGGATCTGGTACGTGCCCGCTGCCGTCGTCCAGTTGTTGCTGCCGGTGTTCCAGTAGGCCAGGTCATGGGTGCTGACCGTGAAGGTCAGCGTCTGCGACTGGCCCGGGTTGAGGGTGACGCGCTGGTAGCCGCGCAGTTGGTGCACCGGCTCACCGGTGGACGCCGGGTCGCCGACGTAGAGCTGTGCGACGTCGGTGCCCGCCCGGGACCCGGTGTTGGTCACCGTGACGTGGACCGTGGCACTGCCGCCGCTGAGCGCCCCGACCTGCAGGTTGCTGTAGCCGAAGGTGGTGTAGGACAGGCCGAAACCGAACGGGAAGAGCGGTTCGATGTTCCTCGCGTCGTACCACCGGTAGCCGACGTCGAGGCCCTCGCTGTACTGCACCTGCCCGTTGGTGCCGGGCCACTGGGCCGCGGTGTCGGCGGGCACGTCGGCCAGCGACTTCGGGAAGGTCACCGGCAGTTTGCCCGACGGGTTGACGTCGCCGAAGATCAGCGCCGCCATCGCCGTGCCGATCTGCTGGCCCGGGTAGAAGCCCTCGAAGACGCCCGCGACCTGGTTCAGCCACGGCATGTTGACGGCCGAGTTGTTGTTGAGCACCACGATGGTGTGCGGGTTCGCCGCCGCCACCTGGGCGATCATGTCGTTCTGCTTGACCTGGCTGCCGCCGTTGTTCGGCAGGTCCAACGTGGTGGTGTCGTGCTCCTCGTTGCCGTAGTTGTCACTGGCGAAGACGATCGCGACATCGGAGCTGCGGGCGAGGCTGACCGCCGCGTCGAGGTTCGTCGCGTCGTTGTACTGCACGGTGGTCCCGGTGCCGGCGACCCGGTTCTGGATGCCGGTGATCGGCCAGACCGTGCCCGAGCTGGTCACGGTGGCGCTGCCGCCGCCGATCGACTGCACCCCAGCCCCGCCGTCCCAGCCGATCACGGCGATCGAGTGGGTGGTGGCGGTGGACAGCGGCAGGATGCCGTTGTTCTTCAGCAGGACGGTGCCCTCCTCCGCGCCCTGGAGCGCGACCTGCACATGCGCGGGCGTGGTCACCGTGGCGTCCCGGGAACCGCTGGGCGCCTTGTCGAACAGCCCGAAGGCGAAGAACTGCGTCAGCAGCCGGCTGACCATGGTGTCCAGCGTGGCCTGGCTGACGGTTCCGTTGGCGACGGCCTGGGCGAGGAAGTCGGCGAAGAAGTAGCCGTTGGGCATCTCCACCGTCAGGCCCGCGTTGGCCGACTCCACCGTCGAGTGGGTGCCGCCCCAGTCACTGGTGATGAAGCCGCCGAAGTTCGCCTGGTTGTAGAGCCCGGTGTTCATCAGATCCGGGTTCTGGCAGGCCGGCACGCTGTTGACGATGCTGTACGCGCACATCGCCGCAGCCGGCGACCCCTGCTGCACCGCCGCCTGGAAGGCCGGCAGATACAGCTCCTGCATGGTCCGCTTGTCGACGACGACCGTGCCGGCCGGGTTCTCGATGTTGTAGACGGCCACGTGCTTCATCTCGGCCATCACACCCTGGCTCTGGATGCCCTTGATGTCGGCCGCGGCCATCTGCCCGTTGAGGTACGGGTCCTCGCTGAAGGTCTCGAACGAGCGGCCCCAGCGCGGGTCGCGGACGATGTTCAGCGTCGGGCCGAGGGCCACCTGCACACCCTTACCCGCGAACTCCGCACCGATCGCGGCGCCGTACTGCTGCTCCAGCGCGTTGTCGAAGGTCGCGGCCGCGGAGTTGGCGGACGGCATCTGGGTGACGCCGCCGAGCCCGTCGCCGACGCCGTGCGGGCCGTCCTGCAGGCCGATGTCCGGGATGCACAGCGAGGGGATGCCGGTGATGTTGCCGATGTACGGCGAGGAGTTGTTGTTGCCGTGCAGGATCGAGACCTTCTGCGCCGTGGTCATCTGCGCCATGACCTGGGCGACCCGGGTGGCGACCGGGGTGGTGGACCCGACCCACGGGCAGCTGCCGTCACCGCCGCCGGGCGGCGGGGTGGTGCTGCCGCCGTCGGCGGTCAGCAGGGTGAACTCCCACAGCGAGTAGCCGTACTGGGTCGCACGGACCGTGCCGTACATCCGCACGTAGCGGCCGGTGGCGTCGAAGGAGAGGTTCTCCACCCCGCCGGGGCCGCTGGCCGTGGAGTAGACGGTGTTCCACGTGGAACCGTTGTCCGAGACCTGGATCTGGTACGCCTTCGCGTAGGCGGTCTCCCAGCTCAACTGGGCACCGCACAGCGTCTGCGAGGAGCCGAGGTCGACCTGCACCCACTGCGGGTCGGACGCGGCGCTGGACCAGCGGGTGCCCGCGTTGCCGTCGAAGGCCGCGGAGGCGGGGGTGCCGGCGTTCTCCGTCGAGGACGCGGTCGCCGGCTTGCCGAGAGCGGCCGTGGTCGTGGCGCAGCCGGCAGGCGGGGTGCCGCCGCCGGAGCCGCCGTAGATCTGGAACTCCCACAGCGAGTAGCCCCACTGGGTGCCGCGGGCGGTGCCGTACATCCGCACATAGCGGCCGGTGCCGGTGACGTTCAGCGTCTGGACGCCGCCGGTGCCGGTGGTCGTGGAGTAGATGCTGTTCCACGTGGAGCCGTTGTCCGAGACCTGGATCTGGAAGGCCTTGCCGTAGGCGGTCTCCCAGTTGAGCACCACCTGGCTGATCGGCTGGCTGGAGCCGAGGTCGACCTGGAGCCACTGCGGGTCGGACGCGGCGCTGGACCAGCGGGTGCCGGTGTCGCCGTCGACGGCCGCGTTGGCGGTGAAGGCGTCCTGCACGGACGAGGCGGTGGCGGGTTTGCCCTGGGAGAGCAGGACGGGCGTGGCCGCGCGGGACGAGGTCGCCATGATCGACAGGCAGGCCGACGCGATCATGACCAAGGCGAGCAGGACGACGGTCTGCGGTGACTGTCGGAAACGTTTACGGGACAGGGAGAGCCCTTGTGGGGTGACCCTCATGTGTCTGCTCCTACGTGTCGGATGCAACTCGCGGGTGTGGGGGGTCGTGGTAGGAGGAACCGCCAGCGGGCTGAGAGCGCTCTCTGGCAGTGGTGATATCTACGGCAGCCCCTGGGGGGTGTCAACCTTTCTGACACGGAGCAGCCCGCGAAACCGCCTGCCATGACGGGCAGTTGACCTGGGAGCGCTCCCGTCCCGCACTTCGGCCCGCTCGGGTGGCAGCCTGAGGGGATGGACGAGGACATGAACGAGGGCATGGACGAGGACATGAGCGAGGCCACGGGCGAGGACAAGGGCGGCGGGGCGCGGGACAAGGTCCTGGTCGAGTTGGAGGGCGTCCCCGAGACGCTGCTGTGGAATCTCTACCAGCGCTCGGTGGAGGCCGCCCGCCCCGGCCGCAGGGTGCTGGACGACCCGCGGGCAATCGAACTGGTCGAGCGGATCGACTACCCCTTCGAGCGCTTCGGCGGCGACGGCATGTCGCAGTGGCACGCCCTGCGGGTCGCCTGCCTCGACGGCGAGGTGCGGCGCTTCCTGGCCGCGCACCCCGGCGGCACCGTGGTGGCGCTCGGCGAGGGCCTGGAGACCCAGTTCTGGCGGGTGGACGACGGCCTGGTGCACTGGCTGACCGTCGACCTGCCCGAGACGGTCGCGCTGCGCGACAGGCTGCTGCCCGAGGACCCGCCGCGGCGCCGTACCGTGGCCTGCTCGGCGCTCGACCTGCGGTGGATGGACGAACTCGACGCCGGTACGCCGCCGCAGGACGTGCTGGTGACCGCGCAGGGCCTGCTGATGTACCTGCCGCCGCGCGAGGTCAGGCGGCTGATCGCGGCCTGCGCGGAACGCTTCCCCGGGGGGTCCTTCCTCTTCGACGCGCTGCCGCGCGGGATGGTGGCCCGCAACCAGGCCGGCGCCATGGACACCGCGGGCGGCTACCGCGCCCCGCGCTGGCAGTGGGGCATGGACATCAAGGAGTACCCGAAGGTGGCCACCGCCTCACCGCGGATCGCCGAGGTGCGCAGCCTGCCGCTGCCGCGCGGCCGCGGCCTCTACACCATCGCCCCGATCTCGCACCGGCTGCCCGGCGTGCGGTCGATGCGGATGTCGATCGTGGCGGTGCGCTTCGGCCCCGCCGACTACCGTAACGACGCGCGGGCCTGACGCCCGTGCCGGCGGGCGACGGCGGAAGGGCGTGAGGGCGGGTGACCGTGCAGACCGGGTCGGAGACCGGAACGGGTGGCGGACCGGAAGGCGGTGCGGGCGGCGGCGGACTGCTGCCCGCCACCCGGCGCTCGCTGCTGCACCGGGTGGCCGTGGGCCAGCGCGACGGGCGCACCCCCTCGCTGGTCGGCGCGGTGGTACGGGACGGCGCGCTGGTCTGGTGCGGCTCGCGCAGCATGATCGAGGGCCATGCGCCCGACGCCGACACGCAGTACCGCATCGGTTCGATCACCAAGTCCTTCGTCGCGGTGCTGGTGATGCGGCTGCGCGACGAAGGGCTGCTGGACCTGGCCGACCCGTTGAGCCGCCACCTCCCGGAGACGGCGCTTGCCGAGGCCGGGACGGCGATCGGCACGGCCGGGGCGGATGCCGCGGCGCTCGACGCGGCGGGGCTGCGGGCGGCCGGGCGGCTGACGGTGGGCCAGCTCCTCAGCCACACCTCGGGCCTGGCCTCCGAGACGCCGGGACCCTGGTGGGAACGCACCCCGGGTGACCTGCGCCCCGAGTTGGCCGATGTGCTCGGCATCGACCCGGTCAAGCACCCGGCGGGCCGCCGCTACCACTACTCCAACCCCGGTTTCGCGCTGCTCGGCGCGCTGGTCGAGCAGCTGCGCGGGGTGCCGTGGGGTGAGGCGCTGCGCACCGAGGTCCTCGAACCCCTGGGCATGGCGCGGACGACGTTGCTTCCGCAGGCCCCCGCGGCCGGGGGCTTCGCCGTCCACCCGTGGGCCGATGTGATGCGGCCCGAGGCCGTACAGGACACCGGGCGGATGGCGCCGGCCGGGCAGTTGTGGTCGACGGCCGGTGATCTGGCGCGCTGGGCGGCCTTCCTGATGGCAGGTCGGGACGGGGTGCTGGGCGCGGCGACGCTGGAGGAGATGCGGCAGCCCGCCGCCCCGCCGGAGGCCTCGGACATGGACGCCGGTTACGGCCTCGGCCTCCAGCTCAGCCGCCGCGGCGGCCGGCTGCTCGCGGGCCACACCGGTTCGATGCCCGGCTTCCTGGCGACAGTATGGGTGAGCCCGCAGGACGGTGTCGGTGCGATCGCGCTGGCCAACGCGACCTCGGGGCCGCAGGTCGGCGCCATCGCCGCTGACCTGCTGGCGATCACCGCTGACGCCGAGCCGGGGCTGCCGGCGGCCTGGCGCCCCGCTGACACGCTCGGCGCCGACCTGCTGGAGCTGGCGGGTCCGTGGTTCTGGGGGACGAACGCCTATGCGCTGCGGATCGACGCCGAGGGCCTGCCCAGGCTCGGGCCGCTGACCGGCCAGGGCCGCGCCACGAGGTTCCACGTGGAACAAAACGGCACCTGGACCGGCCGCGAGGGCTACTTCGCGGGCGAGACTCTGCGGGTGGTCCGGGCGGCGGACGGTTCCGTCAGCCATCTCGACCTCGGGTCCTTCGTCTTCACACGTGAGCCGTACGATCCGTCGGCTCCGGTGCCCGGCGGCTTCCCCGGCTGGCACTGACCCGGTCCTGGTCACTGACCCGGTCCTGGCCCTCCGGAGCGTCCTGGCCTTCGTGGCCTTCCTGGACGGCCCGGCCGCCGGTACGGCCCACGCCGCCAGTGCCGCGCACCGGCGCCTTGAGCAGCAGGGCCGCCGCGAGGGTCGCCGCGGCGAGCAGTCCCGCGGCGACCAGGAAGGCGAGGTGGTAGCCGCCGGTCAGGGACGCGGCGGGCGAGTGGCCCGCGGCGGCGAGGTGGTCGGTGCGGGCGGAGGCGAGCGCGGCGAGCACCGCCAGGCCCAGCGCGGCGCCGATCTGCTGGGCGGTGTTGAAGACGCCGGAGATCAGACCGGAGTCGGCGGGCGTGGCGTCGGACATGCCGAGCGTCATCAGCGCGGGCATCGCCAGACCGAAGGCCACCCCGAAGACCAGCGTCGCCGGCAGCACGTCGGTGACGTAGGAGGCATGTCCCGCGGGGACCCGGGCCAGCAGAAGGAAGCCGCAGGCGAAGAGTACGAGGCTGGGCAGCAGCACCGCCCGCTCACCGAAGCGCGCGCCCAGCCGGGCCGACAGCGCCAGCGACATCACGCCGATCACCAGCCCGGTGGGCGCGATGGCCAGGCCGATCCGCAGCGGGTCGTAGCCCAGCACCCGCTGCAGGTAGAGGGTGACCAGGAACTGGAAGCCGAAGCCGCCGGCCACCATCAGCGCCTGCACCACGTTGGCGCCGGTCACCAGCCGGGAGCGGAAGAGCCGCAGCGGCATGAGGGGCTGGGCCGCGCGGGACTGCCGTACCAGGAAGCCCGCGAGCAGCACCAGGGAGACCGCGCCGAAGGCGCCCGTGCGAGCGGAGGCCCAGCCGTGGTCGGCGGTGCCGACGATGGTGTAGACGCCGAGCATCAGGGCGGCTGTGACCAGCAGCGCACCAGGTGCGTCCACGTCGCGTACCGGGTTGCCGGAGCCGGCGGCGGGCCGGTCGTCGGGCAGCAGGCGCAGGCTGAGGAGCGCGGCGGCCGCGCCGATCGGCAGGTTGACGAAGAAGATCCAGTGCCAGTTGACCGCCTGTGTGAGGACGCCGCCGGCCACAAGACCGAGCACACCGCCTGCCGACTGCACGAAGCTGTAGACGCCCATGGCCCGTCCGCGTCCCGCGGGGTCGGGGTAGAGGGCGATCACCATGCCCAGGCTGACCGCGGAGACCATCGCGCCCGCGGCGCCCTGGACGAAGCGGGCGGTGATCAGCAGCCCGGCGGAGTCGGCGAGGCCGCAGGCGAGCGAAGCGGCGGTGAAGGCGGTGAGCCCGCCGACCAGGATGCGGCGGCGGCCGAGGATGTCGCCGAGCCGGCCGGACAGCAGCAGCAGACCGCCGAAGGCGATGAGGTAGGCGTTCACCACCCACGCCAGCGCGGACTGGGAGAAGCCCAGGTCGCGCTGGATGGACGGCAGTGCGACGGTCACGATCGTGCCGTCCAGGATGATCATCAGGGTGCCCGCGCTGAGCACGGCGAGGGCGGCGCCGCGGGAACGGGAAGACAGTGGCATGGGGTCGCCTCCTGGCGGATGGATAGCCAGGATCGACCGTAGCAGAAAGTTTTGTTGGAGACTATCTATTACGGGCTTAGGTGCGGCGGTGCGTCGGGCGGCCCCGTGGGACCCTGCTCACTTGCGGGCCTGCCGCGGCCTGCGCACACCCTGGGCGCCCTCGGGGGAGTCGGCCGGCGTCGCCAGATGCCCGCCGGCCAGCCGGTTCAGCGCCGCGACGAAGACCGCGCGCTCCCGCTCGGGCAGTGCGCCGAGCACGTCGCCGTGCACCCGGTCGACGATCTGCTGCCCGGCGGCCACCACGTCGGCGCCCGCCGCCGTGACCCGGATGATCCGCGCCCTGCGGTCGGTCGCCGACGGCACCCGCTCAGCCAGGCCCGCCCGCTCCAGCTGGTCGACGGTCACCACCATCGTGGTCTTGTCCAGGTCGGACAGCTCGGCGAGCTGCGCCTGCGTCCGCTCGCTCTGCGCGGCATGCGCCAGCACGCAGTGCGCCCGCGGCGACATGCCGATCTCGGCGAGGGCCGCCGTCATCTGCGTGGTCAGCACGTGGGCGGTGTGCTGGAGCAGGAACGACACGTCGGGTGCGGCGCCGAGGGCGTCCTGCGGCGGGGCGGCGGCAGCGGTGGACGCGGTGGAAGCGGCCTCGGGGGCAGGGGCGGTGTCCGTGGTCATGGGTCGAGGGTAACAAAATAGGTCCGCTACGGGACGATCCCGTAGCAGACCTATCGCAGGGGCGGCAGCGGCGTACCGGCCTTGCCGGGCATGCCCACCGGCCCGGCTCAGCCCAGCTCGGGCCCCAGCAGGCCGAGCACACCCTCGATGTTCGCGTCCAGGTAGTGCCGCAGGGTCAGCGGCACGATGCCGACCGAGGCGATGCCGAGCCTGCTGAAGGGCACCCGCACCACCTCGTACTCCCCGCACGGATCGTCGACCTCGGGGCCGTGCCGCAGCGCGAGGTCCATCGACTCCAGCCGGCAGGCGAAGAAGAACTGCACCTTCACGCCGTGCGAACCGTCGTCCGCGATGTGCTCGACGGTGTCCACGAAGGCCGGCACCACATCGGTGACCTTGGCGCCCAACTCCTCGTCGATCTCGCGGTGCAGGGCGGCCACGACACTGGCGTCGTCGTCCTCGACACCGCCGCCCGGAGTGATCCAGTACGGTGCGATGCCGGGCTTGCTGCGTTTGATCAGGACGAGCTGGTCACCGTCGAAGACCAGGCCGCGTGCGGTGCGCTTGACCACCGGGCGGGTGGCGGGGCTGGGGTGCGAGTCCGGGGGCATGCCAGACATCTGCCGCGGCCGGACCGGGGGCAAACGTGCCCAGGGCCGTCAATCGAAGCGTTCGGCCGGGCCGTGCGCGCCCGCGAGACACGCACGCCCGGCCCGCGTACGTAAAGCGCCCGCGCCTGCCCCGGAATCCGAGCCGGCGCCCGTCATGCCCCGGCCGCCGCGTCCAGCGCCCGCAGCACGTCGGCCACGATGTCCTGCGGGTCCTCGATGCCCACGGAGAAGCGGACGAAGCCCGGCGGCACCGCGTCGCCGCCCCAGCGGGCGCGGCGCTCGGCCGTGCTCTGGATGCTGCCGAAGCTGGTGGCCTCCGACGTCATCCGCAGGGCGGCCAGGAAGCGTTCTGCATGCGCCTGGTCGGGCAGGGTGAAGGACACCACGCTGCCGAAGCGGCGCATCTGCCGGGACGCCACCTCGTGCGAGGCGTCGGTCGGCAGGCCCGGGTGACGCAGATCACTGACCTCGGGACGTTTGAGCAAAGCCGTGGCAAGAGCCAGGGCGTTGGCCGACTGCCGCTCCACGCGCAGCGCGAAGGTCGCGATCGACCGGTGCGCGAGCCAGGCCTCCATCGGCCCCGGGATCGCGCCGACGGTCTTGCGCCAGTACCGCACGCTCGCCGCCAGCTCAGGGTCCCTGGTGCTGACGTAGCCGAGCAGCAGGTCGCCGTGGCCGCTGAGCGCCTTCGTACCGCTGGCCACCGAGAAGTCCGCGCCCAGCGACAGGGGCCGCTGACCCAGCGGCGTGGCAAGGGTGTTGTCGACGGCGACGAGCGCGCCGGCCGCATGGGCCGCGTCCGCGAGCCGCCGGATGTCGCACACGTCGAGGCCCGGGTTCGACGGCGTCTCCAGCCACACCAGCGACGCCCCCTCGACCGCCGCCAGTTGCGCGTCGCCCGCGGTCGGCGCGAGCCGCACGGACACCCCGTAGGACTCCAGGCGCTCGCGCAGCGCCCGCGTCGTCTGGTAGCTGTCCGACGGCAGCAGCACCGTCTGCCCGGCCTTCACCTGCGACAGCAGCACGGCCGCGACGGCCGCCATGCCCGAGGCGAAGACCGCGGTGCCGACCTCGGGGTCGCCGGGCGCCTCCAGTTCGGAGATCGCCTGCTCAAGGCGCTCCCAGGTCGGGTTGTCGTCCCGGCCGTAGAGGTAGGGACCGGCCGCCTCACCGGGCAGGTGGTAGTGCGAGACGAAGACCGGCCCCGGCAGCGACGGTTCGTACGCCGTCGCCGGCGGCCGGCCCGCGTGCACGCTGCGCGTACTGTCGCCGGGACCCGCGTCCGCGGCCCCGCCCCCCGGTCCCCCGGGGAAATCCGTGCCCCCCGGACCGCCAGTCACTCGTCGTCCGGCAGGACGACGTGCAGCGCCCAGGACACGATGCTGACGATCAGGCCGCCGACCACCGCGGTCCAGAAGCCGTCCACGTGGAAGTCCAGGCTGAGCTTGCCGGCCACCCACGACGTCAGGAGCAGCATCAGGGCGTTCACCACCAGGGTGATCAGGCCCAGGGTGAGGATGAACAGCGGGAAGGACAGGACCTTCACGATCGGCTTGACCAGCCAGTTCACGACGCCGAAGACCAGCGCGACCAATATCAGGCTCAGCGCCTTGCGCGACGTGGAGTCGCCGGTCAGGGTGATGTCCTTGATCACCCAGGTGGCGACGCCGAGAGCTCCGGCGTTCGCCAGCGTTTTGACGATGAAATTCTTCATGGTGTGATCGTCGCAGACCTGATCGGCAGGGCAAGAGAGTGAACAGAACCGTAGCCCGACCGCAGCGGAGGAGTGGCGATGAAGGTGTTCCGGCTGGACGACCTGGATGCGGAACGGGCCGCGAACCAGGGCGCGTACCTGCGCTTTCTCAAGGAGCGCAGCATGTCGGCCGGGCTGTACGCGCTGTCGGCGGGCGAGAGCGACCCGCAGCAGCCGCACCCGCAGGACGAGGTGTACCTGGTCGTCAGCGGCCGGGGCGCGATCACCGTGGGTGAGGAGACGACGACCGTCGCGCGCGGCAGCGTGGTCTATGTGCCGGCCGGCACCCCGCACCGCTTCCACCACATCACCGAGGATCTCAGGGTGATGGTGGTCTTCTCCCCGCCCGAGCCCTAGGGGTGTCTTCAGGGTCGTATCCGGCGTCCCAGGCCCCCGCAGGGGGCATGAGTGGCCCTACAGTCGAAGTATCGGCGGAGGAACCGCCGGACCGACCCCGGTGCGGGGACGAAGGAGAGTCAAGGCGTCATGGACAAGCTGCTGAAGGGCCTGCCCTGGTGGGTCAAGTGGGTCGCCGTCCCGGTGATCGCGCTGGTGATCTTCGGTTCGCTGGTTGCGGCCCTGGTGAGCTTCGTGATCGGGCTGCTGTTCAAGGTGATCGTGTTCGTGGTCCTGGTCGGGGCGCTCGTCCTGGTCGTGAAGCGCGTCACGTCCGGCGGGTCGTCCTCGAAGTCGTCCAAGCGCGATTGGTGACCGACCCCGCGACCCCCCGCCCGTTCATTTCCCCCGCCGCCGGTGGCCTCCGCCACCGGCGGCGACTGCACGTCCGGCTGCCCCGCGCGCCGCGGTGCGGCCCGCGCCCGGTGCGGACGCAGGGGTCCGTGCGGCGGTACGCGGCCGGTCCGCGCTGACCACGAGCGCCGCGAGCGCGGTCGTCAGCGGTACGGAGGCGACCAGGCCGATGCTGCCGACCAGCGTCCTGACGATCTCCTCGGCCACCAGTTCGCTCCCCGCCACCTGCAGCACCCCGCTGCGGGCGATCGAGAAGAGCAGCAGCAGCGGCAGCGCGGCGCCCGCGTAGGCCATCACCAGGGTGTTGACGACCGAGGCGATGTGGTCGCGGCCGATCCGCATGCCCGCCCGGTACAGCTTGCGCGGGCCGGCGCCGGGGTCGGCGTCCTTGAGTTCCCACACCGCGGCGACCTGTGTGACCGTCACGTCGTCCAGCACACCGAGCGAGCCGATGATCACCCCGGCGAGCAGGACGCCCTTGATCTGGATGCCCGGGTAGAGGCTGTGGATCAGGCCGGTCTCGTCCGAGGTGTTGCCGGTCAGATGAGCCCACGAGATGAACACCGAACCCAGCACGCCGATCAGGAACAGCGAGCACAGGGTGCCGATCACCGCGACCGAGGTGCGGGCGTTGACGCCGTGGCACATGTACAGCGCGATCAGCATGATCGCGCTGCCGCCGACCACCGCCACCAGCAGCGGGTCGTCGCCGTGCAGGATCGCCGGCAGGATGAACAGCGTCAGCACCCCGAAGGACACCGCGAGCGCGACCAGCGCCATCAGGCCGCGCAGCCGGCCCACCACGATCACCGCCAGCGCGAAGATCCCCGCGAGCAGCGCCAGCGGGAAGCCGCGCTGCACGTCGGTGACCGAATAGCGCAGGCCCGGCGGCGCGGTGGGGGCGTAGGCCAGGACGACACCCTCGCCCGCGGTGTAGCGGCGGGTCTGGTCGGGCTGCACGATCTCGGTGAAGGTCGTGCCCTTGTCAGGACCCGAGGACACCTCGATCGTCGCCTTCTGGCACGCGTCGCTGTCCGGCGTCCCGGCCGCGGTGGTGTCGGGCGCGGCCTGGGCCGCCTTGCAGGACACCGCCGCCAACTCCACGACTCTGCCTTGCCGCGTCTGCTGGTCGAAGCCGACGCCGGTACGTGCGTGGTGCGGCGCCCCGCCCGGCCACAGCATGACCAGGCCGACGACCACGGCCGCGGCGAAGGGCACCAGGACCGCGGTGATGACCCGGCGCAGCCGCCGCGAGACCGGCGGCACGGGGCCGTGCGCGTGGCCGTGGCTGTGCACCGAGCCGCTGCCGTGTGCCGAGCCGTCACCATGTGCCGAGCCGCTGCCATCTGCGGAGCCCGGACTTTCAAACTCACGGGGGGAGTCCACGGGCCGATCATTGCAAGGCCCCCTGGTGCCTGTATGCACCCGACCGCTACCGTTGGTGCCACCTTTGCAAACGCGGGAGCTCGGAGCACCGGGCTGAGAGGGCGCTGAAAGCGGAAGCGGCATCATGCCGACCCGACAGCTGCGCCGACCGCCGAACCTGTTACCGGGTAATGCCGGCGTAGGGAGTAGGTCTCATGACCACGCAGGACGCACGCACGCGCGAAATCGGCTGGCACAAGGCGTACATCACCGGATCACGGCCGGATGTGGCCGTCCCGGTGCGCCAGGTGCACCTCACCAACGGGCGCGATGTGACGCTGTACGACACATCGGGCCCCTACACCGACCCGTCGGTGGAGACCGACGTCCGGCGGGGCCTCGCCCCGCTCCGGGAGAACTGGATCATCGGCCGCGGCGACACCCAGGAGTATCCGGGCCGCCCGGTGCGCCCCGAGGACGACGGCATCAAGCACACCGCCCCCCGCGGCGGACTGCGCAACCTGGACGCGGTCTTCCCCGGCCGCCCGCGGCTCCCCCGGCGCGCCGCGCACGACGGGCAGCCGGTCACCCAGCTCGCCTACGCCAGGCGCGGCGAGATCACCCCCGAGATGGAGTTCGCGGCGCTGCGCGAGAACGTACCGCCGCAGGTCGTACGGGACGAGATCGCCGCCGGACGTGCCGTACTGCCGGCCAACGTCAACCACCCGGAGATCGAGCCGATGGTCATCGGCAAGCGGTTCCTGGTGAAGGTCAATGCGAACATCGGCAACTCCGCGGTCACCTCCTCCATCGAGGAGGAGGTCGAGAAGATGACCTGGGCCACCCGCTGGGGCGCCGACACGGTCATGGACCTGTCCACCGGACGCAACATCCACACCACCCGCGAGTGGGTGCTGCGCAACTCCCCCGTCCCCATCGGCACCGTCCCCCTCTACCAGGCCCTGGAGAAGGTCGACGGCCGCGCCGAGGAGCTGACCTGGGAGGTCTACAAGGACACCGTCATCGAGCAGGCCGAGCAGGGCGTCGACTACATGACCGTGCACGCCGGCGTCCTGCTGCGCTACGTGCCGCTCACCGCCCGCCGCAAGACCGGCATCGTCTCCCGCGGCGGCTCGATCATGGCCGCGTGGTGCCTGGCGCACCACAAGGAGAACTTCCTCTACGAGAACTTCGCCGAGCTGTGCGAGATCCTCGCCGCCTACGACGTCACCTACTCCCTCGGCGACGGCCTGCGCCCCGGCTCCATCGCGGACGCCAACGACGAGGCGCAGTTCGCCGAGCTGCGCACCCTCGGCGAGCTGAACACCATCGCCAAGAGCCACCAGGTGCAGACGATGATCGAGGGACCCGGTCACGTCCCGATGCACAAGATCAAGGAGAACATCGACCTCCAGCAGGAGATCTGCGAGGAGGCCCCCTTCTACACCCTCGGCCCGCTGACCACCGACGTCGCCCCGGCCTACGACCACATCACCTCGGGCATCGGCGCCGCGATGATCGCCTGGTGGGGCACCGCGATGCTCTGCTACGTCACCCCCAAGGAGCACCTCGGCCTGCCCGACCGCGACGACGTCAAGACCGGCGTGATCACGTACAAGATCGCCGCCCACGCCGCCGACCTGGCCAAGGGCCACCCCGACGCCCAGGCCTGGGACGACGCGCTGTCCGACGCCCGCTTCGAATTCCGCTGGGAGGACCAGTTCAACCTGGCCCTCGACCCCGACACCGCCCGGGCCTTCCACGACGAGACCCTCCCGGCGGAACCCGCCAAGACCGCCCACTTCTGCTCGATGTGCGGTCCCAAGTTCTGCTCGATGAAGATCTCCCAGGACATCCGCCGCACCCACGGCGGCACGGAGGCCGAGATCGAGGCCGGCATGGCGGAGAAGTCCCGCGAGTTCGCCGCAGCCGGCAACCGCGTCTACCTCCCGCTGGCCGCCGACTGACACCGGCGGTACGCGCGACCGCCCCGGGAGCCGTACCGGCTTCCGGGGCGTCATGTGTTCGGGGGGCGGCCGGGGTCAGTTGGGGTTGACCGGCGGGGGCCAGCCGACCGTGGAGAAGCTGTGCCACAGGCCCAGGGAGATCACGGCGCTCGCCGAGTAGGTCGAGGCCAGGTAGGAGCTGGGGCGGCCGGCCGGGTCGGTGCAGCGGAAGCCCTTGTGCAGGACGATGTCGATCCCGGTGTGGTTGCTGACCCGGTCCACCCCGAGCGGGGCGAAGGCCTGGCACTTGCCGTGCACCGGGTTGCTGATGCTCTGCTCGAAGGTCAGGCCGCGTGTGGCGGTGATCCGGCCTCCCGAGGAGTCCGAGCATCCGGTGGCCGCCCACACCAGCGGGACGATCGTGCACAGGACGGCGAGCGTACGGCGGACGCGCATGGACTTCTCCCGTCTGACCAGGTACGGGATGAGTCAAACAACGTCCCGCACCCGGCGCGACCGGGGTCGGCCAACCGGGGCGCCGAGGTCACCCGGCAGGACGCATCGCGGCGGGCGGGCCGTATCGGCGCGGACGACGGGGTCGCCGACCGGCAGGAGGACCGGCGGCGCCGGTCAGTCCGGCGCGTGGTCCGGGCCGCCGAACTCCGGGCTCCCGAAGTCGGGGCTGCTGAAGTCCGGGCTGCTGAAGCGCGGCGTGGTCGGCCGCGGGTCCTGCGGCGAGGAGAAGTCGGGGCGCGTGTAGCCGAGCCGCGGCATCCGCGGGGCCGACGGCGCCTGGGCGGGCGCGGCAGGTGCCGCGGTGTCGCTGAGCGCGTCGTCGAGGAAGGGCAGCAGGCCGCGGTCGAGCAGCGCCTGGTGCCAGGTGTCGCGGGCCTGCAGCACCTCGGGCGGCATGCGGTCGGGCGAGTCGTGGATGGCGCTCGACCCGTCCCGCAGCGCGGTCAGCAGCAGCCCGATCCCGCCGAGCAGGATCGCGGCGGCGGCGACCGCGGCGAAGAACCAGCCGGCGGTGCGCAGCGGCGAGGCGATGGCCGGCTGCGGGTGCACCGCGGACATCGAGTAGCCGATCAGCAGAAAGATCACCGCCGCGGCTCCGGCGAGCAGCGGCGTCAGCACGGCGGCGACGGCGGCGAGCCCCGCCCCTGACCCCGCGCCCTCCGCGACGCCCATGGCGGCGTAGCCGAAGGCCCGGCTGTCCCGGGAGCGCGCCGCCTCACGCGCGGCCTCCCGCGTCTCGGCGCGGATGGCGCGGTAGGCGTCGTACTCCTCCGCGGCCTGCGCGCTGATCTGCTCGGCGGCGGCCAGCGCAAGGGTGCGCAACTGCTCGGCGTTCAGCGGCAGGGCGGTGCCGTCCTGCCCTCCCGGGCCGCGCGCGCCGTCCTCGTCCAGAACGATACGCAGGGCCTCGTCGAGTACGTGCTCGAAATCGGGGCGGTCTTCGTTGAGCAGGTGTGGAGCGGTGGTCATGTGCATCCCCCGATGCTCCGACTCCCCGAGCGAGGCCGGTGTTCCGACGACGGAACGGGCTCGGCCGGCCGGATGCGCGGAGAGCGGTGTGCCTACGGATACAGCGATGGTAGAGCGGGGAGGTCAGACCGTGACAGGGTGCAACCAGGAAATGTGGAGGCTAGCCAATCAGCGGGAGTTGGGCAACCAGGAGGCGCCCTTCCATGGTGACGCCGCCGTCCATCGCGACCGCGAGGCTGTCCGCGTAGACCATCGGACCGCTGACCGCGTAGCCGCGCTCCTCGCCGTCCTGCGCCGACTCGCCGCCCGCCTCGCCGAGCAGGTAGGGGATCGGGCTGTGCCCGTGCACCACCCGCTGGCCGCCGTAGACCCCGAGGATCTCCCGGGCGGCCTGCGGGCCGTCGTCGCCGCGGAAGGCGAAGCGCTTGGTGAGCTTGCGGAAGAGGTCCCAGCACTCGTCGGCGTCGTTGCGCTGCAGGACGCCGGTGATCGCGTCGTTCATCTCCTCGATGCTGCTGCCGTAGTCCAGGTACGCGGTCGTGTCGGAGTGCATCAGCAGGTGGCCGTCGGTGAGGTGGGCCGCGTCCAGCCGGGAGATCCAGGTCAGATGCCGGTCCTCCAGGCGCTCCATGTCGGAGGGCTGGCCGCCGTTGAGCCGCCAGGCGGCGAGGAAGGAGGCGGTGCCGCCCGCGGAGTTGACGGGCGTGTCGCCGAAGCGGTGGGCGCCGAGCAGCAGCAGCTCGTGATTGCCCATCAGGGCGCGGCAGTAGCCGCCGGCGGCCGCGGCCTCCGCGGACAGCTGCATGACCAGCTCGATCACGCCGATGCCGTCGGGGCCGCGGTCGGTGAAGTCGCCGAGGAACCACAGCCGGGCGCTGCCGGCCGACCAGTGGCCCTCGCTGTCCACGAGCCCGCGCTCGCCGAGTGCGGCGAGCAACTCGTCGAGGTAGCCGTGCACATCGCCGACGACGTAGAGCGGTCCCGGGCGCTCGGGCCGCTCGCCGGGGGTCTCCGCGGGGTCGCCGAGGACCGGCAGGTCGCGGGCGGTGGGGGTGTAGCCGGCGGGGACCAGCGGCGTGTCGCGCTCGGTGGGTTCGTACGGGCGGGGCGGCGCGGGCACGGTGGGGGCGTGTGCGGGCGCGGGCGGGGCGCTGTCGTAGGCGGCGGAGCCGGGCTGCGGGGCGGGGTAGCCGTAGCCGGCGGCCGCCTCCTGGGCGTGTTCGTAGCCGGGCGCGGCGCGTTCGTACTCGGGCGCGGCGTGTCGGAACTCGGGCGCGGTGGTGCCGTGCTCGAAGCCGGGGCCTGCGGGCTCGTGCTCGTACCCCTGCCCCAGCGCGTGCTCGTAGCCTGCCGCGCGCTCAAAAGCCGCCTCGGGACGCCAGCTCTCCGCGGTCCCGGGCTCGGCCCCCTGACCTGCCCCCTGAGTCATCGACCCCTCCACGATCGCGCCGCCATCCGCCCATCATAGGAATGACGCTGTCGCGTTGTGACATACCCGGGCAGCTGGATTTCGCAGGGTACAGACAAAACACCCCGTAGCCACCTCGGCAATACGAAGGCTTGGCTCTAGGCCGTGTTTTGGAAGTAGCGCCGTCCGCCCACAGGGCGGGCCGCGCGGCGTCTGGTGCGTGCGATTGCAAGGCGGAGGGTCGTCCTCGTAGTGGGCCTGCTCGGACGACTCCGACAACGCAGCGAGCGTGCGTGCCAGGCGTCGCGGGGCAGGCGGGACTTCCACAACACGGCCTAGCCCCCGCCCCTGGCCGGGGTGCGCGGCGCGCTGACGGTCGTGCGGTGCGGGCGGCGTTGCGAGGACGTCCTGATGATCAGCTCGGTCGGCATCACCTGCTGCACCGGGTGTGCCGGTCCGACGCCCTCGATCGCGTCGATGAGCAACTGCACCACGGCGGTGCCGATCCGGCGCGGTTTGAGGGACAGGGTGGTGATGGGCGGTTCGGTTGCGGCGTAGCCGGTGCTCTCGCTGCAGCAGACCAGCAGCAGGTCGTCCGGGACCCGCAGGCCGTAGCGGCGGGCGGCGGCGAGCAGGTCGGTGCCGTTGGGGTCGAAGAGCCCGTAGACGGCGTCGGGCCGGTCGGGTCGGGCGAGTAAGCGGTCGGCGGCGACGGCGCCGGCACACGGGTCGTGCGCCGGGTAGGCCTCGTAGACCGGTTCCTGGCCGATGCGTTCGCACCACTCCAGGTAGGCGGTGGTTGACAGTCGGGTGTACGTGTCGGTGCTGGTGCCGGTGAGCAGGCCGATCCGGCGGGCGCCGGCCGCCGCGAGGTGGTCGAGGATGCCGAGGACGGCTTCCTCGTGGTCGTTGTCGACCCATGCGTGCACGGGCAGGCTGCCGGCCGGGCGGCCGTCGCTGACCACCGGCACGCCCTGCCGGACGAGTTCGGTGACCACCGGGTCGTGGTCGGAGGGGTCGACGACGACCGTGCCGTCCAGTGCGACGTTGCCCCACACGTCGTGCCGCGAGGACGCGGGCAGGATGACCAGCGCGTAGCCGCGGGCGAGCGCGGCGGAGGTGGCGGCCCGCGCCATCTCCGCGAAGTACGCGAACTCGGTGAAGGTGAACGGTTCTTCGCCGTATGTCGTCACCGTCAGGCCGATCAGCCCTGACCTGCCGGTGCGCAGCGTGCGGGCGGCGGCGGAGGGGCGGTAGCCCAGCCGGTCGGCGACCTCACGGACATGGCGTCGGGTGGCGTCGGGCAGTCGGCCCTTGCCGTTGAGCGCGTCGGAGACAGTCGTGATCGAGACGCCGGCGGCAGCGGCGACATCCCTGATCCCCGCCCGTTCCAGCCGGCGTCCGACGGGCCGGCTCGCCTGGTGATTCCCTGCTGCTGTCATGGCGTGCCGATAGTAGGGCGGGCTTGGTCCGGTCGGCCGCCATGTCGTCGAGCGGCCGGAAGGAAGGTTTCTGCATGATCCAAGCCGTTATGCAAAGTGGAATATGCAGGCGGCAGCCCGCGGGTCCGTGCCGATACGGGCGCGAGCGCGGCGATCCGTCGGCCATTGGCCCAACGGGGTCCGCGGCGGCAACTCACTCCTACGGGGGACGCGCGCCACCCCGCGCGCCACCGGAGCATGGTGCGGCGCACGCCTCCGGCGCAAGGGTGCCCACGCCCCTCGGGGGTGGCGCGCGGCGCCCCTCGCGCCACCCCCGCGAGGGCCGCAGGAAGGGGTGCGCGGGAGCGGGTCGCGGGGGTCGCCGGGCACTGTGGCGCAGAGCACTCCCCAGGTCGGCGCGGTCCTCGTAGGGTGTGGCCATGAGCCCCGAGACCCCGAAACTGCGCGCGGAACTGGACGGTATCCCCACCTACAAACCGGGCCGGCCGCCGGCCGCCGCGGAGGGTGCGCCGGCCTTCAAGCTGTCCTCGAACGAGAACCCGTACCCGCCGCTGCCCGGTGTTCTGGAGGCGGCCACCGCCGCCGCGGCGTCCTTCAATCGTTATCCGGACTTGTCCTGCTCGCGCCTCACCGGCGAGCTGGCGGCGCGTTTCGGGGTGCCGGCCGGGCATGTGGCGACCGGCACGGGCTCGGTGGGTGTGGCGCAGCAGCTGCTGCAGGCGACCTCGGGTCCCGGCGACGAAGTGATCTACGCCTGGCGGTCCTTCGAGGCCTATCCGATCATCACCAGGATCAGCGGGGCGCAGCCGGTGCAGGTGCCGCTGGACGCCGCCGAGCGGCACGACCTGGACGCGATGGCCGACGCGGTCACCGAACGGACCCGGCTGATCTTCGTCTGCAACCCCAACAACCCCACCGGCACCGTGGTGCGCAGGGCCGAGCTGGAGCGCTTCCTCGACCGGGTCCCCGGCGACGTCCTGGTGGTGCTGGACGAGGCCTACCGGGAGTTCATCACCGACCCCGACGTGCCCGACGGCACCGAGGTCTACCGGGACCGGCCCAACGTGGCGGTGCTGCGCACCTTCTCCAAGGCGTACGGCCTTGCGGGCCTGCGAGTCGGCTTCGCCATCGCGCACGAGCCGGTGGCGGAGGCGCTGCGCAAGACCGCGGTGCCCTTCGGGGTGAGCCAGCTCGCGCAGGACGCCGCGGTGGCGAGCCTGCGGGCCGAGCCGGCGCTGCTGGAGCGGGTCGCGGGCCTGGTCGCCGAGCGGGCACGGGTGGTCGACGCGCTGACCGGGCAGGGCTGGACGGTGCCGGAGACCCAGGCCAACTTCGTCTGGCTGCGGCTGGGGGAGCGCACGGAGGCATTCGCCGAGGCGTGCGAGCGGGCCGGCACCACGGTCCGGCCCTTCGCGGGCGAGGGTGTGCGGATCACGGTGGCGGAGACGGCGGCGAACGACCTGCTGCTGCGGACCGCCGAGGCCTTCCGCAAGGAGCTCTGACCGCCTCCCCCGCCCTCACAGGCGCTTGGAATGCGGCTCTGACCTGCTGGTTCGCCCCCTGACCACCCCCCGGTGGCAGGGGGCGAACGCATGTGCGCGATACTGCTTGTGAATGAGTTCACGTTCACAAGCGCGACGCAAAAGGAGACGTATCGTGCAGCTCGCACTGGAGCCACTGAACGTCGCCAGGTGGCAGTTCGGCGTGACGACCGTCTACCACTTCCTCTTCGTCCCCCTGACGATCTCGCTGTCCGCGCTCACCGCGGGCATGCAGACCGCCTGGGTGCGTACCTCCAAGGACAAGTACCTCAGAGCTACCAAGTTCTGGGGCAAGCTCTTCCTGATCAACATCGCCATGGGCGTGGTCACGGGCATCGTCCAGGAGTTCCAGTTCGGGATGAACTGGTCGGACTACTCGCGCTTCGTGGGCGACGTCTTCGGCGCCCCGCTCGCCTTCGAGGCGCTCATCGCCTTCTTCTTCGAGTCGACCTTCGTCGGCCTGTGGATATTCGGCTGGGACAAGCTGCCCAAGAAGATCCACCTGGCCTGCATATGGATGGTCTCGATCGGGACGATCCTGTCGGCGTACTTCATCCTGGCCGCCAACTCCTGGATGCAGCACCCGGTCGGCTACCACTACAACCCGAAGACCAAGCGGGCCGAGCTGACCGACTTCCTCGCGGTGCTGACCCAGAACACCGCGCTCGCGCAGTTCTTCCACACCATGTCCGCGGCCTTCCTCACCGGCGCCGCCTTCATGATCGGCATCGCCGCCTACCACCTGGCGCGCAAGCAGCACATCGCGGTGATGCGCTCCTCGCTGCGGCTGGCCCTGGTCGTCGCGGTGGTGGCCGGCGCACTCACCGCGATCAGCGGCGACACCCTCGGCAAGGTGATGTTCAAGCAGCAGCCGATGAAGATGGCCGCTGCCGAGGCGCTGTGGGACGGCCAGCACAGCGCTCCCTTCTCGATATTCGCCGTCGGCGACGTCAACAAGGGCCACAACGAGGTCGCGATCGACGTCCCCAACCTGCTGTCCTTCCTGGCCACCGACAACTTCACCGCCTACGTCGGCGGCATCAACGACGTGAACAAGGCCGAGCAGCAGAAGTTCGGCCCCGGCGACTACCGGCCGAACATCCCGGTCGCCTACTGGGGCTTCCGCTGGATGATCGGCTTCGGCGTGGTCTCCATCGGGGTCGGCGCGGCAGGGCTGTGGCTCACCCGGCGCCGGCTGTGGGTGGCACCCGAGCACCGCACCGGCGAGGACGAGGTCCCGCGGCTGATGCTGACCAGAGGCATCGGCCTGGGTGAGGGGCTGTCCCGCTGGTACTGGCGGCTGGCGCTGCTGACCATGGTCTTCCCGCTGCTCGCCAACTCCTGGGGCTGGATCTTCACCGAGACCGGCCGCCAGCCGTGGGTCGTCTACGGGGTGCTGCGCACCAAGGACGCGGTCTCCCCCGGGGTGTCCACCGGCGAGGTGCTGACCTCGCTGATCGTCTTCACCAGCCTCTACGCCGTCCTCGCCGTCGTCGAGATCCGGCTGATGCTGAAGTACGCCAAGGCCGGACCGCCGGAACTGACCGACGCCGACCGGCAGCCCCCCACCCGAATCGGCGGCGGCAGCGGCGGTGCGGACACCGCCGACGACCGCCCGATGGCCTTCTCGTACTGAGCGGCAGGAGGAGAGATCATGCATCTGCACGACGTCTGGTTCGTCCTGATCGCCGTTCTGTGGACCGGGTACTTCTTCCTGGAGGGCTTCGACTTCGGGATCGGCATCCTGACCAGGCCGCTGGCCCGCGACCGCGCCGAGCGCCGGGTCCTGATCAACACCATCGGCCCGGTCTGGGACGGCAACGAGGTCTGGCTGCTCACCGCGGGCGGTGCGACCTTCGCCGCCTTCCCCGACTGGTACGCCACCCTCTTCTCCGGCTTCTACCTGCCGCTGCTGGTCATCCTGGTCTGCCTGATCGTGCGCGGGGTCGCCTTCGAATACCGCGCCAAGCGGGACGACGAGCGCTGGCAGCGCAACTGGGAGCACGCGATCTTCTGGACCTCGCTGCTGCCGGCCTTCCTGTGGGGCGTCGCCTTCGCCAACATCGTGCACGGCGTGAAGATCGACGCGCACAAGGAGTACGTCGGTGGCTTCTGGGACCTGCTCAACGGCTACGCCCTGCTCGGCGGTGCGGTGACGCTGGCGCTCTTCACCTTCCACGGCGCCGTCTTCGCCTCGCTCAAGACGGTCGGCCCGATCCGGGAGCGGGCGCGGGCCTTCGCCACCCGGCTGGGCGTGGTCGCCGCGGTGCTGGCGGTGGCCTTCCTGGCCTGGACGCAGGGAGACAGCGGCAACGCCCGCAGCCTGGTGGCGCTGCTCGTGGCCGCCGTCGCGCTCGCGCTGGCGATCGGGGCGAACATCGCGGGGCGGGAGGGCTGGTCCTTCGCCTTCTCCGGGGTGACCATCGCGGCGACCGTGGCGATGTTCTTCCTGAGCCTTTTCCCCGACGTCATGCCGTCGTCGCTGGACAGCGCGTGGAGCCTGACGGTCGGCAACGCCTCGGCGACGCCGTACACGCTGCGGATCATGACCTGGTGCGCGGCGATCGCGACACCGCTGGTGCTGCTGTACCAGGGGTGGACCTACTGGGTGTTCCGCAAGCGGATCGGGACGCAGCACATCGCTGCGGCGGATCCTGCCGCGGGTCCGTCGGCGGGGCCTTCAGCGGGTCCGTCGGCTGGGCGCCCTGTGGAAGGCGCGCACTGATGTTCCACGTGGAACATGTCGGTCCGCTCGGTTGTCCTCGGTGCCTTCGTCGCGAAGGGGGATGTTTCACGTGAAACCCGTCGATCCGCGGCTGCTGCGGTACGCACGCACCACCCGGGTGTTCCTGGCCGGCACGGTGGCGCTCGGTCTGGTGGGCGCCGGACTGATCGTGGCCCAGGCCACGCTGATCGCCGACCTGGTCGTCGGCGGCTTCCAGCACGGCGAGGGCACCGGCACCCTGGGCGGCGACCTGATGTGGCTGGCAGCCGTCTCCGTGGGCCGCGCCCTGGTGGCGTGGCTCACCGAGCTGTGCGCGCACCGGGCGGGGGCCGCGGTCACCTCGCAGCTGCGCAACCGGCTGCTGATACGGGCGACCGCACTCGGCCCCGGCTGGCTGACCGGCCGCCGCAGCGGTGAACTCACCACCCTGGCCACCCGCGGCATCGACGCGCTGGACGACTACTTCGCCCGCTACCTGCCGCAGTTGGGGCTCGCCGCGGTCGTGCCCGCGGTCGTGCTGGTCCGCATCCTCGTCGCCGACTGGATATCGGCCCTCACCATCGTGCTCACCCTGCCGCTGATACCGCTGTTCATGGTGCTGGTCGGCTGGGCGACCCGGGACCGGATGGACCGCCAGTGGCGGCTGCTCGGCCGGCTGTCCGGGCACTTCCTCGACGTGGTCGCCGGTCTTCCCACGCTCAAGGTCTTCGGCCGGGCCAAGGCGCAGGCCGACAACATACGGGCCATCACCGGGGACTACCGCAAGGCCACCCTCAAGACACTGCGGATCGCGTTCCTGTCGTCCTTCGTGCTGGAGCTGCTGGCCACCATCTCGGTCGCGCTGGTCGCCGTCGACATCGGCATGCGGCTGGTGCACGGCGAACTGTCGCTGCGTACCGGGCTGCTGGTGCTGGTCCTGGCGCCCGAGGCGTATCTGCCGCTGCGGCAGGTCGGGGCGCAGTACCACGCGGCGGCGGAAGGGCTGGCCGCGGCCGAGCAGGTCTTCGAGGTGCTGGAGACCGAGCCCGCCGCAGTGCCCGGCAGCACCACCGCGCCCGACCTGCGGACCGCCACCGTCCAGGTCCAGGACCTCGCGGTGCGCCGTGAAGGCGCCCTGGCGCCGACCTCCTTCACCCTGGCGCCCGGCGAGACGCTGGCGGTGACCGGCCCGAGCGGGGTCGGCAAGAGCACCCTGCTCAGCGCGCTGCTCGGCTTCGCGCCCGCCGCGCAGGGCCGCATCCTGGTCGACGGCGCCGACATCACCTCCCTCGACCCGGCGTCCTGGCACCGGCAGATCGCCTGGGTGCCGCAGCACCCGCACCTGTTCGCCGGCACGATCGCCGACAACGTCCGGCTGGCCAGGCCCAACGCCGACGACGCCGACCTGCAGGCCGCTCTGGCCGCGGCCGGGGCGCTGGGCTTCGCCGCCCCCGGTGACGTCATCGGCGAGGACGGCGCCGGACTGTCCGCCGGCCAGCGGCAGCGCATCGCCCTGGCCCGCGCCTTCCTCGCCGACCGCCCGCTGCTGCTGCTCGACGAGCCGACCGCCAACCTCGACGGCGACACCGAGGGCGCCCTCATCGCGACCCTGCGCGAGCTGACCCGGGGCCGCACCACCGTCCTGGTCGCCCACCGCCCCGCGCTGCTCCCCCTGGCGGACCGGGTGCTCGCGCTGGCGCCGGTGGAGGACGACGCCGAACTGACGCCCGTGCCGCCCGTGGTACGTGAACCCGCCGGTGCGCGGGACCCCGGCCAGGGCGCACCCGAGGGCGGTGCCACCGAGCCGGCCAGGCCCGGTGACACCGGCGGGGTGCGGGGGCTGCTCGCCATGGGGCGGGTGCCGGGCTTCCGTGGGCGGTTCGCCGCGGCCTGCGGGCTGGGCGCTCTGGCGCTGCTGTCCGCGGTCGGCCTGATGGGGACCTCGGGGTGGCTGATCAGCCGGGCCTCGCAGCAGCCGCCCGTGCTGTACCTGATGGTGGCGGTCACCGCGACCCGCGCCTTCGGCATCGGGCGGGCCGTCTTCCGCTACGGCGAGCGGCTGGTCGCGCACGACGCCGTCTTCCGTGCGCTGGCCGGTGTCCGGGTCGCCGTCTACCGCCGCCTCGAACGCCTGGCCCCCGCGGGCCTGCGCGAACGGCAGCGCGGCGACCTGCTCTCCCGGCTGGTCGCCGACGTGGACGCGGTCCAGGACCACTACCTGCGCTGGCTGCAGCCCGCGCTGACCGCGGGGCTCGTCGTGCTCACCTCCGCGGCCTTCGCGGGCTGGCTGCTGCCTTCCGCGGGCATCGCCCTCGGGGCCGGGCTGCTGGTCGCCGGGGTCGCCGTACCGCTGCTGGCCGCGCGCGTCGCACGCCGTACCGAAGCGCGGCTCGCCCCGGCCCGCGGTGAGCTGTCGGCCAGGGTGCTGGCCCTCTTCACCGGAACCGCGGAGCTGACGGTGGCCGGTGCGCTGGAGCGCAGGCGGGCCGAGGCCGCGGACGCCGACCGTGCCCTGACGGCGGTCGCCGCCAGGTCCGCCGCGGTCACCGCGCTGGGCACCGGGCTGACGACGCTGGTCAGCGGGCTGACGGTGACGGCGTGCGGCTACGCGGGAGTGCGGGCGGTGGCCTCGCACGACCTGCCGGGCGTTGCGCTCGCGGTGCTGCTGCTCGCGCCGCTGGCCGCCTTCGAGGCGGTCAACGGCCTGCCGCTCGCCGCCCAGCAGCGGCAGCGCAGCCGCCGGGCCGCCGAACGGGTGAACGACGTGCTCGACTCGCCGCTGCCGGTGCGCGAGCCCGCCCACCCCGCGGCGCCGCCCGCCTCGCCCTTCCCCCTGGTGGTGCGGGACCTGACCGCACGCCACCCGGGCCGCACCTCCCCCGCGCTCGACGGCGTTGGCCTCACCCTCACCCAGGGTCGCCGGGTCGCGGTGGTCGGCCCGTCGGGTGCGGGCAAGACGACGCTGGCGCACGTCCTGCTGCGCTTCCTTGACGCCGAGTCCGGTACGTACACGCTGGGCGGCCGGCCCGCGGACGAGTGCGACGGCGACGACGTACGCCGGCTGGTCGGCCTGTGCGCACAGGACGCGCATGTCTTCGACAGCAGCGTCCGGGAGAACCTGCGGCTCGCCCGCCCCGGCGCCACCGACGAGGAGCTGCGGGACGCCCTTGCCGCCGCCCGGCTCGACCTGGACCTCGACACGGCGGTCGGCGAGCACGGCGCCCGGCTCTCCGGCGGCATGCGGCAGCGGCTCGCACTGGCCCGCGCGCTGCTGGCCGGCTTCCCCGTCCTCGTCCTCGACGAGCCCGCAGAGCACCTGGACCTCGCCACCGCCGACGCCCTGACCGCCGACCTGCTGGCCGCCACCCGCGGCCGCGACCGTACGACGCTGCTGATCACGCACCGGCTGGCCGGGCTCGCGGGCGACGCGGTGGACGAGATCGTCGTACTCGACGCCGGCCGGGTCGTCCAGCGCGGCAACTACCGCGAACTGGCTGCGGCAGAGGGTCCCTTCCGCCGCACGCTGGAGCGCGAGCAGCTCGCCGACGCCCTCATGACGCCGCCCGCCGGCGCGGCGGTGCGCGTCGCGGCCTGAGCCCGGTGCGGCGGTCCCGGCGCGGACTGCCGCACCCGGTTGCGGCCCGTGCGGGGCGGCGGGACGCTGGAATCGGAGCGCGACCGGGTTTTTGTTGCGTGTGCAGGGCGCAGAGCGCCGGCCACGCGCCGCCGAGAGGATGAGACCCATGCGGATGCTGCTCACCGCACGACTGGACACGACGATGTCCAACCAGGCCGTGACGGACGGCACCATGTCCAAGATGGTGCAGGAAATGGTGGAGCAACTGCGCCCGGAATCCGCCTACTTCACCGCGGAAGAAGGCGACCGCTGCTGCTACATGGTTTTCGACATGAAGGAAAGTTCGCAGATTCCGCCGGCCTGCGAGCCCTTCTTCCACGCGGGCGCGAAACTGTCGCTGCGGCCGGTCATGACCGTGGACGACCTCCAGACCGGACTGGCCAGCCTGGGCGGCTGACCTGGTCTTTCGTCGACCCCTGACCGGTCCTACCATTGGCCTGCGGAGTCCGCCAGCCGGGAGCGCCCGACAGGTTGGACCGCCCGCATTGCGCCGGACGGGTGGCGTTGGTCTGAAAATCCCCGGACTCGGGGTGCGGTTCCGGATTTTCGGTGCTCGTTTCCTCATCATCGGATTAGTCACTTCGACCGATAAGGAAACGAGAGAGGTCATGGCTGCTACCACTCCCCGCATCACCGCGTTCTGGGGCGCGTTCCTGAACGTGCTCATCAGGTGCATCGCCGCGCTGGGATTCGCGACCCCGGCCAGTATGAAGGCCGCCGCGTCCCGGCCCGCGTCCCTGCCCGCCGCCGGCTCCGCCACCGTACCGGCGCAGGCGTACGCCCCCGCGGCGATCGGAGCCGCCGCGCCGGTGGAGGCGTATTCCGCGCCACCGCTGCTGGCCGGCCGGATCCTGCTGCCCGCACCGCGGTCGTCAGAACGCGGGCGCTCGCTGCCGCCGACGATGAAGCAGCGCATCAGGGCAGAAGCCCACGGCACCTCGCCCAGTTCGCGCAGCATCGCCGTACCCGTCGACGGCCTCGGCGAGGCCGTGGCCGCAGCTGCCGCCGCCGCGGGCGCCACCGACGAGGGCGCCGCCGCCGACCGCGTCGCCCGCCGCCGCGACCGCGCGCTGTGCGGCTGACCTCCGCAACTGCGCACCCGCAGGCCGGCGTACGCCACCGCGCCACATCGGCGCCTTTCCGTGGCGGCGACGACCCGCAGGAGACCTGACTCCCCAGACCTGATCACCGGCACAGCAGGACCCGCACGACCCCGCACCACCCGGCTCGGCTGAGCACGTATCCGCACTTGTGTGCGGGACAAGCGCGCCGGATACGGGAGTATGGGTGTGTGACCTCAGCCATCGGTGCCCCAGGCGGCCCCTTCCGTTCGCCCGACGCGCACCCGCAGCACCACGCACACGACGACTTCGCCGTCACCTCCCCCCGGCTGATCGCCACCGACCTGGACGGAACGTTGCTGCGCAACGACCGGTCCGTGTCACCGCGTACGATCGCCGCGCTGGCCGCCGCAGAGGCAGCCGGTATCGAGGTCTTCTTCGTCACCGGGCGCCCCGCCCGGTGGATGGGCGTCGTCGCCGAACACCTCGCAGGACACGGATTGGCGATCCTCGCCAACGGTGCCGCGGTCTACGACCTGCGGGCGCACCGGCTGATCGAGGCCTTTCCACTGCCCGAGGACGACGCCCTCGCGGTCGCACACGCGCTGCGTGCCGCGCTGCCCGGTGCCGCCTTCGCGGTCGAGCGCGCCGCGAGCTTCCGGCGCGAGCCCGCGTACGAGGCCATCGAGCCCGACGTCGGGCCGCTTGCGCCCGTCGAGGCGCTGCTCGCCGAGGACCGCGCGCAACCGCTGCTGAAACTGCTGGCCAAGCACCCCTCGATGGACCCCGACGAATTCCTGGCGACCGCGCTCGCCGTCGCGGGCGGACACGGCGAGATCACCCGGTCGAGCGAGACCGCGCTGCTGGAGGTCAGCGGCCGGGGCGTCAGCAAGGCCAGCACGCTGGCGCGCTGCTGCGCGGAGCGCGGGGTGATGGCGGACGAGGTCGTCGCGTTCGGCGACATGCCCAACGACCTGGCGATGCTCGGCTGGGCCGGTACGTCCTACGCCGTCGCCAACGCGCACCCCGCCGTCCTGGCGGCCACCACCCGCAGGACGGCGGCGAACGAGGACGACGGGGTGGCGCGGGTGATCGAGCGGATCGTCGCGGCCCGCCGCAACTGAGCTGACCGGTGCTGGTCGGTCCCGGGTCAGCCTGGTCTGTGCAGGTCAGCTCGTGTCGGTGCGGGTCAGCTCTGGTCGGTGCTGGCGACGATGGCGAAGACCGCGCCCTGCGGGTCCTGGACCACGGCCATCCTGCCGATCTTGTCCATGTCGAACGGCGGCACCAGCACGGAACCGTTCCGCCGTACGAGGGCGTCGACGACGCTGTCGGCGTCGTCCACGGCGAAGTTGACCAGCCAGTGCGGCGGGGTGCCCTCGGGCAGGTTATCCATGCCCATGACGCCACCGACGGTGCGGCCCTTGACCTGGAAGCCGGTGAACTCCGGCATCTCCGGCATCGGTCCCGCCGTCACACCGAGCACGGCGGAGTAGAAGGCGCCGGCGCCGGCGACGTCCGGGCTGTGCAGCTGGTTCCAGACCAGCGCCCCGTGCTCGTTGACGATCTCGGCGCCCTTGAAGTCCCGCGGCTGCCACACGCCGAAGACCGCACCGTAGGGGTCGGCGGCGACGAACATCCGCCCCAGCGTCATGACGTCGGAGGTCGGCATGATCACCGTGCCGCCGTTGGCCTTGACCGCAGCCTCGGTCGCGTCCGCGTCCTGCACCGAGAAGTACGTGGTCCAGGCGGTCGGCGGGGCCGGCTGGTCGCCCATCGCCATGGCTTTCATCAGACCGGCGACCGGCTTGCCCTTCTGCGTACAGACGGAGTACCCGCCGTACTCGTCAGGTCCGACCTCGCCCTGCCAGCCGAACAGGTCCTTGTAGAAGTCCAGCCCGGCTTGCTGGTCGGGGACCATGAGGTCGATCCAGCACGGTGTGCCGGGCTCGTAGGGGCCGGTGACTTCGGACATCTGGCGCCTCCATGAGTGGTCCGGGGTGCCGCGGGGGCCGTCCCGGGTGCGGAATGTGCCGCCACCCCGGCCGGACGGCCGGGTGGCCTCGCCCCCGAAAGACCACCCTCCCCGCCGCCCGGCACTCCCGCTACCCGAGGAGGCCGCCCGCCCGCCGGGCGAACTACGCGAAGGCGGCGCGGTGGCCGGCCGCCCAGGCCGCGAAGCTCCCGGCAGGCCGCCCCAGCACCCGCTCGACGTCCGGAGTCACCGACTGCTCCGCGGGCAGCGGCTCACCCAGGATGCCCAGGGTCGCGTCGGCGACCGGCTCCGGCATGAAGCCCAGCATCTGCTCCCTGGCCTCGGCTCTGCTCTGCTCCACGAAGTCCACCGGCTCGCCGATCGCGGCACCGATCGCGCCGGCGCGCTCGCGCGGGGACATCGCGGCCGGCCCCGTCAGCTCGTACGTACGCCCCGCGTGGCCCTGCTCGCGCAGGACGGCGGCCGCGACCTGGGCGACGTCGGCCGGGTCGACCACCGGCAGCGCGACATCCCCGAAGGGTGCGAAGACCGTGCGCCGGGTGCGTACGGCCTCGGCCCAGGCGAAGGCGTTGGAAGCGAAACCGCCGGGGCGCAGCACCGTCCACTCCAGGCCCGAGCCCCGTACCGCGGCCTCGAAGGCGGCGGCGTGCGCGTAGGCCTGCGGGCGGGTGCCCGCGCCCTGCGAGGAGAGCAGCACCACCCGGCGTATCCCCGCGGTTTTCGCCGCGTCCAGTACGGCGTGCGGGTCGTCGCCCGCGACCAGCAGGAAGAGGGTGTCGGCTCCTTCGAAGGCGGGCCTCAGGGTGTCGGGCGAGGCGAGGTCGGCCTGCCGGTGGATGACGTGGGGGCGCCTCAACTCCGGGTTCTGCTCCTGGCCCTGCGCCGGGCTTTGCCCCTGCCCCTGCGCTGGTTCCTGCCCTTGTCCCGGTCCCGCCGGTTCGACCGGCCGGCGGGACACCGCGACCACCTGCGGGGCTGCTGCCCCGCCGCTCTCCGCCACAGTCGGCGCGGCGAGGGCCGCCACGACCTGCCGCCCGACGTTTCCGGTTGCTCCGGTCACCACGATCATGATCACTCCCGAGTCCGCTGTCAGCTGTCCGCTTTCCGCTGACTCGATGAAGCTAACATCGTGGGGATAGTAGGTACCTAGAGGATAGTATTGGCTTGGTCGGCGGCGCTCAGCCGGCGAGCTGCGCCAGGCCCTCCGTCGCGATGCGCTCGAAGACCGCCGGGTCGGCGGCGAAGTCCGAGTCCGGGATCGGGTGGTGGAGCACGATCTCGGTGATGCCCAGCTCGGCGTGCCGCCCGGCGAAGTCCACGAAGGCGTCGACGGAGTCCAGCGGGGTGTTCCTGTCGGGCGTGAAACCGGTGAGCATGATCCGCTCCAGCTCGCCCGGGTCCCGCCCGGCCGCCGCGCACGCCTCGCCCAGCCGCTCGATCTGCCCGCGGATCGCCGCCCGCGACTGCTCGGGCGTCCCCGTCTCGAACAGCGCCGGGTCCCCGGTGGTCACCCAGGCCTGCCCGTAACGCGCCGCCAGCGCCAGCCCGCGCGGCCCGGTCGCCGCCACCGCGAAGGGCAACCGCGGCTGCTGCACGCACCCGGGGATGTTGCGCGCCTCCTCGGCCGCGTAGTACGTGCCCCGCTCGGTGACCGCGCCCTGCGTCAGCAGCTTGTCGAGCAGCGCGACGAACTCCCCGAACCGCCCGGCCCGCTCCCGCGGCGTCCACGCCTCCTGCCCGAGCACCGTCGCATCGAAGCCGGTGCCGCCGGAACCGATCCCCAGCACCACCCGCCCGCCGGAGACGTCGTCCAGCGACATCAGGTCCTTGGCGAGCGTGACCGGATGCCGGAAGTTCGGCGAGGTCAAACCTCGTTCATACAATCGGTCCATGCGACGACGCGAGGCGCAGGAGACGACAATAACCCCAGGTGAGCCAGCGGCCCTGTACTGCCGGATATCCCAGGCGGACGACGACGACCAGACCGGCGTCGACCGCCAGGAGCGCATCTGCCGGGAGATCGCTGAGCGCCGGGGGCTGGTCATCGACCCCAGCCACGTCTTCGTGGACAACAGCCGCTCGGCGTGGCGCCGCAACCGCAAGCGGCCGGGCTGGGACCAGCTTCTCGAGGGCGCACAGCGACGGGAGTTCCGGCACATCATCGCCTATCACCCGGACCGCCTGATGCGGCAGCCGCGCGACCTCGAAGAACTGCTCCAGGTTTCGGACGACCACCAGATCCTGCTGCACGGAGAGGCGAACCGTCGGAACCTCTCCGACCCCGACGACCGCTTCATCCTGCGCATCGAGGTCGCCCACGCCTGCCGTTCCTCGGACGACACCTCCCGCCGCTTGAAGTCGGCGCTGAAGGAGCGGGCCGAGACCGGCTTCCCGCACTCCGGCAAGCGCCGCTTCGGATACGAGCCCGACGGCATGACCATCCGCGACGACGAGGCCGAGATCGTCCGCGAGGTCTTCGACCGCTACCTCAAGGGCCAGAGCCCGAGCGCCATCGCGCTCCTCCTCCACAAGCGCGGCATCAAGACGGTGTACGGCAAGGAGTGGTCTCAGGGCACCGTCCGCGCCCTCCTCGACTCGCGGCACGTGGCTGGCATACGCATGCATCAGGGAGAAGAGCTCGGTCCAGGCAAATGGCCCGCGATCATCGAGCCCGGCATCTGGCAGGAGACCCGAACCCGCCGCGAGTACCGGTCCGCCATCCACCAGACCAACCTGGAGCTGCGCCGCTTCTACCTGCTCCGCGGCCTGGTGATGTGCGCCCGCTGCGGCACCCTCATGTCCGGCACGAAGGTGGGCGCCGTGCCGTCGTACCTGTGCACCCGCAAGAGCCGGAACGGCGACAAGAAGTGCGTCCGACGGATCGCCGCTGTGAAGCTGGAAGGCTTTGTCACGGATGCCGCCATCGACCTCCTACGCAGGCTCACCGTCACCGGGCAGCTCGCCTCCACATCCTTGCCTGACGCCGCCTCTCGATCAGTGGAAGCCGACCAGCAGCAGCTCGACGAGCTGAACCAGATGTGGACGGCGAAGGAGATCACCACCGCCGAATACCGCGGTATGCGGAAGGAGATCACCGACCGCATTGCCAAGGCCCAGCGACGCCTGGTCGTCCGACCGATGAAGCTGCTGGAAGGACTCACTGGTCCCGGTGCCAGGAAGGCATGGGAGGCCGACGACATGACGGACGAGCGCCGCAACGCGGTGATGCGCTTCCTCTTCGCCGGGATCGTGATCGACGCGTCGACCAAGCCCAGTGGCGTCTTCGACTGAGACCGGATCAGCATCGAGCAGAACAAGCTGTAGGGCGGCAGTCGGCTTCTATCACGGTTTTCCGGCCTGACCCAGCCCACCGTCGCGTGGCACTGTCGGCTCCGGTGCAAGAGCCCGGTCCTGGGGTTCGTGCGCTGAGCAGAGCCCTGTCCGGTGGTGAGCGAGGGAGCGTGAAATCGATGCGGGAGACGGTGGAGCCATGGAGAGCGCGGAGCGCGGGCGCGGTGTCCCGGCCCGCTCTATAGCCCGGAAAGTGCCGTCAGGCAAAACGCGTTTCCTGCGGATCGTTGTTGTCACCCGCCGCACGGAGGGCGCCAGACCTCCGGCCGACGGCTGCCCGGCGCAGTGGTGTTGGAGCACCACCCGCTGGGGTGCATGACGACCGCCCGCTCGCTCTACCCCGCGGCACATGGCCTGCCAGCCTCGTGCCGTTCCGAGGACGCACCTATGCCCGAACCCCAGCAGCGGCCTGCCGCGCTACTGCCGCCTGCCCCCGACCGCCGCCCGCCTGCGGACGAGGATCGGGAGGCCGCGCTGCAACGCGTCTGCGCCGGCTTCGTCACGACGATCAGTCCGCGCAGCGCCGCCCGGCTCGCGGACCTGCTCTCCAGTACGACGTACGTCCAGGCCGCCTGACCGCGCCTGGGCACGGGAGCGGCCCTTGGCGTTGGAGCGCCAAGGGCCGTGAGAACTCCCGGACGACCGCCCAAACGATCTATCGGGCGCCGCTGGCCTGCCAGCCGGTGCGGCGCCCGAGTGAGGAAGCACTGTGTTTCAGCCTACGTCCCGACCGACACGTGGCGCGCCCGCACGGCGGACGCTTCGTCCGTCGGCGTTGTCCGGGCGCGTGAGGACGTCTGCGTCGGCCGACGAGCAACGCCTGATGTGCGATCAATTGCCGTCGCGAACAGGTCGATTGGTTCTGCTTTGCGTGGTACGTTCGGTCGCAGACCAAGTCAATAAGGTGACCCCGGCAGCGCGCCAACGCTCCGGGGTCCGGCACAAGGAGATAGCGCTCCTCATGCAGATTCATCGTAGCCGCCATACGCGCGGCTTTACGGTCCTGCCCAACACGTTGCTCCAGGACCGGCGGCTTTCGTACACCGCTCGCGGCGTGCTCGTCGACCTCCTCTCCCGCCCGGACGGCTGGTCGGAGGACGGCCGCAGGATGGCGGCTACCAGTCCGCAGGGCCGTCACACGGTCGCCAAGGCGCTCCGGGAGCTGACCGCCTTCGGTTACTACCGCGTCGAGCGGGTCCGCCGCGCGGACGGCACCTTCATCAGCGAGGTCCACGTCTTCGATACGCCGCAGGCCGCTCCGGACGCCACCCGTCCGGGACCCGGTGCGGCGGAGTCCGAAGACCGTGGCGCCAACCCCGTAAAGGACCGCAGGAAAGAACCCACCCTCCCCGACCGGCGGCCGAGCGCCGCCACGGGGGAGGAGGGGCGGGAGAAGCCCCCATCGACGCAGCCCGCTCCGACCGGCCCGATGGGCGAGGCGGTGGAGACGCTCTTCCAGGTCATCCGCACCGAGCCGTGCCTGCGCCTCGGCACGGCGGAGGCCCTGGCGCTCGCGCCGCTGGTCAGCGCGTGGCTGGAGCGCGGGTACAGCGAGCGCGACCTCACCACGGCCCTGCTCGACGGCCTGCCCGAGCCCGTGCACAGCGCCACGGCGCTCCTCCGCGACCGCCTCACCCGCAAGCTCCCGCCCGCGCGGGAAGCAGCCGCTCCTCCCGCGAGGCCGCGCCCGCACGAGTGCGGGCAGTGCGCTCGCCCGATCCCGCACGAGGGGATCTGCCGCGCCTGCGCGGGCCTGGCGAACGAGCCCGACGACACCGCCGCGCGCGCAAGCATCGCCGCCCGAGGCCGCGCCAAGGTCCGCGCCGCCCTCAACGCGGGTTCCGCCCCGGCCGTTTCCAGAGCCTGACCTCGCTCACCTCGGCCGACACGGCAGCCTCGGGCCCAGGCAAGGGTTGCCCGCGCCCGTAGCCGTCCTGGCCTGACACGTGCCCGGACGCGCCCTCGTACGCCCTCCCCTGGCGCCCCCGCCTTCCTCCGGCATGCCCGGAACACCACCACCTGCACGTCCTGACTGGAGCCTCCATGTCCGCCACCGCTCAACCCCGCCCTGCCCGCCGCACCCCGGCGGAGCCCGAGAGCCACCGACGCACGTCGTGGTGGGATCCCTTCGCGCTGATCCTGCTCGGCTTGGCCGGCGGCGCGCTGTCGTACGACGCGCTGCGGCAGATGGCTGTCGCCGTCCACATCCGCCCGCACCTCGCGTACCTGTTCCCGCTGGTCGTCGACGGCTTCATCGCGTACGGCGTCCGCGCGCTGCTCGTCCTGCGCGACGCGCCGTGGGCCGCCCGCGCGTACGCCTGGGCGCTCTTCGGAACGGCCTCCACCGCGAGCCTGTGGGCCAACGCCGTGCACGCCATCCGCCTCAACCAGCCCGGCATCCACACGCTAACCCTCGGCGACAACACCGTCGCCGTGCTCTCCGCGATCGCACCGCTGGCGTTGGCCGGAGCGACCCACATGTACATCATCGTCGGCCGCCACAGCGGAGGACACGGCTCGGCCGCCGGAACTCCTGTCATAGCCACCGGGGCTCCGGCCGAAATTCCGGCGACGAAGCCCCGAGCCGAGGCCCGTGTCGCGGCCGGAACCGGACCGGCGGCTCCGGAAGGCGCGCCCGTTCCGGCGGCTGGTGAACGACGCCGCCGGAAAGCGAACGGCACGTCCGGCCGGAATCCGAAGGCCGGGAAGGGCGGACGCAAGGCCGAGGCGTCGATCGACCAGCTCGCCGACATCATCCGCCGCGCCCACTCCGATTCCGGCCAGGTCACCCGCGCGATGGCCCGCGAGGCCATCGAGGCGCACGGGGTCTCCGCAGGCAACGACCGCATAGCCGAAGCGCTCAAGTCCCTCCAGGACGCGGAGGCAGCCAGGCCCCACCCCAGCACCGACTGAACAAGCCGTGTGGGGTGGCCCGCCCGGCCACCCCACACGTTCGACGCAGCCTCCCGAGACGGGCCGCCGCAGTCGTCAGCCCCAGCTGACCCGTCCCTCCGCCCTCGCAGCAGCCCATAGACGCCGGAGAATCGCATGTTCCGCCACCACACTGCCGACGATTACCCCGGCGACGGGAAGAGGACACGCAGGGCGCCGACCAGCAACGGAGACGCAGACCCCCAGCCTTGCGGGGGAGCAAGCTTGGGCATCCGTGCCACCGTTGGCGGCCCGGACGCGGATGCCTCCGCCCCAGGGGTGGCGGAGGCGGGCCCGGCGGGGGCGCCGGACCTGGAAGCCGCGGCCGAGGGCGGCAGCGACCTGGAGAAGCCCTCGCGCGTGCAGCAGACCGCCGCGTACGGCCAAGGCCCCGCAGAGCCGGACGAACGCGCTGGCCGCAAGGACCTCGCCGCCTTCATCCACGACGGCATCGCCGCCATGGACCGGCCACGGCTCGCGGCCGATCACCCCGACAGTCGGCCGATGAAGCCGAAGCGCCTGCGCCCGCGCGGAGCCGAACCCCGCGACCAGCACCGCACGATGCGCTTCGCACCGTCCGAAATCGCCTTGATCGAACAGGCGGTCGCCGAACGCGGCCCGTCGTTCTCCGGCTTCGTGGCCGACGCCGCCGTGGCCGTCGCTACCAACCGCATTACGGCCGTCCTCCCTCATGAGCGTGCCCTGCGCGCCCTCGGCGAAGAACTCGGCAGGGGCCTTTACGCCCTCGGGAAGGTGGGCAACAACCTCAACCAGCTCGTCCGGCAACTCCACATAAGTGTCCCCGTGGAGCCGTCACGGGTCGAGTCCACGCTCTCCCGCTTGGACGACGTCCTGGCGGACATCCACGACGTGACGCTGCGCCTCAACGAGGCGGCCTGATGGTGCCCGACATCCAACGGAAACTCGGCTTGGACACCCGCGGCCTGCTCGGCTACCTCTACGGCCCCGGCAGGCACGACGAGCACTTCGACCCGCATGTAGTGGGCGCGTGGCTCGACCGCGGAGTGCCAGATCCCGGCCGCGACGAACGCGTGACGCTGACCAGGCTGGCGGACCTGCTCGACGTACCGGTGAACCGGCTGCGCGCGGAAGGCCGCCCCCGCAAGGGCGGCCACGTATGGCACTGCCCGGTACGGACCGCGCCCGAGGACCGCGAGCTGTCGGACGCGGAGTGGGGCGAGGTCGCGCGGCGGGTCGTGCACGCCACGGGCATTGCCCCCGACGGCGACGAGACGGCGTGCCGGTGGATCGCCGTACGGCACGCCGCCGACCACATCCACATCGTGGCGACGTACGTACGTGAGGACGGCCGGGCCCCGCGGGACCACAGCGCCGCCCGGCGCGCGCAGGACGAGTGCCGCAAGCTGGAGCGCGAACTGGGCCTGCGGCGGCTCAAGTCCGGCGACCGGACAGCCCCCCGCCGGCCTTCGAGTGCGGAGCAGCACAAGGCGGAGAGGCAGGGCTGGGAGCAGTCCTCACGCGAATGGCTCCGGCAGCAGATCCGCTCCGCCCTCGCGCACGCCACCGCGGCCGACGAGTTCCTGGACCTGCTGCAGACCGGCCTCGGCGTCAACGTCCAGATCCGCCGGTTCGCCGCGTCGGGCGACATCGCGGGTTACAAAGTCAACCGGCCCGGCGACGTGAACAAGGACGGCAAGCCCGTGTGGTTCGCCGCCTCGGACCTGGGCAAGGACCTCTCCTGGCCCCAGGTGAGCGAGCGCCTGGCCGCGAACCCGCCCCGGGAGGACCACCCGACCGCACGCCGCACCCGCCCCGAGCACCCGCTGTTCGCCTACGCGGAGGCCATCGACACCCACCTGGTTGCCGCACTCACCGACGACGGGGGAGACGACGGTGCTGCACAGGCACACATCGTCGCCTTCCACGAGAGCATCACCGTCCTCACCCAGCAAGTCCCTCCCGAGCTCCGCCAGCAGCTCCGGCAGGCCGAGCAAGCTCTCGCGCGAGCCACCGTCTCCCAGGCCAAGGCAGAGCACCAGGCCACCCGGCAGTTCCGCGGTGCGACCCGCGAGCTGATCTACCTGGCCACCAGCGGAACCGCACCCGGCGAGGGCGTCATCGCCGTCGCCTTGGCCGCAACGGTCTTCGCCGTGCAGCTCATCGAACGGTGGCACGCCCGCCACCAACACCAGCAGCAGGCAGAAGCCGCCCGTCAGACCGTCGCCCAGCTCCAGCAAGCAGCCGACCAAGCCGCACTTCGCCCCCTCGCCGCCATGGCACAGCACGCACCGGCATCCGGAGCAGAAGTGGGCTTCGCCCGCGACCTGGCCACCGCGGTGCCCGATCACGCCAGGCGGATCGTCGCGGACCCGCGGTGGCCCGCGCTGGCCGGCGCTCTGACGGAGGCCGCCCAGCGCGGGCACGACCCGCACCAGCTCCTACGCCAAGCGGCCCGGCAGCGCGAACTCGACAGCGCCCGCAGCCCCGCCACTGTCCTTGCGCTACGCGTGCAGCGTCTGGGCTACCAGCCCGTCCCCAACCGCCGCGCGGATGCCGCCCGCATGCGCAGCGTCGGCCACCAGACCGCCGCCAGCCCCGCGCTGCTCACGCCACCGCCCAGCACAACCACCCCACAGACCAGGGGCGGCCCCCGCCGTCTCTGATTCGAGAGTCCCCCGTTCACCACCCAGCAAAGGAAAAGATCAGCATGAACAACTCCGTTGAGACCGCTGCCGCGCACGAAGCGAGCTCCGCGACCAAGGCACGCTCGCCGTTCTGGCTCACCGACCCCGAGACGCGCGCCCGCATACACGCCGCAGTGGGGGAGCTCGTCGCCGTGACCTACTGGGCAGTCCAGGACGAGGTGACCCTCCTTGAGGCCCTCGACTCCCTCGCCGACTCGACCTGCGACGGCCTCAAGCTGGACCGCGTCTTCGCCCCACTGATCCAGGCACGAGCAGCCGCCTTCGCGGCCCAGTGGCAGGCGGAGTACGGCGAGACCGTCGACCCGCTCGGCGAGGACTTCCTCCGGTACGTCGCCGCTTTCGAGGGGTATCCGTCGGCAGTCCAGGCCAACCTGCTCGACGCCTACGACGACCGCTGTGATGCGACCGGGCTGGCGGAGATCGAGGTCTAACCGGAAGGAGGGAGACCTACGGAAGGGGCGCGGCTGATCGTCGCGCCCCTTTCATACGAGCTGCGGCCCTGCGCAGGTCCTCGGGGGTGTCCACCGCCACGCCGTGGTCGTCGACGAGCACCGCTCGGACCGCGTAGCCATGCTCGATGAAGCGCATCATCTCCACACCCTCAGCCTGCTCCAACGGACCCTGTTTGAGCGTCCGGAAGGCGCGCAGGGCGGCTGGCGTGAAGCCGTAAAGGCCGAGCTGGCGGAGGTACGTCGGGTAGGCGCCGCGCGGGTACGGGATCGGCTGGCGGGAGGGCATCAGGGCGTTGCCAGATGCGGCGGTGACTGCCTTGACGACGTTGTGGTCGAGGACGGCTGCCGGATTACGCAGCTCGGTGCAGGCGTTGACGGCGACCACGTCCGAGGGGGATTCGGTCAGGGCCGAGGACACCGCGTCGATGGCGGCGGGGCTGATGAAGGGCTCGTCGCCCTGGACGTTGATGAAGGCGTCCGCGTCGAGGTGCCGGGCGCACTCTGCCACCCGGTCTGTCCCAGTTGGGTGTTCGCCGGTCATCACGCTGCGGATGCCGAGGTCGTCACAGGCCGCGCGAATGCGATCGTCGTCCGTTGCCACGACGACCTCGGCGAGGGTGCTGGCTTCGAGGCAGCGTTGGTACACGTGCCAGAACAGAGGCTTCTCGCCCAGGAGCGCGAGAGGCTTCCCGGGGAATCTGGAAGCGCCCCAGCGGCAGGGGATCACGGCGATGTGGCGCGGTCGCGAAGGAGCTCGTTGTTCCTTGGCCATGGGGCGCGGCTCCTACTGCTGGGCTGACGGGGCGGATGGCATAAGGGCGTTCAACTTCGCTGCCACACCGAGCTGGGGCATCTGCTGTCGGCTGATCCAGCGATACCCGGTGACCTCCGCGTCTTGGACTCGGACCTCGTGCTTCGCCGAGGCGACGAACGCGAACCGGAAGTCGAAGTGCTGGTGGGCCGGTTCGCCCTTGGCGGCGTTTGCGGGGATCGGGTGCACGTCGATGTCGAGAGGGACCCCGGCGAGGTGCGGCAGCGGCTCGACGGCCGTTGCCGGCAGACCGGCCTCTTCGTGGAGTTCGCGGAGAGCGGCGCCGACCAGATTCGTGTCGGACTCCTCGATGTGGCCGCCGGGGAGCAGATAGCGGTTCAGCACTCGATGGTGGACGTGAAGTACCCGCCCGTCGCGGTCAAGGACCACTGCTCCGCAGGTGACGTGGCCGGTGAGCGTCCTGTGGCTGGTCGGATCAGCCTCAGCGGCCAGGGCGTTCCGGAGTGGCTGAAGGCGGGCGTGCTCGTCGGGGTGGCGGGCGAGGTACGTGGCGACGGCGGCTTCAATAGGGCCGCGGGCGATGGACATGGGTCACCTCGAGAAGCGGTCGAGCCAGATGCTGGCGATGGTGTGGCGGGCTTCGGCGGAGACTTCGTGGAGCCCGGGAGGCTGCTCGGCGGCGATCAAGGAGACCGCGGCCAGGATTTCCGCCTGGACGAGGTGGATGTAGCTGCCGACTTCGGCACCGTGGAGGAAGTTCACGGCGTTGCCGTCGTTGAGCACGTCGAAGTGGTGGTCCGCCGTGGCGAACCGGGTGGTGCCGTGGGGCAGGGGCGTTCGGCGGTACGCACCTTCGAGGGAGGCAAGCTCCAGCTCGTCGTCGGACGAGGTCACCGATGCGACGTAGGCACCGTTGTGGAGCGCCCCGAAGACGGCCCGGCGTAACGCGAGATTGCCGGTCGCGCACATCACGAGGTCGGCGCCTCGGAGGGCATCGCTGCAGCGGGCCGAGACGCGGAACCCGTGGGCGTGAGCCTGCACCTGCTTCACGGGGTCGTTGTCGTAGACGGTGACTCGGACGTCGCGGTGGTGGAGTGCACGGGCGATGGATCGGCCGATCTTGCCGTAGCCGATGACGCAGGCGTCCCGGTTGGTCAGGACGGAGCCGTGGGCGCGCAGCAGCGCCTCGGTGGAGAAGACGACGGAGTGGCCGACGAGGTGGTCCTCGCACTCCTTGAGCGGGGACCGGGCCACGGAGTAGACCGGGCACGGCAGCGTCGCCAGCGACTGGTACCGCCGGTGTCCGTTCTCGGTGTCCTCCACGACACCGAGGATGCGGCCGGAGAACTTCCCGGCGAGGACGTCGAGGCTGGGCGCGAAGTAGCCGCCGATGTCCAGGAGCACCAGGTCCTCGCCGGGGACGGTGCCCTCCAGATAGTCGAGGGCTTGGCCCGGGTCGGCGAACTGGTCCCGGTCGAGCTGGTCGACCCGGTACTGCCGCCGTACTTCGTCGACGACCTCCGGCACCTGCGACTTGGGCTTGGGCAGGACGGCCGCCACGCGGGCCAGCTGCGTCAGAGCGTCCAGGAATGCGGGACGCTCAGGCAGCAGGTGCGTGATCACCAGCGAGGCCGCGGGCACACGGGACGGGAAGCGCTCGACGACGCGGCGGAAATAGCCGTCCAGACGGGCCCTGTCGGTTGTGGTCATGGGGGTGCTTCAGCCCTTCGCTCAGGCAGCCTGCCGCGCCGCGTGGTCGGTGAGGTGCCGCAGCTGCGCGCGGATGCCGGCGGCGAGGTCGACGGTGGGCTCCCAGCCGAGGTGGGTACGGGCGCGCGAGCAGTCCGCCTTGGTCACCGGCACGTCTCCGCTGCGGCTGGTGAGGTACTCGACGGCCAACTGGCGGCCGGTCAGCTGCTCCACGAGCTGCATCACCTCGGCGAGAGAGGCGCTGCCACCGCCGCCGACGTTCACCACTCCGGTGTCCTCCGGGGCGGAGGCAGCGGCCAGGGTGGCGGTCACGGTGTCGTCGATGTACGTGAAGTCGCGCCGTTGGTGTCCGTCGCCGTAGATGCGGAGCGAGGTGCCCGCGATGGCGGCGAGCAGTGCCCGGTGGGTGAACATGTCCGCGCGCTGCCGGGGGCCGTAGACGGTGAAGTAGCGGAGGGCGACCACGCTGGTGCGGCAGTCGGACCGGGCGGCGTGTGCCAGGCAGAGCTGTTCCTCGGCAAGCTTCGTCACCGCGTAGGGCGAGGCGGGGTGCGGGTGGTCGGTCTCTCGGCTCGGTCGGCCGTCCGTCGGCCCGTAGACGCTGGAGGACGAGGCCACCACGACGCGGGGGACGCCGAGCCTCGCGGCGGCGTCCATAACGCGCTGGGTGGCGAGGATGTTGCACTGCACGTAGGAGCTGAACCGCGGCCCCCACGAGGGCCGGACACCGGGCACGCCGGCGAGGTGGAAGACCACTTCGGCGTCGAGCAGCACCGGCTCGACGGCGCACGTCAGCAGGTCCGCCGTCACCGGCACGTAGCCGGGCTGCCCGATTAGCGGCGCGAGGTTGGCGGCGGCCGACCGGTCGGTGGCGGCGTCGCGGCGGTCGAGGCCGATGACGGTGGTGCCGTCCTGGAGCAGCGCCTGGGCGAGATGGGAGCCGATGAAGCCGGCCGATCCGGTGATCACGGCACGGCGGATATGCGGTCGTGATGGGGGGAGAGCTGAGGTGGACACGGTGTCCTCCGGTAGCGGGGTGGTCAGGGAAGGCGGGCCAGAAGGGCGCGCCCGTGGGCGGACAGCTCGGCGTCGCCGGTCTCGTGGCCGCGCACCAGCGCGGTGACGGCCTCGATCGCGCCGAAGAGATGCAGGAGCTGCTGCTCGGCATCGGAAAGAAGCCGGCCGTAGCCGGAGAAGAAGGCGTCGCGTAGGTGCGGCTGACCCACCCAGTGCCGGTGTTCGAGGCGTCCGACGTCGCGGACGCGGGCGTCCGGACGGCAGTGCTCGAAGTCGACGACGAAGAGCGCGTCGCGGTGGAGCCGCCAGTTGCGGGGCTGATAGTCGAGGTGGCAGACACTGCCTTCTAACGTTGTGGAGGACAGCCGGAGCGCGTAAGCGTGCAGCAGACGCCGTTCGTCGCGGGAGACGATCCCGGCGTCGTCGGCACGCCGGGTCCACTGGTGCATTCGGTCGGCCAGACCGCAACCGGAGAGTTCGGCCTGCTCTTCGGGTGTGGCGTCGTGGAGCCTCCGCAGCGCGACTCCAGCGCGGTGGTGGCTCAAGGAGCGCTCGGAGGACGTGAGAGCTGGGCTGTCGCAGTCGTCGCCTGGGACGTACGAGAGCAGCAGCGTCCGGTTGGACGGATCGTGAGCGACAAGCTCCGCCGTCAGATCACGTAACGACGTGAGGTACGTGGCGTAGGCGCGGACCTCCTGGGCGAAGCGCTCAGCGCTGCGGTGCTGCTTGACGACGTAGCGCCGGCCGGACGAGTCGGCGACGAGTAGCAGTCGACGGGGAAGGCCCGGCTCGCTGATTATCCGGACCTCGCCGACCGTCTCCGCCACGAGACGAAGCCGAGGGTCCTCGATCCCGCTCATCCCCGACCCCGCTGTTCCCGCACGGGGTCCAGATGAGCTCTGTCGTTGTGGCGGTCGAGGAGCCAGCGGTGCTGGCCGAGGCGGTTGACGTGGTGTTGCCACCGGGTGATCGAGCCGTGGTCGACGGTGAATCCGGTCTGGAGACCCGGCCGCAGCTCCAGCAGGAGGGTGTGCAACGCCAGGATCGTCTCGCCGTGCGCGGCGAAGAGCAGCCGCTGCCCCTCATGTTGTTCGATGAGGTCCCGAAGGAAGGCGCCGGCGCGCTCCAGGTAGCCGTTCCACGTGTCCGAGCCCGTGGCCCACGGCCTGTCGGGATGGGCGTGCGGACCGCCGTCGGCCGACGTCTTCACGTCGTACCAGGGCCTGCCGTCGGCGTCGCCGTGTGCGGGGCCGTCCAGACCGGCGGTGACCTTGGCCCGCAGCCCGAGGGCGGGCCCCAGGATGTCGGCGGTCTCCCGGAGCCGCAGGCGTGGTCCGGTGTAGAGCGCGGTGAAGGGCTTCGTCGCGTGCTCGGGCGCGAGGTGTTCTGCTGTGGCGAGGACTTGGACGCGGCCCAGGTCGGTCAGGCCCGTGCACGTACGAGGGCCGCCCACGATGCCCGCGGCGTTGCAGCGGGCCTGGCCGTGCCGGACGAGGACGATTTCCGTGGTGATCATGCGATGTCCGTGGTGGCGTCGCCGCGGCCGGTGTAGGCGCTCGGACCCGGAGCGCGGTACCGGTACCCGTTCCTGCCGAGGTAGGGAGCGGTGAGGATGTCGTGCAGGCTCATGAATGCGGTGAGCTGCCCCATGTCCGTGTGGCCCAGCGGTTCGTGGTGGTGGGCGGCGGCCTGGTTGTACCGGTCGAGCGCGTCACGGACGGCGTTGGCAGGAAGCGGCCCGTAGGTCATGGTCAGCGTCACGATCAGCTTGGCCAGGTCGTAGCCGAAGGGGGCGAGGGTGAGGTCGTCGACGTCGATCGTGACGACGGCGTCCGCGGTGATGAGGACGTTCCGCGGGTTGGTGTCCTTGTAGAAGGCGGCCGGGCCGCTGTCCGTCTGCGCCAGGAGCGCCAGCGAGGCGTCCAGATCGGCGGTCGTCGGAAGGAACCCGGCGGCGTGCCGCGCGGCAAGGGCCTTCCGCCGCGACGAGGGGTAGTCCGGCACCTCCAACCCCTCGTTCGGCACGTGCACGGCGCCGAGTTGAGCGCGGTGCAGGTCGGCCACCCAGGAGGCACCGTGCACGTCCCCGAGGTGGGTGGCGAGGCGCGGCAGGTCCGACGGCTGGGCGTGGCGGCCCTGGACGAATTCGAAAGTGACGCTGGTGGGTCTGATCGCCTGGAGCGCCGGCAGGCGGACCGGGGCGGCGTGCTGCAGCAGCCACATGTAGTTGCGTACCGCGGTCTGGCAGCGCTCGGCCGTGAGGTAGTGCTTGACGTAATGGGCGGTGGTCATCGGCGGACTCCAGGTGGACGGGCGACGACGTAGGTGATGGTGGAGCTCGCCGTGACCGGTGCTTCGGGAAGACGCGCTCGGAGGGCTTCAGCGATCGACGTGGGGTCCCCGCGCAGGCCCGGCGCAAGGTGGTACTTCGGGTTGGTCGCCACGTAGGCGGCCACGTGTGCCAGGTCGGTGAACCGGAAGCCGTGATCCTCGTGTTCCACGTGCAGCACCTCGAGGCCGCTGGCCACGATCGCGGCGACGTTTCCGCTGTGGGCCGCCGCGTACAGGCTTTCGCGGTACGGGGCTTCCGGATCGAGCCCGGAGGAGGCCAGCAGCGCGTCGAGCTCGCTGTAGCTGTCAGCGCTCTTCGTTACCAGCACTGCCACGCCTTGGGGATGCAGCACGCGGGCGAACTCGGCAATCACCTGTCCGGGCCGGGGCGAGTGGTACAGGCAGAAGGCCGCGACGACCAGGTCGTACGTGCCGGTCGCCAGCGGAAGGCGGTGGAAGTCAGCTTGGACGTATCCGGTCTCGGTCCCAGGCGGCGCACCAACGCGCACACGCGCTGCGGAGAGCATGGCACCGGAGGCGTCGATCGCCGTGAGCCGCCGTGGCGTGAGCTGTTCGGCCAGCACGCGGCTGCTCGTCCCCCGGCCGCAGCCGATGTCGGCCACCGTGCGGAGCGGAAGGTCCGGGTGCGCGTGTTCCAGGGCCAGACGCGCGATGGTGACCGGCACCGGGCGACCGGAGACCTTCGCCTGTCCCAGCGCCGACGTACGTGAGGCCAGGCGGCTCGCGTCCCCGTACAGCGGTGCCAGCGACGAAGCCAGGAAGGGATTGGGCTTCACCGGCACCGCCCCCCCGATGGAAGGCCGCCAGCGAGTGGACCCCTCAGCCCGAGCGGTCTGCAGTGACCTCGCGCAGCCAGCGTCGGGTACGTCGGCGGCTGGTCAGGAGCACCACATCGGCGTGGCCGGCGGCGTACTCCTCGATCTTGGCCAGCACCCGGGGCCGCATCTTGCGGCGGTACGTCGCGACGTACTTGACGACGCTCCAGGTGATCCGGTTGTGGACGCCGTTGCCCTTGTGGCCGACGCCGTGCCGGAGCTGTCGCGAGAGGATCCCCCAGAGTGCCGCGGCTGTGGACACGTCCATGAACACCACGGTGTCGCAGGCTTCGAGCCGGATGGCCAGGGTGGAGTTGTAGTTGCCGTCGATCACCCAGCGCGGCTCGGAGACGAGGGCGCGCTGGGCGGCGGCGAACTTCTCCATCGGCAGCGCGTTCCACTCGTCGTCGAAGTAGACCGCGTCCAGGTGCGTGACTGGGGCGGCCAGCGCGGCTCCGAGCTGACGGGCCACATGGGACTTGCCGCTGCCGCCGCAGCCGACGATGGCGACCTTCTGCATGGTGCTCCACTGTAGAGGGGGTGGACGGACGGGAGTTCTCGCCGCAGGTCGGTCTGGCGTGAGCCGCGAGCCGCCTCCAGCTCCTGAAGGGCCTCACGACGTGGCCCCTTCCGGGTGCGTCGTGACCTGGGCGAAGATCGAGTCGAGCGCCTCGACCTGACGGCTCAGCCGGAAGACGTCCAGCCGTTCGAGGCACGCGGCGAGCAGTTCGACGTGCTCCCTGCTACCAGCGAGGGCGCGGAGTGTTTCGACGTGACGGGCGACGTCGTCGCCATCCCGCACGATCAGCGATCGCGGAACGAACGTCTCGACTCCGCGGATGTCGGCAGGCGCCAGAGGCAGGCATCCGGCCAGGACGGCCTCGAAGATCCGCTGGGTCATCTGTCCGGCCGCCGCGTATCGCTCGGGCAGCAGCAGGACCGTCGCGAGCGACCGGCCGTAGATGTGGTGCACCTCGGCGAACGGGACGCGGCCGAGGAAGGTGACGTGCGGCCAGGCGGACGTGCGCGGCCACTTCCCACCGACCACATGGGGGACCGTCCGGGCCGCCGGCGCGAAGAAGGCGTCGAACGCCTCGTCCCGGTCGTACTGGTTACCCACATAGCCGAGCCCGACCGGACGAGGCTGCGCGGCCAGGGCAGCCGGGGCGGCCGCGTCGAGCAACGCGTCGTCGACCGGGAAAAGCAGCCGGTGAGCCCCGGCGGTCGGGCCGAGTGCGGCCTCGCAAACGGTGACACCGGGAGTGCGGCGCCACGGGTCGTCGCCGCTCAACTGGCGGTCCTTGTCCCAGATGACCACGGGGACAGCTCGCTGGGCGTAGTGCATGAGCAGGTCGGCCTGGCGGTGGAGGTCGCAGGTGTGGCCCGGACTGCCGCACGGGGTGGTGTTCCGGCCCTCGATGGCCCAGCGCCATTCGAGGAAGAGCACTTCCACGTCCGGGAAGCCGGCGTCGAAGACGTACGCACCGCCGAGATCGTCCCCGGCCTCCGTACGATCCCGGTCGGCTTGGAGGAAGACGATCTCGTGGCCACGGCCGAGCAGCCCGTCGACCAGGGGACGGCGGTGGCTGCGACCTCCGTCGGGGGTGTCGGTGACGCCAGGGCCGAGGAAACCCCAGAAGCTGTAACCGATCCTCATGCGGTGACCCACCGCCCTTCCAGCAGGAGAGCGTCCAGGCCCGAACTGGCCAGGCAGTCCAGCGCCATCGCGGGTGTGCCGCACATGGGACGGCCCTTGACGTTGAGGGACGTGTTGATGAGCACCGGCACGCCGGTCCGTCGTGCGAACGCCTCCAGGACGTCGTGCATGAACGGGTTCTGCGCGGAGGAGACCGTCTGGAGCCGGGCGGTGCCGTTGGCGTGCACGATCGCGGGTACGCGCTGCCTGGCCGCCTCGGTGACTCCGGACGCCATCGACATGAACGGCGCCTGCTGGCCGAGCGTGAAGAACTCGCCGGCCCGTTCCGCGGTGACCATCGGGGCGAACGGGCGGAACGGCTCCCGGAACTTCACGGTGGCGTTCAACCGCTCCACCACACCCGGCAGCAAGGGCGAGGCGAGGATGGAACGGTTGCCCAACGCGCGCGGGCCTGCCTCGACCCGACCACGGAAGAGGCCGACGATCGCGCCGTCCGCAAGCTGCTCCGCCAGGAACTGGGCGGGATCGCCGGGAAGCTTGTGCTCGCGCAACTGCGGCCATGGACTGAGGTCGAGGTCCGCACCCGAAAAGCGCGGGCCGAGGTAGCACTCGTCGGCGATCCCGGACAGCGGGCCGACGGTGCCGCCGTCCACGTGAGCGGCGATCGCCGCGCCCAGAGCGGTCCCTGCGTCGCCCGGCGCCGGTGGGACGAAGACCTCGTCGAAGAGCCCCGCGTCGATGATCCGACCGACGCTCACGCAGTTGGTGGCCACTCCGCCGCCGAGGCACAGCCGCCGGGAACCCGTCAGCGCTCGGGCACGGTGGGCTAGGTGCAGCATCACCTCGTCGGTGCGCTCTTGAAGGGCCGCGGCGAGGTCTTGGTGAACGGCCTCGACAGGCTCGTCCGCGAGACGCGGCAGGCAGCTCAGGGCGGCGAACCGCGGAGACGTCCGCGCGTACCCCGAGCTGAGCACGCGCAGCGGGAAGAGCGTCGGGTCGAGCGCGAAGCCCGCGTCGGTGGTCCGGATCGCCCCGGCGAAGAGGTCCCGGAAGCGCGACGGATCCCCGAGAGCGGCGAGCGCCATGACCGTCCCCTCCTCGTCACCGCGTCGCCAGCCCAGGTGTTCGGTGACAGCCCCGTAGGCGTATCCGAGCGACGCGGGATCACGCAGCGACTGGAGCGTGGCGACATGCGGCCTGCCGTCCGGGCTCAGACGGCCGAGGCCGATGGTGGTGGTCTGGGTCTCGCCGAGGCTGTCCACGACGAGGACCGCAGCGTCCTCCCAGCCCGACGCGGTGAACGCGGTCAGCTGGTGAGCCCGGTGGTGCAGCACCGGATGCACGTCCGTCTGCGGAAACCGGTGGCCGAGGGACCGCAGCCGACGCGCCGAACGCAGGCCGACCTTGGCGAACCCGGCGGCTCGCGGGAGCGCCCGCGCTCGGGTGGCGGGGGACAGTGCCCAGCGGGGCGTTTCGGCGAGGGCCGCGAAGTACCGCAGAGCCTGGAAGTTGTACGCCACGGCACCGACGTCGGCGGGCCTCAGCCCCGCCTCGTGCAGCAGCCACGCGACGGCGAGTTCGGGGTACGCCTTCGTGTGCTTGACCCCGGAGAGACGCTCCTCCTCGACGAAGCCGACGAGCTTGCCGTCCACCAGCAGCGCGGCAGCGGAGTCGTGGGTGAAGGCGCACAGCCCCAGCACCACGGACGGTGGTCTACGCACGGCCGCCATCACCTCGGTCCCATCGTCGAAGGGGCCGACGTGGCCTCGTGCGGGGCGGGAGAGAGCTTCGCGTACCAGGCCGCCAAGGACTCGTTGAGCGGCCCCGTGATGCCGTCGGCCGTACGCCGGGCCTCGTTCCGATCACCCTGCTTCCAGAGCCGGTAGCTCTGCATGGCCGTGCCCATCGCGTCCCAACCGGCGTGCCCGGTCGCCTTCCCGGCCTGCACGTGGGACAGGAGGTCGTCGAAACCGTCCCAGCCGGTTACCAGCTCGGGCATCTCCGGGAGGGCCGTGACGGACGTGACCGCTGCCGCGCTCTCCATGTCGCGCTCGTAGATGTGCAGCGAGCCGACGTGGTGCCGGTACGTGCCCAGCTCTGCCCCGAGCCACCCGGCCACCAGCTCGTGCAGCGTGGTGTAGAAGAACAGGTCGTACGGCATGCCGATCCATACGTCCTGACCGCGCATTGAGGTGGCCATGTCCAGCCGGCCGTTCCGCAGGTGGAACTGGAACCCGAGGGTGCACGGCACGTCCCGGTGGCCGGCGGCGTCCCGCGCCGGGTCGTAGAGCTGGATCAGCGCACGTCGGGAGTCCCGGTCCGCCGTGAGGATCTCGACGACGCGCCGCAGCTGGTCGACCGTCCCGCCCCAGCGGCGCAGCCGCGGTCCGTACGCGCCGCGCAGGACTCCGTCGTCGGCGTACTGCGCGAGCTGCCCGTTGAAGTCGAAGATCCAGGGCGCGTCCGAGCCGGAGAGGATCCAGACCGTCTCGGCGACTGCGAAGGCCGGGTTCGGGATGCGCGTCGGATGGGCGAGCAGCAGGCGGGCGCGGGGCCTGGCCAGCCGGATTCCGACGTCCAGGACCTCGCGGGTCGCCATCCCCCGGGGGCTGACGCGCTCTCCGTTGCGGGCGACGCCGAGCGCGCCGGCGAACACCTCGGCGACGCTGTCCGCGGTCAACGTGATCACCGGTTTGCACCTCCGTGCTTCGTGTCGGCTGCTGCGAGTCCCAAGGGCGGGGCCGAACCTCGGGCGGTGGCGTTGGCGAGCGCCGTGACGACGACATCGGCGACGGCTGCGCTGCTCGCGCCGACGTCGAGGCAAATCGCCCGTTTGGCCGCTGCCGATACACGGCATGCGTGCGGTGCCTCCGCGATGCGCTCCAGGGCGGCCGTGATCTCCGGGCTGGCGGCACAGCGTTGCGCGGCGCGCTGGTCGGCAAGGCCGAGAGTGCGCGTTGCGGGCAGGACGAGCTCCAGCACGGGTACGTCCAGCAACATGGCCTCGATGCCGCAGGTGGAGGAGGCGGAGATCAGCGCATCGGCCCCGGCCAGGCACCCCCGGGCTCCGACTGCGGGATCTGCCAGGGCCACGCTGATGGTGCCGACATCCTCGAGCAGCGCGCTGTACGCGTCAGCACCCTGCGCAGGGTGAGGAGCGACGACGAGGCCCCACGTACTGCCTGCCCTTCTCACCCCCTCCGCCACTACCTCGAAGTGGCTTCGCAGCTTCTCCTCGCGGAAGGGCTGGCACGCCCACACCGCGATCCTCGGAGGAACCGCACCCGCCTGAGCCGCGAGGATCTTCTCCAAGTAGCGGCGCTGGGCTGCCCGGTCGACCTCGGTGAGCACGTCGAAGCGCGGTTGGCCCACCACGTGGACGTGGGCGTCGGCCCGCTTGGACCACGTACGCGCTGTGAGCACGTCGCGCGCACCCATGACCGCGATGTGCCGGCAGTGCTGAGCCCGCCAGGCGACCTGCCCCTCCACCCAGGCGCCGTGCTGGACATAGACCGTGTCGGCACCGGCTCGCTCGGCCGCACGTACCGCGAGGACACCGGGCGGGCTGGTGTCGTTGCTGCACAGGAAGACTGAAGAGGCCAGACGCGAGAGCACGTCGTCGAGCCATCTCTCGATGCCGACCGCCGCTGCCCACGACGGTTGCGTGACGTCAGCGCTGTGCCGCAGCACGCCGAGGACGAGCGCGGCCAGCCTGCCGATGGGGACGGCGTACTCGCCGACGTGCAAGGTACGGCCATCGCGGGTGCCGCTGAGGGCACGTACGGGCGGCCCTCCACCATGGGCAAGGAGTTCCTTCGGCAGCCGTAGAACGGAGATCGCGTCGTCCGGCGGGGTCGGAACGGCGTGACGGGATTCGGTTGCGATGTCCAGCACCGTGCTCGCGACACCGCGACGGGCGAGTTCGGCCAGGACGGGCAGCAGCGTCTGAACATGGCGAGAAGACCAGGACACCGCGCAGACAGGCGTGGGCACCGTACGCGACAGCGCAAGATCGGCCACGTCCTCGCCGACGTGACGCTCGTCGCCCGGCATTTCGATGGCGGCGGTGCCGAGGAGGTACGCCATTCCCTCTCGGGAGACGTCGTAGGTCACGTAGCCCAGGGAGGGCTGGTGACGCGCGACGATCAAGTCCCGCTCATCCTCGCCGCTGTGGAACGGGACCTCGTCCGTCAGACGCCTGACCAGGCGAGTCAGCAGTCGGCGCACCGGCACGTGGTGGCTGTGCAGCCAGCTCACGCCCCCGGGCGTCCGCACCACCGCGCCGTACTCCGATTCCAAGGCCGCCATCAGCGCGTCGACCTTTGCTGCCGTGCTCACGCCACCGCCCCTTCGACGCGGGCGGGCAGCAGCCGCACCAGGTCCGCCGCATCGCGAGCGACCCGAGGCTCCGGCTCGGCCGGTCGTCCGTAGCCCCAGCCGGCGTGCACGTACCCGGTCCCCGCCCTCCGCGCGGCCTCCTGGTCCACTGCCATGTCGCCCACGTACAACGCTGCGGCGGGATCCGTCCCGGTCTCCACCAAGGCGGCCAGCAGAGTGTCGGGAGCGGGCTTGCCGCGTTCGCGCCCCGGGGTGCGAACGACGTCGAACGTGCAGCCGAGGCGCTCCAGGAGGGGAAGGACGCGTGTCTGCGGCTTCGAGGTCACGACACCGGTCCGGTATCCGCCGGCCTTGAGGACGCGCACGGCGCCTTCGACCCCGGAGAAGGGGCGGGCGCGATGGGACTCCCGGACCGAAGCGCGCTCGTACGTCTCCGCCACGTCCTCGCCGTGCGGAACGCCGAGCCTCGCCATGATGTCGGCGAACGGGCGTCCCAAGAGCTGCGCGTACGAGCTGAACGGAACGTCGATCCCGTGCCGGACGCGGACCTCCTCCCACGCGGTACGCATCACCGGCAGGGTGTCGAACAGGACCCCGTCCAGGTCGAAGAGCACCAACTCGGGGGTGGTCCCAGGCACGACGGCCGGGATGTGCCGGTCCGGCCGTGGGTCACGTAACGCCACCATGTCCTCCTGCGTTCTGGGCTGAGCCATTCCCGGGTCGCCTCGGTGGGCGAGCCCTCGGCCGGTCCTCGCGAAGCCGGTCCCTGAACACAGTCGTGGCGGGCGCCGCGCGGCAGTACGCCGTTGAGCCGCCGTCTCTCCGCCGTTTCCACCGTCACGAGACGGCGGAGAGACGGCGTACTCGCGACGTGGGCATGCCACAGCTGGGCTTCCACGCTTGAACGCCCCTTGATGGCTTTCGGAAGCGAGGCGAGCCCGTGCCCCGATCAGATGTTGAAGGAGTGGCGACCGACGACCTGGGCGGAGGGCTCGTGCAGCACCACCGCCTGGGCCTACTGGGCTGCGCCGAGCCGCAGCGTGTCGCCCGCAACCTCGTCCACCGCGCCCTTGAGAACCGCGCCTCGACGGAACAGATCGACGACGCGGCGGTCGTCGCCTCCGAGCTGGTCACCAACGCTCTCCGTCACACGGCGAGCGGGCCCGTACGGATGGACCTGGATGTCTACGAGGACACCGCGGTCCTCTGGGTGTACGACGGTGAGCCGCATGCCGATCCGCTGTCCGCGGAAGTCCCGTCGTCCGCCGACGAGCTGCTGGAGGGCGGGCGTGGGCTCTACCTCGTCGAAGCCCTGACCGCGAGGTGGTTCGTCTGGCCCGCCCGCCCGGGGAAGGCGGTCGTGGCCGTCATGCCCGTGGGCGGTGGTCGGCCAACTCGGACAGCGTGAGGGGAAGGCTCTCCAACACGTCCCAGCGGTATTCGGCCCCGCACCTGCGCAGCTCCACGAGCTGGACATCGGCGACGCTCAGCTCCACCGACGGCAGCGAGCGCAACCCGGCAACCGTCTCGATGACGGGCCCCGCCGGACGCGGACGGTTGTTGTACGCGAGGCTGAGGTGCGGCCGGAAGGCGGTGGTCGGCTTCTTGGCCGGCAAGCCGGCTGAGGCGTTCGCCGCGACAAGGGCCGCGTGCAGGCTGATGAGCGGCTCCCACGGTGTGAGCGTCAGCCGAACGGCTCCCCGAGACCCCGCCAACGGCGTGGCGCGCACGGTGAACGTCTCCGGTAGCAGGGCCCGAGCCCGATCCGCCAGTCCGCGCAACTGTGCCGTGTCGACGGAACCAGGAGCCCCGACTCTCACCAGCGTCACGTGCAGCCACTCGGTAGGCACCGGGTCGAGCCGTAGCGGCGACAGCGCTTCCTGACACTGTTGCGCGAGCTCCTTGAGCTCCGGCACATCGCGGAAGGCGAGCATCCAGTAGTAGGCACGCGCTCCGTCCGACCAGCCGGGCCGCGACCAGTGGTCAACCATCTCGTCGAGTGCGTCGAAGGCGCTCTGGTCGTGCGCTGCGATGCCCTTGTGGTCGGTCAGGTCACCGGGAGGCTCCACCGGAAAAGCGGCGGGGTCGGGCGAGAGCAGGGGCACCCGGCGTTCTCCTTCGGCGTCACAGGGCCCCGGCGCGGGACATCGCCAGGGCGGCAGGCTGCGAGCTCCACAAGCGGAGTTCCTCGCCATACTCCCCTACGGCCGCGAGGCCCTGCCATCCGCGGGCCTGGGCGTACAGGTCACGTGAGCGCTGCCACACCGACCTGATCGGTACATCGCCGCAGAACGCCAACGCCTCCCGGCCCAATTGCATGGCCCGCTCGACATCCGGCCTGGCCTGCTGCAACAGTGCGCTGGCGACATCGAGTCGGACGAGCGAGCGGCTCCACGGATCGGAGTCCTCGACGAGGCCGTCGATGCGCTCCGCCGTCCCAAGCACCTGGCCCACCTGCCCCGCCGATACGTACGCTGTCACGGCGTTGGCGAGGGTGCGCGCGTACCCGTAGGGCTCGAAGGAGATGCACGGCGTGAGGCCGGCCGCGACGTCGTGCGCGGCCGACAACTCCAGGGCCCGGCCGACGACCCGCTCGACGCCCTTCCTGTCACCCATCTTCCCGAGCGCGCGAGCCCGCCCGTTGGCCAGCAGCCGGATGGCCTGCGCGCTGCCTGGCGCCGTTTCCACCGCCGCCGCGGCACAGGCGTCGGCGTCCCGGTAGCGGCCGGCGTAGTAGTAGCCGAACGACAACGTCCCCCGCGCCCACAGCTCCGTCTCGACGTCCTCGATCGCCCGACTGAGGTCCAGGGCCTCCGTGGCGTACGCCTCCGCCAGCACGAAGTCACCCACGTTGACGGCCATGTACCCGAGTAACCCACCCGCCCCGGCTGCCAGCCGGAACAGCTCGTGCCGCACCCGCGGCGGCTGGTGCCCGTCCAGCAACGTATGGATCAACTGCCGTAGCGACCGAGCCTGACCCCGGAGTGGCTTCGGCCCCTCGCGGTCGTACCGGGCGACGATGCCGTCCAACGACGAGCCGAGGAACGCGATCGTGCGGTCATCGGCGTTGCTCGCAGTGAGCTGCCGGGCGCGCGCGATGATCTCCACGACGCTGTCCTCGTCATAGTGAACAGCCGGCGCCATCGTCGCCGTGGGAACCACGACAGGCGCAGGCCGGACAGCCACGTCCTCGCTGACCAGCTCAGCGAACAACTCCTCGGCGGAACACCCGAACATGTATTCCAGCACCCGACAAGCCCCCGGATGCGGCAGCCCCCTCAACTCCCCGCCCACCCACCGATCAAACTGCCGCGCGGAGACGGTAAGCAAGCCCAGCCGCGGGTCCCCCTCCCGGTCTGCCAGTTCCCTGGCAGCCCGCTGAAACTGCGCGACGAACGCCTCATAGACAGTTATGTGCCGCTGCCGAAGCATTCGTCGGAAGGTGGTGTCCTTCGGCACGCTGGCGCCTCTTCCATAGTTGAGGTGTCGGATGGAGGCATCGGCGCAGCGGCTGAACGAGTGACGCCCGTCCGAGGGTCTCCAGCTACCGTAGGTAGAATGCCGGTCGCTTTCAGCGTGGGCAACCACGCCACCGTCAGTTGGTCCACCGCGCTGAGTACCCGCCCTGCACCGGCCTTTCGACCCGAGGCCGACGAGGCGTTGCTCGACGCACGAGTGCTGGGGCAACACGGTGAGGGTGAGTCCTGCTTCCACTTTGGGGCCCACGCCGCAAGGCAAAGTGCAACTGCGGATTCTGACAGCCGTAAGCTCCCCAGCATGAGTCTGCGCCTGAGCATCGCGATCCTGCCGATCTACCGTTGGGCAGAAGGGCGGAAGGTGTGGAAAGGAGCGGAGGAGTTGGGCTTCCACACGGCCTACACCTACGACCACCTGTCGTGGCGAGTCCCCTTCCGGGACCGGACATGGTTCGGAGCTCTCCCGACGCTCACCGCTGCGGCCGGGGTGACGGAGAGCATTCGGCTGGGAACCCTCGTTACGTCGCCTAACTTTCGGCATCCCGTTCCGCTGGCCAAGGAGCTGATGACCCTCGACGACATTAGCGGCGGCCGAGTGACGCTCGGCGTCGGGGCTGGCGGCACCGGGTTCGACGCCACCGTACTTGGCCAGCAGCCCTGGACCCCGAGGGAGCGGGCTGACCGCTTCGCCGAGTTCGTGGAGGCTCTCGACTTGCTGCTGTCCCAGCCTGCGACCAGCTTCGACGGCCGCTCCTACTCCGCTGTCGAGGCCCGCAACATCCCTGGGAGCGTACAGACCCCGCGTCTGCCCTTCGCCGTCGCCGCCACCGGCCCGCGTGGCATGCGCCTCGCCGCGAAGTACGGCCAAGCCTGGGTGACCACCGGCGATCCCGCCCTGTACGAGACCGGTACCGCCGAGGAGTCGCTTGCCGCCATCCGCGGTCAGATCGAGCGCCTTGCCGCCGCCCTCACCGACGCCTCCCGCGACCCCGGCAGCGTGCCCCGCATCCTGCTGACCGGCTTCACCCCCGACCGCACTGACCCCTTCCAGTCCGTGGACGCCTTCGTCGACTTCGCCGGCCGCCATGCCGAAGCCGGCATCACCGAGATCGTCGTGCACTGGCCCATCCCCGACTCGGACTTCGCCTACGACCGGGCCACCTTGGAACGCATCGCCCTCGACGCCCCCGGGCAACTGAGTTGATCAGTGACGTCCCTTGTGAATCACCCGGACAGTCCGCGTACGAGCAAGGCGCGCTGATTGAGGTCCATGCGGGCGGCATGGTGGTGCGCAGTGCCGACGGAGCGGTGATCACCCGTAAGTCATGGCCCTAAGCCGTGGGCGCACCTGCCGCCGGGGTCGTTGTGCACGCTCACGCCCTTGCTTCCTGAGGGCCCTGAGGTCAGTTCTCTCTTGACGGCTCCTCTTCGTCTGACATCGCATCGCCCGTGTCCCTGTCGCGCCCACTTGAATCGGCAACCGACTCGGATATGTCCTGCTGCCCGTCAACGAGACGCAGCGCCATTTGAGCTCGCACTTGATCACGGAGTGGGACGTCGGAGATGTTGTCGGAAAGGATGCCGGCAGCTCTTAGTCTGCGATCAAACTGACTGTCTTCGCGAAGCATTACCCCTTGCCTCCCCATGTCTCGCCTCGTGCGATTCGACTGTAGGAAGAAGACTCCCGCAAGGAGGTCAATGACGGCTCCTGAGGTTTGTGTCACGATCGCCGCGTAGCGATTTCCGTCATTCTCTGCGTGCATGATTGCGAGGCCGACTCCGGCCAGCAGAACGGCAGACCCAAACATGCCAAAAATGATACTCACGAAGAAGCTGACTTTAGCTTGCGCCAGGCCATGTGAGTAGATCTGTGTCAGCATGGACTCCTGGGCGTCGCGATCAAGGAGCGCTTCGGTGCCAGATCGCCCCAATTCGGCGGCGTGGACTGTGATGTTGGCGTCGCCCCGGGCGATGTGGATCTCGGGAATTAGGCTGCCGTTTTCCACCTGCCGTCGAGTGCTTTCTGCCTCTTTAGCGAATGAGCGACTTGCCGCCCAGAGTACGGAAAAGATGATTCCCGATACGCCGATGAGTATGGATGTGGTAGTAGCTGCCGTTGCATATAGGTCGGCTTTCCCTGGGTGATGTTCTTCGTACGTCGGCTCGTTGGACTTGAGCCACGCCCACATTGCAAAAGATAATGCGATTGAGACGAAGATCCCGAGAGACGTGATGAGAGACGTCTGTGCTTTGCGAAAAAATGTTCTCATTCTGCGAAGCCGGTGAGATGCATCGACCCCAGACGCTCGATCGTCTACTTCAGTCAAGACTCAGGAATCCCTTCTAGTGGTGGGGGCTGCCGGCACGGGAGCTGCGGGGCTTCGATTCTGCGGCTTACGCCGACCATTCGCCATGCGTTTGAGGTAACGCATCGTGCTCCAGCGGTGGTTACCCTGGCAGGACACGCCGCTGGTTGTGGGGCGGGCAACTTCTCACCACTGAGGTTGTCCCGTAAATGATCTATGGCGTGCTGGTTGACCAGCATTGCTTCCTGGTCATCCGGTGAGGGCGAGGTTGTGCAGGCGGGCGAAGCCGAGCATGGCGTGGTGGACGCCGTCGCCTTTGAGTCGGCAGTCGCGGAGGATCTTCCAGCTCTTCATGTGGGCGAAGGTGTGCTCGACGCGGGTCCGGACCGTGCGGTGGGAGGCGTTGTGCTCCTTCTTCCAGGCCGGGAGTTCTTCGTTCTTGTGCCGGCGGTAGTGCGGGATGGTCAGCCCGGTGCCCCGATAGCCGCCGTCGGCAATCACCGTGGGGGTGGTGCCGACGGCGGCCTTCGCGCCGGAGTCCTGCCAGGCCCGGCAGTCGTTGCGGTTGCCGGGCAGCGGCCTGCCGATGGTGGCCACGAGGCGGGTGTCGGCGTCGATGACGACCTGGTGGTTGGTGGAGTAGCGGTAGTTCTTGCTGGAGGCGGCCACGGTCCGGTCACGGGTCGGGAGCAGCGTGCCGTCCACGATGAGCACGGCCTCCCTGCGGAACCGCCGCCGGGGCTGGAGGGCGAGCGCCGACCCGAGGTGGGCGACGATCCGGTCGGCCGTCGACTTCGAGACGCCGAACAACGGGCCGAGTTGACGCAGGGTGAGGTTGGTGCGCCAGTACGCGGCCACCAGCAGCACCCGGTCCTCCAGCGGCAGCGACCACGGCCGGCCCTTGCGGACCGGATCGGCTCCCTCACGCCGCAGCGCGGTGATCAGCTTGTTGAACTGCCGAGGGCTCAGCCCGGTGAACGGACCAATCCAGGAGGGCTCCGACGCCGTGATCACACCAGCCACGGCAAGATCATCTCACCGCTGGCCAGCAGTTACGGGACAACCTCTAGCTTGATCTTTAACCTGTGCGGCGTGGTCGCGGGGTCGTTGACTTCTTCGGTCTCGTGCTTGATTTGCCGGTGGTGTGCACGTCGTGGCGTGGGGTTGGTCGGGTGTTCTTGCGGCCCGGTGGCCGTCCCGGTCCGGGGAGGGAGGGTTTCGGTGCTTGGGCGGGACAGGTGACCATCGGGCGGAGGTGCCGAAAAGCTCGGCGGACACGGGCGGGAGTGAGCCTGTCGGGCGGGCTCGGTTTCTCCCACGGCCGGCGGAGGTCGGCCGCCAGTGGGCGGGCGAGCCGGAGCTGGGTGAAAGCGATGATGATCAGCCAGGTCCAGCGGTCGGCCGCCTCGGGGGTACGAACCTTCGGGCAGGTCCAGCCCAGCGTCTGCTTGAACAGGCGAAAGGTGTGCTCGATGTCGAAGCGCCGCAGGAACGCCCGCCAGAGAGAGTCGACCTGGGCCGCGGTGGCGTCGGTGCCCGACCACCACAGCCAGACCGGCTTCGGGATCGCGCCACTGGGCAGATGGTCGACCCGCAACAGGATCACGGTGCCCTCGATCACCGGCAGGGCGCCCAGCCGGTCCGTCCAGGCCGAGCGGTGAGTCAGCCTGGGATGGAGCCGGTCCCACGCCCGTGCCACAGCGGTGCCGTAGAGGCGGGTCTGGGTCACTGTCTGCTCGTCCGGGGCGCCCCAGGTCGAGGAATCACCGAAGACGAACTCGCCTCCGTGGCGGGGCGGGCGGCCCCGGATGCCGGCCTGGCGGGGCGGGGCGGTCCGGCGCAGGACACGGTCCGAGCGCATCCGCCCCAGCACCTGCACCGGCAGGTCCTGCAGCAGGAACGCCAGGCGCGGCACGTCGTAGCCGGCGTCCACCACGATCCAGATGTGCGGGTCGTTGTCCTTCCACTGCCCGGCCGTCATCAGCCGTTCGACGAGTCCACGCATCTGCCCGGCGGTGACGGTGGCGGCGTCGTCGCCCGGTGCCAGCCGCAGTGCGTCCAAAGGTGCGGTCCAGGAACTGCGGCCGGTCTCCAGCGCGCAGATCACCGAGTAGGGCCACCCGGGGACGGGAATGTGCTGATCCTTGCCCCGCCCGTAGGTGTGGCACAAGATCCGCTGCGGCGAGGTATGGGCATCCGGCCGCAGCCAGCAGGTGATGTCAGCGGCCAGGACCAGCCGGCCGTCGGCCGCCCGCGGCAAAGGCACCGCCGCCAGTGCCCATCGCAGCCGGGCGATGTCGACCCTGCCCGCGGCCAGAGCGACGTAGAGACCACCGTGCCCACGGCGATGCTCACCCACCAGCGACAGCTCGACCAGCGAGCGGACCGGGCCATCGGCACACAACACCGCGTCCGCCAGCTCGAACAGTGCATCCGCACGCCTGGTCAGGCAGGAGTAGAACTCGCCCCGGAAGCGTGACAGTTCCGCGAACGGATCCTGCCCGGCAGCATCATGCGACAGACTCATCCCCACGGCCTTCGTGCTGAGCTTGTGTGTTCCTTGGTCGGATCACATGCTCAGCCGAAGGTCGTCCCCACACACGGCAGATCCCAGTCCGAGTGATCAAGTACGACGCCTCGTTCGGACCCACAGGTTAAAGATCAAGCTAGAGCCGACACTACGGACATCAAGCTGCGGCCGCGGCCGTACATGGCACCTGCCGTTCTTACCAACGGTTGTGCTTGACCACGCTGCCGGCGGTGTCCACGAACGCTGCACTTCCACCTCTTCGCTCTCCTGTTCGGTCGCGGGCCTACCACTGGCTGGTCTCCCGGCTCATGGTTCGTTGTTCCGGCGTTGTACCGAGTGGGCCTTGACGAAATTTGGAGATCAGGAGCACCATGCCGGTACACCGGAGGAACAACAGTGGGGGTCTTGTGAAGTACTACACCGCCAGCAAGAGTCGCAACCAGGGGCGGGAGTCGTGGTCGGTCATCTTCCGGCATCCTGCTCGCCTCGACCTCGCGACCGGCAGAACCGGCCGCCGCGTGCGCCGAGGTCTCGGCACTAGCGACGAGACGGAAGCCACGATGCTGGTCGAACAGCTGAACACCATCCTCAGCAATCCGGAGCTGTGGGAAGTGACCGCACGGCCGAACGCGCAGGGCCGGTTCGACGACCGCGTCGTCGACATCTTCTACGAGGGCCTCGAGTCCTCCCAGGTCGACTTCGCCCAGCTGCGCCAAGAGCTGCTGCCGCTGCCGAGCGGCGACGACGGATACCGCAAGGTCCTCCTGCTCGGCACCACGGGCGCGGGGAAGACCACTGTCGTTCGCCAGATCCTCGGCACCGACCCGACGACCGAGCGCTTCCCCTCCACTTCGACAGCGAAGACCACCGTCGCCGACACCGAACTGATCGCGACTGAGCACGGCCCGTACCGCGCCGTCGTCACCTTCGTCCCCCGGGATGAGGTCATCGATTACCTGACGGAGAACGTCTCCGAAGCAGCCCTTGCTGCCCTCCGCAAGCGGTCCGATGAGGAGATCCGTCGCCGGCTGCTCGACCACGTCAACCAGCGCTTCCGCTTCAGCTACATCCTTGGCCGGGGGGTGGCCTCGGACGACGACCTCGATTTGGCCGACGAGGACGAGGAGGACTTCGGGGACATCGACCCCGCCGATTACGGCGCCGTTGACATGACGGCCACGAACGCCGTCGTCGTCTCGGCGGTCCAGGCGCTGAAGTCAGTTGTTAACCGGCACGCGAGCGCCACCATTGAGGAGTTCAAGGAGATCGAGGACGACGAGCGCGTCGTGGATGAGCTCATCGAGGAGAGCCTCGACAGCGACCTGCGGCAGTCCGACGAGTTCCACGAGATCGTAGACTCCCTGATCGACGAGATCGAGAAGCGTTTCTCGACGCTGGATGTCGGCGAACTGCGGCGCAACAGGCAGGGCTGGCCGACCACATGGTCGTGGGAGTCCGACGACCGTGCGGCGTTCGTCAAGACGGTGACCCGATTCACCAGCAACTTCGCCCCGCTGTTCGGGCGCCTACTCACACCCCTGGTCAACGGTATCCGCGTCAGCGGCCCCTTCCAGCCGACCTGGACGTCGGAGCCGGTCCGTCTGGTGCTGGTCGACGGCGAGGGGTTGGGACACACGCCAAAGTCCGTCGCGGCGCTGTCGACTCACGTAACCACCCAACTGCAGGATGCTGACGCCGTCGTGCTGGTGGACAACGCCGCCCAGCCAATGCAGGCGGCGCCGGTCGCAGCGCTCAAGGGCATCGCAGTCTCCGGCAACGCCGCGAAGCTGCACATCGTCTTCACCCACTTCGACCAGGTCAAGGGTGACAACCTGCCGACGTTCGGCGACCGCGAGCAGCACGTCCTCGCATCCGTGGACAACGTACTGAAGGCGATCGGTGATGAGCTCGGCCCCGCTGCGGAACGGGTGCTGCACCGGCGCATCGAGCAGGCCCGGTTCTTTGTCGGCGGAATCCAGGACCAGCTCAGCGAGGGGAAGGCGTCCGGCCGGCGATCGATCAAGCAGCTCGACGACTTGCTGACGCTGCTCGCCCACCCCGAGCACATCGCGCAGACGGGCGCGAGCCGCCCCGTCTTCAACCGCATGAACCTGTCCTTGGCTGTCATGGAGGCCGCCAAAGCCTTCCACGCCCGCTGGCGAGGAGTCCTCGGCCTCGACCACAACCCCGAGGTTCCGAAGCAGCACTGGACCCGGGTCAAGGCCCTCACCCGACGGTTGGCCGAGGGGTGGAACGACGAGTACGACGACCTCAAGCCGGTCGCCGAGCTTCGCTACCATCTGCAGACGCAGGTCTACCTGATGCTGCAACGCCCCGAGCGCTGGTCGAACGGCGAGCCGGGCGAGGACGAGAAGCAGGTGACCCTGGACACTTTGTCGAATGCAGTCACCAACCGCCTTGTTGAGCTGACCAAGCGCCGGGTCCGGGATGAAGTACGAAGCGGCTGGCAGGAGGCATACCTGCAGAAGGGCCCCGGCTCTACGTTCGCGCGTGCGCGGATCATCGCCAGCGAGGTCTACGAACGCGCCGCCCCGATCCCGACCGTCACCGCCTCGCCCGACCAGAACCGGTTCCTGCGCGATGTGGCCGACGCGGTCAACGAAGTTGTCCGAGAGTTCGATGGCGATCTCGAATGACCACCCTATCGGGCCTCGATTCATGCTGATCGACATCGCCGGGTAGGTACTAACAATCACCTGACCAGGGGTGTTTTGGGAGTGAACGGTCCAATGAGTATTCATTAGTGCAGTTGGGGTTCAAGGAGGATTATCCGCCGCTACTCTGACCAGGTGGATCAAGAGCTTCCAACCGCAGAGGTTGACGAACCGGTCACCAGTCGGGAGCAGGATGCAGTGCGGCTGCTGCTGCTCATCGATGGTGCTTGCGAGAGCGTCAGCGATCCTGAGCTGGCCGATCCGGGGCTCGCTGAGGCTGTGGGGGTGGTCCGGACCCAGGTTCGGCTGCAGAAGCTGGATTTCTGGCTGCGCAATCCGGACTACCTCGCCGACGAGCTGCTCACGGAGTACGAGAAGAGCGGCGAGGTGCCCCTGCTGGAGCTGGCGGGCGCGATCTTGGACTCCGAGGAGCCGGAGGTGCGGCGCTACCCGATGCTGCGCCACCACTTCGGTGCCTACGAGCCCTTGGATGACGCCCTGGCGGTGCTCCGCAGCGCCGGGCTGGTGGCCCGTCGCCGGCGCGGCACCGTCAATCGGGTCCGCCAGCACGACTACTTCCTCCTCCAACCGGGTCGGGTGGTGGCCCGTGAGGTGATCCGGGAGGCGCCGGCCTTCGGCTACTACGTCGAGCGTGCGCGGTTGGTGGTGGCGCTGGCAGACGGGCTGGGCGGCAGTGAGTTGAAGAAGCGGCAGTACCTGCAGCGGGAGTACGCCGAGGCGGTCCGGGGCGAACGGATCGGTTCGGTCGCAGTGCGTGCGCGGGTGCGGCTGGAGAAGCTGCGGGCGCAGGCACAGGCGAAGGGAATTCGGGTGGGGGAAGATGGCTGAGGACGACGATGTGCTGCTGGAGTCGCGGATCGCGGCGCGGGCGGGCGTGCCGGTGGAGAACGTGCGGTCGGTGTTCGCCGGGTACGGCCTGCCGCTGGTCAGTCCTCCGGCCAGGTCCCGGACGCTGCGGCTGCACCGTTTGCGGATCGCCGGGGAGCGGGCGGGGACGGTGCACCCCGGGCCGTTCGACACCGAGATGCGGTTCTCCGAAGGGCTGACCGGCCTGGTGGCGTCGAACCTGCGGGGGAAGACCAGCGTCCTGGAGCTGGTGACGTGGTGCCTGCGGGGATCCCCGCGGGAGCCGACCGGGGTGCGCCACTGGCTTCGGGAGCTCGACCTCGACGTCGTGGTGGCCGGCAAGCCGATGGGGTTCCGCCTGGACCTGGCCGACGAGGAGATCTCCTCCGCCGTTGTCCTGTCCGGGCCGGACATCGCGGCGCTGGAATCCGCACGCACGCCGGACCGGGTGCGCGAGATCGTGCCGGTGCTGCGCGCGTCGGGGTCGGAGAGCTACTCCGAGCAGGTGCAGGCGCTGATGATGGACCGCCTGGACCTGCACCCGCTGGTCAACAGCTTCCAGCAGACCGGGACCCAGACCCACGGCTGGCCGGTCTACTTCGGGGCGGTCTACCTGCCGGCGGGCCGGGACAAGGCGCTGCTGGGTGACGTGGTCACCGGCGGCCTGCCGGGCCGGCTCCTGCAGGTGTTCTTGGACCTGCCCGCCGCTGCCGCGCTGACCCGGGTCAAGACCGCCTCGGACGTGCTGACCGCCAAGCGCAAGGCCCGGCTCGCCGCTGACAAGACCGCCCGGGACCAGCGCACCGGCGAACGGAAGAAGATCAAGGATGACCTGGCGAAGGCGAAGGAGCAGCTCGCCCTGCTGACATCGGCAGAGCCGGGCGAGCAGGAAACTCTGACCGAGCTGGCGGCCCGCGCCGTCCAACTGGCCCGCGGCATCGCAGACGCCCAGGATGCCTGGGAGGAGCTGATGCAGGCGCACCGGCGGGCCCGCGTCCAGCGCCAGCACGACGCGAAGCTCGTCAATGACGTCACCGAGAGCGCCACCGCCCGGCTTCTCTTCCACGGGCTGGACCCGAAGGCCTGCCCGCGGTGCGACCAGCCGATCGCCGGGGACCGCCGCCGGCAGGAACGCGATTCCCACGCGTGCGCGGTGTGCGCCCGTCCGGTACACGGCGACGACGACACTCCGCAGGAGGTCCTCGACGAGGCCCGCCAGCGGCTGGAGGAGAGCACGGCGGACGAGAAGGCCGCCAAGAAGGCCCTCGAAACAGCCGAGGCCGGGCTGGCGCGCCTGACGGCAGAACTGGACCTAGCCCAGGCGCAGTTGCGCCGCGCGGAGTTCGCGGTCCAGGTGCCGGCCAGGGTCAGGGCGCAGGAAGACGTGCTGCGCCTGGAAGGCGCCCTGAGCGTGTTCCCAGAGCTTCCGCCCCTGCCGGACGACCCGATCGAGGCCGAGGCCCTGAAGGTCCTCAAGGCCGGCACGAGGATCCTGGAGGGGGACCACCAGGCGGCCTCCGAGTCGCTCTTCGCCGACGTCAACCGGGAGATCGCCGATCTCGGCCGGCGCTTCGGCATCGACTCCCTGGAGTCGGTGAAGATCAACCGCGCCGCCCACCTGGACGTGACGAAGGGCGGCGACCGGCCCAAGCCCTTCGGCGAGCAGAGCCCCGGCGAACGGCTGCGCCTGCGCATCGCGGTCGTGATCGCCCTGCTCCGCGTGGGCGCCGCCCATAACGTGTCCACTCACCCGGGCCTGCTGCTCATCGACAGTCCCAAGGCGGAAGAAGTCCAGGACCTGGACATCCGCCGGCTGCTGGGTGAGCTGTCCGAGCTGGCCGCCCACAATCACCTGCAGGTCCTGATCACCACAAGAGATTTCGAACTGGCCCACGACGTCCTGCCGGAGCAGAATGTCATCGAGGCGCCGGAGGGCAAGCCGTTGTGGTGAAGGACCGCGGATTTCCGGCAGGAGACCCACCGTGACGCAGTTGGCGGACCGGCTGAGTGCACTGGCAGCCTCCGGAGGGCCGGTCACCTTCCACACGGTCGGCCTGACGCAGGACGTCGTCACGGCCGAGGTCGCAGAGGTCGCCGCCGGACCTTACGCGCCCTTGCTGGCCGAGGCGGTCGCTGCCGCGTTCGACCAGACCGACCCGGTGTGGGCTCAGGCGGCCAGCCTGTTTCCCGCAGGGTTCGCCGGCCAGGGCAGCCTGCTGGCCCTGACCGGGGCCCTGGAGACGCTACTGGGCAGCAGTGCCGCCACAACGGCCCTGGCCGGGCCGCTGAACACGGTGCTGCTGGACGGCCTGGCCGACGCCATCGCCCGTGCGCCGATGCTGGCCGCGGCCCGCCTGGAAGGCGCCGTGCGGCTGGCGGCCGCCAACGCCGTCCGCCCCTGGCGGGTATGGGAGGCCCTCGAACAGTTGCCGGCTGACGGCCCCGAGGACTTCACCGAGCGCCTGCCGAGGATCCTGGGTGTCGCCCTGGACTGCTGGGCCCAGCAGGAAGCCACCGTCAGCGCAACCGTACGGACACTGCTGGAGCAGCTGTCCGTCGATGAGAGCGCCGATGTCGATGCGCTGTTCGAGCTGGGCTGCGACCGGCTGCGGAGCGCGCTGTCCTCACACGACCTCGTCGACGTCAGCGGCCAGCTGGGTGAGGCCAGGCGTTTCTTCTCGGCGGCGCAGGCAGCCGAGGAAGCCCGCGATGACGCAGCCGTGTACGCGGCGGTGTGCGATGCGGTGCTGGGCTTCACCGCGGGCAACACCCCCCAGGTAGCCGCGGCGGCCGACCGGATCGAACAGGCCCTGGAACGCCGCGCGGCGTGGCTGTACGGCACACACCAGCCCGCGTGGCTGCAGCCCCGCCGGTCCGCGGAGATCGCCTGGAGCCGGCTCCTTCTCCAGCTCCGGGCTGCCTCACAGGAGCTGACGGCGCCCGTGCGGATGGACCAGTGGCAGGCCCTGGACGCGGTGCTCGCTGCCTACCGCGCCACCCGGACCATCCAGCCGGTTGGGAACAGCGGCGATGTCACCGGACTGGCCACACTGATTGAGCCGGCCATCGAAGACGGCTTCCTACGCGAGCAGTCCTTCCTCAACGCCCTCCGGCACGCCGCGGCACACCCGCAGGATTACCCCGGCCCGCTCTTTGACGCGGAAACGGCCGCTGTGGTCATCGCACGAATCAACGCCCGGGAAACGAGCACCGACGCCGCCAGCGAACCCGCGGGCGAGGACGACGAAGAACCCGGACGAGCAGCTGCCTGCGAGCGACTGCACCGCATCGCACCCACCCTGGTCCTCAAGCTCGGAACCCGCCGCGCACTCAGCATCGCCGATGGCCTCGACGATGACGCACTCGCCAGCATCGAAGGCCTGGCTTACAACGGCGATGTCGCCAGGCTGAAAGCCTCCGACCCGCTGATCGTGCCCCTTCTGGACCGCTTCATCGGGGAACTCTCCGGCCACCCGGACTTCACCGGCGATGTCCGCCAGACCTTCAGCGCCCTGGTCGAGCAGACGCTGCTGTTCCTCAAGAGTCGCTCCGACCTGACCCGCACCAGCCTCTTCGGCGCAGGTAAGGACGGCGATCCGCCGTACGACTACCGCCGTAAACCGGAGAAGGGCCAACGGAGGGCTGTCGAAGCCGACCTGCAACGCGACTTCCACGGCTGGCTGCAGGCCGGGCCGCTGCACAACATCGTCTTCGTCGAGCCGACTGATATGGGAATGGGCCGCGCGGACGTCCTGGTCCACTTTGGCTCACTGCGCTACCTCACCGAGATGAAGCAGGACAGCGACGACAACACCCGCGCCCACATCGAGGCGAAGTACCTCACGCAGGAGGCCGAGTACACCAACACCAATGCACCGTTCGGGCAGCTACTCGTCCTCGACCTCACACCGAAGAGCGGTACTGCGGGGACCCGCCGGATCGACGAACTCACCTGGCTGACCACCCACCGGCCCCAAGGTGCCCACACTGGCCGGTGGGTACTGGCCGGCATCGTCACAGGCAACCGCCTCACCCCCTCCGCCTACTCCCGTTAGCCCCAGGTTTGGGTGTGTCCAGAAGGTTGCCATGCCCAAAGTGGACATCACTTCCGCCAACCCTAGGCGCGGTGTTACACAGACCGTTTGGCCGTCAACCAACACGACGGAACCAGCAGCAAGCCCCTCTAGCCTCGCCGGGACCGTCCGGCGCCAGTTCTGGCGCAGGTACTGGCCGCGTGGCTGTGAGGTCCTGAGATGTGCCTGTTGTTCCCCGGTAGTGATTGCCGTTCGTGCAGGTTAGGCCGTGATGCCGAGTTCGATGCGACGGCGGTGGGTCAGGAGGCGGGGTAGAGGGATGGCGGGCGCGGCTTGGGAGTGTCCAGCGCGTTCTGACTGTTGATCAGGCCCTTCCACTGGAGACCGCCCAGCAGCCGGAGAAGTCGGATAGCCTCAGATGCGTGGCGACAGCAGAGCTCAGGACCAAGATCGACCGACTCTGGGACGCCTTCTGGTCCGGAGGGATCTCGAACCCACTGGAAGTCATCGAGCAAGTCACCTTGCTGATGTTCGTCCGCTGGCTGGACGACGTTCAGACAGCCAAGGAAGACAAGGCCGCCCGAACGGGCAAGCCGGTTGAGGACCCGATCTATACCCCGGAGACCTCGGGGCTTCGCTGGTCCCACTTCACCAATCAGGTCCCCCAGCAGATGCTGGCCACCATTCGAGATGATGTATTCCCCTGGCTCAGGGACCAAGGACCTCGGGAGTCGACGTACTCCCGGCACCTTCAAGGCGCCCGCTTCACCATTTCTACGCCTAGCCTTCTTGCGCGGGTTGTTTCCGCGCTCGAAGAGATCTCCCTCGCTGATTTCGGTACCGCTGGCCGAATGTACGAGTACATGCTTAGCAGGGTTTCTGCCGTCGGCCACCTAGGCCAGTTTCGAACTCCCCCACACATCATGCAGCTAATGGTTGAGATGATTGCTCCGGACCCAGCAGACGAGATCGTCGATCCGGCATGCGGAACAGCAGGGTTCCTCGTCGCCAGTGCCGAGTACCTGAAAGGCAGGAAGGGCAACTCACAGCTGGAAGACGAGGCTGTTCCCGTCGATGAAGGAATATTTCACGGATTTGATCTGGATCGCACCATGCTCCGGATCGCCAGCATGAACATGCTGCTGCACTCGATCGCGAACCCGGATATCCGGTACCTCGACTCGCTTTCTGAGGGTCTGGCGGGCGAGTGGGGGAAATACTCGCTGGTCCTAGCTAATCCTCCCTTCGCTGGAAGTCTGAATTACGATGCCACTGCGGCTGACCTGCAGGCTGTCGTCGTCACGAAAAAGACAGAGCTTCTGTTCCTGGCCTTGGTCCTGCAACTTCTCAAGCCTGGCGGTCGGGCTGCCGTCATCGTTCCTGATGGCGTTCTCTTCGGGTCTACCAAGGCCCATAAGGACCTGCGGAGGCTCCTGGTCGAGAGCCATAAGGTTGACGCAGTGGTGAAACTGCCGGGAGGTGCTTTCAAGCCCTACGCCGGAATTGCGACTGCCATTCTCTTCTTCACCAGGACCGACAGCGGCGGCACTGACAGTGTTTGGTTCTACGACGTCACCGCAGACGGCTGGAGTCTCGATGATCGGCGCGCTCCTCTGCTTGCGCCGGGAAGACTGGGCCCCGTGCCACACGAGGGTGAGCTCAGTGCGGCAGAGCACAGCAAGAACAATCTGCCGGATGTGCTCCGGCGCTGGGCGCAGCGGAATGACTCGGAGCGGAAGCGAAAGCCGAGTGAACAGAGCTTCCGTGTGTCAAAGGCTGACATCGCCGCCCACGAATACGAACTCAGCATCAACCGCTACAGAGGGCTTCATGAAGTGAAGAAGATAGCCCAGGGGGAGGGCTGGCGGCTCGGCGACTTTGCTGAGATCTACCCCGGACTGATTCCGGCAGCCGAAATCGATAGAACGCCCTCTGAGTCGCATGGAGCCGGCATCGGGATGAGGGTACTCCACCCGTCTCTGCTGGCAGCCAAGCTGCCCGAAACCGACTCGCTGCCCGTGCGAACTAATGAAAAGGAACCGCGCTACCGACTCCAGCGGGGTGATGTCGTCGGGCGCGATCTCGCAGAGGCGCGCCATTGGACAGTCCTTCCCCAAGAATATGAAGGCGTTCAAGCTGGGCAAGGACTCCTCGTTATCAGGGTGACACGCGAAGTCGTTCCTCCGGAATATCTTGCTGAGTACCTTTCGAGCCCGCAGGCGGAGCAGCAGTTTCGCCGATACGGGGTAATCCCAAGGATTCGTCGACGGGATTTGGCGGAGATTCTTGTTCCCGCGTGCGACGGCGACTTCGAGTCCATCCGCACGGCGATCTCCCGGCTGCGAGAAGGCGTTGAGGAGGCCAGCAACATCCAGCTCGCACTCCGGCGGTCCAAATTGAGCATTTTCGAGACCAGTTCGAAGAATGAACGGCGGATCCGGCTGGAACAGGCTGCCGACCTGAGTTCGCTCACTGCACAGAGCCTGCGAAAGCAGAGCGAGCCGTATCGGATCTTCCAAGAGACATATCCCTATGCTACTGCCCGGGCCGTCCGGAAATTCAAACACAGCCTGACTTTGCCGGAGAAGCACGAGGCCGCGCTGCAATGCATCGAGTCCTTGATCCTCTCCCTCGGAATCGTCTCCCTCGCCCTCGCCACTCACAGGGGTCGTCAGAATATTCCGGAGATCGCTAAGTGGGCAGAGTCTGTGTCCGAAGGCGGAGCATCCCTGGGGCACTGGGTGGGGGTCATCAGAGCCGTCGGTGCAGACGCCCGAGAAAGCAGCGACACTGCGGCGGGCCTCGCCGAGGCCACAGCTTCGAAGAAGGGCGGGAAAGGACTTATGTCGGACCTTTCCGCCCTTGTATCCGTGAGGAACAAGATCCGCCACGGAGCGGGCCCCCGAACGCGGGCTGAAATCGAGCGCAGCTTGGATGTGCTGCAGGAGCTGATGCTCCGCAGCCTTTCCGCGAGCACCTTCCTCGCAGGTATTCGATGGGTCCACGCGGACAGGCTGAGCTGGCTGCCGGACGCCGGAAAATACGAAGTTTCAGGTCTTGCTCTCATGGGGGATCATCCAGATTTCGAGCCACTGGAATTCGAAACTATGAATCCCTTGGCCGACAATAGCTTGTACATGCTTACTCGTCAGGGTGAAGTAATCCCAATGTCACCCTTTTGTATTCTCGGTGACTGCCCGAGATGCCTAGCGCCAGAGCTCTACTACCCGGATAAACTGGGCGGCTCCAGTGCGTTCCTGAAGAGCCTCGACAGGGGGCACGAACTGGAAAGCGATACAATCCATTTTGCTCTAAGGAAGTGGATCCACGGCTGACGGTTCGCGGCGGCTCGATGGGGTCGTTGGATGCTGTTCGTAACTTGCGACGCTCCCGTAGCGGAAGCAGCCCTACGGGAGTCCGGCCCCGTCGTCCTTCTGACGTCCGACATCGACGACATGGCCCGCCTGTGTGGCAAGCGGATCGGGCTCATCGGCCTCTGAGCCGCAGAACCGCAGGTCAGGCTGTGATGCGTGAACGAGGCTTGACTGACGTCACGAGGGTGCCGAGCCGTACCCGCTCGGTGACGGCCGCAGCGGCCGTCAGCGTCGGCACGGCCCCGAACCACGGCCCGTCCCTGAAGGTGCGCCACGACAGGTGGTCGTACGTATAGGCCGCGTGGAAGCCGAGGCTTTCCGCTCGCTGCCGCACCTCCCGCCCCTCGTCGGCCCAGTGGTAGATGGGGAGGATCACAGTGCTCAGTCGCATGGGGACGACCTTACGAGCAAGGGACGCGCGGCAGAGACGGAAGCACGGATGCGCCGTGCCGGCGGTCCTGTGTCGGACGCCACCGCGCTTCAGCCTGCCCGCAAGTCGTCGGCGCACGGAACCGTTCAGCCACTGTCACAGGAACGCGGCCCACCGAACACGCACCGGTCGCTATCGTGGCTGAGGTGAGCACAAGGGGAGGCGCCGAACTGGACGCGCTGATCGGGGAAGCAACCGTCGACACGTACGACGAGATCGAGGCGGTCAACGGATTCCTGGCGGCCATTGATGAGCACCTGACGGTTCCTTTCGCCACGACCGTCCTGGGCGTCGAGGTGACAGTGGTCGAGATCGACCTCACTAACGACTTCCGCATGGTTGCTCGTTGCGTCCGGGAGGAGTTCCGGCAGGACATCGGCCTGGCTGAACTGCCCCTGCCGGAACCGCCTCCGGACGGGGCGCACTGGGTCGAGGCGTACCGACGCTGGGCCGGATGCTGAGGAAGCGGACCCGGACGAGAGCCGAAGCACATCGGAGCACGACATGAATACCTTCCCAGATCTCGCCCATGCCCTGCGGCGCAGCGCTGAGCTGAAGGAAGAGCTCGTCGCGTTCGGGGAGGGCCGCGCCTTCGAGCGGTTCCTCGCCCCGCTCTTGGCGGAGGCTGCCGGCCCTGAAGGCGCCTTGGACGAGGCGACCGCGATCAACGTCATCGACCGCTTCCTGCTGGAGTACCGCCTGCCGGACGGCGGAACTGTCGCCGACCGTTTCGTTACCGGCCGGACTGCGCTGTCCGAAGCGGACCGGCAGGCGGTCCTCGGGTGGCGCGATCCGGTGGAGGGGCTCTTCGAGGTGCGGGGCAAGGACGGCGAGTGCCTGCACCTGCTCAACCTCCTGGACGACCTGGAGTACCGGACGTACACCAACGCCGGTCGATCGGCCTTCCGGAGCGTCACCAAGCGAGGCTTTCTCGGCGCCCGGTTGATCCCCCTGGCGACAGTATCCGGCGCATGGCTCGTCTCCGGCGTGATGTCCTTCTACCCCCGGGCCGCAGCGTCGGAGATCGCCGCTGCGGCCCTCGATCTGGCCACCAGCCAGCCCGACCTGGTCTTCCGCAACCAGGAGAAGGTGGAGCAGGGATGGCGCTCGATGCGGGAGGACCGGGTCGCGTTCGCCGAGTTCTTCGGCAGCGACGAACTGATCCTCGCGCCCCAGGAAGCCGAGGACCGCATCAACGCCTACTACCGCCACAAGCGGGAGGTTGCCGCCGGGCAACGGCCCGGCCCCACCCGAGGCAAGCGGCGGCCCGACCCGGACCTGCCCCTCTTCACGTTGCCGCCTGAACTGATGGACTCGGATACCGTCGGCGTCATCTACGACCAGGTCGACGGGCTCAACTTCTATGCGGACTACGGCTCGCTGCTGGACCTGTTCGCCAACCCCGACCTCGCGGGCCGCAAGCACCACCAGGACCTGCTCCGCACGTACTTGCGCGAGGAGACGATCACGCCGCTGCCCATCAGCCGTCTGGCCGCCGAACACCCGCAGAACGTCGACACGGTGTTCCGCAGACTCCTGCGGCAGCCCGGATTCACCTGGAGCGAGCACGGCGACGCCCTGCTGCGCCGACGCAAACCCTGGTACTACGAGAGCGAGCCGCGCCCGGGAGTCTCCGTGATCGGTGACCGGCTCAGTGAGCTGCTCCGTGTTCGGCCGCGCTGAGCGCATGCCGGTAGCTTCACAGACCACACACCAGACGACCGAGAAGAAGGGCGTTTACGTGCATACTGCGGTATGCTCGCGGTATGGCTGACACGACCCGGATCACGGTCACGCTGCCGACCGAGCAGGTGGCAGAGCTGAAGAAGCTCACGGACAACGTCTCCGGCTATGTGGCCGAGGCAGTCGCCCGTCAGATCAGACACCAACTACTCGGGGCCGACCTGCGGAGCTACGAGGACGAGCACGGATCCTTCAGTGAAGAGGAACTGGCAGAGGCCCGCGCGCGCATCGCGGGGGCGACGGAGACCACGGGCGGCGCGAGCGCCGCGTGAGTCAGCACATCGAATCCGTGGTTCTGGACAGCGAGGGACTGTCCGCCTGGGTCGCCCAGGACCGGAAAGTCCTCGGCCTGCTGAAGGTGTTCCACGAGATGGGCGCGGATCTCGTCATCAGCGCGAACACCATCGTGGAGGTCAGCCACTCCCGCGTGAACATGCCGCGGCTCCAGTGGACACTGTCCCGGGTCAAGGTGGAGCCGGTCACTGAGCAGGCCGCCAAGGAAGCGGCGCGGCTACTCAAGGCGGCGGGCCTGCACGGGCACAAGTACGCCATCGACGCGACCGTCGCGGAGGTGGCGCTACGGCAGACCGGGCCCGTGGTCCTCCTGACGTCGGACATCGTCGACATGGCCCGACTGTGCGGCAAGCGGATCGGGCTCATCAGCCTATGAGCCGCGGAATCGCAGGTCAGCCCGTGATGCATGAACGCGGCTTGACCGACGTCACGAGGGTTCCCCACCGGATCCGCTCCGTCACGGCGGCTGCGGCCGTCAGCGTCGGAACGGCCCCGAACCACGGCCCTTCCCTGACCGTCCGCCACGACAGGTGGTCACAGGTGTAGGCGGCGTGGAAGCCCAGGCTCTCCGCCCGCTGCAACACTTCCTGCCCCCCCTGGAAGGCCGACCAGATGTCCCACCGGTCCTCGGCTGCGCTGACGTAGGTACGCTGCCACTTGCCGGTGCCGTCGGCATCGAAGATCAGGTTCAGGGGGAAGAAGCCCTGCGCGCACTCCGCTTCCCGGCTCCTCAGGTCGAGGACCGTCCGGCCGATCCCACTTCCACTGACGTTGAAAGTCCGGTAATTGGATCTTTCCGACAGCAACGTCATCGAGCATCCTGCCCAGGCTTGGGCCGTCCAGTGCCACCACTGGTGCTCCCCGGCTCCACATCCGCGTCATCACGCGCCACCCTCCACCGGCTAGGTGGCTCACGGACGCCTCATGAACGGTCCTCCCGAATACTGACCGTTCCCGAAGGAGTTTTCGTTCAGAAAGCATCCTTTTCGTAGCTTCACACATCGTGTACTACACTAGTCTCATGGATACTCCCCGCCCCGGCAAGACCCGGGTCACCAGCGTTTCGCTGCGCGCCGAGACCCTGGAGGCGATTCGCTCGCGTGCGGGCAAGCAGGGTGTCTCCTCATATATCGAGGAAGCCGTGCAGCGTCAGCTCCAGCGTGAGGCCGTTGACGACTACATCGCGGAGTACGAGGCCGAACACGGTCCCCTTGACCAGGCCGAAGTGGCGGCACGCGCCGAGAGAATCCGGGCGCACCACGCGGCCCACCGCGGCGACGCCTCGCCGGCGGACGCTGCGTGAGCGGCACTCTCGTTCTGGACAGCGAAGCCCTGTCCAAGCTGTCGAGGCGGCACCGCGACATGACGGTGTGGCTGGACGTCGCTCGCACCCTCGATCTGCTGATCGTGACCAGTGCGGCAACGCTGGTCGAGGCGCGTGATCCCAAGGTTGTCCAGGCGGCGTTCGACTTTGCTGTCTCCCTCACCAAGGTGCGACCGATCACCGAAGAGACCGCCCGCGCTGCGAGCAAGCTCCTGGTCGCGGAGGGACTTCACGGGCACAAGTACGCCATCGACCCGATGCTGGCTGCTACCGCACACGCAGAACACGGCGATGTGACGGTCGTGACCAGCGACGTGGACGACCTGCGTCGGCTCTGTCATCGCCGTATCGCGGTCGAGGGGATCTGAGAGCTGCACGTACGGGCGCGGTCCACGCAAGGGAATCCGCTGGTCAGCCCGTGATGCATGAACGTGGCTTGACCGACGTCACGAGGGTGCCGAGCCGGACCCGCTCGGTGACGGCCGCCGCGGCCGTCAGCGTCGGCACCGCCCCGAACCACGGCCCGTCCCTGAAAGTCCGCCACGACAGATGGTCATAGGTGTAGGCGGCGTGAACCCCCAGCTCCTCAGCCCGCCGCCACACCTCCCGCCCCTGCTCGTGCCAGCGGTAGATCGGCAGGATCACAGTGCTCAGTCGTATGCTCCGACCCTATGCCGCCCCCTGCCGGCGCAAGAGGCCGAACGCCGTGTCAAGGGGCGGTCGTCCGGTCAGCCGGCGTCTTTGCGGTAGCGCTTGGCCAGAACGGGGTCGGATTCCCACCACAGACCGGTCGAGCCGCCCGCGTCGCCGTCGCTCACACGATGCACGGGGGCCGGTGCCGGACGCGGATCGTGGATCCGCAGGCGGAAGACCAGTCCGGGGAACGCCCCGAGGACCAGCCCCAGCAGGGGCACCATCGTTGCGACCGCGCCGAGGCCTGTGCCAGAGCTGGCGATCTTGCACGTCCCACCGTCGGTGACGGTGACATCGACCGTGTTCGACCTGCTCCCGCCGCCGGCGACCCGCACCGTGTGCGGTCCCGACTCGACCGCGAACTCCGCCGTCTCCCCTTGCCGGACCGGACCGACCTTGTGCCCGTCTATGACGACACCAAGCTTCCCCGCCCTACCGAACGGTGGAGCTTCCGCAAACACCACTATCAGTCCAGCCACTGACTACCCCCCCGGGCCCTCTTCCTGGTCACATGCACGGAGGACGGTACACGGTCCGAAGCCGCGTTGTCCGGCGGCGGCGGGTCAGGCGTCCGTAGGGGGGTGCTCGGGGTTGGCGGCGAGGGTGTCCATGTGGCGGGCGGCCACCTCGCGATCGGTGGCCGCGGCGATGAAGGCCGGGGCGGCGGAGGGGCCGACCAGGGCGCGGACCGCGGCGACCGTGGCGGCGGGCAGGGGTACGGGGATGTGCTGCGGGGCGGATACCTCCGGGGGCGGCGGGGGTTCGGCGGGGGGCGGGGGGAGGGTGTCGCCGAGGTGGCGGCGGACGTGTTCCGTCGCCCGCAGGCGCATCGCCCGGGCCAGCTCGGCGTCCACGGTCTGCTGGGCCAGCGGCCGCAGGCGGCGCACCAGGCCGGCCGCCTCCGCCGCCTCCGCGTCGGTCGGCGGGTGCTCGAGGAAGCGCTGGAAGACGTACTCGGTGGTGAATTCCAGGAAGCGCTCCGAGATGTACTCCACCTGGCCCCGCAGCTCCCGCAGATGACCGGTGATCGCACTCAGCGGCACCCCCGCGGCGTGCAGCTCCACCGCGACGGACAGCTCCTGGGGGCTCGGGACCTCGAACTCGTCGTCCCTGCCCGGCACCGCCTTCAGCACCCCGAGCTGCAGCGCGTCCTCCACCGCCGACAGGTCGGCGACCCCGCCGAACGCCGCCATCAGCTCCTGCAGGCCGATCCTGGCCGGCTGCTCGTCGGACCAGGGCCGGTCCACCTCGTCCACCAGGCCCAGCACCCCGCCGAGCCCGGTGCCCGCGTCCCACGCGGCCAGCAGCTCCTTGATGCTGGCCAGGGTGTAGCCGCGCTCCAGCAGGTCCGCGATCTGCCGCAGTCGCTCCAGGTGGCCGTCGTCGTAGACGTTGGCCCGCCCGAGCCGCTCCGGCTTGGGCAGCAGCCCGCGGTCGGTGTACGCGCGGATCGTACGGACCGTGGTCCCGCTGAGCCGGGACAGGTCCTCGATCCGGTACCCGCCCTGCCCGGTGTCGGTGGCGGTGCTCACCCGGTGGCCCTCACTCGTCTCCGCCCACGTGCTCGTCGTCGTCCCTCGGTCGTCAGGAGGCCGCCGCCCGCCCGGCCGACCCGGTGGCGGCCCGGGCCGCGGGGGAGACGGCCAGGTACTCGACCGCCTTGCTCAGCGAACCCTCCTGTGTCGGATGGTACGACCGGCGCAGATAGCGGGGCATGGCGGTGTGCAGCGACATCCAGGACGGCAGCAGCCCGCGGCGGGCGGCGGCCCGGTGGTCTTTGAAGCGGTATCTGCCGTGCGCCAGCTGCGGGTCGTGCCGCAGCAGATACCGGGCTCCGACCGTCCACAGGTAGAACAGCGTCGGCCAGGCCAGGGCCATCCCCTCCACCCGGCGCAGATAGCGCAGCGCGCTGCCGCCGCCGGTGTGCTGGTACATGTCGAATGCGACCGCCCGGTGTTCGACCTCTTCGGCGCCGTGCCAGCGCAGCAGGTCGAGCATCACCTCGTCGGTGCCCGCGCCGTCCAGCGCCTCCGCGTCCAGGATCCAGTCGCCGAGCACCGCGGTGAAGTGCTCGATCGCGGCTATCAGGGACAGCCGGAAGCGCAGCCACTCCCGCCGCGGTATGGGCATGCCCCACGGCGGCTTCTCCCCGAGCAGCACGTCGAACATCCACTCCACGTGCCGCGTGTACGCGGTGGTGTCGAGCTGCTGCTCGGCCAGGTGCTCCAGCACATACGCGTGCTGCACGCTGTGGGTGGCCTCCTGGCCCATGAACCCCTTGACGTCCTTGAGCAGCTGCTCGTCGGTGACCAGCGGCAGTGCCTCCTTGAACACCTTGACGAACCACCGCTCACCGGCCGGCAGCAGCAGGTGCAGCACGTTGATGACATGCGTCGCGGTCGGCTCGTCCGGAATCCAGTGCAGAGGGGTCTGCTTCCAGTCGAACGTGACCCGGCGCGGCTTGATCGGATGGCTCACGGCACTGCTCCTTACCGGTGGCTGGGCGGGCGGTCGGTCGGGCGGGCGGGTCACGTCGGATGATCGGGTCGGGTGCGGCAGGGGCAGGGGCAGGGGCAGGGGCAGGGGCAGAGGCAGGGCCGCCGGCGCCTGCTACAGCGGGGGGTCGACCCGGGCGATCGCCCGGAGCGCACCGGGCGAGAGCCGGGACAGCAGCCGTGCACCGCGGGCCTCGGAGGTGACCGGGACCACCGCGGTGTCCCGCAGCACCGCCCTGACGACGGCTCTTGCCACCTTCTCCGGCGGGTAGTTGCGCAGCCGGTAGAGCCGGGCGCTCTTGGCGCGGCGGCGCTCCTGCTCCTGGTCGCTGACCCCGGCATGCCGGGCGCTGCCGGTGATCGCGGTGTTCACCAGGCCCGGGCATATTGCGCTCACCCCGATGCCGTGCGGTGCCAACTCGGCCCGCAGGCACTCGCTGAGCATCAGCACCGCCGCCTTCGACGTGCTGTACGCGGGCAGTGCGCGCGAGGGCAGGAAGGCCGCGGCCGACGCGGTGTTGACGATGTGGCCGCCCTCCCCGCGATCGACGAGCTGGCGCCCGTAGAGGCGGCAGCCGTGGATGACCCCCCACAGGTTGACGTCGAGCACCTGCTTCCAGTCCTCGGGTGTGGTGTCGAGGAAGGAACCCGCCAGGCCGATACCCGCGTTGTTGACGACCACGTCGGGTACGCCGTAGCGGTCCAGGGTCCCGGCGGCGAGCGCTTCCATCGCCGGGCCGTCCGACACGTCCGCGGTCTCGGGCCACGCCTCGGGGGCGCCGGTCTGCCGGGCCAGCTTGGCGGTCTCCTCGGCGCCGGCGGCATCGCGGTCCACGGCCACCACCCGGGCCCCCGCCTCCGCGAAGGCGAGCGCGGTGGCCTTCCCGATGCCGCTGGCCGCACCGGTGACCAGCACCAGCTGGCCGCCGAACCGCTCCCTGGCTGCGGGCAGCAGCCTGCCGAGCGCGCCCCGCGGCGCCTTCCCCGGCGCCCCGGCCAGCAGCGTGGCCGCCCCGGCGGAACCGGCCCCCGCCGCCACGGGCACGGCGGTGCCCGTCCCGTCGGTGTCCTCCACCCCGGTGACGAAGTCGGTGATCCAGCGGGCCAGCTGCTGCGGCCGGGAGCGCGGCACCCAGTGCTTGGCGGGCAGCGTGTGCCGGGTCAGCCGCGGCACCCAGTGGTCCAGGTCGTCGTAGAGCCGCTCCGACAGGAAGGCGTCCCCGGTCGGGGTGATCAGCTGCACCGGCACATGCGCGTACGGATCGGACCGCGGCCGGCCGAGCCGCTGCCGCACGTTGTCCCGGTAGAGCCAGGCGCCGTGTGCGGCGTCCTCGGGCAGCGACGCTGTCGGATAGCCGTCGGCGGGCAGCTTCTCGACCCTGGCCAGCAGCTTGGGCCACTGTTTGCCGAGCACACCGCGCCAGGCCGCCTCGGGCAGCACGGGGGTGTGCAGCGCGTAGACATACCAGGACTTGACGCCCTGCCCGAGCACCTGGGCCGCCCTGCGGGGGGTGGGGCGGCGGACCCGCCGTCTGATCCAGTGGCCGAAGTGGTCGAGGCACGGCCCGGAAACAGAAGTGAACGACGCCAGCCGGCCGGTCGTGCCGGGCACGGTGGCGAACTCCCAGCCCTGCACGGAACCCCAGTCGTGGCCGACCAGGTGGACCGGGCGGTCGGGGCTGACGGCGTCCGCGACCGCGAGGAAGTCCTCGGTCAGCTTCTCCAGCGTGAAGCCGCCCCTGAGCGGGTCGGGCACGCCGGAGCGCCCGTGCCCGCGCACGTCGTAGAGGACGACATGGAAGCGGTCGGCGAGCAGCGCGGCGACCTCGGACCACACCTCTTTGCTGTCCGGATAGCCGTGCAGCAGCACCACCGTCGGCAGCGCCGCGTCACCGCTTTCCGCCACGCACAGCCGGACCCCGTCCGCACCGGTCACGAACCGCTCGTCCGCGGCTGTCGACCCGTCCATCCTGCTCACCGCCCCTCCCCGTGCGCCGGCACCCCGGCCGAAGCTGACATCAATCACTGTGACATCGCCCACTGGCATGGTCAAGACCCGTTCACAGCCTGTGGAAAACTCTCCGCCCCCACCCGACCGCAGCCCGTGGTCGTACCGACCCCTACGGGTGGTCAGCCCCCAGGACTACACAGATCCGGCACCCCGGACTGACGCCAGGCTGTGGCGCGGACCACTACGGTCGGCGTGTGACTGTGATCGCTACCGAAAGCCTGAGCAAGCGGTACCCGAGGGTGACCGCTCTTGACCGGCTGTCCGTGGACGTCACCCCCGGTGTGACCGGGCTGGTGGGCGCCAACGGGGCCGGGAAGTCGACCCTGATCAAGATCCTGCTGGGGCTGTCCCCGGCCACCGAGGGTCGCGCCGCCGTGCTCGGACTCGACGTGGCCACCGACGGTCCGCAGATCCGCAGCCTCGTCGGCTACATGCCCGAGCACGACTGCCTGCCGCCCGACGTCTCGGCTACCGAGTTCGTCGTGCACATGGCCAGGATGTCCGGGCTGCCGCCCACCGCCGCGCGCGAGCGCACCGCGGACACCCTGCGGCACGTCGGCCTCTACGAAGAGCGGTACCGCCCGATGGGCGGCTACTCGACGGGTATGAAGCAGCGGGTCAAGCTCGCCCAGGCGCTGGTCCACGACCCGAAGCTGGTGCTGCTCGACGAGCCGACCAACGGGCTCGACCCCACCGGCCGGGACGAGATGCTGGGCCTGATCCGCCGGGTGCACACCGACTTCGGCATCTCGGTGCTCGTCACCTCCCACCTGCTCGGCGAACTGGAGCGCACCAGCGACCACATCGTCGTCATCGACGGCGGCAAGCTGCTGCGGGCCTCCTCCACCAGCGAGTTCACCCAGGCCACCGCCTCCCTCGCGGTCGAGGTCACCGACCGGGAGGGCGAACTGCTCACCCTGCTGACCGGCGCGGGACTCACCGCGCAGGCCAGCGGGCACCTGCTGCTGGTCGACATCGCCGACGAGGCGACCTACGACACGGTCCGCGACGCGGTCGCAGGACTCGGGGTGGGCCTGGTGCGGATGGAGCAGCGCAGGCACCGGATAGCCGAGCTGTTCATCGACGACGACACCACCGCGACCAGGGAAGACGCCCCGAGCAAGGAAGGAGACGGCCGTGACGCAGCCTGAGGTCGCCGTACCCGGCGGCCCCGCCGCGGGTGCCGGCGCCGGCACACCCCCCGATGTCATCCACAACATCGGCTACCGCAACTACAACGGTCCCCGTCTCGGCCGGGGCTACGCCCGGCTGGCGCTGTTCTCACAGAGCCTGCGCGGTGCCTACGGACTCGGCCGCAGCGCCAAGTCCAAGGTGCTGCCGATGATCCTCTTCGGGGCGATGTGCGCACCCGCGCTGATCATGGTCGCCGTGGCGATCTTCGCCGACCGCACCGACCTGCCCGTGGCGTACACCCGCTACGCGGTCATCCTGCAGGCGGTCATCACCCTCTTCGTGGCCGCCCAGGCCCCGCAGTCCGTCAGCCGCGACCTGCGCTTCAAGACCACCCCGCTGTATTTTTCCCGCCCCATCGAGCGGGTCGACTACGTGGCGGCGAAGTACGCGGCCCTGACCGTGGCGCTCTTCCTGCTGACCGCCATACCGCTCGTCATCCTCTACGTCGGCGCGCTGCTGGCGAAGCTGAGCTTCGCGCACCAGACCGCCGGGTTTGCGAAGGGCCTGGTGTCCGTACTCCTGCTCTCCCTGCTGTTCGCCGGGATCGGCCTGGTCATCGCCGCGGTCACCCCGCGCCGCGGATTCGGCGTCGCCGCGATCATCGCGGTGTTCGTGGTCAGCTACGCGGCCGTCTCGGCCGTGCAGGGCGTCGCCTCGAACCAGGAGAACTACGACGCCATCGGCTGGCTCGGGCTGTTCTCGCCGATCACCCTGGTCGACGGCTTCCAGACCTGGTTCCTCGGCGCGACGTCCGCCTTCCCGCACGCCGCGGGACCGGCGAACGCCGGCGTCGGGCTGCTCTACCTGCTGGTGCTGCTCGCCGTCATCGCCGGCACCTTCGGCCTGCTGATGAACCGCTACCGGAAGGTGGGCCTGTCGTGACCACGATCAGCATCGACAACGTCTCACGCTGGTTCGGCAACGTGGTGGCCGTCAACGACGTCACCATGACGATCGGCCCCGGCGTGACCGGCCTGCTCGGCCCCAACGGCGCCGGCAAGTCCACCCTCATCAACATGATGGCCGGCTTCCTCGCACCGTCCAACGGCAGCGTCACCCTGGACGGCGCGGTCATCTGGCGCAATGAGCAGGCCTACCGCGAGATCGGCATCGTGCCCGAGCGCGAGTCGATGTACGACTTCCTGACCGCACGGGAGTTCGTCGTCGCCAACGCCGAGCTGCACGGCCTGCCCGACCCGGCCGCGGCGGCCCAGCGAGCACTGGCCACCGTCGAGATGGAGTACGCGCAGGACCGGCGGATCGAGACGTACAGCAAGGGCATGCGCCAGCGCGCGAAGATGGCGTCCGCCCTCGTCCACGAGCCGTCGGTGCTGCTGCTCGACGAGCCCTTCAACGGCATGGACCCCCGGCAGCGGCTGCACCTGATGGACCTGCTGCGGCGGATGGGCGCGGAGGGCCGCACCGTGCTGTTCTCCTCGCACATCCTGGAGGAGGTCGAGCAGCTCGCCCACCACATCGAGGTGGTGGTGGCCGGCCGGCACGCGGCGTCCGGCGACTTCCGCAAGATCCGCCGGCTGATGACCGACCGCCCGCACCGCTACCTCGTACGGTCCAGCGACGACCGGCAGCTGGCGTCGGTGCTGATCGCGCACACATCGACGGCCGCGATCGAACTGGACCTGCGGGAGGACGCCCTGCGCATCCAGGCGGTCGACTTCGCCGGCTTCACCGAATTCCTGCCCCGGATCGCCCGCGACCACGGCATCCGGCTCTTCACGGTCTCGCCGTCCGACGAGTCCCTGGAGAGCGTCTTCTCCTACCTGGTCACGGCGTAAGGAGCCGAGCGACATGTCCGTCACCACCGCCCCGGCCGGCCGCGGCGCCCTGCAGCCGGCCGCAGGACCCCGGCTGTACCACCCCACCGTGGCCCGGCTCACCTACCGGGCGCTGCTCGGCCGGCGCCGCGCCCTGCTGCTCTTCCTCCTCCCGCTGCTCCTGCTGATCATCGTCAGCGCGGTCCGCGGGCTGGCCCACGCCGACGACTCCACCGCCAACGACGTCCTGCAGGGCTTCGCGCTCAGCGCGATGGTGCCGCTGGTCGGCGTCATCGCCGGCACCGGCGCGATCGGCCCCGAGATCGACGACGGCGCGATCGTCTACCTGCTGGCCAAGCCGATCAGACGCGGCACGATCATCTTCACCAAGCTGCTGGTCGCGATCGGCGTGACCATGGCCTTCTCGGCGATCCCGACGCTGCTGGCCGGCTACATACTCAACGGCAACGGGCTGAACATCGCCGTCGCCTACACCGTCGGCGCCGCCGCCGCGTCCGTCGCCTATGCCGCGATCTTCCTGCTGCTGGGGGTGCTCACCCGGCACGCGGTGGTGGTCGGCCTGGTCTACGCGCTGGTCTGGGAGGGCGTGGTCGGCAACGTCGTGCCGGGGGCGCGCACCCTGAGCGTCCAGCAGTGGGCGCTGGCCGTGGCGCAGAAGCTGGCCCATGGCGACGTGGTCAGCTCCGACGTCAGCCTGGCCACCGGCATCGTGCTGCTGGCGGTGGTCACGGCCGGAGCGACCTGGTTCGCCGGGCGGCGGCTGCGCAGCCTCAAGCTCGCCGGGGAGGAGTGACGGCCGGGCGGTGACGCGCGGGGCGGCCGCCCCCAGCAGCCCGGAAGGTCGGCGGGCAGCGCACAGCGCGGCGGTGAAGACTGAGGCCGATGGCCCAGCAGACCCCGCAGGCGGCGCGGACGGTAGCCACCAGGGTCCGCGTCGCCGCCCACCGGCTCCGCCACGTCACCCCCGGCGACGCGTGGCGTTCCGCCGTGCGCTGGGTACGGTCGTCGCCCGGTACCCACATCTGGCTGGGGATACTGGCCGTCACCAGCACGGTGACGGCGCTCGCCCCGCCCGACGCCGGCTCGTACCTGCTGCACCACTTCAGCACCAACCTGGTGGAGCTGCACCGTCACCCGATCCGCGTACTGGTCGGCAGCGCCTTCTGGATCGAGACGCCGTCCGGTTTCGTCTTCTACGCGGCGCTGTTCGAGCTGGTGCACGCACCGGCGGAGCGCTGGCTCGGCACCTGGCGCTGGCTGTTCACCGCGGCCACCGCCCACATCGGCGCCACGCTGGTCAGCCAGAAGGCGGTCTTCTTCGGGATCCGGGAGGACCTGCTGCCGCACTCGCTCGCGCACGCGGTGGACATCGGGGTGAGCTACGGGCTCGCCGGTGTCGCCGGGGTGCTCGCCTACCGGGTACCGCGGCCCTGGCGCTGGGCGTATCTGGCAGTGGTCCTGGCCTACTTCGCCCGCCCGCTGCTGGCCGCCCACAGCACGTACACCGACCTCGGCCATCTGACCGCGGCGCTGATCGGCCTGTGCTGCCACGCGGCGACCCCGGTCGTGGCCGCCGGGGCCGGGGTCAGAACGGGCCGAAGAGCCGGGTGAGGACCGGGACTATGCCGTCGTCGTCGTTCGAGGCGGTGACCTCGTCGGCGACCTGCTTCAGCTCCGGGTGCGCATTGGCCATGGCGACGCCGTGCCCGGCCCAGGCGAACATCGGCACGTCGTTGGGCATGTCGCCGAAGGCGATGGTCTCGGCGGCGGACACCCCGAGCCGCCGCGCCGCCAGCGACAGGCCGGTGGCCTTGGTGAGCCCGAGCGGCAGCAGCTCCACGATGCCCGCCCCGGCCATGGTGGCGCTGACCAGGTCACCGGCCACGTCGGTCGACACCCGGGTCAGCTCGTCGTCGGAGAGTCCTGAGTGCTGTATGTAGAGCTTGTTGAGCGGCTGCGCCCACAGCTCCTCGGTGCCTTCGATGTGGTGGACGGGCAGGTCGGGGTTGTACGCGTATCCCGGCCCGACCAGGATCTCGCCGTCAAGACCGTCCTGGCTGGCGGCGACCGCGAGCGGTCCGACCTCGGCCTCGATCTTGGCCAGCGCCAGCGCGGCCACCTGCCGGTCCAGCGTGACCGAGGTCAGCAGCCGCCCGGCACCGGCGTCGTAGACCTGCGCGCCCTGCCCGCACACGGCCAGACCCTGGTAGCCCAGGTCCTCCAGCACATGGCGGGTCCACGGCACCGCGCGGCCCGTGACGATGATGTGGGCGGCGCCCTTCGCGGCCACCGCGGCGAGCACGTCACGGGAGCCCTGCGAGACCGTGCCGTCGCTGCGCAGCAGCGTCCCGTCCAGGTCGGTCGCGACCAGCCGGTAGGCGCTGCTCACTTGGCGGCGGCCGAGAAGGCGGCGGTGGCGGAGGAGACCGGCTCCAGCACGTCCCGGCCGCCCAGGTAGGGCCGCAGCACCTCGGGTACGCGCACCGAGCCGTCCGCCAGCTGGTGGTTCTCCAGGATCGCCACGATCGTCCGGGTGACCGCGCACAGGGTGCCGTTGAGCGTTGCCAGCGGGCGGGTGCCGTCGGTGTCGCGCATCCGCACGCCGAGCCGCCTGGCCTGGAACTCCAGGGTGTTCGAGGTCGACGTCAGCTCACGGTACTTGCCCTGGGTCGGGATCCACGCCTCGCAGTCGAACTTCCGCGACGCCGAAGCGCCGAGGTCGCCGGACGCCAGCTCGATCACCTGGAAGGGCAGTTCGAGCGAGGACAGCCACTGCTTCTCCCAGGCCAGCAGCCGCTGGTGCTCGGCTTCCGCCTCCTCGGGAGTGGTGAAGACGAACATCTCGACCTTGTCGAACTGGTGCACCCGGAAGATGCCGCGGGTGTCCTTGCCGTACGAGCCGGCCTCGCGCCGGTAGCAGGACGAGAAGCCGGCATAGCGCAGCGGCAGCCGGGCCGCGTCGATGATCTCGTCCATGTGGTAGGCGGCCAGCGGGACCTCGGAGGTGCCGACCAGGTACAGGTCGTCCTTGTCGAGGTGGTAGACGTCGTCCTCGACCTGGCCCAGGTAGCCGGTGCCGGCCATGGCCGCGGGCTTGACCAGGTTCGGCGTGAGCATCGGGGTGAAGCCCGCCGCGGTGGCCTGGGCGATGGCCGCGTTGACCAGGGCCAGTTCCAGCAGGGCGCCGATGCCGGTGAGGTAGTAGAAGCGCGAGCCGGACACCTTGGCGCCGCGCTCGGTGTCGACGGCGCCGAGCAGCTCGCCCAGCTCCAGGTGGTCGCGGGGGGTGAAGCCCTCGGCGGCGAAGTCGCGCGGGGTGCCGTGCTGCTCCAGGACGACGAAGTCCTCCTCGCCGCCGATCGGGGCGTCGGGGTGGACGATGTTGCCCAGTTCGAGCAGCAGCCGCTGGGCCTCTTCCGCCGCCTCGTGCTGCTCGGCGTCGGCGGCCTTGACCGCGGCGGACAGCTCGCCGGCCCGGCGCAGCAGCTCGGACTTCTCGTCGCCCTGCGCCTTGGAGACCAGCTTGCCGAGCGCCTTCTGCTCGGAGCGCAGCTCGTCGAAGCGGGTGCCGGACGCCCGGCGCCTTTCGTCGGCGGAGAGCAGGGAGTCGACGAGCGCGACGTCCTCTCCACGGGCGCGCTGGGACGCGCGCACACGGTCGGGGTCCTCACGAAGCAGGCGAAGGTCGATCACGGCTACAGGCTACCGGGGCGGGGCCGTCGCCCGCGACAAGTTAGGCGCTTTATGCCCGATATGAGCCGTTCACTCCAAAAGCGAGGGAAATCCATATAGCGGGCGGAAAAATGGCTCGTCAACCCTATTGCGGACGTCCCTCCCGCGGGGCACCGGGCCTGTGGAGAACTGGAGTTGATCATCGGGTCGAGAGTGAGTTATCCACAGGCTGACCCAAGATCTCCACGACTTGTCCACAGGGTGTGGGGAAGATCTGTGGAGGAGGACCGAGATCATTCCCGGGGTCCGATGTTCGGCTATGGATTCCCCGTCAAAACCCGCTCCACACTCACTTTCGAGTGAGAAATACTCCCTCGGACGAGTGGGTCGGCCGAATTGGGATGACGCGGTGTGTCCTGCGTCACTCTGTGGCGTCCTGGTGTCTGTGTACCCATTTGTCGACTAGGTCGGCTTCCTCTGTCGACTTGTCCCCAGTTACCCACAGGCTGCGGGACCTGCCTGTGGATAACTCGTCAGTAGCTGTGCAGAACTTGCAGAACGCTTCAGCCGCGCCCGTCGAGCGCGCGGTTCAGCCAGTCCGCCGCATCGGTGAACTCCGCGTCCCCGGTCCCGCGGGCCACCGTGCCCTGCACCGCGTCGGCACGGGGGTACGAGCCGAGGAAACGCACGTTCAGACAGCGCCGCCGCAGCCCCATCAGCGCCTCGCCGACCCGCCGGTCGGTCAGGTGGCCCTCGGCGTCCACCGAGAAGCAGTACTGGCCGAGTCCCGCGCCGGTCGGCCGGGACTCGATCCGCATCAGGTTCACCCCGCGGATCGCGAACTCCTGCAGCATTTCCAGCAGCGCACCGGGGTGGTCGTCGCGAAGCCAGAACACCGCCGAGGTCTTGTCGGCCCCGGTCGGCGCCGCCAGCCGCGCGGGCCGGCCGGCCAGCACGAAGCGCGTGGTCGCGTTCTGCGCGTCGTGGATCTCGGTGGCCAGCGCTTCAAGGCCGTACGTCGGCGCCGCGAACTCCCCCGCGAAGGCGCCGTCGAAACGGCCCTCCTGCACCAGCCGGGCGCCGTCCGCGTTGGAGGCCGCCGACTCCCACACCGCGTCAGGCAGGTGGTCGGCCAGCCACTGCCGCACCTGGATCTGCGCAGCCGGGTGCCCGGTGACCGTCTTGACCGCGGCCAGGTCGGTGCCCGGGCGAACCAGCAGGGCGAACGCGATCGGCAGCAGCACCTCGCGGTAGATCATCAGCGGCTCGCCGAACGCCAGCTCGTCCAGGGTGGCGGTGATACCGCCCTCGACCGAGTTCTCGATCGGCACCAGCGCACCGCCCGCCTCGCCGCTGCGCACCGCGTCCAGCGCGGCGGGCACCGACACCATCGGCACCAGTTCGCGGGTCGCGGCCTCCGGCAGCGAGCGCAGCGCGGCCTCCGTGAAGGTGCCCTCTGGTCCCAGATACGTGTAACGGCTCGCCGACATACAGTCAGCCTAACGGCCCAGCCGAGGCCTGCCGACCGCTGCGGGAACTCGTGCGTCAGCCCTCTGTTTCGTCGGTCGGTCTTCCTGCTCTTTCCCTTCGCGGGCGGCATCGTGCCTCAGCCGACCGCTGCGGGAACTCCTGCGTCAGCCCTCCAGCAACCGCTGCCCCACGTACTCACCCCGCCCCACCCCGCCGGGGACCGCGAAGAGGCCGCTGGACTCGTGGCGCAGGAAGCGGGACAGGCCGTCGCCGCCGTCGAGCTTGCGCTGCACCGGTACGAAGCCCTTCAGCGGATCGGCCTGCCACGCCACGAAGAGCAGCCCCGCGTCCGGGGTGCCGTCCTGGTCGATGCCGTCGTGGTACGAGAAGGCCCGCCGCAGCATGGCGGCGCCGCCGTTGGACGCGGGGGCCGCGACCCGGACATGCGCGTCGCCGGCGATCGCCGGAGACCCGTCGGCGTTGAACTTCGCCAGGTCGACCGGGGTGAATTCGGTGCCGCCCGACAGCGGCGCCCCGTCGGACTTGCGCCGGCCGATCACCTTCTCCTGCCGCGCCACGGCCAGGTGGTCCCAGTCGTCGAGCAGCATCCGGATCCGCCGCACCACCGCATAGGAGCCGCCCGCCATCCACCCGGGCGACCCGCCGGCCGGTACGAAGACCCGCCGCGCGAAGTCCGGGTCCGAGGGCTTGGGATTGTTGGTGCCGTCGATCTGGCCCATCAGGTTGCGGCCGGTCATCGGGTGCGGCGCCGCACCGGGCGTGCGGTTGAAGCCGTTCATCTGCCAGCGCACCGCCGCCGTGCCGCCCGCGGCCTTCTGCAGCACCCGCAGCGCGTGGAAGGCGACCAGGGCGTCGTCGGCGCCGATCTGCACCCACAGGTCGCCGTTGCTGCGGGCAGCGTCCAGCCGGTCGCCCGCGAAGTCCGGCAGCGGCGCCAGCGCCTCGGGAAGGGCCGAGCCCAGACCGGTGCGCCCGAAGAAGCTGCGGCCGAAGCCGAAGGTGACGGTCAGCGAGGAGGGTCCGGCGTCGTACGCCACCTGGTCGTCGTACGCCGCGGGCGCCGACGGGCGGTCCGCGGCCGTCATCGTGCGTACCGCGTCCGACCAGCGGCGCAGCAGGGCGGCGGCGTCCTTCCTGTCGGCGCCGGCCACCAGGTCGAAGGCCACCAGGTGGCCGCGGGCCTGCGCGGGCTGCACGATGCCCGCCTGGTGCGCACCCTCGAAGGGGATGTGCGCGGAGCCGACGGTAGCCAGCGCGACCGGCTCGCCGTCCACCGCCGCCGCCACGCCCGCGCCTGCCGCGCCGCCGGCCATGAGCCCGGCCGCGCCCGCGGCGCCCGCGGTGCCCAGCAGCCGCCGCCGGCTGATCGGCGCGGACTCCTGCCGCGGCCTGGCGCCGCTCCTTGCCACGCCGTTGGCCTCGGCTTGGCCTATTGCCGCGCCGTTCGCCGCGCCCGCCCCGCCCGCTTCCGTGCCGTCGTCCATTGCCGCGCCGTTCCTGGGCCTTCCGGTCCTTGCCGCCTTGCTCATGTTGCTCATGACGTGATCTGCATGCTCCCGGTCACCGTCACCTCGTCGATGTCGGAGGTGCGGACGGTCACCGCGACCTGCCAGGCGCCGGCCAGCGGCAGCTGGACGCCCGAGGCGATCCAGTGCCCGGCGCCGAAGGTGCTCACCTTGGCCTGGAGCGGGCCGAGCTTCTGCGCGGGGAGGGTGAAGGCGAGCCGTACTTCCGCCGCCTTCAGCGGCAGCCCGCCAGGGGCGGTCAGCTCCAGGTGCACGGTGGCGCTCGAACCGGCCCGCGCAGGCGACAGGGTCAGGTCCGCGGTGCCCTTGCCACCGGGGCCGCCGGTGTCGAAGGGGATGCGCAAGGTGGCGTCCTGCGACGCCCCCTGTGCCGGTGCGGTCACGCCGGGGGCCGCGCCCGCGGCGGGCGCGGCCCCCAGCGCCTTCTGCTCTTCCGCGGCCCGCCCGGGCTGGCTGCCGCTGAGGATCGTGGTGACGGTGAGCAGGACGACGGCGATGCCGGCCTCGGCCAATACCGAGCGGCGCAGCGCGGACCTGGCCGGGTCGGCGTTGCGGGCCTTCTTCTCCCGCGCGGCCTTGGCGGCGTCCTGCTGCCTGCGCAGCTGCTCCTTGCGCCGCGGGTCGTCGGAACCGCCCGCACCGGAACCGCCCGCACGGGAGCTGCCCGCACGGGAACCGCCCGCACGGGAGCTGCGGGTACCGGCGCCGCTGCCGGAGTCAGAACCGGCAGCCGCAGCAGCGGCCGTACGCGTCCCCGTGTCCGTTCCCGCGGACGGCTCCTGACCGTCGGCGTCAGCGTTCGCCACATTCACATCCACATCCACATCCACGTCCGCAGTCGCCTCGGGACCGCCGGCCGCCGCCCTGACGGTCTGCCGGGGCGCCAGGCGGGCCGTCTGCCGGGTGACCTTGCCCAGCAGGGCCGGGACGCCGGTCGTGACCGCGGCGCCCGGCTCGCCGAGCATCCGCGTCCAGCGGCGCGAGAACCAGGCGACACACACCAGCGAGCAGACCAGCCCGATCTTGATCAGCAGCAGCCGCCCGTAGGAGGTGTCGGTGAAGGCCCGCCAGGTGCCGATCTGCCGCCACGCCTGGTAGATGCCGGTGCCGACCAGCGAGGTGATCGCGGTCAGGGCGAGGGCGGAGAAGCGGCGTACGGCGGCGCGTTCGACCGTGCCGGTACCGGAGGGCAGGAAGAGCGCGGTCAGCAGGGTGATCAGGCCGCCCAGCCAGACGGCCATGGACAGCAGGTGGACCACGTCGACCGGCATCGCCACCTTGCGCTGGATACCGACCGAGGCGTGCTCGGCCATCGCCCAGGTGGCGGCGATGCCGACGGCGACGACACTGCCGCCGATGCCCAGGCCCCACGCCAGGTCGGCGCGCTCCTCCGGGTCCTCCCGCTTGGCGTAGCTGCCGAAGAGCACCGCGAGGAAGACCGCGGCCGCGGCGAGCAGCAGCAGCCGGGAGACCAGCGCGGCACCTGGCCGCGTCTCCAGCTGGGCACGGATCAGGCTCAGGTCGAAGGCGTCGCCCAGCCCGCTGCCGTTGACGTACGGGGCGCGCAGCATGATCAGCGCGATGGTGGCCGCGACCAGGGCGGCCCAGCCGCCCGCGACGAGCCGCTGCAGCGGACGCAGCAGGGCGCCGCGCGGCCAGCACACCGACAGGAAGACGCAGCCGCCGACGAGCAGCGCGAAACCGCCGTAGGCGAAGTAGCGGGCGACGCCGTAGAGGGTGCCCGCGGCTCCGCCGCCCACCGCGGCCTGGTCGGACACGTCCACGGTGGTCTTGGAGGGCGCCCCCACCGAGAAGGTGAAGGCACCGGCGACCGGGTGGCTGTCCTGGGAGACGGCCTTCCAGGCGACGGTGTACGTGCCGTTGCCGATCCCGCCGCGCAGCGCGACCGTGGCGGTGGCCCCGGAGTCCTTGCCCGCGGCATGGCTGGGGGCACCCGTGGCCACGTTCGTCCCCGCCGGGTCCAGCACCCGCAGCGAGTCGGCGGACAGCAGCACACCCTCGGAGAAGGTGAGCACCACCTGCTGCGGCGCGGTCTGCACCACGGACCCGCTCGCCGGGTCGGTACGGATCAGCGCCGCGTGCGCGGACGCGGGCGCCGCCGTGGCAACTGCCACGGCGAAGAGCGCGGCGCAGGCCGCCAGGACCGCTGCCAGCCTGCGGACCGGACCGTGCAGCGGCACGTACAGCCGTCGTCTGTTCATCCTTCGCTCAGCCCTTCGGGTGATACGTCGTCGGCCGCACGGGCACCGTGACCGTGACCGTGGCGGGCGTGGCGTGGGTGAAGTGGAGCTCCAGGGTGATGCGCTCACCCACCGATGGCATATGGGTGAGGCCTTCCAGCATCAGGTGGTCGCCGCCGGTGCCCAGGGTGAGCCGCCCGCCCGCGGGCACGGTCAGCGACGCCACCTGGCGCATGGTGGTGCCGGTGGTGGTGTGCAGGGTGACGTGGGCGGCCAGCGGCGTGGTCACCGACGTCAACTGTGCGTCCGTACCTCCGCTGTTGGCCACCGTCACATATGCGGCGGCTTCGTCGGTGAGCAGCGGCCGCGGTATATATCCCGCGCCGACGCTGAGCCTGGCCGGTCCGTGGGAGCCCGAGCCGTGGCCGGCCAGACCGGCGGCGGCGCCGGTCGCCGCGGCCACCGCCACGACTCCGCCCAGCGCGCCCAGCAGGGCGCGGCGCCGCCTCACGGCGCCTCACTCCTGATGATCTTCGGCAGGTCGTGGGCGAACTGCTCCGCGGTGGTGCCCGACATGTAGAGCACGTGCCCCTTGTCGTCCTTCGGCCAGAAGGCCAGCACCTCGGCCCCGTGGGTGACGGTGATGCTGCCGTCCTTCTCCTTGACCGGTGGCGAGATGCCGACGCCCACCGACCGGGCCGCGGCCTGGATGGCGGTGAAGTCGCCGGTCAGGCCGATGAAGCTCTTGTCCATCGCGCCGAGCCACGCGGTCAGCCGGGCGGGGGTGTCGCGCTGCGGGTCGGAGCTGACGAAGACGACCCGCAGCTTGTCCTGGTCAGCCTTGGGCAGCTTGGCCTTGGCAAGTGCCAGGTCGCTCATGGTCGTCGGGCAGACGTCGGGGCAGTGGGTGTAGCCGAAGAAGAGCAGCGTGGGGTGGCCTGCGGTCTGCTTGACGAGGTTGAACGGCTTGCCGTGGTTGTCGGTCAGCTGCAGGTTCGGTTTGGCGAAGGGCGTGTCGAGCAGGGTGCCGGGCTGACTGCCGGCGGTGGCCACGTCCGCCAGGGTGCCGGCGGCCGAGTCGGTGTCGGAGCCGCCGGAGGAGCTTCCGCAGCCGGTCAGAACGAGCGCGCAGGCGGCTGCTGCTGCGACGGCGGCGGTCTTGATGGTGGTACGCATGAAAGTGGTCCCCAGAGTGCGATGACGAGTGGGCCGGGCGGCCGCGGAACCGCGGTCGTGCGGGCGCGGCCGCCCGGCGGGTGGCCCCTTGCGGGGCCGGTGCCGTCAGGCGGCGCTGCCGCCGCCGTTGCCGTCCTGGCCTGCCGTACGGCGCCGCCCGGCGAGGACGCCGAAGCCGACGCCTGCCACGCCGACGACGATCCCGGCGACGCCCAGGGCGCGCGCGGTGCCGTCGCTGTCGCTGCCGCCCGAGGACGCCTGCGGTGTGCCCTTGCTGTCGGCGGCGGGGGCGGGCGCGGGGGTGCCGGTGGCCGTGGCGGTGGCCGCGCCGTCGTCGGCCGCCGCGGTCAGCTTCAGGGACGGCGCGGGGTTCTGCGGCTCGGCTTGTCCCGCCTGGGGCATCTCGATCCAGCGCACGATCTCGCCGCTGCTGTACGTCTGCAGCGTCTTGAACGCCAGCGAGTCGGTGTCGGAGGGCAGCGGCCCGAAGGAGACAGGGAACTGCTGGAACTGCCCCGGGTCGATCTTCCCGCCGGTCCAGGTGATCTTCGTGACGGCCTGGTCGATGGAGCCGTCGTCGCTCTTGATCGGGGTGGCCAGCTTCGAGGTCGTCACCTGGGCGGTCCAGCCCGGGACCGGCTGGATCGACACCGACGCGATCGGGTGGTCGGTCGGCAGGTTGACCTCGATCTTGACGGTGGAGGCGTTGTCCCGCTCGTTGGGCACCTTGAAGCTGACGGTGGTGTAGCTGCCCTTGGGGGCGGTGTTCGGCTGCACGGTGACGTGCGCGAAGGCCGGCACTGCGGCCAGCAGGACGGTGGCTCCCGCAAGTGCCGCGACGGTGGCGGCACGGCCGCGCAGGCGGGACGTGCGGGACGTGCCTGACGTGTGCGGCATGCGTGAAATGCTCATGACTGGGGTTCTCCACGGTGAGAGAGGCAGACGGTGGCATGGTGCGGGCCGCGACGGCTGCACAAGGGTGCGGTCGTGGGATGCGCGTACGTACGTATGCGGTGATCGCCGCCGCGGCATATATGCGACGGGACGCCGTACGGGAACGCGCGTGCGCCACAGGGTGCACTCCTGTGACATTCGCGGCCGGGCTCGGCCCGCGCGCCGCCACCGGCCCACCCCCGTCGTTCGGGGAGGAGCGGACGCCGCGTCAGGCCGCCAGTGCCACCGGTGGGCCGCGCCTGGCCAGGGAGTGCCGCAGCTGCACCGTGCGGTAGCCGGCGCCGCCGGATTCACCCCTGCGGCCTATGCGGTGCGGCCTGACCGCGGGCACCTGCCGGGCGAGCGCCGACAGCAGGGCGTGGGCGCGGCGTACGACCGCGGGGCTCAGCTCCGCCAGTCCCGCGGCGCCGCGTGCCGACAGCCGCACCAGGCGCCACAGCGCCGCCTCGCCGCGCCGCAGCAGCCAGCCCGCGACCACCGCGGCCAGCAGGTGCCCGAGCAGCATGGGCAGCGAGCACAGCGGCACGGCCGTCATCGCCAGGTGCGTGCGGCCGCCGCTCTGCGCCGCCGTCATACCGGGCATGTCCGGCATGGTCAGGGGGCCGTCGGGGTCGATGCCCGCGTTGATGACGATCTGCCGGGCCGACTGTTCGGTCAACCGCGCCCCGTGGCCGTCGCAGACGAGCCGGGCGGCGATCGACAACAGTCCGCCGCCGTTGTCACTCGAAGGAGTGAGTGACTGTGTGGCGCACATCTGGCCCGCGCCGAAGACCGTGTGCAGGGCGAGCTGCCCCGCCGCGAGGCCCGTGGCGATGCCCGGCAGGGTCCTCTCCCGGCCCGCCAGGGGGGCCACGACGGCGAGCACCGCCAGCCACCCGAAGACCAGCGACCACACCGGCACGGGGGCGCCGGAGGCCAGCGTGTGCCCGGCCGCGGCCAGCGCGACGCAGACCGCGGTGAACACCGCGGCCCGCAGCAGTCGCATGCCGGCGCCTGCGCGCACAGCGGTGGCGGGGGGAACCATGACGGCCGTCATCCTCTCACCGCCCGCCTGAGTCGCGGAACAGGGGGTGTCCGGCTCGCGGTGGTGTGTCCGGCCGAATCCCTACACCCATACGCCGGTCGCACGCATCCGCCGAATGAGCGGGATCACGTCAACCCCACGCTTACGGAGTGCTCTTCGCGGCAATACGTATCCGTATGTCGAGCCGCAGCCAGGAGGCTGGAGCATGAGCATCTGGTGGTCTCTCCATTTGCGGCGCGAGGCTGCGAGCGTGCCGCTCGCCCGGAAACTCCTGCTGGGGACCATGGAGACCGCCGGGGTCGACCCCGACATCTCCTTCGATCTCTCGGTGGCACTGTCCGAGGCGTGCGCGAACGCCGTGGAACACGCCGGTTCGGCGACCGGCTACTGCGTCACCGCCCTGATCGACGGTGACTGCTGCCGGATCGAGGTCGCCGACTCCGGGCCGGGTTCATCCCGCGACCGCACACCCGAGTTCGACCGCACGACCGAATTCGACCGCAAACCCGACTGGGTCCTGCACCCTGCCCGGCCGCTGACCCACCGGGGCCAGTACGCCGAGCACGGGCGCGGACTCTTCCTGATCGAGGCGCTGGTGGACCATGTGCGCTTCCACGACCGGCCCGGGCACGGCACGGTCGTGTCCTTCGACAAGGTGCTCAAGTGGCGTGACGACGCCCTCCTCAAGGCGTCCTGACGCCGGTACGCCTGACGCCGGTACACCTGACGGCACCGCCCCGGGGGCGCACTAGCCGCGCAGCCCGGCCATCCACGACTCGATCTCGTCGGCGCCGCGCGGCAGGTCCCCCGAAAGGTTGCGGTGCCCCCCGGGCGTGACGAGGATGTCGTCCTCGATCCTGACCCCGATGCCGCGGTACTCCTCCGGCACCGTCAGGTCGTCGGCCTGGAAGTACAGACCGGGCTCCACGGTGAGCACCATGCCGGGCTCCAGGGTGCAGTCCACGTACGCCTCGGTCCGCGCCTGGGCGCAGTCGTGCACGTCCAGCCCGAGCATGTGCCCGGTGCCGTGCAGCGTCCAGCGGCGCTGCAGGCCCAGTTCGAGCACGCGCGCGACGGGGCCGTCCAGCAGCCCCCACTCGACCAGGTGCTCGGCCAGGACGCGCTGTGCGGCCTCGTGGAAGTCGCGGTACGCGGCACCCGGCTTGACCGCGTCCATGCCCGCCTGCTGCGCCGCGTGGACGGCGTCGTAGACCTTGCGCTGGATCGGCGTGAAGCGCCCGCTGACCGGCAGCGTACGGGTGACGTCCGCGGTGTAGAGGCTGCGGGTCTCCACGCCGGCGTCCAGCAGCAGCAGGTCGCCGGAGCGGACCGGGCCGTCGTTGCGCACCCAGTGCAAGGTGGTGGCGTGCGGCCCCGACGCGCAGATCGAGCCGTAGCCGACGTCGTTGCCCTCGACCCGGGCGCGCAGGAAGAAGGTGCCCTCGATGTAGCGCTCGGAGGTCGCCTCTGCCTTGTCCAGCACCTTGACGACGTCCTCGAAGCCGCGTGCGGTCGAGGCGCAGGCCTGCTCCAGCTCGGCGATCTCGAAGTCGTCCTTGACCGCCCGCAGCTCGGACAGGAAGGCGGTCAGCTCCGCGTCCCGCTCGGCCGTCACCTTGTCGGTCAGCGCCGCCTCGATGCCCGCGTCGTGGCCGCGGACGACCCGTACGGGACCGGTGGCCGCGCCCAGGTCCGCCGCGGCCTTGCGCACGTCACGGCACGGCAGCCCGAGCAGCTGCTCGGCCTCCTCCAGGCTGTTGCGGCGGCCGACCCACAGCTCGCCCTGGCCGTCCAGCCAGAACTCGCCGTTCTCCCGGTTGGAGCGCGGCAGCAGATACGCCGTCGCCTCGTGGCCCCCATCCGCGAGCGGCTCCAGCACCAGGACCGCGTCCTGCGTCTGGTCGCCGGTCAGGTGCACGTACTCGGTGCCGGCCCTGAAGGGGTAGTCGGTGTCGTTGGAGCGCCGCCGCAGGTTGCCCGCGGGGACGACGATCCGCTCGCCGGGGAAGCGCGCCGAGAGCGCGGCCCTGCGGGCCGCGGCGTGGGCGGCCTGCGCGATGGGCGCCAGGCCGTGCAGCTCGGTGTCGGCCCAGCCGGTCTTCATGACGGCGGCCAGCTCGTCGGACACCGCCGGGTAGAGCCCGTTCTTGCGCTGCTTGATCGGCTTGTCCTGGGCGGCGCCCTGCGCGTCGCCCGCCGCCCCGTCCTGTGCCGCGCGCTGCTCGTCCCCGGTCGCGCCCTGCTGCTGGTCGGCCTCCGCCACGTCCTGCCTCCTCATGATGGACTCGTCCGTCCATCGTAGGCGGGCCGGGTGTCAGTCGAAACGGGCCACCAGCAGCACCAGGTCCTCCTCGCCACCGGTCGCGTCCAGGCCGTCGGGCAGCACGGTGTGCAGCAGGTGGTCGGCCAGCAGCCCCGGGTCCTCGCGCACCGCCCTGGACGCGCTCTGGGCCGCGGCGTGCACATGGGCGAAGGCCCGGTCCGAGGACTCGCCGGTCCTGTGCAGCAGCCCGTCGGTGAACAGCACCAGGCTCTCGCCCGCGCGTACGTGCAGCTCGACGCTGGGCGCCTCCCAGCAGCTGAGCATGTTGAGCGGCGCGGACAGCGAGGTCTCCACGTACTCGCAGCGCTGGTCGCCGACCAGCAGCGGCGGGCAGTGCCCGGCACCCGCCAGCGTCACCTTGCGCCCGCCCCGCGTCAGCGGTGCGCCGACGTGCCCGAACAGGGCGGTGGCAGAGCGGGCCGGCTCGGTCAGCCGCAGGAGCAGTTCGAGGTCGGAGAGCACCGCGACCGGGTCCTCGCCCTCCATCACCGCGTACGCCCGCAGGGACGCCCGCAGCCGCCCCATCGCGGCCACCGCGCCGGGACCCGCACCGGTGACGCCGCCGACGGCCAGGCCGAGCGCGCCCTCGGGCAGCGGCAGGGCGTCGTACCAGTCGCCGCCGCCCAGCGGCCCGGTGCCGTGCCGCACGGCCATCCGCACGCCGGGGACGCGCGGCAGGCGCGCGGGCAGCGTCTCGGCGGCCAGCTCTGCCGACGCCCGCCGCACCCGGGCCAGCTCCAGGGCGCGGGCGATGTGCTCGCCGGCGAACCGCAGGTACAGACCGGTCAGCCGGCGCTGCCTGTCGGTGGGCTCGGCGGCCTCGTCGTAGAACCAGACGGCACTGCCGAGCCGGCTCGCGCCGGTGGAGGAGCCGGCCCCGCTTGTGGAGGAGTCGGCGGTACGGGGTGAGAATCCGGTGCCGTTCGCGGTCAGGGCGAGCCCGTAGGCGGCGCCCAGGCCGAGCTGTGCGGCGACCTCGCGGGTACGGGCGTCCGGGTGCTCACCCTGCCGCAGGTCGGCGCCCACCGCCTCGTCCGCGTCCACCGGGCCGCGGCCGAAATCCACCGTTTCCAGGGCACCCAGGTCGGCGTGGCCGAGGCCGAGTCCCACGGTGGTGTCGGGGCCGCGGCCGTCGGCGGGAGCCAGCGCGATCAGGCCGCGCCGGGCGCCGACGAGGGTCGCTCCGGCCTGGAGAACCTCACGCAGCGTGGCGTCGAGTGACGCGGTGCGGGCGAGCCGCTCGGTCAGTTCGTGCAAAAGGGACAGGTCGCAGACCCACGACGCGAGGCGGTCCTGTACGGCCAGTGAGTGTTCGGGCGAGCCGCGGTCCGGCAGCGCGGGGGCCGACACGGCCACCGGGGCGGGCGGGACTGCGGGGGTAGGGGTGGCCGCGAGGGCGGCGGCGGAGGGCGCGGTGGCGACGGGCGCAGCGGGAGTATGCGCCGCAGCGGACCTTGGTGGCTCGCTTCCGGCCACTTTTCTGACGTGGGCCGGGTTCATGGCCGGGAACTTCCGGCCAGTGGCCAGCGGGTGGGGCAATCAGCGCTTTTCGTTCGCAGTGCGCGGAGCACCTGCATGATTAGCATCGCAAACCCCCATGTGTGCTGCGCCGCTATCAAGGAACCCACTTCTACACGCCTCATCGTGGGCATGTCCAGGATTGTCCTGGTACAAGGAGTGGTGTCGGACTCCTTGCGGCGGACGGGCCGGGCGCAATACGTTGGCTGAAAACAGCCACCCCCGTCGTATGCGCGCTGTCGACTGATCCCAGCCAACAGCGCGTCATATTGCGGGCGATGGGTAGGAACCCGAAGTCTGGCTCAAGCGTCGTATGTACGTAATCAGTTGACGGCCGACCTAACCCCGAGTGGCGAGGGTGCCGCGTGCCCCCGTCGTGCACCACAAATCAGTGGGTCACGATCAGGGCACCGCGAACCGACAGGCGCCATATGCGCGCTACCCTCCGTCACGTTCCACGCTCGGCTGGCGGCGATGCGCTGCCTCGTAAGCGGTGTGCTCGACAAGTTACGTTCTGTAATGGGCAGATCCCTGGGCGTTAACGGAAAGGAACGAGCGCTGATGCGCGAGATCCTCGGAAGGCGACGCAAGCTCTCACTCCAGCGAAAGGAGCGGACCGCGTTGCTCAACGCGGCGCTCACCTACGCCGAACAGTGGCAATGGCGGGTCGTGCCCGGTGTCGGCTTCGACACCCGCGGCAGCTGGCGGGCCGCCGGAGCGCAGCCCTGCGCCTGCGGGCGCCCCAACTGCCCGGTGCCCGGGGCGCACGCGCTCGACCCCGGACTGCTGGCCGCGACCCGCGACCCGCGCATGGTGCGGTCCTGGTGGACCCGCAGGCCGGACGCGCCGGTCGTGCTCGCCACCGGCGACCGGGTGTCCGCGGCGAGCCTGCCCGCGGTGGCGGGCGCACGCGCCCTGGAGGCGATGGAGAACCTCGGGGTCCGGCTCGGCCCCGTGGTCGCCACCCCCACCCGCTACCTGCTGCTGGTCGCGCCTTACTCGCTCGCCGAACTCGGCGAACTGCTCGACAGCCACGACTGGGTGCCCACGTCACTGCGCTACCACGGTGACGGCGGCTATGTGGTGCTGCCGCCGTCGAGCAGCAGCGCCGGGCAGCTGCGCTGGGTGCGGCCGCCGGTGCCGGACGAGCGGACCGGCGGCGCGGCGCCCTGGCTGCCGCCGATCGGCAGCCTGGTGGACGCGCTGGTCAGGGCCGGGCGTACGGCCCCGGACGGCGACCGGCTGACCTTCTGACGGTCCGGCGTACTGATCGGCGGTCCGCCGGCCGGGCGCGGCCGAACGACGGCGGGGTCGTAGCGGCGTGGCAATTGCCGCGCCGCTACGACCCCGCCGCATGTTCCGTGCGCTGCGCCATGCGCCGCCGTTCCCTTACGCGTTACGCACGCGGTGCGGCGTACGGTCGGTGCGCTGCCGCTACGGACGCGCGTGCGCCGCGTACTCACTCGTTCGGGTAGCCGTCCGCCGCGGGTGGCCGCCGTTGCGGCGACGGGTGGGCCGGATGTCATGGTCCGGGCCGCTATGTTCGGTTCACGGCATTCGGCCATCGAGCATCCAGGGGAGCGGCACATGGCATCGCACCAGCCGGCGAAGGAGCCCGGCGACCGGTTGCGCCTGATCGCCGTCACCAGCGTCGCGGCGCTCGCCGTGGTCCTCCCGCTGGCCGCGGCGACCGCGGGGCCGCACGACCACGACAGCGCGCACCGCGGCAATGCGGGCCACAGCGCCTCGCAGGGTGTGCCCGACGGGGGATCGGGGGACTCGGCTCCGGCGGGCTCCACGGGCTCCGCGGGTGCCGCGGACGGGGACTGAGCCGCCGCGGTCCCGCCGCCCGGCGGCCGGCGGATCCGGGGTCGAGGACTCGCTAAGCGGAGCGCGCCAGGACATGGAAAACCCGGTCGCTGACGACGGGGGATGCATCAGCGACCGGGCTGAATAAACGGTAACAAGACTTCGTCCGATCGCAAATTCCCCGAACGGCACGTGCCAGCCGAATCGTCGCGATTCCAAGGCAGTTGTGACCGGAATCACTGACCGACCGCTCAGTCGGGAGCTGTCGGCGGGCCTTCGGCCCGCTCTCGGCCCGCCCGCCGACGGGACGTTCATGGGCGGTGGGCCGTCTGCGGGCCGCGGGCGGTCCGGCCGGGCACCGCGAAAGGCGCCCGGCGCGGCCCGCAGGGGCACCGGCCAGCTCGTCTCAGCTCAGCGTGATCTGCCGGTTCGTGAAGCCGCTCCTGGCCCGCCGCTCCTCCGCGGTCAGCGGCTCGGTACGGCCCAGCGTCTCCGCCAGCCGCTCGCCGAAGGCCGCCGCCGGCTTCTCGACCTCGTCCGCGCCCATGCCCACCGGCAGGTCCCACACCGGCACTGTCAGCCCGTGCGCGCGGAAGGAGCCGACCAGCCGGGTCCCCTCGCCCAGCGAGGACGCCCCGGCCGCATGCAGCCGCGCCATGGCGTCAAGCAGCGCCTCCTCGGGGTGCGGCATGACCCAGCGCAGGTGGTTCTTCTCCGGCGTCTCGCACCAGTAGGCCGCGTCGACACCGGTCAGCCGCACGGTCGGGATGGCGGCCTGGTTGGCGCGCTCCAGTGACGCCGCCACCTCGCCGGTGGCCGTCTCGGCGTCCTCCAGCCAGTACTCGAAGCCGCTGTGCACCTCGGGCACGAAGGGCGCGTCCAGGTCGAGCAGGTCCTGCAGCCGCGGTCCGTCGGGCGACGGCCTGCGGCCCTCCACCGGGTTGCCCGGCTCCGCGGTGAGCGCCCGGCCCAGGGTGTCGGCCAGGTCGCGGCTGATGTCGCCCGAGGCGGTGTCGCTCTGCAGGCCGAGCAGGACCGCACCGGTGTCGCGGCGCAGCCCGGGCCAGGCCATCGGCAGGACGGTGCCGAGGGTGACCGACGGGACCCCTTCGGGCAGCGGCTCCTTGAGCGTCAGCTGCACGGTCGCGGCCGGCACCAGTTCGCGCAGCGCGACCCAGTCGCACTCGCCGGGCAGGCCCTCGAAGGGGCGGCGGACCAGTTCGGTCACCGCGTGCGCGGCCTCGCGGCCGTGGCAGGCCTTGTAGCGGCGGCCCGAGCCGCACGGGCAGGGCTCACGCGCACCGACCACCGGCACGGCCGCCCCCTCCGCGGTCCTGGCGGCCTGTCCGGCCCCCTTGCTCCTGGTGGCGGTCGCGCGCTTCTTGGCCATGGCTCGGTCTCTCCCGTTACGGCACTGTTCCGGCCGCGAGCCTAGCGCTCGGCGGGGCCGCCGCCGGACCACGACGGGCGGCGGCGTAAATGCGCCGGTTCCGGCCCGGCTCCGTCCGCTCCTTCGGGCCGACTCCCGGCCGTAGCAGGCGCGAAATGCAGCCGGCGGCCGTTCAGCTCAGGTCGTCCAGCGACTCGGCCAGGTCCAGCGGGAGGTCGAGCGGGATGCCGCGGGGCAGGCCGATGCCCGTACCGCCGCTTCCCAGGTCGTCGCGGCGGGCGTGCCTGCCGCGTACCGGCAGCAGCGCCCACACGGTGACCTCGCCCGGTGTGTCGTCCCGTACGCCCCAGCGCAGCGCCAGGTTGCCGACGATGCCGAGGCCCCGGCCTCCGTGCGCCGTCAGCGAGGGGCTGGAAGGGCGCGGCCTGGTGGGGCCGCCGCCGTCGGTCACCTCGACCTTGAGCAGGCCGTCGGCCCCGATGGCCCAGCCGGCACGTATGCCGCCGTTTTGCGGCGGGGTCTCCCGCGCGCCCTGTGCCTGCGGCTGCGCCTGTGCCGGTACGCGGTCCGAGCCGGCGTCGTATATTGCGCCGGCGTCGTACCCGGCGCCGTCCTGGCCGATCGGCCGGGCATGGCGGCAGGAATTGCTGAGCAGTTCGGAGAGGATCAGCACCGCGTCGTCGACCACCGTCTCCGGTACGCCCTGCGCGTGCAGATCCCTGCGCATTCGTCTGCGTGCCTCTGCGACGCCGGTGGGACCATGCGGCAGGGCCATGGTCGAGGACGTCGGCACCTCCTGTGCGACCATCATCGACACCCCCGTGACCTCCTTCACCCCACGCCACGGGATGGATGCCCCCTGGGACTCGACCGGAAACAGGCCAACCGCGATCTATTGACGCACTCCATACGTCAGCCGGACGCCCGCGCGCCATATGTGCATGCCGACGGCATGGGACGCCCGCGTACGCCTCGCGGCAATGTCAGCGTCCAGGCCCGTCCGGGCCGTGACCAGGGGCGTTCATGCTGCTCAGCTGGTCAAGCACCTGGCGCGGCCGGTTGGTGATGATGGCGTCCACGCCGAGCCGCGCGCACATTTCCACGTCGCGGGGTTCGTCCACCGTCCACACATGGACGCGGTTCCCGGCCCGGTGCAATCGCGCCACATACCCGGGGTTCGCCCGCACGATGCGCATGCTCGGCCCCGCGATCCGCACCCCGGCGGGCAGCCGCCCGTCCCGGTGCCGCGGCGACACGTACTGCATGAGGTACACCGTGGGCAGCGCGGGCGCCGCCAGCCGCACCCGGCGCAGCGAGCGGGACGAGAAGCTCATCACCCGCACCTGGGAGGCGCCGCCAGGTGCCGGGGGCCGGTCCAGGCCGAAGTGGTGCAGCAGGTCGATCAGCCGCTCCTCCACCTGGCCCGCCCAGCGCGTCGGGTGCTTGGTCTCGATCGCCAGCTCCACCCGGCGGTCGGTGTCCGCGACCAGTTCCAGCAGCCGCCGCAGGGTGAGGACCCGGCTGCGCTCCGCCAGGTCGTAGCGCTCGGGTGCCTCGGGGTCGGCGAGCCTGCCCTTCCACGAGCCGAAGTCCAGCGTCGCCAGGTCGGCCAGTTCGAGCGAGGAGACGGCGCCGCGGCCGTTGGAGGTCCGGTTGACCCGCCGGTCGTGCACGCAGACCAGTTCGCCGTCCGCGGTGAGCCGGATGTCGCACTCCAGGGCGTCGGCGCCGTCCTCGATGGCTTTCCGGTACGCGGCGAGCGTATGTTCTGGTACATCCTCGGAAGCACCCCGATGGGCGACGACCTGGACAGGTCGCCCGTCCGGGTACGCCTCCGGGACCGCGCGCGCATGTGTCACCGGTTCATGGTGCCACCGCCTCGCCGGCGGTCACGCGAACCGGCCCCGCGCACGCGCCACGGACATGCACAGCTACCGCTTACGGCGGTCCGACACGCCGTGGGAAATGCTGTGTTCGCCCCACTACCCTGTCCTGATCCCGAGGAGAAACGCTGTGAGCACCGAGAACGAAGCCGGATCCGTCCCGGCTGCGGAGTCGGCAGCGACCGCGCCCGACGGTGCCTCGCCCGACGGTGCCTCGGCGGCACAGGCCCCCGTTCCCCCGGCGCCCGCGGCTCCTGCCGCGCCCGCCGACGCGCCCCGCGACGCGGCACGGACCGAGGTTCTTCCCGCGCAGGCACCGCCGCCGGTGGGTCCGCCGTCGCCGTACGGCCCGCCCCCCGCCGCACTCACCCAGCAGACGCCGGCGCCCGCGGCTCCCCAGCCCGCGGCCCCGCAGCCGTCCGCCCCGCCGGTGCCGGCCGCCGCGCCGTACGACCACAGCGGGTACGAGGCGCCGAAGCCGGCCGCGTACCCCGCCGCCGTGCCGCCGCAGCAGCCCGCCCACGACGCCCAGGCCCCCGCGGCCCCTGTTGTGCCGGCCCAGGCGCAGGCGTTCGCGCAGCAGCCGGCGTACGGCGCGGAGCAGCCCTCGCCCTACGGCGCCGAACAGCCGCAGCAGGGCGGCACCGCACCCCAGGACCCCTACGCCGTCCCCGCCACCCCCGCGTACGCCGCCGGGGGCCAGGCCCCGCAGACCCAGCCCGGCTACGGTGGCGGCGGCCCCGAGGGGCCGGTGTGGGGCGCGCCCGTGCCCCAGCCGCCCGACGGCGGCCGCAAGCGGCGCGGCTTCGGCGGCCTGGTCGCCGCAGTCCTGGTCGCGGCACTCGTCGCCGGCGGTGTCGGCGGCGGCATCGGCTACTGGGCGGCCGAGCACAACGACGACAACAACAGCACGTCCTCCACCACCGTCTCCGACTCCGGCAGCCAGAAGGCGCTCAACCGCGCGCCCACCTCGGTCGCCGGCATCGCCAGCAAGGCGCTGCCCCGCGTCGTCACCATCAAGGCCAGCGGCAGCCAGGAGAGCGGCACCGGCACCGGCTTCGTCTACGACACGCAGGGCCACATCCTCACCAACAACCACGTCGTCGCCCCCGCCGCCGACGGCGGCAAGCTCACCGTCACCTTCTCCGACGGCAAGACCTACGACGCCTCCGTCGTCGGCCGCGCCCAGGGCTACGACGTGGCAGTGATCAAGCTCAAAAACTCCTCCGGCGTCACCCTGTCCCCGCTGCCGCTCGGCAATTCCGACCAGGCCGCGGTCGGCGACGCCACCATCGCCATCGGCGCCCCCTTCGGCCTGTCCGGCACGGTGACCACCGGCATCGTCAGTGCCGTCCACCGCCCGGTCGCCTCCAGCGACGGCCAGGGCTCCTCGGCCTCCTACATGAGCGCCATCCAGACCGACGCGTCCATCAACCCGGGCAACTCCGGCGGCCCGCTGCTCAACGCCAACGGCGCCGTCATCGGCATCAACTCCGCCATCCAGCCCGGCGGCACAGCCCAGCCCGGCACCCAGGGCGGCAGCGTCGGCCTCGGCTTCGCCATCCCGATCAACCAGGCAAAGCGCGTCGCCGACGAACTGATCAAGACCGGCCAGCCCGTCTACCCGGTCATGAAGGTCAGCCTCGACGGCCAGTACCAGGGCGACGGCGCCAAGATCGGCGGCACCAGCGAGTCCGTCACCGCCGGCGGCCCCGGCGACCTCGCCGGCCTCAAGCCGGGCGACGTCATCACCGAGTTCGACCACACGATCATCGACAGCGACGAGACCCTGATCGGCGAGATCTGGCAGCACCAGCCCAAGGACAAGGTCACCGTCGTCTACACCCGCAACGGCACCTCCCACACCACGACCGTCACCCTCGGCTCCCGCGTCGGCGACTCCCCCCAGTAAGCTGTCCCCCGCACGCCCAGGACCCCACCCGGGTCCCCCGGCACTGCGGGGAGGCTTGCCCGAGCGGCCGAAGGGAACGGTCTTGAAAACCGTCGTGGCAGCGATGTCACCGTGGGTTCAAATCCCACAGCCTCCGCACAGCTAGTGGTTTGAGCAGGCCAGAGCGGGTGCCCCGAGCTTCGGGGCACCCGTTCTGCTTGTGTCACCACCCGAACGGGCGCTGCACGTCAACTCGTCAAGACCTCTTGAGGACTTGTTATGCTGAAGCCGCCCGACGATCAGGACGGTGGCGTACATGGCCAAGGCGTACGAGCGGATCGCCGACGATCTCCGCGATCGCATCCGTGCGGGTGAGCTGGCGCCCGGTGACCAACTCCCCTCCGAGACGATGCTCGTGGAGCACTACGGGAAGAGCCTCCCGACGCTCCGGCAGGCGCTCGCCCTTCTCCAGGCCGAGGGCCTGATCGAGAAGCAGCACGGCCGCGGCAACTTCGTCCGCACGCCCCGCACCCTGGTCCGCCGGACCAACCTCCGACACCAGTGGGAGAAGGCGCGCGCCCGCGAGCCGGAGCAGGAACGCAAGCAGACCGGCGCGACCGAGCACGACACCGGACTCGACATGGACGACCTGGTCTTCCACGCCGAGTACGACGAGGTCGAAGCGGGGGAGGAGCTGGCCGAGATCTTCGGAGTCCGTGTCGGCACCGTCATGGTCGAGCGGACCTACCGCACCCGCTACAGCGCCGAGGACTACCCGTTCAGTCTGGTCGAGTCCTATCTCGTGCGCGACATGGTCGCCGGCAACCCCGCTCTGCTGGACGCCGCCAACGAACCGTGGCCGGGCGGCACGCAGAACCAGCTCCACACCCTCGGCATCGAGCTGGACCGTATAGAGGAACGGGTCCTCGCCCGCCCGCCGGCCCCCGACGAGGCCGAGGAACTGGGCCTGCCCCCGGGCACGGCCCTTATCGTCCTCGCCAAGACGTCGTACGACACGACCGGCCGCGTTGTGGAGCACTCCTTCGTCCGCCTGCCGGGCGACCGCACGGAACTGACCTTTGTCACCCCGTTGGAAAGGTGGTGACCGCCGTGCCGGTTCCCCGTCGTATCGACGTCGTCACCGCCGTCCACGCGCCGTCGGCGCCCTTCCTCGCGGACGCGTACAAGTCGCTGTGCGCACAGGAGTTGCCCGACGGCTGGGAATGGCACTGGATCATCCAGGAGGACGGCTTCAGCGAGGCGGTACGCCCGCACGTCCCCGATGACCCGCGCGTGAGCTTCCACCAGGGCCGCCCTGGAGGACCAGGCGTGGCGCGGACGATGGCACTGGCCTACGCGACCGGTTCGTACGTCAAAGTCCTCGACGCCGATGACCAGTTGACACTCGGTGCTCTGGCCCGCGACCTGGCCCTCCTGGAAGCCGACCCGGCCCTCGGCTGGGCGACCTCCCGCGTCCTGGACCTGCTCCCCGACGGCTCGACGGCCGGCTTCGACGCCGACCCGGAGGACGGCCCCCTTGCGAAGGGCGTCGTCTTCGACTTCTGGAAGGCCAACAACTACCGCGCCCAGGTCCACCCGGCGACCCTCTTCATCCGCCGCGACCTCCTCTTCGCCCTGGGCGGCTGGATGGCCCTCCCCGCCTCCGAGGACACCGGCCTCCTCCTGGCCCTCAACGCCGTGAGCCCCGGCTACTTCACCCGCGATTACGGCCTTCTCTACCGCAAGTGGGAGGGTCAGGCCACAGCTCAGACCACTCACACCGACGAAGCCGAGCGCGACGCCCGCATGGCGGTGATCGAGGCCCGGACCCACGCCATGGCCGACTGGGAAGGCCGCTGACCAGCCAGCAGTTTCGTAGTCGCCCACGTGACTCCACTAAGCTCCCCCCACTAACCCGTGGGGCGGCAGTTGGGAGACTGGGGTGCATAGGTATAACTGGCGGGGACGCTCAATCAGATTGGCGGCTTCCGTTTTTTTGCCGTACAGAAGACTTCGCGGTACTGCTATCACCACCGCGGTCGCCCTCGCCGCGGGACTGGCGTCCGTCCAAGCCGCCGATGCGACCAACCCCATTCCGACGATCATGTCGATAGGCGACGTCAGACTCGACGCCAACGGGCCGGCCGGCGATCTCGCCATCACCCTGACGCAATCGACGACGACCGACGCCTTCATCGGGCTGGCCGTGAACGGGCCCCACCTGGACCAGTTGACGTTCTTCGACAACTACGGATTCCGCGTGCCGATGATCAAGCTCTCGTCGACTTCTGCACTGCTGACCGTCGACAACGACTACGACGCCGACGGCAACGGCCGCGCCGGAGCCCCGCTGCTCGCGGGCACCATCCATATGCACGTCTCCGCCAAGTCCCCCGTCCCGTCTCTCGTCGAGGTCTGGGGCTCTGTCTACGACTCGGGGAGCGGCGCCGTCATCGGCACGACAGGAAAAGGCGACTACGGCTCGATCGGCGTCCGCGATCCCCTCCTGTCGACATCGTGGTACGTCCCCGACCACGAGCCGACGGGGACGCCATCCGTCGGCAATGTTGGGATTCCCACCGGCGACGTCGTCGTCACCGCAAACGCACTCACGCACAAGCCCGTGCCCGCCCCGCCCAGCGCTACTCACACCCGCTGGACCATTCCTGCCGACCAGATCAGCGCCGCCCAGTACACCCCCACCCAACTGGCCGCCGCACTGCACGTCGATTACTCCCCCACCAGCGACGTCTACACCACCAAGCACTGGACGACCGCAGCCGACGGCTCCCTCACGATCGACCTCCCTACCCACCAATGGGTCACGGCGGACTCCAGCGTGACGGAGTCCCTGCATGTCGCCGTCGACTGGGGCCTGCCCGCCGGCACCCTCACCAGCGTCTTCCAGAGCCTGGGAGACGACGGGACGTCGTACGCGGAATGGGACCAGCCCCTGCACTTCAGCACCGACATCGTCCCCGCCGCGCGCCGTGCGCCGCTCTACGGCCGGGACAGTGCAGGCGTCCTGTGGCAGCACCAGGCCACGTCGAACGCTTACAGCCCGGGCACCTTCGACCCCCGCACCCGTGTCGGCGGCGGCTGGAACATCTACAACGCCCTTACTGCACTCGGCCCGCTCAAGGCCAACGGCACCGGCGACCTCGTCGCCCGCGACACGGCAGGCGTGCTGTGGCTCTACCGCGGAACCGGACGCACTGACGCTCCCCTTGCCGCCCGCATTCGTATCAGCGGCGGCTGGGGCATTTACAACCAGCTCACCGGAGCAGGCGACATCACCGGCGACGGTCATCCCGACCTCGTCGCCCGCGACACGGCAGGCGTGCTGTGGCTTTACCGCGGAACCGGACGCACCGACACCCCGCTCGCCAATCGCACCCGCATCTGCAGCGGCTGGAACACCTACAACCAGATCCTCACCACCGGCGACATTACCGGCGACGGCCACCCCGACCTCCTGGCTCGCGACACCGCAGGCGTCCTCTGGTACTACCCCGGCACCGGAAACACCACCGCTCCCTACGCCAACCGCATCCGCATCGGCGGCGGCTGGAACATCTACACCAGCATCGTCGGCATCGGCGACATGACCGGCGACGGCCACCAGGACCTCGTCGCCCGCGACTCGGCTGGCAAGCTCTGGTATTACCGCGGCACCGGCAACCCCAACGCACCTCTCGACACCCGCACCCTCAGCGGCAGCGGTATGAACATCTACAACACGCTGGTGTGATCAAGATGGCACTGTTGTGACGAAGGCCCTAAGTATCCCGCCGCGGCGCCCTCGTCGCACAGGTGGTACCACTCGCTCGTGCTCTGACAGAGAACGTTCATAGGTCAGGCCGGGGGTAGCCTGCGCCCGTGAAGGTCTACCCCCTCTGGCATATCAGCCATCAGAACGAGGCTGGCCCCAACGACGAGACGATTCACCCGGACGATGGGGGCGTGTTCATCGACGAGCAGGACGGTGACGACGTCAAGCTGCTTGGCGTCTACTCCTCTGAGGCCGCGGCGGAAGAGCGGATGCGCCGCGCGCGTCGTCTACAGGGCTTCGTCGATGAGCCAGACGGTTTTGAGATCGGAAAGTACGTACTCGATGAGGACCACTGGACTGAGGGCTTCGTCCGCGTGCTCGTAGCGGACCGAGCTGGGGCTGCCCCGGAGCACGAGCTGCCGTAGCTTCCGCCCCTCCTGGTTGGTCAGGCTGCGCACACGGACAGGCTCGGCCACCACGCCGCCAACGGTCGGATCGGACGTCACCGCACATCCAACCGACATCACTACCGACCCGGCGAACATTTCCGATCACAGTACTAACAGACCGGAACCTCGTAGACGTTCTCGCAGAGCGCCGCGGGTACCACGATGTCGGCGGTCTCCACTCGGCGGCCGTTGTCGCTGTAGTACATCCGCTGGATGTGCGTGACCAGCGTGCTCTTCTGGACGCCGGGTAGCGTCCCTCGTCCGGGCCGGCCACCCGCGGTTCTGACCGTTCCACGACACTCGCCCGACATTGCAGAACCCGTCGATGGACGAGGAGGCGGGCCGCGGGCTTGCTCTTGTCGATGCGTTGACGGGGGGACGATGGGGGGTGAGCGACCGGGACGGGGTCGGGAAGCTCCTGTGGGCCGTGCTCTACCGGGATGACGAGGAGCCGTCCGAGACAGGGGAGGCCGGCATATGAGCGAGCCGCAGAAGACCTGGACGATCGCGACGACCGCGGGCGACGCGGTCTCCGGCCACCTCCCGGCATGGGCGCACGACGACCCGACCGCCGCAAACGTAGCCCCGGACCAACTCCCCGTCGAACTCGCTGACATCAGCCACCGCGCCTACTTCGACGGTCAACTCCTCCGCGTCCGCGACGGTGCGTCCACGGCGGCCGACGAGCGCGTTCTGTGGAGCGTGCTCGTCTGCGACCCGTACGCCGAAGAGCCCGACCCTCGCGTGCCCGTCGTCAACGTGGCCATCGTTGACGACTACTGGGTCACCCACCTCGACCCGGACGGCCTCGCCGAACTCGCCGCCAAGCTCCGCGCCCAGGCAGACCGCCTCGACCAGGAGATACGTCCCCAACTCGTCGCCTCCCGCGCCGACTGGGCCGCTCACAGCAACGTCTGAACGCACCGCTCCCTCCGCCTGCCGTGCTTCGAGCGCGACGTCGGAGGGAGCAGTGCGTTCAGGCGGCGGGCCTTACGGAAGGGTCTCGGCGTCGACCCGCGAGAAGATCAGGTCACTCTCGCTGTCGACCGGGCCGCGCCAGCGGATCGGTACCGCGTCGGGGCCGCGCAGGGCCGTCGGGTATGTGGCCGCCGCGTACTCGTTGGCCAACCGGTATACGTGAAAGCCGTGTTCGCGCATGGTGGCCAGCAGCTCTTCGACGGAGTCGCCGAGTTGGGACATGCGCTCTGGCGTGACCTCGACAGTGACCTCGGCGTCGGGGCGGAGCCGGTCCAGGAGGGGGGCCATGCCGCGTACGACGCTGCCCTCGGCGCCCTCGACGTCCACCTTGATGACGCGGGCCTGCGCGATCTCGTCGTCTTCGAGGACGTCGGGCAGCGGGTACGCCTCGATCGCGAACGTCGACTCCACCGGGCCGTCCCAGGGGACGATGCTGTTCGCGCCCATGTTGGCGTTGCTGGACAGGATGAACGTGAGCGTCTGCTGCTTGTCGGAGACCGCGGTCTGGGCGATGCGGATGTTCTCGCAGCCGTTGAGCTTCGCGTTCTGCGCCAGGCGCCGGGTGAAGTCCTGCGAGGCCTCGACGGCCACGACCCGGCCGGCCGGGCCGACGAGCTGTGAGGCCAGCACGCTGAAGTAGCCGATGTTGGCGCCGACGTCCACGAAGGTGTCGCCGGGCTTGAGCCGGTTGCGGAGCCACTGCGTCATCCGCGGCTCCCACACCCCGAACAGGTACAGGTACCGCTGGATGAGGTCCTGCGTGTCGACGGCGAAGCGCGCTCCGACGGCGGTCTCGGTCACCCTGCGCCGTGGCTCGTCCCGCAGATGCTCGTTGAGCCAGCTGCCGGCCAGCGGCCCCTTCCCGAGCGTGCCGGGCGCGTTGCGCACGTACCACCGCCCGAGCGTGACCAGGGCCTCTGAAGTGGGGCTGCTCATCGATCGCCTCTCCGCCGCCTACCTCGCGCACGGTAGCACCGCCCCCCAGCAGGCCCCCTAAAATCCTCAAGACGTCTTTACGACTCGCGGGTGGGGGCTCGGCTTGGACACGTCGGAACAGCTCTTAACGATCATGGCCGTCGTCCTCGGCTCCATGACCACGTACGTGACGAACTACTGGACCGAGCGTCAGCGCATCCGCCGCGAACTGGTCACGCGCTGGGACGGCAAGAAGCTCGACGCCTACGAGAACTACGTCGACCGCGTCCGCGCCGCCGTCTTCCTCGCGGTCGAGCTGTACGAACACCGCGAGGGCATCCGCGAGAGCGACGACCCGGAGCCCCAGCTCCGTACCCAGCTCATCGAGGCCATCCGCCTCCAGGGCCGCGCTTTCGAGCGCATCATGCTCCTGGCCGGCGACGAGGTGATCGAGGCGGCCCACGACCTGAACGCCGCCTCCCGCGCGGTCGACTGGCAGGCCACCGGCAAGACCCCCGGCACCCTGGAGGACTGGCGCGACCGCAACCGCGCGGTCTTCGCGGCAATCAACACCTTCCATGAGGCGGCCCGCACCGACCTCGGCGTCTCCGGCTCAGTGACGGGGGAGTCTCACCCTGACCGAGACCTTCTGCTCCCTGACGCACGTGACAGCGAATACCAGTAAGGCAGAGCAGCTCGTATTCGGTTGTCTCGAATCTAGATTCCGTTCAGGTCGACATGCGATCCGTCAGTCGCGAGCAGTCAAGATGATCCTCGCGGCGAGAGCCTTATCTTGATCTGCCGTCAAGGAGAAAATACCAATGAGAACAGCCGAAGCGTGCTGATGGCCGTTGCGGCGCACAAGTGACTGATACAGTCCAGTAAAAACCGACTCCACTGGATCCGCGACCCCCTCACGTTCTGCAACGCCCGCTCGAATCCCTGTCAGCACATGGGGCAATAGTTCACGCCCAAACCAGCTCTGGCCCATCAACTGGCGTAGCAGGATCTCTAGGTTATTCGAAGCCGTAGAGTCTTCGGGCGTAGCGCGAATAAGCCCGACAGAAACCGCCGCAGTCCAGTTTGTTACCTCCACGGGATTCTGTGAAACGTGTGAGAGGGCCTTGATCACGAAGGCTACCGCATTGGGCGCTTGGCTCCATGAGCTCGGTAGAGTCAGGGCTTGTGCTGCGCCACGAGCCTGCCAACTGTCAGCAACTGCCGCAGCTTCGAACACGTGAGATGAAAATGGAAAGTCGAAATACTCGTTTCGCAGCAGTTCCGCCGACATAATGACGTGCTCTTCATGGGTTATCGAGCCCGCCTGCTTGAGGTATTCCAAGAGAGCGTATGTCCCGAAGGACGGCACGCCCCGGTCTCTGGCCAAGTAACGCATTGCCCGGTCGTCTGACCAGTAGATCATTTCGTGTTCGATCGCATAGTCCAACCCAGTTAGCCATGCGATGTTTTGATGTCTGAGTTCGGGCATACATTTGAGTTCACGACGTGGCACACGCGCCATGGATTCCATGATTTGAACGATTTGTGCCGACCTCCCCGCCCGCAAAGCTCCCTCCCCAGGAGCCTCTACGTAGACCTTGGGCTTCTCTGCCTCCTCATCCCAACCAATCGTGACTTCGGCTGAGATTCCTACCGACTCCTGAGCCTGAAGGGCGTCTCTGAAGAGTTGGTCAGTTGTCAGGAGAGATGACACTCCACCTATGAGTTGTTCCACGCCCACTCCTGCGAGGAGAGCAAGAGTGTGGACGGCAGTGGGGTCTATTATGACTGAATTATCTTGGGCAGTTCCCACTGCGCCAACTTCATCAGCGATAGTCGAAAGATCTATTGCGTACACATGACGAGCCACACGGCGGAGTGAGAGTTCAGTGAGCGATTTTCCTGTCGGTGCGGCAAGCATCCCAATCGGAAACTTTCCCTCCATGACAGGCCGCTGGATATCTGCGAACTGCTGAGAGTGCTCATATCCGGCACGAATGAGTGGGGCCATGTTGACTAGTGGATCATCATCTGGTCCCGGCTCGACCGTGCGCAAGAGGTCGCTGTCTGGGAATCGTTCCAAATAGCCTCGGGTCACAGATGCGACCATTTCTCTATCTTCTGCAGAGATAGAAATTTGGTCGCCTCTTAGGCCAAAATTGAGAGTTTGGATAAATATCCCCAGCATTTCTTCGTCATTCGGCCAGTCTCTCATGAGAGCGATGGTCTTGCCGATAAAATCTGGGTCCTCGGAATAGTGTGAACCAAGCCAGAGCCAGGTCTTTGCCTCATCGCGATCGCGAGGGGTGATCGGATCACCATGGTAGGAGAGGATCTTCCATGCTTCGAAAACTTGACCCCGCAGGAAGAGTGCTTTAACCAACGCCCATCGAGCGTTTTTATCATGTGAATCTAGGGACAGCAAACTGCGAGCTGCTTCTACGGCCTTGTCTGTTTTTCCATCGTCAAACTCAACCTGCACGAGTAGGGCGTACATGTGCTTAGCCCCGTCCCAGCCTTTCCCTCCCAGATTCAGAGCGGTTGTCGCGGTCTCGCGCACGTCATCAGTATTGCCGGCCTCGGCGAATTTATGTGCCGCCATCGACATGAGGTTGGGATCATTCCAGTGATCCGCCCCGGCCTTGATCGCTTTTGCGGCAGCGACATCGTCACCTCCTGCCGAGTGGCGTTCAGCCAACTTGATAACCAAGACGCGGCTCTTTAGTGCGTTCGCTTTTAGGGCTGCTAGGGTGTCTCCAGGTGACCGCAGAACCCGAGATACAAGTTGAATCTCTTCGATCACCTTGGGGGCGACTTTCATCAATTCAGTTAGATCTGGGAGTTCTCCCCCAGATTCGGCAATCCCCATAGCTGCGGTGATACGTTGGCCATCGCTTTGTGCTAGTGACCATGCGCTTCGCCATTGGGCTTGCACTTCTGCGATATTTTCAGACCTCGAAGAGCTCCCTTCCATGATGAGAGCTTCTATGTGCACCCGGGAAAATTCGTTATCAACATCTTCCAAGAGAGTCTGCGCTGTGGCGTACAGACCGTTGACGGCCGCGGTGAGGGCCGCCTGTTCCTTCAGGCGCTGGTCATCCAACTCATGTTGCCATGCTTCGCCCTGTGGCGTCGCCTGACAGAGAGACCAAGCCTGCGTTCCGGCGCCTGCTGCCAGGGCAGATTTAATCGCCAACACTAGTGGTTCGACGCTGTCGCCGAACCACGAACGCCTGGCATGAACTGCAAGCATGGCGTGAGACCGGGCGCTTTGGGAATCCGCCAGGTTATGCTCTGTCTCGCCTTGTGTGGCGCGCATCAGCAAGAGCTCTGCAGCTAGAATGTTGGATCCAGCTGTCTCATATTCTTTAGCGCATGCGATTGCCACATTTATCGCTCTTGTGTTTTGCCCAGCAGCGTGCAGCAGGCGGGCCTCGAAGGTCCGCTTTATGGCTTGGTTTGCGAGCTTTTCCGGTTGCCAGCGGTCTAGGTAATTGAGCGCGGTTGCCCATTCTTCTTGATGAGCGGCCTTCAGCGCGTCTAGAAGCGGGTGATTTTCCGAGGTTTGCAGTGCATAATCCTTAGCGCGTTGCTCGTCGAGTCCGCCGAGGGCAAACGAAGCAATTGCTTGCCAGTAGCCACGCGGATATATCCCATTAGAGATCGCGCTCTCGTAGAATGAAAATGCGGCCTCGTGCTCGTCGTAATCAGCGGCGAGACGGCCTAGCCAGCCGTGGACAGCGGCAGGAGCTCCTGCGTACCAGGCGGGCTGGTGGGATGCCCACTGTGCGAGGAGTTCACCACGGTCAAATTTTCTTTGTGTAACTTCGCGTACAACTGTAGCAATGGAGGGCCAAGCGTCCCGAAGGGTCACTGCCTCTTCGCGTCTCCAATTATTCAGTGTTCTTGTCGAGTTGTCGAAGTCGTCATTAGCGTTGAATCGACTCTCCAGGCTTGAGCGTGCGCTCTCGATCGACGCACGGGTCCTCTCCCCTTCGTCCCCTATCCTTGCCTGCTGCAAAGCCGTTGACAGTGCTATAGCGTCACCTGGAGAACTGGCTCGGATCACCTCGTAAATAATAATGGAGAGAAGTTTTAGGGCGTTTTCTTTTCTTTCTGTTGCGTCATTTCCAGGCGCGATATAGGCAAGTCGATCTGCCGCATCCAGTAGCGACTTCTCGGTGCCCAAGGAGAGCAGGTGAGCGTTATCTCGGCGATTGATCCACTGCCGTATCGTTTTCGCTGAAACAGCCATTCCCTGAGTGCGAGCGGAAGATGACGCTGCTCTGGATGTCCGGAAGCCCCGGGTGTACCGCTTGGAGCCGGCAAGTCCTGCCCTACTGAGAAGCGGACCTCCGACGCGGGCGAGCACTGTAACGGTCACGGGGTCCATGTTGCCTCCGGGTGTGCAGGGTGGAGACCCTTAAAGGGTTGCCGCGACTCGTAGCCGCCATACAACGGTATTCCCATGTGGCGGGACGCGGGAGGTTTTCCGGGTAGAGGCCGTGCTGATGATCGGAGCGCTGACCTGATGGAGTTCGTCGTTGCGCCAGCTGCTTCTGAAGTTCTGCGGTGGTAGCCATGTGCCTAGAGTTGCATCCGACAAGAGGAGTCCTGTCGCGAGGAGTGGTGGGGCCGGTACTCGCGCGCAGGCAGAGGTGCGTGCAAAAGGTAAAGGGGCTGTGCTCACGTGGGTGCTCACTAATTCCGACCCGCAAGTGCTGCTTTCCATGCCCGCCCCTGCCCTACCCCGAACCGTTACGCCACGCCGATCATCGGCCCCCTTGGACGCAGAGATGCGGGCGATCGGGAGTTGCACTCAGCGTCTCTGCCTACCTGGCCGGGTCCCTCGCCAGGCCACCAGCTCAGTCGTCGCTGACATGTGGAGCAGATGCCGGTTGTCCCTACCGGCTGGTTCAGGCCTTCTCTCCGCTGCCGTTCCGCTAGCGTCTGCCCCTAGCGCCCGAGGTGGCGCGGATTGTGGGGGTTGTCGTGAGTGTGCGCTTGTCGGGTGGCTTAGGTCCATTGCATGTGTCTGTGCCGTTGACGTCTGGCCGGAGGCGTCGGCGGCGTTCGGGGTCGGCGGGTGGTGGGGGTGCGATCACCGCGATCGGCCTGTTGATGTGGTGGATGCTGCTGTACAGCGTCTACTGGCCGATGCGGTTGCTGTACTGGGAGCTGCCGCGGGCGGGATGGCGGGGTTACAAGAGGTGGCAAGCTAGGCGCAGCTTTGCCGCTCCCGTACCTCCGCGGGTAACTCCTCCTACAAGCTGACGCCGGCGTCCATGAGGTCGCGTGCCGTTCTGCGCGCCGTTGTCCTGAGGCTGGCTCACGAAGCCCTTGCCTTGGCATCTGCGCCGTTTTGGCCAACCTGTGGCCCAAGTCGTTCCAATGGTAGCTGTGTTCAGGCTGCTTGGCCTGGTCAGGCAGCCGACGGCCGCGCCACGGGAAGCGGTCTTGAAAACCGTCGTGGCAGCGATGTCACCGTGGGTTCAAATCCCACAGCCTCCGCACTAGCGGTGAACGCCCAGGTGGGGGCGGGCCTCGGTTCTCCGAGACCCGCCCCCACCCGTTTCGTCGTCCCACGTGTGCCCCCGTCCTCGACCAGGGCGTGTGGTCGACCTGTGGTCAGGTTATGGGCGGGTTCGGGTGAACTCGGTGAGTGCGTGGAAGTCGGGATCGCGGAGTCCGATGCGCGGGTTGACGTGGTGCAGGAGGGCGGCGCCTCGGTGGTGGGCGGTGACGTACTCCTCGTCGAGTGCGCTCTGCTCGTCGTCCACCCATGCGAAAGGGCGGCCGTCGGCGTAGTCGACCAGGGGCTCGGTCTTCCAGTGGACGCCGTCGGGGCGTTCGCGGAAGAGGGCGTCGCCGAAGTCCACGAAGGGGAGTTCGGGCAGGCCGAGTACGGGGCTGATCCACCGGTTGGCTTCACCCATCCATGTGGTGGCCCAGCACAGTTCGTATCCGAGTCCGAGGAGAGCCGGACCGTGGCCCGGGTTCAGCCACACCCGCAGCGGGCGGCGTCGAAGGGGAATCCGTTCGCTGCGGCCTTCCAGGGGCACCCTGATCGTCGTGTAGCCGTCGGGGCGCCGTTCGGGTTGGGCTGCGTGCGGGTTGAGCGGCCCGTCGACGTCGAGGAAGAGCAGGGGGCGGCTCATGATCTCCCTCGGGGTCCCGGCGGTGGTGGTTCAGGGCCTCAGGAGGCCGCCGACCCACCAGTCGTGGGGTTCGCCGTCGTTGGCGATGCTGCGCCGGCGCAGCGTCCCTTCGAGGGTGAAGCCGAGTTTCTCGGCGACGGCACGTGAGCCGGTGTTGCCGACCATGGCCCACCACTCCATGCGGTGGACGTCGAGGGTGGCCCAGCCCCATTCGCACAGGGCCTGGGCGGCCTCCACCGAGTACCCGTGTCCGCGCTGGTCCCTGACGGCCCAGTAACCGAGTTCGTAGACGCCGCGGCTGACGAGGGTCAGGCAGTACGAGCCGACCAGGGCGCCGGTGTCCTTGCGGAACGCGCCGAGCGTGTAGTCCTTGTCCTCGGCCCATTGCGCGGGCAGCTTCTCGCCGACGAGCTTCTCCGCGTCCGCCCGCCGGTACGGCACCGGCACCGGCGTGTAGAACTGGATGTCCTCGTCCTGGCAGGCTTCGTACACCGCGTCCACGTCGGCAGGCCCGAAGGCCCGCAGCACCAGGCGGTCGGTCTCAAGGGTCACCGCGTCCATCGCGGCAGTATGGACACCGGCGGTGGCCGGGGACCAGCGAATATCCCCGAGCCGCGCACGTCACAACGCGGCGGTCGTGTTCGATCGTCGCGAGGACGTACTCGCGTGCTCTGTCCACCGCCCTGTGCTCCGCCTCACTCACCACACCCAGGCGCCGCGCCTGCGCGTTCTCGTCCTCGTCCTTCCACGTCCACCGGGACAGGCCTGGCGCCACTACGAGGTCGACCAGCACGTCGAAGGTGTCGAACCCGATCGCCGTCCTCCGCAGCGGGCGCTGGAAGTTGAGGTACCGGCGTCGAGGCGGTGGTCACCAGCGAGGTCGTGGAAGGCGTAGACGCTGAAGTACAGGCCCGGAGCCTTCCACAGCAGCAGAACAGCGCTCTGCGACGTCCGTCTGGCGAGTTCCCAGTCGGCGGATGCGAGGCCCTCCGCAGCGGGCGGGCAGGCCACGACCAGGACCTCGGAAGTGTCGCGCACGACACGGAGAGCTTGGGCGCTCCACACCCCGCCGCGGAAGACATCTCGGCGGACGACGGTCTGTCCGGCCTCGAACTGCGCCAGATCCCACCTTCCATCCTCCGGAGTCGGGCGAAGCAGTTCGGTAGCCGTACGGAACGGAATCGTGGCTTCCGGCGGTATGTTGCGCGATGCGAGATGTCGGGGTGGGACTGATGCAGGGGGTGGAACGGTGCGCAGGATTATGAGCCGTTGGGTGGCGGCGGCCGGTGCGGGGGCGCTTTTGGGTGTGCTCCCGGCGGTGGCGGGGCCGGCGCAGGCGGCAACCGGTATGAGTGCGTGCCCAAGCGGATACCTCTGCGCTTGGAGCGGTGCGAATGGAGCCGGGTCCATGGTGAAGTCGACCACGACCATGGCGAATGTCTATGCGAAGTCCTACTGGAACAGGACCGGCAAGTACAGTTGCTCTTCTTCGCTTCCTCTCGGGTCCCCGGGGAGCGTGTATTCCATGGGCGCCATCGGCGAGAAGATCGGTGGATTCGCCGGTGAGTACACCGCCGTCCGATCGATCAAGATTGTTGTGACCCAGCGGGAGTGCAACTACGCGCCGTATCCGTACTGGCAGTCGTCGCCTGCTCCTCGAAGCTCCGGCTTCGGTGATCTCAACGGGGACCGGGCGGCGGACATCCTGGTCCGCGACACCGCGGGGCGCCTCTGGTTCCTGCCGGGCAACACCAGGGGGACGTTGGTCGGTGCAGGTTGGAACGCCATGACCGCAATGGTCCGGCACGGTGACCTGACGGGTGACGGCAAAGAGGACCTTCTCGCCCGGGATGGTGCGGGCAAG
>NZ_JAFFIX010000089.1 GCF_016916835.1 Actinacidiphila bryophytorum | reverse complement strand
TTCAGCAGGCCGAGACCGGAGATCCACATCTTGGCCGGAGAGAAGGTGTGCATCCAGCCGATGAGACCGACGCACTCGGCGGTGGCGTTCGCGTCCAGCACGAGGGCTGTTATCGCCGCCGAGTCCGTCAGGACGGGCTTCCACACCACACGCACCGGCGAACCGGCTGCCGCAGCCAGCCGCCTGGCGATCTCCTGCGACTGCTCGGCGACCTGCTGCAGAGTGTCCTCGCCGTACAGGCCCTGGCTCCCGGTGAGGAACCACACCTCACGCTGGTCGGACGATGTCATGGTTCAGACTCCCCACGCGGTGGACGGCCC
>NZ_JAFFIX010000088.1 GCF_016916835.1 Actinacidiphila bryophytorum | reverse complement strand
CCCGCCACAGAGCGGCCCGCCGACCGCCCCGCCACCGACCGAGAGGCCACCGCATGAAGCCCGCACCCACCGCAGAGGTCTGGTTCCTGACCGGCAGCCAGGGCCTGTACGGCCCCGACACCCTCGCGCAGGTCGCCGACCAGTCCCGGCAGATCGCCGACCAGCTCGCCGCGCTGCCCGGCAGCCCTGCGCGAGTGGTGTGGAAGCCGGTGCTCACCGACGCCGCCGCGATCACCGGCACCGTGCTCGCGGCGAACTCCGACCCGTCCTGCGTCGGGCTGATCGCCTGGATGCACACCTTCTCCCCGGCGAAGATGTGGATCGGCGGCCTGGATCTGCTGCG
>NZ_JAFFIX010000087.1 GCF_016916835.1 Actinacidiphila bryophytorum | reverse complement strand
CGTACCGGTTGGATCCGGATCGGCACGGAGGCATCGCGGCGCCAGGGCCTGCGCAGTTCGGTCCGGCCTGCACCGCAGCTCTTGAAGGGCCACGCGCGGTCCGTCTGCAGCGCCCCCTCAGGTAGCCGGTCCGTGGCGTGCGGAGTCATCACCCCGCTTGCCACGGTCGGTCCCAACGGGCAAGTACCCAACGGTTGAAGCCGCCCGCGGGCGCACTTCGCATCACCGGTGTCGGTGCTTGCCCATCACTCGGTTACCGCCTCCGACGGAGCAGTTGCTCCCGCCCCGTGCGGGCTCGTGCCCGCAGAGGCAATTCCTACGGCCCCATACCCCACTCGGGAAGGTTGTTCATGAAGAGAAAGACGCCCTTGCTCGCCGGTGCGCTGAGCGGTCTTGTCGCGCTCGCCAGCACGATGACACTCGCACTCACCAATGCCAACGCCGTGACAAGCA
>NZ_JAFFIX010000086.1 GCF_016916835.1 Actinacidiphila bryophytorum | reverse complement strand
CGGTACGTCGACGGGTACGTCGACCGGCACCAGCACCGGTACCTCGACGGGTACTTCCACGGGTACGAGCACCGGTACCTCGACGGGTACGAGCACGGGCACGTCCACGGGTACCTCGACGGGTACGTCGTCGGGTTCGACGGGTGGTACGGGTTCTGGTTGCTCGGCGACGTATCGCACGGTGAATTCGTGGACGGGTGGGTACCAGAGCGAGGTGACGGTCAAGAACACCGGTTCTGCTGCGATCTCGGGGTGGACGGTGTCGTGGACGCAGCCGTCGGGTGACACGATCACCAGCCTGTGGAACGCGGTCCAGGGCAGTGCGAACGGTCAGACCACGGCCAAGAACGCCGCGTACAACGGCCAGTTGGGCGCGGGCGCCAGCACCACCTTCGGCTACACCGCAAGCACCGGCGGGTCCGCACCCACCCTCACCCTGACCTGCCAGACCGGCTGACAGACCCCACCGCACGACAACGCGA
>NZ_JAFFIX010000085.1 GCF_016916835.1 Actinacidiphila bryophytorum | reverse complement strand
CCGAAGGAAGCGCCATGACTGACGAAGCACGCCCCCCGTTCCCGCCGTTCACCCGGGAGAGCGCCATAGAGAAGGCCCGCCTGGCGGAAGACGGCTGGAACACCCGCGACCCGCAGAAGGTCGCCCTGGCCTACACCGTGGACTCGCGCTGGAGGAACCGCGCGGAGTTCGCCACCGGCCGTGACGAGATCATCGCCTTCCTCACCCGCAAGTGGAACAAGGAGCTGGAGTACCGGCTCATCAAGGAGCTGTGGGCCTTCGACGGCGACCGCATCGCGGTGCGCTTCGCCTACGAATACCGCGACGATTCGGGCAACTGGTTCCGTGCTTACGGCAACGAGAACTGGGAGTTCGACGCCAACGGCCTGATGCACCACCGCTACGCCGCCATCAACGAACTCCCCATCAAGGAGTCGGAGCGCAAGTTCCACTGGCCCCTCGGACGCCGCCCCGACGACCACCCCGGCCTGAGCGACCTCGGCCTCTGACCGGCCACC
>NZ_JAFFIX010000084.1 GCF_016916835.1 Actinacidiphila bryophytorum | reverse complement strand
CGGACGACGAGTTCGGGTTCGTGGAGGAGTTCTTTGGGGGTGGGGTTGGTGCCGTTGATCTGGTTGGCGAGGAGGGTGACGGCGGCGCGGGACATGGCTTCGATGGGTTGGCGCAGGGTGGTCAGGGGTGGGTCGGTGTAGTTCATGAAGGCGGAGTCGTCGTAGCCGACGACGGAGAGGTCTGCGGGGACGGTGAGTCCTTGGCGGCGGGCGGCGCGGATGGCGCCGAGGGCGAGGACGTCGCTGCCGCAGATGAGTGCGGTGATCCCGGTGGCGAGCAGCTCGGTCGCCACCGCCTGACCGCCCTCGAAGGAGAAGAGGGCGTGGCCGATGGGGTGGGTGGCGGGGGAGCCGGCGCTGCGGTGGGTGAGTGCGGTGAAGGCGGCGGCCTTGCGCCGGGAGGGGGTGTGGTCGGCGGGACCGACCATCAGCCCGATCCTGGTGTGCCCGAGCGAGGACAGGTGCGCGTACGCCTGCTGCACCGCCGCCACGTCGTCGGTCGACACCTGCGGGAAGCCG
>NZ_JAFFIX010000083.1 GCF_016916835.1 Actinacidiphila bryophytorum | reverse complement strand
ATCTGAATTGCGGTCAGACTCGCAGTTGCTGACGAACACCGTTACGCGTGGCGGTAGTTGGCAACAGCCGCCTCCCTGTCCGTGGCTGGCCAGCCGCTCTCGACCTGGCGTAACCGCGATCGAGCTGCCCCACGGCTGAGGCTTTCTGTGCGGAGTGGGGTGTCCCGATCTTCCGGCACTGCGGACTGAATGAACGATCCGGCCCTGGCACAGGCTTCTGCTCGCCCGGCCAGTGACCCCACGGGCTTACCGGAGGCTCGTAGTGGCTGACATCGGGGCACCTTCGCTGGACACAGTGGGAGCTGTGGGGTACGCGCGGTTCGGGACCTGGAGTCATGCGGGGCACCGGTTACCACGCCTTGCCACTCGCGAGCGCCGTGCAACTTGTCCGTCTGCCGCCTTGGTGTGGAAATGAGAGGTCCGGCCAGTCAGTCGATCGCGACACAGATGACTGACGTGACGTCAAGATCGTTGCTGAGTAATTGGGTTCGGCGCCGACGTGCGAGCGTTGGCGCGTGCACCTCTTGTCGTGC
>NZ_JAFFIX010000082.1 GCF_016916835.1 Actinacidiphila bryophytorum | reverse complement strand
CAGGTGACGATGGTGCCGCCCTTGCGGGTGACGTAGACCGAGGCGCCGAAGGTCTCCCGCCCGGGGTGCTCGAAGACGATGTCGACGTCCTCGCCGCCGGTCAGCTCCCGGATCCTGCCCCCGAAGCGCTTCCACTCCCGCGGGTCCTGCGTGCGCTCGTCACGCCAGAAGCGGTAGCCCTCGGCACTGCGGTCGATGACCGCCTCGGCACCCATCCGCCGGCAGATCTCCGCCTTCTCCGCACTGGAGACCACACAGATCGGCGTCGCACCCCCCGCCAGCGCGAACTGCGTCGCATACGACCCCAGCCCGCCGCTCGCCCCCCAGATCAGCACATTGTCACCCTGCTTCATCCCCGCACCGTTACGCGAGACCAACTGACGGTACGCCGTGGAATTCACCAGCCCCGGCGCCGCCGCCTCCTCCCACGACAGATGCTCCGGCTTCGGCATCAACTGGTTCGACTTCACCAGCGCGATCTCCGCCAAACCACCGAAATTCGTCTCGAAACCCCAGATCCGCTGCTCAGGATCCAGCATCGTGTCGTTATGACCGTCGGCCGACTCCA
>NZ_JAFFIX010000081.1 GCF_016916835.1 Actinacidiphila bryophytorum | reverse complement strand
TTGTACTCGGGCCCACGCAAGGAGGTGGGCACCCTCGGCGGCAACCGCATCGCGGCAGTCGGCCGACCAGAGAACGAGCGTTCTCCATGCGCTCTACGATAGTAGAACGTTGGTTCTCGCGCAAGCTGCTGAATTCAATTGCCTGATGTCGGCATGACCCGACCCGGCCACGGTGTCCAGCCCAGTTCTCCTCCTGGGCCTTCACTGAACGGGCCCGGGGCCTCGGCCCTGGTGCCTAGATGGGCACGATCGGCGACTGCTACGAGGGATCCCGTACCAGGTCTTCAGAGTTGAGCGGTGCGGAGGTGCCCGCGGGCCCGGCGAGCGGTGACGCAGCGTGTCCGTAGCCGTTGTTTGCCGGCATTGCGAAAGCCGACAGCCGCGCGGGCGACAAGCTTGATCACACGGTTGACGCCTTCGCTCCTGGCGGTGCTGTCAGGTGTCGATGAATGCGGCGGTCTCGGGCCATCAGCGGTCGACGGTGACGGTGAACTGCCGCACCTAGGGGATGTCGGAATCCGCGCACCATGTGGGGAACTTCCAGCGGGGGTGGTCGACTTGATTCCGGTCGGCGCC
>NZ_JAFFIX010000080.1 GCF_016916835.1 Actinacidiphila bryophytorum | reverse complement strand
GAGCCGTCCCGGGGGAACTTCAACTTCGGTCCCGGCGACCAGATCGTCTCCCATGCCCAGTCGCACGGGCAGCGGATGCGCGGCCACACCCTGGTCTGGCACAACCAGCTGCCCTCCTGGGTCTCCAACCTGTCCGCGTCGGACCTGCAGTCCGCGATGGACAACCACATCACCACCGAGATGAACCACTACAAGGGCAAGATCTACGCCTGGGACGTGGTCAACGAGGCCTTCGCCGACGGCGGCAGCGGCCAGCAGCGCAGCTCGCCCTTCCACGACAAGCTCGGCAACGGCTTCATCGAGCACGCCTTCCGCACCGCCCGTGCCGCGGACTCCTCCGCCAAGCTCTGCTACAACGACTACAACATCGAGAACTGGTCGGACGCCAAGACCCAGGGCGTCTACAACATGGTCAAGGACTTCAAGTCCCGCGGCGTGCCCATTGACTGCGTCGGCTTCCAGAGCCACTTCGGCACCGGCGGACCCCCCTCCAGCTTCCAGACCACCCTGTCCAACTTCGCCGCCCTCGGCGTCGACGTCCAGATCACCGAACTCGACATCGCCCAGGCCGGATCCACCCAGTACGCCAACACCGTCAA
>NZ_JAFFIX010000008.1 GCF_016916835.1 Actinacidiphila bryophytorum | reverse complement strand
CCCGTTCGCCGGCTGGGCCAGCGCACCGGTCGAGGACCAGTGGTAGGACGACGGCAGGGTGCACGTACCACCCGTCGGCGGCGTCGTGGGGGGTGTCGTGGGCGGCGTCGTGGTCGGGCTGGTCGGCGGAGTGGTGCTGACGGAGCCCGTGCAGGCGGTGCCGTTGAGCGTGAAGGCCGCGGGGACCGGGTTGCTGCCGGTGTAGGCGCCGTTGAAGCCGAAGCTGGTGGAGGCGCCGGTGCCCAGGCTGCCGTTGTAGGACGCGTTGGTCACGGTGACCTGGGTGCCGGTCTGGGCGTATGTGCCGCTCCACAGCTGGGTGATGCTCTGCCCGCCGGCGAAGGCCCAGGAGAGCTGCCAACTGGTGACCGGGTCACCCAGATTGGTAACGCTCACATTTGCGCCGAAGCCGCCGGGCCACTCGTTGGTGACGGTGTAGTCGACCCGGCAGCCGCCGGCCGCCTGCGCCGATGTCGCCACGAACGACACGCCTGCGGCCGCCAGTGCGGTGGCGAGCAGGGCGAACAGCAGGGACCTGTACCGTCTGAACGTGTGTGCATGTTTCACGGAACGCACTCCTTGAGGGGGGATGGGGCGCTGAATGCTGATAGCGCTAACATTCATGCGCGAAGGGAGCGATGTGATCCTGGGACCAGTGCCAGGACATGGCTGGCGGTGAAACGGTCGCAAGTCTGGACCCATCGGACCCGGGAGGTCAACGCTCCTACGTTCGAAACATTCGTACCGCATGGCCGAAATTTCTGAGCAGGAATGCGACGCCGCACCGCAGAACCGGGCGCGTCCAGCCCCCCGGTGGGGATCAGGGGCGCCGCCGGAAGGGGGCGAGTGTGGCGCGCACCAGGTCGGCGGCGCCCCAGTCGGGGTCGAACTGGGCGATCACGGCCAGGTGCTGGCGCAGTTGGAGGATCGGCATACGGTCGCGCCACTGCGGGTCGAGTCCCGTCAGTTCCGCGTACAGCCCGAAGAACACCTGCGCCTCGGGCGGCGGGGCGGTCGTCCACAGATGGGCCAGGTCGACCTCGGCCCACGTGTACGACACCGCCGGATCGATCAGCGCGGGCCGGCCGTCGGCGCCGGCCATGACGTTCATCGCCCACAGGTCGCCGTGCGTCAGGCACGCCGGCCGGGCCGGCAGCAGTTCGGGCAGCCGGTCGCACAGCCGCTCCAGCGCGGCCCGGTCCGCGGCGCCGAGCGCCGCACGGACCCGGGGCTCGCCGAGCCAGCGCAGCAGGCGGTGCCGGGCGAAGAACTCGAACCCGTCGTCCTCCCAGGTGTTGACCTGCAGGCGGCGGCCCAGCCAGTTGTCCCGGTGCCACCCGAACCGGGGGTGCCGCGTACTGGTGTGGAGGCGGGCCAGCACATGGGCGAACTGCTCCCAGAAGTCCGCGGTGCCCGGACGCGGCCGCAGCACGGACAGCACGAGCAGGTCGCGGTCCGCGAACAGGACCTCGGGGGTGGTGACGCCGCCCGCGTCGCGCAGCGCCGCGAGCCCTTCGGCCTCCGCGGCGAAGACGCCGTCCGACGGCGGCTCGTCGAAGGCCTTGACGAAGACCGACGTGCCGTCGGCGCGCCGCGCGAGCCCCGCTGTCGCGGCCAGGCCCCCCGCTGCCGGCTCGACCGCGTCGATGTCCGTCAGGCCGGCCGCGTGCAGCCGTCCGAGCAGGCCGGTTGTCGTGCCGGTCACCGGCGTGCTCCTCTCGGCACCGGCTCCGGCGGCAGCCGGACGTGCCTGGTCGTGGACGGCCGGGGCGCCGACCTCGCAACCGCCATCCTCCGGGCGGGCCTGCGCCGGGTCAACCGGGGGCGGATGGGGGCCGGATGACCGGGGCGAGCCGGCAAGCGTCACGTCGGCCCCCTTGACGCACTCCGTGTACCGCTGCACACAATCCTCCGAGCGATGGTGGGAGCGCTCCCACCCCCCATCGCGGCCAACGGCCCTGCACCCCCCACGAGCCGTACGGGGCCGCCCCCCACGCCGACACCAGGAGACAACCGTGACACCACGACAGGAAGAACCCACAGCGGACCGTTCGGCGCTGCTGAGCCGGCGGACCGTGCTCGCGGCGATGGGAGCCGCCCCGATCCTCGCCGTCGCGGCGCCGACCTCCGGGGCGGCCGCCGCGTCGGCCGTGGTCGTGGACCCCGCCGCGCGGCGCCAGACGATCCGCGGCTTCGGTGGCATGAACCACCCCGCCTGGGCAGGTGACCTGACGGCCGCCCAGCGGGACACCGCCTTCGGGAACGGCACGGGCCAGCTGGGGTTCTCGATCCTGCGGATCCACATCGACGAGAACAAGGCGAACTGGAGTGCGGAGGTGGCGACGGCGCAGCGGGCGGTCGCCCACGGCGCCATCGTCTTCGCCTCGCCGTGGAATCCCCCCTCCACCATGGTCGAGACGTTCACCCGTGGCAGCCAGACCAACGCCCAGCGCCTGCGGTACGACATGTACGGCGCCTACGCGCAGCACCTGAACGACTTCGTCCAGTTCATGAAGACCAACGGGGTGGACCTCTACGCCGTCTCGATCCAGAACGAGCCCGACTACGCCTCGACATGGACGTGGTGGACCGCGTCGGAGATCGTCACCTTCCTGCGCAACAACGCAGGCGCGATCAGCACCAGGGTCATCGCGCCGGAGTCCTTCCAGTACGTCAAGAGCATGTCCGACCCGATCCTCAACGACGCCACAGCGCTGGCGAACATGGACATCCTCGGTGCGCACCTGTACGGAACGTCGTACTCGAACTTCCCCTACCCCCTGTTCCAGCAGAAGGGGCAGGGCAAGGAACTGTGGATGACCGAGGTGTACTACCCCAACAGCACCGATTCCGCCGATCTGTGGCCGGCGGCGCTCGGCGTGGGGGAGCACATGCACCACGCGATGGTCGACGCCGAGTTCCAGGCGTACGTGTGGTGGTACATCCGGCGCAGCTACGGCCCCATGCGCGAGGACGGGCAGATCAGCAAGCGCGGCGCCATGATGGCGCACTTCTCGAAGTTCGTCCGCCCCGGATACGTACGCATCAACGCGGTCTCCAACCCCCAGACGAACGTCTACACCTCCGCCTACACCGGCGGCTCCACGGTGGTCATCGTGGCCGTGAACAAGGCGACCAGCGCGGTCAGCCAGCAGTTCACTTTGGCGAACACCACGGCGACCGGACTGGCCTCCTACGTCACGGACTCCAGCAGGACCCTCGCGACCCTGAGCGGGCCCACTCTCGCGGGCGGCACCCTGTCCGCCACGCTCCCCGCGCAGAGCATCACCACCTTCGTCGTCACCGTGGGCACCTCCGGGGGGACCGACACCACACCGCCCACCGCTCCCGGCACCCCCACCGCCTCCGCGGTCACGGCCACCTCGGTCACCCTGAGCTGGACCGCCGCCACCGACGACACCGGCGTGACCGGCTACGACGTCGTACGGGTCAGCGGCAGCACCGAGACCCCCGCCGCGTCCTCCACCACGGCCGGGGCCACCGTCACCGGCCTGACCGCCGCCACCGCCTACACCTTCGCGGTGTACGCCCGCGACGCGGCAGGCAACCGCTCCTCTCGCTCGGCGACCGTCAACGTCACCACCGGTACCGGCACGTCGACCGGCACCTGCGGGGTCGGCTACAAGGTCACGAACAGCTGGGGCGGCGGCTTCCAGGGCGAGATCACCGTCCAGAACACCAGCACCACCGCCCTGAGCGGCTGGACGCTGGCCTTCACCTTCACCGCCGGCCAGACCGTCACCCAGATGTGGGGCGGCACCCCCGCACAGACCGGCTCCACGGTCACCGTGACCCCCGCCGACTACACACGCACCATCCCGGCCGGCGGCTCGGTGACCATCGGCTTCCTCGCCACCCAGGGCGCCACCAACCCCAACCCGTCCGGCTTCACCCTCAACGGCGGGACGTGCACCTCAGCCTGACCTGCCGACGTCCGCCCGGCCCGGGCACTCGCCCCGCCCCTGCCCGTGTGATCAGTCCGCGCGCCATCCCGGCTGCCAGATGCGCGGGCCGATCTCCAGGGACAGGGCGGGGACGAGCAGGCTGCGGACCAGGAAGGTGTCGAGCAGGACGCCGACGGCGACGATCAGGCCCTGCTGGAGTGCGGCCACGGTCGGGAGGGTGGCCAGCACGGTGAAGGTGGCGGCCAGGACCAGGCCCGCCGAGGTGACGACGCCGCCGGTGACCGTCAGGCCGGCCAGGACGCCCTCGCGGTGGCCGCGCTGGGCGACCTCCTCGCGCGCCCGGGTCATCAGGAACATCGTGTAGTCGATGCCGAGCGCGACCAGGAAGAGGAAGCCGAACAGGAGCAGTCCGCGGTCGATGCGGGGGTAGCCGAGCGCGTGGAAGAGCAGAGAGGAGGCGCCGACGGCGGCGGCGTAGGAGAGCACCGCGCAGACGAGCAGCAGCAGCGCGGCCACGACGGCGCGGAGCAGCGCGACCAGGAGGACCAGCACGACGGCGAGGACGAGCGGGATGAGCAGCTTCTCCTCGCTGCTCTGGGCGTCGGCGGTGTCCAGCGCCACGGCCGTGGGGCCGCCGACGGCAGCGTGCGGGACGCGCTGCGGCCCGTCTCCCAGGGCTGCGCGGATCTGCCGGACGGTGCGGCGGGCGGCGGGGGAGTCCGGCGGGTCGGCGAGGACCGCGGTGATGTGGGTCCAGCCCTCCCTGGTCGCGACGGCGGTGGCGGAGGCGACACCGTGCAGGGGTTCGACCACCGCCAGGGCGCGGGCGGCGTCGGTGCCGGTGTCGGGTACGTAGATGTCGGCGGGTGAGGCGGAGCCGGCCGGGAAGTGCTGGGCCATCAGCTGCTGTCCTGCCACCGAGTCGACCGTCTTCCTGAACATCTCGGCATTGCTCTGCCCGGTCTGCACCGAGGCGGTCCCGACGGCCAGCGCGGCGAGGACGCCCGCGGTGGCCAGCCAGATCACCCGGGGGTGCCGGCCGACGAGTGCGGCGACCTTCGCCCACACGGCTCGGCTGCTGCGCCCGGCGGCCGTCGCGTACCCGGGGTCCTGGCGGGGGACGAAGGGCCAGAACACCCAGCGGCCGAGGACGACCAGGAGGGCGGGCAGCAGTGTGGTCATCGCGGTGAAGACGACGACGATGCCGATGGCCAGGACGGGCCCGAGCCCGCGGGTGGAGTTCATACGGCCGAAGCCGAGGCACAAGGTGGCGGCCGAGACGATCCCCGCCGAGGCCGCGACGGTGGGCAGGCAGCGCCGTACGGCGACGAGCATGGCGGTGTGGCGGTCGTGGTGGCGGTGCAGCTCCTCGCGGTAGCGGGCGACGAGCAGCAGGGCGTAGTCGGTGCCGACACCGACGCCGAGGATCATCAGGATGTAGACGCTCTCCCCGTTGACGACCAGGCCGGCATGTCGGGCCAGCAGGTACACCGCACCGCCGGCCACCTGGGTGGCCACACCCACGGTGATCAGCGGGACCATCCACAGGACCGGGCTGCGGTAGGTCAGGAGCAGCAGCAGGGCGACCACCGCGAGGGCCGAGCCGAGCAGGACGGCGTCCATACCCGAGTAGCTCCTGAAGAAGTCGGCGTTGCTGCCCGCCTCGCCGGTGATCCGGACGTCGAGGCCCGCGGGCGCGTCGTCCTCGGTGATCTTAGCGACCTGGTCGACGGCGTCGGTGAGGACGGAGTTCTCCGAGGGCGAGGTGCGCAGCGGCATCGTCAGGAAGGCCGCCCTGCCGTCGTGCGAGACCTGGCGGCCGGCGATGTCCCCGTGCGTGACCTGCGCGGACAACTGCTCGCGGTCCCGGTCGATCTTCGCGAGGTCACGGGCCGTCAGACCGTCGGCGCGGACGTAGACCACGACGGCGGCGCTGTGGTCCTTGTCGGCGAAGTGCTGCTCGGCCAGCTTGACCGCCCGGGTGGCCTGGGCGTCGGCGGGCAGCCAGGTCAGCGGGGAGTTGTCCTCGACGCTGCCGAGCTTCGCGGCGAAGGAGCCCCCGACGGCGACCAGCAGCAGCCACAGCACCAGGACCGCCCACTTCGAGCGGCGCCCGGAGACCAGCGAGGCGTGCCCGTACGCCAGGGCGCGCCCGCCCGGGCGGCGGGCGGGCGGGAGTTCAGGCGAAGCCGTGGACGGGCCGGCCGGGCGGGAGTTGCGACGTCATGAGGTCTCGCAGACGCTTGGAGAAGGTGCCCGGGCAGGTCGTCGGGCGGGATGCCGCCCACGCTAGGAAGACCCCGGCCCGCCGGGCTTCTTCGTTCCTGCCCGATGACGCCGCCGCCTCCGTGTACGGTGTCCCGCCGGTCCGGGCCGCGCGGCCCGGACCGGCGGACGTTCAGTGGCCGGACTCTGCCGCCCTGCGGGGCAGCAGCGGCAGACAGGCCAGGCAGACCGCGACGGCCCCCAGCACCGCCAGCAGGCTCGCGGTGAGCGCGCCGCCGGGGCGGTCGCCCGCGGCCCGGGCGAGATAGAGGGTCGAGACCAGTGCGGAGCCGGCGGCGTAGGCGAGTTGCTGCACCGCGTTGAGCGTGCCCGACGCGCTGCCCGCCTCCTCGGCGGTGACGTCTCCCAGCGCGACGGCGAAGACCGAGCCGAAGCAGCAGCCCATCCCGAGCCCGCAGACGAACAGCGGGAAGCACAGCAGCCAGGTCCTGTCAGGCTCGCCGCGCACGATGTGACGAGCCTGCGGGCTCGTCGTGCCGGCCGGAGATCCCGACGGACCCCGCTGGGGTCCTGCACCTTACGGACCACACCCTGGCCCGGACACCGGCGGCGGCACCAACGCGGCCCGCCCCGCCGGGCCGTGGCTCGGCGGGGCGGGTGCCCGGGCAGTGGTTCACCGTGTGGTGGCGGGCTCCGGGGCGGTCGCGGCGGCGGGCGTGTCCGCGACTTCGCCGCGGCTGTTGGCGGCGCGCAGCGCCACGATCGCCGCCGCGAACAGGAAGAAGCTGCTGACCAGCAGAGCCCGGGAGAAACCGGAGGTCAGCGCCTGGGGTACGGCGGTGTGGTGCGCGACCAGGTGGTCGGTGCGCGAGGTCGCGACCGCGGAGAAGATGGCGAGGCCGAGCGCCCCGCCGATCTGCTGCGAGGCGTTGAGCAGGGCCGCGGCCAGCCCGGCGCGCTCGGGCTCCACGTTGGCGTTGGCCGCGGTGGTGATCGACACGAAGGCGAAGCCGAGCCCGAAGGAGGTGACCATCAGTCCGGGCAGCAGGTCGCCCAGGTAGTGGCCGTCGACGGGGATGCGGGAGAGCCAGTAGATGCCGCCGCCGGCCAGCAGCAGTCCGACGATCAGCAGCGGCCTGGTCCCGATCCGCGGGATGAGCTGGGAGGCGATGCCCGCGGCCATGCCGACGCCGACGCACAGCGGCAGGTAGGCGGAGCCGGTCTTCATGGGGGAGTAGCCGAGGACGTTCTCCATGTAGAGGCTGAGGAAGAAGAACATCGACAGGAATCCGGCCACGGCGACCAGCTGCGTCACGTCGGCGGCGCCGAGTCCCCTGATCCGGAAGATCGACAGCGGCAGCAGCGGGTTGCTGCTGCGGCGCTCGTTGAGCAGGAACGCGATCATGATCACCGCGGCCCCCGTGAGGCCGCCGATGGTGCGGTTCGCGCCCCAGCCGACGTCGGGCGCCTTGACCAGGGAGTAGACGAGCAGCAGCACGGAGCCGGTGACCAGGACCGTGCCGAGGATGTCGAAGTTCGCCAGCCGTGCGGTCCGCTTCTCGCCCTCGACCAGCAGGTACAGCCCGGCGATCACCAGCACGCACACCGGCACGTTGACCCACATGACCCAGCGCCAGCCGGGTCCGTCGGTCAGCAGGCCGCCGAGCAGGACGCCGGCCGCGGACGCGCCGCCCGCGACACCGCCCCAGACGCTGAGCGCCTTGGTGCGGTCGCCGCCTTCCTTGAACATCGTGGTGAGGATGGACAGCGCCCCGGGAAGCATCATCGCGGCCCCGGCGCCCTGCGCCAGCCGTGCGCCGACCAGCATCCCCGAGGTGTTGGCGAGCCCGCCGACCACCGAGGACAGCGAGAACAGCACGGTGCCCGCCACCACGACGCGGCGCCGCCCGAGGAGGTCGGCGAGCCGTCCGCCGAGCAGCATGAAGCCGCCGTAGGTGAGCAGGTAGCCGCTCGGCACCCACTGCAGGTCCTGCACGGAGAAGCCCAGGTCGCTGCGGATGGCGGGCAGGGCGACGTTGATGATCGAGGCGTCGATGAAGTCGAGGAACGCGATGGCGCACAGCAAGGTCAGGGTGAGCTTGCCGCGACCTGTCGCGAGAAACGACGGCTGGGCGGCCTGTGGTGCCATGGGATGCCTTCCGGAGATCGGGGTGTCGCCACGCCAGGCCGTCGTGGCCTGCCGTCGCGCGGAGTTCACTGGGACCGCCTGCGCGGTCCCGACATAGAGCCCCCGACGGGACCGCGATGTGACAGCCCGGCCCCCCGATGCGGCGCACGTCACATCGGGGGGCCGGGCTGTCACGCCCCGCGACCTCGGCGCGGGCGCGCCCGCGTCGTACGCGGGGGCCGGTCCGCTGCCGCCTTGCGTGCTGGAGGCATGGACACAGGACATCGGTTGTGTTGTCATGCCACGTGCGAGTTGTACAACGATGGAACGCCCGCGGATCGGTGCCGCGCTGCCGTGGATCCCGTGTTGCCGGATGCGGGCGGCAGGCGGTCTGACAACGCTGTCATGCCGCCGAGGCGTGAGCGCGGGCGGCACACCGGCACGGCTCAGGACGGGCCGACAGGCCCTGCTACGGAAGGGGAGTTGTCCGTGAGAGGAAGCTCAGCCGGTTTCGCGCGGCACGTCCTGCGGCGGCGGGCCGCGGTCACCGCGCTAGTCTGCAGCCTGGCGGCCATGACCATGGCAGGGGCAGGGCAGGTGTCCGCGGCCCCGGGTGCGGCCGCGGGCGCGGCACACCCCAAGGCCGCCGCGGTGACCTCGGGCGACGCGCGCTTCGAGGTGCTGTCCCCGACGCTGATCCGCACCGAGTACGCGCAGGACGGGAAGTTCACCGACGCGGCGACCTACAACGCCGTCGGCCGCGGCGACTTCGCCCCGGCCGCGTACACCACGAGCACGTCCGACGGGTGGCTGACGATCACCACCGCGGCCATGTCCCTGCGCTACCAGGTGGATTCCGGTCCCTTCGACGCGCAGAACCTGACGGTCGCGCTGACCGCCGGCGGGTCGCCGGTGACCGCCACGCCATGGCAGCAGCTCACGTGCGGGGCCGGCGCCCTGTGCGAGGCCGAGCGCCTCCAGCTGAACGGGGTGGGCGTCGCCACCGACCACACGGGCTACACCGGCGCCGGCTTCGCAGCCGGCTTCGAGGGCTCCGGCAGTTCGCTGGCCGCCGCGGTCGACGTCCCCGCCACGGGTACGTACGACATCGCCACGCGCTACGCCAACGCGGTCGGCGGCGACGGCCAGAACACCACCCGCACCCTGACCCTCACGGTGGACGGCGGCTCACCGCAGACGGTGTCGCTGCCGCCCACCGGCGACTGGAACACCTGGAAACTGGTCCGCAGTCCGGTCCGGCTGAGCGCGGGCCGCCACACCGTCGCCCTGGTCAGGACGGCAGCCGACTCGGGCAACGTCAACATCGACAGCCTCGCCCTGCTCACCCCGGGCGCCGCCTTCCCCGGGGCCTCGGCGACCGCGATCACCGACTGCCGGTTCGGTGCGGGCTGCGAGGCCGAGGGTGCGCGTATCGCGGGCTCGGCGAAGGTGGCCACCGACCACGGCTCCTACTCCGGCAGCGGCTTCCTGGCCGAGCTGAACCAGGGGTCGAGCATCGCGGCCCACATCGTGGGAGTGCCCGTCGGCGGGACGTACGCGCTCCAGGTGCGGTACGCCAACTCCCTCGGCGGCGACGGGCTGAACCAGACCCGTACGGCCACGGTCACCGCGAACGGCACCACCCGCACGCTCAGCCTGCCGGCAACGGGCAGTTGGGACACCTGGCAGACCGCCTCGGTCCCGGTCACGCTGACCGCGGGCGCCGACGACGTCACCATCGGCTGCCCGGACGCGGCCAGTTGCCACGTCAACCTCGACACCTTCGGCGTCACCGCCACCGGCGCCGCGGCCCCGCAGCCGCACCTGGCACTCGGCGGCTACCGGCGCAGCCTCGACGGCTTCAACGGCGACAACGGCGCCCCCTCCACCACCCCGGGCCTGCTGTACAAGGACGGCTGGTACCTGCTCGACGACACCACCTCCGCCCTGTACGACACCGGCACGCGCAAGACCACCCCGCGTACGACGGCGCCGGGTTCGCCCTACCAGGACGGCTACGTCTTCGGGTACGGCCACGACTACAAGCAGGCCCTGAGCGACCTGTCGACGCTCACCGGCCCGCCCGAACTGCTGCCGGAGTGGGCGTACGGGGTCTGGTACTCGGAGTACTTCGACCGCACGGCCGCCGACTACGAGAACACGATCCTGCCCGCCTTCCGCAAGGAGGGTGTGCCGCTGGACGTCCTGGTCACCGACACCGACTTCAAGTCGCCCAACACCTGGAGCGGTTGGGAGATCGACCAGTCCAAGTTCCCCGATCCGAAGGGCTTCTTCGACTGGGCGGCCTCCCAGGGCCTGCACAACACGCTCAACATCCACCCGAGCATCCTCAGCTCCGACCCGCAGTTCGCCCAGGCGCAGGCCACGGCCAAGGGCAAGCTGCACAAGGGCGGTTGCTCGGGCGCCGCGGCCGGCGGCGCCGGCGACTGCTACACCTTCGACTGGGGCGACCCGGACCAGCTCAAGGCCTACATGGACCTGCACCAGACCATGGACCAGCAGGGCAACGACTTCTGGTGGCTCGACTGGTGCTGCGACAACTCGCAGTCCTCGCTGCAGGGCGTCACCCCGGACGCGTGGATCAACCAGCAGTACGCGGCCGACGCCGACAAGACCATCGGGCGCGGCTTCGTCATCTCCCGGGCCTACGGCTCGCTCCAGGCCGGCGGCTACAGCGGCCAGCAGGGCCTGCCGACCGGCCCGTGGGCGGACAAGCGCACCACCATCCACTTCACCGGCGACACCTCCTCCACCTGGGGCACGCTGCGGGCCGAGGTCGGGTACACACCCGGCGAGGCCGCCGCGACCGGCATGTCCGCCATCAGCCACGACATCGGCGGCCACAACGACACCACGGGCCTGACCGGTTCCGAGACCTACCCCTCGGGCGGCGGCACCCAGACCACGCACAAGCTGCCCGACGACATGTACGCCCGCTGGGTGCAGCTGGCGGCCTTCCAGCCGATCGACCGGCTGCACAGCAACCACAGCGACCGGCTGCCCTGGCAGTACGGCGCCGCGGCCCGCGCCTCCGCGGACAAGTTCCTCAACCTGCGAGAGAACCTCGTGCCGTACACGTACTCGCTGGCGCAGCAGGCCAACGCGACGGGTGTGCCGGTGACCCGCCCGATGTACCTGGAGTACCCGGACGAGCCGCAGGCGTACACGACGGCGGGCAGCGAGTACTTCTACGGTCCCGACATGCTGGTCGCCCCGGTCACCACGCCCGGCAGCACCGCGAGCACGTCGGTGTGGTTCCCGCCGGGCACCCAGTGGACGGACTACTTCACCGGCAGGACCTACGCCGGCGGCACGACGCAGACCGTCACCTCAGGCCTCGACACCATGCCGGTGTTCGTCCGGGCCGGCGCCGTCATCCCGACCCGCAGCGGCAACGTCACCGCGCAGGACAAGGCGCCGCTCAAGGACGTCACGCTCACGGTCGCGGCGGGCGGCTCCGGTTCGACCACGCTGTACGAGGACGACGGCAAGCCGGCCACCGGTCACGGCCACAGCGCCACGACCGTGATCCGCTACCAGGAGACGGCTGCCGGGCACACGCTGACCATCGGCGGCGCCGGCGGCGGCTTCCCGGGCCAGGTGACCACTCGGCAGTGGACGATCGCCGTCGTCGGTGCGGACCGGCCGGCGGCCGTCTCGGCGGGCGGCGGCCCGCTGTCGCCGGCCGACTGCCGCTACGACGCGGCGACCCGCACCCTGACGCTCACGCTGCGTCCGCGCGACGTGCACGCCAAGGTCACGGTCAGCTTCGGCTGATTCGGCTCTTTCCGCGGATTCGGCCGGTGCCGGGTCACCTCCGGTGGGGGTGGCCCGGCGCCGGTGCCGGTGCGTGTTCCGGCGCAGACTTCGGATGACTGGTTCCCGGAGGTCGTGAATCCCGGCCGATTCGACGTATTCGCCGCCCTGACATCGGATCTCTCGGGGTCCGAACCGCCCTGACCGCAATGCGGGACTTTGCTACCCTTGGTGGGACCCGACGAGCGCGTCGTACCGGGACCCTGCAAAGACGACGCACCCCCGTAAGTCCACATCCCACGGAGGTGCCTCCCATGGCATGGGTCCTGATCGTCGTCGCCGGCCTGCTCGAAGTCGCCTGGTCGATCGGCATGAAGTACACCGACGGCTTCACGCGCCTGTGGCCGAGCGTCTTCACCGGCGCGGGCATCGCGGCCAGCATGCTGCTGCTCTCGCAGGCCGCCAAGGGCCTGCCGATCGGCACTGCCTACGGCGTGTGGGTCGGGATCGGCGCGGCCGGTGCGGCGGTGGTGGGCATGCTTCTGCTCGGCGAGCCGACGACTGCGGCCCGGATCTTCTTCGTCAGCCTGCTGCTCGTGGCGGTCGTGGGTCTGAAGGCGACCTCGGGTCACTGACCCGAGGGGGCGGGGGCCGTCGACCCCCGCGGGTCACCAGGAGCCGCCGCCACCGTCCCCGCCGCCACCGTCCCCGCCGAAGCCCCCGTGGTGGCCGCCGTCGAAACCGCCGTGGTGACCGTGGTGCCCGCTGTGGTGGCCGTGGCCGCCGCCGTCGTGGCCCCAGATGCCGCCCGATCCTCCCGACTGGTGGGACCAGGTGTCGACGGCGCCGGCCATCTGCGTGGCGAAGGAGCCGTTCCACCAGCTCATGAGGAGAGTGTCCGCGCTCGTGAACGAGGTGCCGGACGGGAAGACGAGGGCCGGCTTCGCCCCGAGCACATCCAGCTGCCGCGCCCACGCGGGCATCAGGCCCAGGGCTACGGCGTAGGGCAACCAGCGGCTGTAGAAGTCCAGTGCGTCCACGCCCGCCGGAGGCCGTAGCCCCTCCAGCGTCACCCGCATCGCCCGCAGGTCGGCCCGCAGCTGCTCCGTCTCCGCGTCCAGCCCCGCGACGGTCGCGGTCGGCCCCAGCCAGCCCTGCGCGAGGGCGTCCTGCGTCAGGCGGTGATACACGCCGCGGATGCCGCCCGAGACGATCCGGGTGAACCGCACCTGCGACCGGTGGCCGAAGATGCCGCGCAGCAGCTGCCGTTCGTAGCGGGCGAGCTCGCGCCGCTGCGCCAGCCACCGCGCGGGCGACCTGACCCGGCTGAACGTCCAGTCCCCGTCCCCGTCTTCGTCCGCTTCGTGCGCCGCTATCCCCAGCCAGCCCCGCTGTGCCAGATCGACCACGGTGGCGACGATGTGCGCCGGCCGCGGCCCCCTGTCCACCAGCACCCCTGCTTCCGCGGGCCGCAGTCCCCCGACGGCCTCCGGCGGTAACCCCGTAGCTGTCATCTCGTCAGATTAGCCGGAAAATCGGGCGTTCAGCCGTCGGGTGAACCGGCCGATACGAGTCCGCAACCGACCTATCGAACAGTCCTGACCTACCGACCCCGGACCGTCCGACTCCGGCTCGCCGGGCGCCTCTTCGTGTTGACCCTTCCTGGCAGGCGGTGCTGAAGTCGGCACGTGGACAGCACCCCCGCCAACCGGCGGCTCTGGAACCGGATCAGCAGCGCCTACCAGCACGAGCACGACCCGCAGATCGGTGCCGCACCCCGGCTGTGGGGCATGTACTCGGTCCCCGACGCGCACCTGAACGCCCTGGGCGACGTCACCGGCAAGCGCGTACTCGAACTCGGCTGCGGCGCCGGCCAGTGGTCAAGGGTGCTCGCCGCCGAGGGCGCCGCCGTGGTCGGGCTCGACCTGTCCGAGGCCCAACTCGCCGCGGCGGCCGGTGCGATGGGAGCGGCCCGCTACCCGCTGGTGCAGGGCGCTGCCGAGCGCCTCCCCTTCGCCGCCGACAGCTTCGACCTGGTGTTCTGCGACTTCGGCGGGCTCAGCTGGGCGCCCCCGCACCTGGCCGTCCCGCAGGCCGCACGCGTCCTGGCCCGCGGCGGGCGCCTGGTGTTCAACGTCGCTAGCCCGTGGTTCGAGGCGTGCTACGACGAGGCCGCCCGCCGCGTGACCACGACGCTGCGGCAGGACTACTTCGGCCTGGACGCCATCGCCGAGGGCGACGGCGCGACCAGCTATCAACTCACCTACGGCGACTGGGTCAGGGTCCTGCGCGGCGCGGGACTCGTCATCGACGACCTGATCGAGCCGCGGCCCGACCCCGGAACGCCCAACGGCTACAACGAGACCGACCCGCCCGACTGGGCCGGCCGCTGGCCGGCGGAACTGCTCTGGGTGACACACAAGCCGTAAGTCCCGTCGAAAGTCCCGTCGAAGCGGAGGACCGCATGAACCACCAGGACGTCCAGGCCGCCGTGGCGGAGATGCTGGCGGTGCTGGCGCCGCGCACAGACGAGGACTGGACGGTGCCGGCCGGCTCGCTGGAGTGGAGCTGCCGGCAGACGGCCGCGCACATCGGCCACGACCTGCTGGCGTACGCCGGCCAGCTCGCCGGCCGCCCGGCCGGGGCGTACCTGCCGTTCGAGCTGCGCGTACGCCCCACCGCCTCGCCCGCCGAGGTGCTGCAGGTGGCCGCCGCCTGCGGCGGGCTGCTCGGCAGCGCACTGGCCACCGCCGACCCGTCCCTGCGGGCCTGGCACTGGGGCCTGTGCGACCCGACGGGGTTCGCTGCGATGGGAGTGGCCGAGACCCTGCTGCACACCTACGACATCACGCGCGGACTGGGCGCGGACTGGCTGCCGCCGGCACCGCTGTGCACGGGCGTGCTCGACCGGCTGTTCCCCGACGCCCCGCCCGGCGAGCCCGCGCGGGTGCTGCTGTGGTGCACCGGACGCGGGGACCTGGCCGGTCTGCCCCGCAGGACGTCCTGGGCGTGGAACGCGGCACGGGCGTGATCGCAGGTGTCTGCTAACCTGGCGGCGGCCGTGCGAGAGATCGAGGAGGTGGTACCCGTGAACGTATCGACGTGGGTGCTCTCCTCCGAGGCCACGGTCGGGCGGTAGGTCGTCGTCCGGGAGCGCCGTTCTGCGCACTCCTGAAAGGCACGACCATGCACTTCACTTCCGAGAAGCGTCTCGACGGCGGTGTCCTCGAGCGCGAATTCCTCCTCGGCGAGATCCCCGGCATCCTGTGGACGCCCGAATCCGCGTCCGCGTCCGCACCGGCGTCACCGATCCTGCTCAGCCCACCGCCTGTCGGGCTGTGCAAGGCGTACCCACGGCTGGTGGGTCGTGCCCTGCATGCCGCGGCGGACGGCTTCGCCACGGCTGCCATCGAACTCCCAGGAAACGGCGAGCGGCCCCGCCTGCCCGGCGCCGAACAGGCCGTCGCCGACCTGCGCCGGGCGCTGGCGGCCGGCGAGCCGGTCGGTGACGAGGTCATCGACGCCCTCGTCCTCCCGCTGGTCGACCGTGCGGTCCCGGAGTGGCAGGCCACGCTGGACGCCCTGCTGGCCCTCCCCGAGATCGCCGGCCCCGTCGGCTACTCGGGAGGCGTGATCTCCATCGGCACCCGCCTGGCGGCGGTCGACCGGCGCATCTCGGCCGCCGTGCTCTTCGCCGGAAGCTACATCCCGCGCGTGATGTACGAGGAGGCCCGCAAGGTCACCATCCCGCTGCACGTCCTGCTCCAGTGGGACGACGAGGGCAACGACCGACAGGCGTCCCTGGACCTGTTCGACGCCTTCGCCTCCGTGGAGAAGACGCTGAACGCCAACATGGGCGGCCACACCGGCGTCCCGCAGTTCGCGGGCGACGCGGCGGCCCAGTTCTTCACCCGCCACCTCCGCTAGGCCGTGTTTTGGAAGTCCCGCCTGCCCCGCGGAGCCTGGCACGCACGCTCGCTGCGTTGTCGGAGTCGTCCGAGTAGGCCCACTACGAGGACGACCCTCCGCCTTGCGATCGCACGCACCAGACGCCGCGGGGCCCGCCCTGTGGGCGGACGGCGCTACTTCCAAAACACGGCCTAACCCCACCGGCCCCCGCCCCGACCGGCTGGCCGGGGCGGGGGCCGCAGCCACCGCGAGACAGTCAGGCGGCCGCGGATCGGCCTCGTTCATCTCGGCCATGAAGGGGGTGGAGCCGCAGATCGCCGCGATACGCGGGAGGCCCAGCAGCTTCTTCGCGTCGGCGAACGCCGCGGACACCAGGCTGACCCCGCGACGATCCTCTCCGTGACGCGAGCCGCCGGCTGTCGTGGTGCTGCAATGGGCGTATGCACCTCGAAGAGCTCCGCACCCTGCTGGCCCGTCATGCGCGGGCGGACTGGACCACTGCTATCGACGGTGTCCTCATCTCGAAGGTCGACCGCCCCGACCCGCCGGAGCCGTCGATGTCAGGGACGCTGCTGGCCGTCATCGCGCAGGGCGCCAAGCGGCTCGCCCTCGGTGAGCGGGTGTTCGAGTACGGGCCGGGGCAGTATCTGGTCGCGTCCGTCGACCTGCCGGTCACGGGGCAGTTCACGCAGGCCGGCCCCGAGCAGCCGGCGCTCGGGTTCGGGCTGGTCCTGGAGCCGTCAGCCGTCGCCGAACTGCTGCTGGGGGCCGGGGCGGCGGACGCGCCCCGCGGCGGCGGGGGCGCACCGTCGGGGATCGCGGTGAGCGACGCTCCGGCCGCGCTGCTGGACGCGGTGGTACGGCTGCTGCGGCTGCTCGACGAGCCCCGCGACCGTGCCGTACTGGCCCCACTGGTCAAGCGGGAGATCCTGTGGCGCCTGATCACCGGCGAGCAGGGCGCGACGGTCCGCCAGCTCGGCCTGGCCGACAGCAGCCTCAGCCACGTCTCGCGCGCCGTGCGCTGGATCCGCGAGCACTATGCGCAGCCCTTCCGGGTCGAGGACGTGGCGCGGCAGTCCGGGATGGGCGTCTCCGCCTTCTACCGCAACTTCCAGGCGGTGACCGCGATGAGCCCCATCCAGTTCCAGAAGCAGATCCGGCTCCAGGAGGCCCGGCTGCTGCTCGCCACCCACCCCGGCGACGTCACGGGGGTCGGCCGGCGCGTCGGCTACGACAACCCGTCGCAGTTCAGCCGGGAGTACCGCCGCCAGTTCGGCGCACCCCCGAGCCTGGACGCGGCCCGGCTGCGCCGGGCGGTGGTGGAACCGGCAGCCGCCCTGCCCTGAGCCTTGCGAGGATCGTGCAAGGAGCAGCGAGGATAGGTCTACTGTTTTCGCAGGTCACGGCGATTCAATGGGATTTACCGGCTCTCGGGCGGAGCAGGAAAGTGCCTGCCCGCCGGCCCGTCCGCGGGCCTTGGCCGCCGGTAGGAATCCCACGGCATCGCAAAGGGGCACGACATGAAGACCGTCCTGATCACCGGCACCTCGTCCGGCTACGGGCGCGAGACCGCCCGCCACTTCCACGCGCAGGGGTGGAACGTCGTCGCCACGATGCGGACCCCGCGCCCGGACCTCCTTCCCGTCTCCGATCGGCTCCGCGTCCTCGCACTCGACGTGACGCAGCCGGAGAGCATCACCGCCGCCTTCGAGGCCGCGGGACCCGTGGACGCCCTGGTCAACAACGCGGGTGTGCCCGAGATGGGCGTCTTCGAGGGCACCCCCATGGCCCGGGTGCGGGAGGTCTTCGAGACCAACACCTTCGGCGTGATGGCGGTGACACAGGCGGTTCTGGGGCAGTTCCGCGAGCGCGGCTCCGGCGTGGTGGTGAACGTGACCTCCAGCGTGGTGCTCGGGCACATGCCGCTCACGGCCGTCTACAAGGCGAGCAAGGCGGCCGTCGAGGGCTTCACCTCCTCCCTCGCCCTCGAACTCGCGCCGTTCGGCGTGCGGGCCAGGACGGTCGAGCCCGGCGCCTGCCTGACGACGAACTTCGCAGCGACGGCACTGGGCGGCGGGCCGCTGGAGGACCTGGTCCCCGCGCCCTACGCGGCCTTCGCGAAGGACGCCATGGACGGCGTCTCCCGCCAGGCGGAGTTCACCCGGGAGAGCGACGTCGCCGAGACGGTGTGGCGTGCCGTCCACGACACGACCGGCCAACTGCGCTTCCCCGCCGGCCCCGACGCGGTCCGGCTCGCGGAGGCGCGGTGACAGGAAGAGGGGACGGTGTGTGACCCGGACCACAGTCGTCCTCTGTCCGTACCCGGGCTTCACACGCTCTTACCCGGCCGTACGCGAAGCGCTGCTTACCTGGGGCGATGGACCACATCACCTTCCTTGTGGCACTGGCCTTGCTGGTGACGCCGCCGGCCGCGGCGGGAGTGGGCGCGCCGGCCGCGGTGGCGGTCGCGGGCATCATCGTGGTGCTGTCGCGCCGCGACCCCGTCCACGCCGACGATGTGAACAACGCCAGGACCACCTCCGTACGCCCGGTGACTGCCGGCGCCGGTGCGTGAGCGCACAGGACATGACGGGCTGTACCTGATCATTCCGCAGTTCCACTGACGGCCGGACGGCGAAAGGGAGTGACCATGGCGAGCACGGACACCGGATCGGCACTGCTTGCGGGGCTGCGGGTCGACTACACCGACCAGGACGACCCGGTCCTGGTGCGGCCGGACGGCACCGTGGTGGACACCTGGCGGGAGAACTACCCCTACGACGCCCGGATGGAGCGCCCCGAGTACGAGGTGCACAAGCGGCTGCAGCAGATCGAACTGCTCAAGCTGCAGAGCTGGGTCAAGGAGACCGGGCAGCGCGTCGTCATCGTCTTCGAGGGCCGGGACGCGGCGGGCAAGGGCGGCACGATCAAGCGCTTCATCGAGCACCTCAACCCGCGCGGCGCCCGGGTGGTGGCGCTGGAGAAGCCCACCGAGCGGGAGAGCGGGCAGTGGTACTTCCAGCGCTACGTCGCCCATCTGCCCACCGCCGGCGAGATCGTGCTCTTCGACCGGTCCTGGTACAACCGGGCAGGCGTCGAGCGGGTCATGGGCTTCTGCAGCGACGACGAGTACCGCCGTTTCATGCGGCAGGCCCCGGGCTTCGAGCGGATGCTGGTCGACGAGGGCATCGCCCTGGTGAAGTTCTGGTTCTCGGTCTCGCGCGACGAGCAGCGCACCCGCTTCACCATCCGGCAGGTCGACCCGGTGCGGCAGTGGAAGCTCAGCCCGATGGACCTCGCCTCGCTCGACCGGTGGGACGACTACACCCGGGCGAAGGTCGCGATGTTCCACGACACCGACACCGAGTACGCGCCCTGGACGGTGGTCAAGAGCAACGACAAGAAGCGCGCCAGGGTCGAGGCCATGCGCAGCGTCCTGGCCCGCTTCGACTACACCGACCGCGACGACGAGGTGGTCGGCACCCCCGACCCGCTGATCGTCGGCGCCGCCGCCAACCTGCTGGAAGCCGGGGAGGACGCCGCCGCTCACTCGCGCCTCCAGCCCTGACCCGCACCCCCGGGCGCAGACTGGACCGGGGGCGAGGCGAAGGCGGCGGTGCGGTGGACGACCAGGTGAGGCGGGGCGCGGCCGACGCGCTGACCGACGTGGCAGGGCTGCGGGTCGGCCACGCGGGCAAGGCCGGCGGGGGCTGGCTGACCGGGGTGACCGTCGTGCTGGCCCCGCCGGGCGGCGCGGTCACCGCGGTCGACGTCCGCGGCGGCGGCCCCGGCACCCGGGAGACCGACGCGCTCGACCCGCGCAACCTCGTCCCGCGGGTCGAGGCGGTCGTGCTGACCGGGGGCAGCGCCTACGGCCTGGACGCGGCCTCGGGCGTGGCGGTCTGGCTGGAGGAGCAGGGCAGGGGCTTCCCCGTCGGCGGCCCCGGGCAGGTCGTGCCGGTGGTGCCGGCTGCCGCGCTGTTCGACCTCGGCCGCGGCGGCGACTGGGGCGCGCGGCCCGGACCCGCGCTCGGCCGGGCCGCGGTGGAGGCCGCGGCGGCGACCGGGGAGGGTGCACAGGTCGCGCAGGGCAGCGTCGGCGCAGGGACGGGGGCGGTGGCCGGCGACCTCAAGGGCGGTGTGGGCACCGCGAGCCTGGTCCTGCCGTCGGGCGCCACGGTGGCGGCGCTGGCGGTGGTCAACGCCTCGGGCTCGGTGGTCGACCCGGACACCGGCGCGCTGTGGGCCGGTCCGCAGGGGCGCGTGCACCCGCAGGACGGCGGACCGGGCGGCGTACGCTCTCCGCTCGGCGGACCCCTGCCGCCCGAGGCGCTGGAAAGAGCGCGGGCGCGGCTGGCCGCGGCGCAGGAGCACCCGGCGAGGCCGCTGAACACCACGCTGGCCGTCGTCGCCACCGACGCCGTACTGACCCGCGCCCAGGCGCACAAGCTCGCGGGCAGCGCGCACGACGGGCTGGCCCGCGCGGTGCGGCCCGTCCATCTGCTCTCCGACGGCGACACGGTCTTCGCGATGTCCACCGGCCGCCGCCCGCTCGTACCGCAGGACGGGAGCGCGCCGGCCGACCCGGCCTTCGGGGTGCACGTCGAGGCGGGCGCGCTGGACGCGGTGCTCGCGGCGGGCGCCGACGCCCTGACCCGCGCGGTGCGGCACGCCGTGCTGGCGGCGGAGACGGTGGAAGGCCCAGGCGGCGTCTTCCCCAGCTACCTGGACGTCTACCGGCGCACCTGACCCCCGGGCACCCGCTCGGCCGCATCGTGCGCACCGCCGGGCGCGTCACCGGGCGGATTGCCGTGCGGGACGCGGAACAGCGGGAAGGCTCGGCTCATGCACTCCATCACCGACTGGCTCGCGAACTCCTCGGGCGCCGCGGTCTACGCGATCGTGGCGGCCCTCGTCTTCTGCGAGGACGCGCTCTTCTTCGGCTTCGTCCTGCCCGGCGAGACGGCGGCGGTGCTCGGCGGGGTCATCGCGGGACAGGGCAGGGTGTCGGTCTACTGGCTGTGCGCCACGGTCGTGCTCGCGGCCATTGCGGGGGACTCGGTCGGTTACGAGGTCGGCCGGCGCTTCGGCCCGCGGATCCTGGAGACCAAGGCGCTGCGCGGCCACCAGCAGCGGATCGGGCAGGCCCAGGAGTTCATCCGCAGGCGCGGCCCCGCTGCGGTCTTCCTCGGCCGCTTCATCGCCTTCTTCCGCGCCCTGATGCCGGCGCTGGCCGGTATCTCCCGGATGCCGTACCCGACGTTCCTGCTCTTCAACGCGCTGGGCGGGCTGGTGTGGGGCGTCGGCTTCACCCTGCTGGGGTACTTCGCGGGCACCGCCTACAAGCAGGTCGAGAAGACCGCGGGCACGGCGGTGGCCGTCGTCGTCGCGGTGGTGGTGGTGGCCGCGGTGGTGGCCTGGCAGGTCCGCCGCCACCGCGCGGCAGGTGACGAAGGGACAGACGGAGCGGACGGAGAAGAGGGAACGGACGGATCGGACGAGCCCGGTGGCCACACCCCGGAAGGCGGCAAGCGCGCCGACGACGGCGACCCGCGCGACTGACGGGCACGCACATCCGTTCCCGTGTCGTATGGGTGTGCTGATTCCGGTGTTCCCTGCGGTGACAATGTGCCGAGACAGCAACAATCCGGCCTGCACAGGTTCGAAACCGGCCGCCGGCGAGCAATCGAGAGTTATGCCTATCTCGTCTCACCGCCCCGCGACCGCCGGCCCGCACCGGGCGCGGCACCGCGGGACCCTCCTCGCCGCGGCGGCCGCGGCACTGCTGTCCGTGGCCGCCGTCGGCTGCGGCGACGGCGCCGCGTCCGGCTCCTCCGCCGGTGCCAGCGGGGCGCCCTCCTCGCCGGCGGCCGCCACCTCCGACGGCTCGGGCGACTCGGCCAACGGCGCCACCGGCACCGCACCGGCCGGTACGCAGCCGCCCGCACCCGCCACCACCGGGCCGGCCGCCGCACCGCCCGCCACCACCACCAAGGCGGCGCCCCCGCAGGCGGCCGGCAGCAGCCGCTGCACCGTCACCGGGCTGAAGATGACCCTGGGCCGCGGCGACCCGGGAGCGGGCAACGTCTACTACCCGCTGGACTTCACCAACACCACCTCGCACGCCTGCACCCTCGACGGCTTCCCGGGCGTGTCGCTGCTGCGCGGCGACGGCAGCGTCATCGGCAGGCCCGCAGACCGTACGCGCGTCAAGCCGGCTGCTGTCCGCATCACACCGGGCCAGACCGTGGAGGCCGACCTGCACACCCTCAACCAGGGCGTGAAGGGCGACAGCTGCTGGCGCAAGCCCACCCTGATCATGGTCTACCCGCCGGGATCGACCGACTCCATGACCCTCGCCACGTCGAACCCGGTCGTCTGCGGCGACACCTTCGACGTCGGCCCCGTGCACTGAGAGGACCGCCGTGACGGTTCACGGAATCGATGTCGCCTCCTACCAGAGCGGCGACTACAGCACCAGCGGCCTGGACTTCGTGTTCGTCAAGGCCACCGAGGGCAGCAGCTACGCCAACCCCAAGCACGCCGCCCAGGTCGCCACCGCCCGGGCGCACGGCCTGGTCGTGGGCCACTACCACTTCGCCAGGCCCGGTTCGATGTCCGCGCAGGCCGACTACTTCCTCGCGCACGCCGGCGCGAAGGCCGGCGACGTGCTGGCCTTCGACTGGGAGGACACCGGGGTGCCGGGCGCCGACAAGGACGCCTGGCTGCGGCACGTCCAGGCCAAGGCGCCGGAGCACCGGGTGGTGCTGTACTGCAACCGGGACTTCTGGCTGCACCGCGACAGCACCTCCTTCTGCGCCGACGGCCTGTGGATCGCCGACCCCTCGGCGCCCGAGGGCCACCCGCGGGTCGAGCACCCTTGGCTCTTCCACCAGTACAGCTCGGCGGGCGGCCTGGACCGCAACGTCGGGAACTTCGCAGGCCCCGGCACCCTGCGCACCTGGGCGGGCAGGGGCGCGGCACCGCACTACGAGCCCTTCCCGGGTGCGGGATGGTTCACCGTGGGACGCCGCTCCCCGATCGTGGCCGCCATGCACGAGCGGCTGGTCGCGGTCGGCTGCAACCACTACACCAGCACCGCCAACAAGGACGTCATCGGCTCGGGTGACGTCGCCTCCTACGAGGCGTGGCAGCGCAAGTACAACACCGACCACCACAAGGGCTGGACCGGCTCCGCCCTGAAGTGGCCGCCGGGGCGCGAGACGTGGGACGCGCTGCACGTACCGAACGTGTGACCGCCGCGAACGTGTGACCCGGACGCCGCACCTGTTACGCGGCACGCCCGGCCGGGAAACGGCTGTGCATGGAGCCGATCGAGGCACTGGAGCGGATCGCCTTCCTGCTGGAGCGCGCCGACGCGCCCGTCTACCGCATCCGGGCCTTCCGCAACGCCGCCGCGGTGCTGTCCGCGCTGCCGCCCGCGGAGCTGGAGCGGCGGGCGGCGGCCGGCCGCTTCACCGACCTCAAGGGCATCGGCTCGACCACCGGCAAGGTCCTCGCGGAAGCCGGCGCCGGGCGCACCCCCGCCTATCTGGCGGACCTGGAGAGGGACAGCGGCGGCCCGCTCACCGAGGGCGGCAGCACCTTGCGGGCGGCGCTGCGCGGGGACTGCCACCTGCACTCGGACTGGTCGGACGGCGGCAGCCCGATCGAGGCGATGGCGCTGGCGGCCCGGGACGCCGGGCACGAGTGGGCGGTGCTCACCGACCACTCGCCGCGGCTGCGGATCGCCCACGGCCTGACCGCGGGCCGGCTGCGCCGCCAGCTGGACGTCGTCGCGGAGCTGAACGTGCGCCTGGCGCCCTTCCGGCTGCTCACCGGCATCGAGTGCGACATCCTGCCCGACGGCTCGCTCGACCAGGAGGACGAGCTGCTCGACCGGCTCGACGTCGTCGTCGCCTCGGCCCACTCGGAGCTGCGGATGGCCGCCCCGGCCTTCACCCGCCGGCTGCTGGCCGCGGTCGGCAACCCGCTGGTCGACGTGCTCGGGCACTGCACTGGGCGGCTCATCGGCGACCGCAAGCGCCCCGAGTCGACGTACGACGCCGCCGCCGTCTTCGCCGCGTGCGCCGAGGCCGGTACGGCGGTGGAGATCAACAGCAGCCCCAAGCGGCTGGACCCGCCGCGCCGGCTGCTGGCACTGGCCAGGGACGCCGGCACCCTCTTCTCGATCGACAGCGACGCGCACGCGCCCGGCCAGCTCGACTGGCAGATCCACGGCTGCGCCCGCGCAGAGGAGGCCGGCATCCCTGCCGGGCGGATCCTCACCGCCTGGAGCGCGGACGAGCTGCTGCACTGGACCGCGACCCGGCAGGTGCCGGGCGCGCGGCCCTGAGACGGGCCTGCCGCGCCCGGCGCCCCTGACAGGCGCCGGGTGCGGCAGGCGGTCGTGGCGGGTGCGGTCACGGTCCGGTGGCCACGGGAGCGCACCCGCAGCTCACAGGGTCGTGCAGACCGCCCCGTTGAGGGTGAAGACCGTCGGCGGCATGTAGGCGCCGCTGTTGGCGCCGGTGAAGCCGAAGGTCGCCGAGTTGCCACCGTTCGCGGCCAGGTTGCCGTTCCAGTCCACCGGGGTCGCCACCACGTGGGTGCCCTGGGTGCTGAGGTTGGCGTTCCAGTAGCCGCTGACCGACTCGCCGCTGCTGGGGAAGGAGAAGGCCAGGGTCCAGCCGGTGATCGGGTTGGGGCTGGTGTTGGTGACTGTCACGTTGGCGTTGAAGCCGTTGCCCCAGCCGGCCGTCAGGTCGTAGGAGACCTTGCAGGGCGCGTCCTGCGGGGTCCCGGTGCGTACCGTGACCGGGTCGGAGGGCCGGGAGAGCCGGCCGAGGGAGTCCCTGGCGAGCACGTTCCAGGTGAAGGTGCTGCCCGGGGTCAGGTTGGGCACGGTAGCCGAGGTGCCGGTGCTGGTGGCCAGCAGCTCGCTGCGGCCGTCGATCTGCCGGTAGACCTCGTAGCGGTCGACCTTGCCGCCGGTGGACGGCGACCAGCTCACGGTGGCGCTGGTGGCACCTGCCGCGGTGACCTTCGGGGCGCCGGGGGCGCTGAGCGCCGAGGAGGTACCGGACTTGGGGTGCACGGTGACCGTGGTGATCGAGTACGGCGGTACGGTCCAGCTGCCGGTGTCGGCCGCTGTCGTGCTGTCGATGGACGAGGCCTGGTCGCGGAAGGTGTCCACGGTCGCCGTGGAGCCGTCGGCGGTGAAGCCGGCGTAATGCAGCGCGACGGTCTGCGAGTTGGCCGGGTCCTTGTTGATCAGCATCACGCTCAGGTCGCCGTTGGCCCGGTGCACCGCGTGCGCGGACACCAGCTGGCTGCCGCTCTGCGCGTCGACCATCTGGTCGCCGGGCTTTCCGAGATGGCTGAGCATCGAGATGGCGTGGTAGGGCGCGAAGGGGGTGTTCAGCGGCGGTTCGCACACCGTGCCGACGCAGGTGCCGCTGGAGAGGATGCCGTAGTCGTTGTAGTCGGTGGCGCCGTCGGGCGCGGTGCTGATCGCGCCCGGGCCGTTGTGGGTGTCCCACCAGTCGACGGTGAAGACGCCGTTCTGCAGCGCGGTCAGATAGGCGTCGGCGCCGAAGAGCGCGTTGGGCTGGGTGTCCTCGAAGACGTTGGAGTTCAGCTCGGTCAGCGCGATCGGCATGTCCCCCACGCCGGCCTCGTTCAACTGGTCGTGCAGCTGGGCCAGTTCACCGGCCAGCTGGGAGGGCGTGTTGAGCATGCCCGCCGCGTCGGAGCCGCCCGGGTACCAGTGGACGATGACGAAGTCGGCCTTGCCGGCGATCAGCGGGATGACCGTGTGGTTCCAGTCGGCGGTCTCGCCCGACCCCATCACCCCGTCGGGCCAGTTGCCCGGCAGCGTCAGGACCGCGCCGATCTTCACCGAGGGGTCCACCGCCTTCATGGCCGTGGCGTAGTCGACGACGTTGGTGCCGTAGGCCGTGGGGGACTTGTCGGCGTGGTTGTCGGTCTCCCAGCCGCTGCCGTAGTGGCCGTTCCCGTACAGCTCGTTGCCGACCTCCCAGTACTTGGCGCCGTAGTGCTGGGTGATGTTGGCGTAGCGCACCCAGTCGGCGGCCTCCTGCGGGGTGCCGGAGCCGTAGTTGGCGATCAGGATGGGCTGCGCGCCGATCTTCTTGACGGTGCCCATGAAGGCGTCGAAGTCGGTGCCGGGTGCCACGTAGCCGCCGGGTGCGGTGTTGTCCTGCCAGTGGTAGATGTCGCCGTACGAGCCGCCGGGGTAGCGCATCATGCCGATGTTCGCCGCCGACAGCAGGTTCTGGACCTCGGGGACGTTCATCTGGGAGTCCCACACCGCGCTGTTGAGGCCGTAGGCGGTGCCGGGGATGGTGCCCTGGCCCTCGGCGGCGTTGACCGTGACGTCCACCGCGGAGCCGGCCGGGTCGCCGGGGTCGTCGGCCAGGGCGGTTCCGCCGCCGGCCAGCAGTGCGGCGCCGAGCGCCACGGCGGAGGCGCAGGCGGCGAGCCGTCTGCGCAGGGGGGCGGAGCTGAACGAGGTGCCTGGGCGCACGGAAGTTCTCACCTTCGCGAGGCGGGATGTGGGGGGTGGCACGCGCGTGGGAGCGCTCCCATATTTGGCACCGCGGTGCTTGTTGTCAATGCCCCCGTCGTGAACGGGAGTTCGGGTGCCCGCCCGCCGCTGCCGCGGCTCAGTCGCCGAGCCGGTCGATCTGCCGGATCCGGTTGGTCACGTCCAGCGCCGCGACCTTGTACGACTCGGCCAGCGTCGGGTAGTTGAAGACCGCGTCCACCAGGTAGTCCACGGTGCCGCCGCAGCCCATCACGGCATGCCCGATGTGGATCAGCTCCGTCGCGCCGGTGCCGAAGCAGTGCACGCCGAGCAGCTTGCGGTCCGACGGCGAGACCAGCAGCTTGAGCATGCCGTGCGCGTCGCCGATGATCTGGCCGCGGGCCAGCTCGCGGTAGCGCGAGACACCCACCTCGAAGGGCACGGAGGCGTCGGTGAGCTGGTCCTCGGTCTGCCCGATGAAGCTGATCTCCGGGATGGTGTAGATGCCGATCGGCTGCAGGTCCTGCAGCCCGTGCGACGGCTCGCCGAAGGCGTGGTAGGCGGCGCTGCGGCCCTGCTCCATCGACGTCGCGGCGAGCGCGGGGAAGCCTATGACGTCGCCGACCGCGTAGATGTGCGGGACCGCGGTGCGGTACGAGCCGTCCACCGCGATCCGGCCGCGCTTGTCCGCGGTCAGGCCCGCCCTGTCCAGGCCGAGCCCGTCGGTGAGCCCCTGCCGCCCCGCCGAGTACATGACCGCGTCGGCGGCGATCTTCTTGCCGCTGGCCAGCACCGTCAGGGTGCCGTGCTCGTGCCGTTCGACGGCGGCCACCGTCTCGCCGAAGCGGAAGGTCACCGCCAGGTCCCGCAGGTGGTACCTGAGCGCCTCGACGATCTCCGCGTCGCAGAAGTCCAGCATGGCGTCGCGCTGTTCGACCACCGTGATCCGGCTGCCCAGGGCGGCGAACATCGAGGCGTACTCCATGCCGATCACCCCGGCCCCGACGATCACCATCGAGCGCGGCACCCGCTCCATGTTCAGGACGCTGTCGGAGTCCATCACCGTGCGGTCGTCGAACTCGACGCTGGCCGGCCGGGCGGGCCGGGTGCCGGTGGCGATGACGATGTTGTCGGCCGTGACCACCCGCTCCTGGCCGCCCGCGTCGGTGACGGCCACGGTGTGCTCGTCCAGGAAGCGCCCGGTGCCGTCCAGCACCGTGATCCGGTTGCGGGACAGCTGGCTGCGGACCACGTCCACCTCGCGGCCGACCACGTGCTGGGTCCTGGCCGTCAGGTCGGCGACGGTGATGTCCTCCTTGAGCCGGTAGCTCTGCCCGTACAGGTCCCGCTGGTTGAGGCCGGTGAGGTAGAGCACCGCCTCGCGCAGCGTCTTGGACGGGATGGTGCCGGTGTGCAGCGACACCCCGCCGAGCCGGTCGGCGCGATCCACCAAGGCCGCCCGCCGTCCGAGTTTGGCCGCCGCGATGGCCGCCTTCTGCCCGCCAGGGCCCGAACCGATCACCAGTATGTCGAAGTCGCGCACTCGGTCAGTCTGTCAGCCGGGGCCGCCCCGCGTCACGGCTTCGCCGGGGGCGGCGGCAGCGGCTACTTGAGGTGGTGCGGGCGGTGCAGCGGTGTGCGGCCCGGCGGTTGCGCGGGCGCCGGGCGGTGGTTGACCTCGGGCAGGTCGCGCACGACCGGCCTTTCCGTGCTGAGCTTCACCGGCTGGTCGTAGTGCCGGATCTCCAGCGGCTCGCCGGCGGCCAGCGTGTAGGTCGCGGTCTTGCTGCCGACCTCCACCCGCAGCCGCCGGCCGCGGAAGAGCAGCCGGAAGGCGATCCGGCTGAGCGCCTCGGGCAGTCTGGGCGCGAAGCTGATGGAGCCGCCGTCCACGATCCGCATCCCGCCGAAGCCGGCCACCAGCGCGGTCCAGGTGCCGGCCAGCGCAGCGATGTGCAGCCCGTCGCGCGCGTTGTTCTCCAGGTCCTCCAGGTCGATCATCGCGGACTCGCCGAGGTAGTCGTAGGCCAGCTGCAGATGCCCGACCTCGGAGGCGATCACCGACTGGCAGTAGGCGGACAGCGAGGAGTCGCGGACGGTGAGCGGCTCGTAGTAGGCGAAGTTGCGGGCCTTCTGCTCGTGCGTGAAGGCGTGGCCGCACAGGTACATCGCCAGCACCAGGTCGGCCTGCTTGACCACCTGCTTGCGGTAGAGGTCGAAGTACGGGTAGTGCAGCATCAGCGGGAAGTGGTCCTCGGGGGTGCCGGCGAAGTCCCAGGCCTGGTGCTTGGTGTAGCCCGCGGACTGCTCGTGCACCCCCAGGTCGGCGTTGTACGGCAGGGTCATCGCGGCCGCCGCGTCCCGCCAGGCGGCGGTCTCCTCGTCGCTGACGCCGAGCGCCGCCGCGTGCCGCGGGTGCTTTTCCGCCGCGTCGGCCGCGGCGGTCAGGTTGGCCTGCGCCATCAGGTTGGTGAAGGCGTTGTCGTCGCTGATCGCGCTGTACTCGTCCGGTCCGGTGACCCCGTCGATGTGGAAGGCGCCCGCGTGGTCGTGGTGGCCCAGCGAACGCCACAGCCTCGCGGTCTCCACCAGCAGTTCGAGGCCGGTGTCACGCTCGAAGACCTCGTCGCCGGTGGTGGCCACGTAGCGCACCACGGCGTGGGCGATGTCGGCGTTGATGTGGAAGGCCGCGGTGCCGGCCGGCCAGTAGCCCGACGCCTCGTCGCCGTTGATGGTCCGCCACGGGAAGGCCGCCCCGGCCAGGCCCAGTTGGCGCGCCCGGTCCTGCGCGGCCGGCAGCATGTTGTACCGCCAGCGCAGCACCTCGGCCGCCGCACGCGGCGCGGTGAAGGACAGCAGCGGCAGCACGAAGGTCTCGGCGTCCCAGAAGGTGTGGCCGTCGTAGCCGGAGCCGGTCAGGCCCTTGGCGGGGATCGCCCGCTCCTCGGCCCGCGCCCCGACCTGGAGCACGTGGAAGAGCGCGAAGCGCACCGCCTGCTGGATCTCGGTGTCGCCGTCCACCTCGACGTCGGCCCGCTCCCAGAAGTCGTCGAGGTAGGCGCGCTGCTGGTCCAGCAGCCCCTGCCAGCCGGTGTCGCGCGCCCCGACCAGCGCCGCGTCCGCCTGGTCGCGCAGCGCGGGCAGCGAGCGCGTCGCCGACCAGCCGTAGGCGACGTACTTCTCCAGCCGCAGCCGGCGGCCCGCGGGCAGCACCGAGGTGACGGTCAGCCGGCTCACGTCGTCGCCCGAGTCGGCGGAGACCTGCGTGGTGTCCGGGCCTTCGATGCGGTGGTCGGCGGCCACCGCGAGCCGCAGCCGGCTGCGGGTGGTGGAGTGCACCAGCCGCAGCCGGGTCCCGGCGGCGCTGTGCTCCTCGGGCCGCAGCGGCGACTGCAGCGCGGCCGAGACGCGCGGGTCGCCGGGGGAGTAGGGCACCTCCTCGTTGGCGGCCAGCTCCGACTGGAGCACGACCCGCACCTCGTCGTCCAGCGGCTCGACCTCGTAGGCGATGGCGGCCACCGCCCGCTGCTGGAAGGACACCATCCGGGTGGAGACCACCCGCACCGCCCGCCCGGCGGGGGAGACCCACTCGCACACCCGGCGCAGCACCCCGGCCCGCAGGTCCAGTTCGCGTTCGTGCCGGCGGACGGTGCCGTAGCGCAGGTCGAAGGGCTCGTCGTCGACCAGCAGTCGGATCAGCTTGCCGTTGGTGACGTTGATGACGGTCTGCCCGGACTCGGGGTAGCCGTAGCCGGCCTCCGCGTACGGCAGCGGGTGCAGCTCGTGCAGTCCGTTGAGATACGTGCCCGGCAGGCCGTTGGGCTCGCCCTCGTCCAGGTTGCCGCGCCAGCCGATGTGCCCGTTGGACAGGGCGAAGACGGACTCGCTCTGCGGCAGCAGGTCCAGGTTCAGCTCCGACTCGCGCAGCGACCAGGGCGAGACCTCGAAGGCCGGGTCGGTGATCACGCGGTGGCCCCCAGCAGGTCGCCCAGGTCCTCGACCACGGTGTCGGCGCCGTGCCGCCGCAGCTCCTCGGCCTGCCCGGCGCGGTCCACGCCGACGACGTAGCCGAACCGCCCGGCGCGCCCGGCGTCCATGCCGACCAGGGCGTCCTCGAAGACCGCGGCCTCGCCGGGGCCGAAACCCAGGTCGCTCGCGGCCTCCAGGTACGTGTCCGGCTTGGGTTTGCCGCGCAGGCCGCGCTCCCTGGCCACGATCCCGTCGATCCGCACGTCGATCAGCTGCTCGATGCCCGCGGCCACCAGCACGTCGCGGCAGTTCGCGCTGGAGGACACCACGGCGGTGCGCAGCCCCGCGGCACGGACCGCCTTGGCGTAGCGCACGGAGCCCGGGTAGGGGTCGACGCCCTCCTGGCGGATCTTGTCCAGCACGATGACGTTCTTGCGGTTGCCCAGGCCGTGCACGGTGTCGTGGTCCGGCGGGTCGTCCTCGCCGCCCTCGGGCAGCTCGATGCCGCGCGAGGCCAGGAAGGTGCGCACCCCGTCGGCCCGCGGGCGGCCGTCCACGTACTCGTCGTAGTCGGTGGTCGCGTCGAAGGGCTGGAACTCGGGGCCTTCGAGGTGGCGCAGGAAGGCGTCGAAGGTCTCCTTCCACGCGGCGGCGTGCACCAGCGCCGTCGGAGTGAGGACCCCGTCGAGGTCGAAGAGGCAGGCGCGGATGCCGCTGGGCAGGCCGATCTCGGTCATGACGCTGCTTGTGCCCCCAACACCCGCCGGCTATGTCCCGCGGCCGGGAAGTCCGCCCGACTCGCCGAACGGGGTCAGGCCCCGGCGCCCAGCCTGTTGATGTCCTGCGGCGACAGGATGTGCGGGCCCGCGCCTTCGAGCCGGACCACGCCCAGCATGGAGCGGCCCAGCGCCTCGGTGGTGGTGAGGCGGTCGGGGGCCAGGCGGTTGGCCAGTGGGTACAGCCACGAGGTCAGCGCGTAGATGAGCCGGTAGGCGCGGGTGCGGGAGACCGCCCCGTGCATCGGCCGGATCCAGCCGGGCCGGAACATGTACGCGCGCATGTCCATCGCCAGCAGCGCGTTCTCCGTGGCGCCCTTGACCCTGGCCCAGGCCACCCGGCCCTGCTCCGTGCTGTCGGTGCCGGCACCGGAGACGTAGGTGAAGGTCAGCTCGGGATTGTCCGCGGACAGCAGCCGGGCGGCGGCCAGCGGGAAGTCGTAGCTGACCCGGCGGTAGACCTCGGCGGTGTGCCCTGAGGCGGAGACGCCCAGGCAGTAGAAGCACGCGTCGGCGCCGGCCAGCTCGGCGGCGACCGGCGCGAGGTCGGTGAAGTCGGAGTGGGCGACCTCGCGCAGCTTGGGGTGCTCGATCCCCAGCGGGCTGCGCCCGACGGTGACCACCTCGGTCACCTCGTCGTCCAGCAGGCAGGCCCGCAGCACACCGTGCCCGACCATGCCCGAGGCACCGAAGACCACCACCTTCATCGCGGTTTGCCGCCGCCTTCCTGCCGTCCTGCGGTGCGGGCCGCACCGGTGCGCCGGACGATACTAACGCCCGTACCGGGCAGGCCGGTCGGCGACCGCAGCGCCCGCGGGGCGGTCAGTCGGCGACGACCGCGATCTTGTGCAGGTAGTCGCCGGCGGCGAGCCGGCCGAGGATGAAGTCGGCGACGTCGGCCCTGGACACCGTCGGCACCCCGCGCAGCTCCAGGTGCTCGCCGTGCCGGTAGCGCCCGGTGCGGGCGCGGTTGGTGAGCATCACCGGGTAGACCAGCGTCCAGGCCAGCGGGCTGCGGCGCAGCAGCTCCTCGCCCGCGGCCTTGTCCGCGTACACCCGGCGCAGCGGCCGGTAGCTCAGCCGCGGCAGCACCGGCACCTGCGCCAGGGTGCCGCCGACGCCGAGCCCGGACAGCCACACCACGCGGTCGACGCCCGACTCCTGCATGGCGCGCACGATCCGCGGGGTCGCCTCGGCCATCACCGAGGGCGCGCGCAGGCCCTGCCAACTGCGCTCCGCGCCCAGCGCGCTGACGACCGCGTCGGCGCCGGCCACCGCCGCGGTCACCGCGTCCTGATCCGACGTCACCTGCCCGGCCACCACCCGCAGGCCGTCCCGTGCTGGTGGCGCCTTGGTCTCGTCGCGCAGGAAGGCGGTCACCTCGTGGCCCGCGGCCAGCGCCTGCGCGACGACCTGCCGCCCGGTGGCGCCGGTGCTGCCGAAGACCGCGATCCGCATGGTGTCCTCCTGGTGCTCGCCGGGTGCCGCCGCGGCCTGCCGCCGGGTGCGGCAGTGGGGTTTCCCCCCGGGCGGCCGACCGGCCAGCCGGATGGGGAAGGCGGCGCACGGCGGCGAGGATGAAGCGGTCGTCACCTTCGCACGGACCACGGGAGCCACCTTGCAGACACGCCGCGCCGCCGTCCTGTCGGCAGCCGCCGCAGCCCTGTCCCTGCCGGCCGCGACCGCGGGGGCCGCGGAGCCCAGCCCGCTGCGGCTGCCCGCGCCGGGCGGCCCGTACCCGGTGGGTACGGCCGCGCTGCGGCTGGTCGACACCGTACGCCCCGACCCGTGGGTGCCGCAGCCCTGCCGCGAGCTGATGGCAAGCCTGCGCTACCCGGCGCTCGCCGCAGGCCCGGGACCCGGAGCGCCACAGATGCTGCCGGGGGAGGCAGCGGGCTTCGCCGAACTCGCCGGCTACACCGGGGTGCCGGCCGCCGAGGTGGACTGGGCCGCCACCCGCACCCACGCGCACGCGGGCGCGCCGCCCGCCGCGGGACCCTTCCCCCTGGTGCTCTACTCGCCGGGCGCGGGCGACCCGCGCTCGCTGAACAGCACCCTGTGCGACGACCTGGCCTCCCGCGGCTATGCCGTGCTGACGGTGGACCACACCTACGACGCGGCAGCCGTGGAATTCCCCGGCGGCCGCGTCGAACGCAGCGTGCTGCCCGCCGAGTTCGCCAGGGCCGTGCCCGACCCCGGGCACCCGGACCCGGTGAAGGTGGCGGCGCTGCTGCGCAAGGTGGTCCAGGTCAGGGCCGCCGACGTCCGCTCCGTCCTCGACCTGCTGCCGCACGTGCTGCCCCGGTCGCTGCGCGGGGTGCCGGACTTCGGGCGGGTCGGGATGTTCGGCCACTCGGCGGGCGGTTTCACGGCACTGCAGGCGATGTACGACGACGAGCGGATCGCGGCCGGGGTGAACTTCGACGGCGTCATCGCCTACGTGCAGGACGACCCCGACCGCGGATTCCTCTCGCCGGTGGCGGAAGGCGGCCTCGACCGCCCCTTCCTGCTGGTGGGCAAGGACGGCAACACCCGCCGCACGGTGCCCTCGTGGGATGCGCTGTGGCGGCACAGCCGCGGCCCGCGCGCAGAGGTGAGCCTGGCCGGCGCCGAGCACGCCACCTTCACCGACGCCGAGACGCTGCTGCCGCAGATCGCCCGCAGGCTGCACCTGGGCGCCGAGGTGGTCACCGCCAACGTCGGCACGATCGACCGGCGGGCCGCGGTCCGGGACCAGCGCGCGCTGCTGGGGGCCTTCTTCGACCGCCGGCTGCGCGGCCTCACACCGCGACCGGGCCGCGGATCTGCTCGACGGCGGTGACCAGCGGGGCGAGCTGCGGGTCGCGGGTGGCCGCGTCGAGGGCCTCGCGCAGCGCCGTGTTGTTGGTGGGGCGGGCCGCGGCCAGCAGGGCGGCGCCTGCGGCGGTGACGTCGGTGTAGATGCCGCGGCGGTCGGTGGGGCACAGGTAGCGGGACAGCAGGCCGCGCTCCTCCAGCCGGGTGACCAGCCGGGTGGTCGCGGACTGGCTGAGCACCACCGCGTCGGCGACCTGCTTCATCTGCAGCCGCCCGCCCGGGCCGTCGTTCTGCCGGCTGAGCACGTCGAGCAGCGAGAACTCCCGCACGCTCAGCCCGTGGCCCGCCTGCAGGGCGCGCTCGATGTGCGCCTCGATCCGGCCGTGCAGCAGGGACAGCGCGCACCAGCCGTCGGCCAGTGCGGTCAGTGCCGGATCCGTGGCGGTCATCGGTCCTCCTGGCGCGTCGCGGGCGGTCCGCGCCCGGCCCCGGTGCCGTCGTGGGCGCACGTCCACTCTAACGCGTTTGCAAATAACCCGCGTGTGCAATTATTGTCGACGCTTGTAAAGCGCTCGTGCACTCATCCGGGAAAGGGTGTCCCCATGCCTCTCGCGCTGCTGGCCCTCGCCATCGGGGCCTTCGGGATCGGTACCACGGAGTTCGTCATCATCGGGCTGCTGCCGCAGGTCGCCGACGACTTCGGGGTCACCGTGCCGACCGCGGGCCTGCTGGTCACCGGGTACGCGCTCGGCGTCGTCGTCGGTGCCCCCCTGATGACCGCGCTGGGCACCAAGGTGACCCGCCGGCGGATGCTGATGCTGCTGATGGGCCTGTTCGTGGTCGGCAACCTCATCTCGGCCGCCGCCCCCGTCTTCGCCGTCATGCTGGCCGGCCGTATCGTCGCCTCGCTCGCCCACGGCGCCTTCTTCGGCATCGGCTCGGTCGTCGCCGCCGAGGTCGTCCCGCCGGCGAAGCGGGCCGGCGCCATCGCGACGATGTTCACCGGGCTCACCGTCGCCAACGTCGTCGGGGTCCCGCTGGGCACCCTGGTCGGGCAGGGCGCCGGGTGGCGGGTCACCTTCGTCATCGTCGCGGGGCTCGGCGTCCTGGGGCTGCTCGGCGTCGCCCGCCTGATCCCTGACCTGCCGCGGCCCGAGGGCGTCAGCCTGCGCCACGAGCTGGCGGTCTTCCGCAACGTCCAGGTGCTGCTGGCGATGGGCATGACCGTGCTCGGCTTCGGCGGGGTCTTCGCCGCCGTCACCTACCTGGTCCCGATGATGACCGACGTCACCGGTTACGCCGACGGCTCGGTGACCTGGCTGCTGGTGCTGCTGGGGCTCGGCATGGTCGCGGGCAACCTGGTCGGCGGGCGGCTCGCCGACCGCCGGCTGATGCCGATGCTGATGGCCGCGCTCGGCGGGCTCGCCCTGGTGCTGGCGCTGTTCACGGTGACCGCGCACTCCAAGGCAGGCGCCGCGGCCACCGTCTTCGCGATCGGCGCCCTCGGCTTCGCGACCACCCCGCCGCTGCAGAAGCGGGTGCTCGACCAGGCCGCGGGCGCCCCGACGCTGGCCTCCGCCGTCAACATCGGCGCCTTCAACCTCGGGAACGCGCTCGCGGCCTGGATCGGCGGCCTTGTCATCTCCGCGGGACACTCCTACACCGCGGTGAACTGGGTCGGCGTGTCCCTGGCGGGCGGCGCGCTGCTGCTGGCCGCGCTGTCGATCTCGCTGGAGCGCGGCGCCCGCCGCCCCGGCCGCATCGTCGCCCGCTCCGCCGCCGGCGCGGCGGGCGCGGCAGCGGGCGACGAGGACGGCGGCCGGGTGGCCGGCTCCGCGGAAGCGGGGATCAGCCCGCGGGCGTGAGCCCGATGCTGACGTAGGTGACGTCGACCGTGGCGGTCTGCGCACCGGCACTGGTCGGCGCGGGGATGAAGCCGATGGTGCCGGTGCCGTAGCAGGGCAGGTTCAGCGTCGCCGGGATCTCCACGCCGATCCCGTAGGCCTTGATCTCGGTGGCCGGCGCAGCCGAGGTGGGGTTGCCGAAGCCGACCAGGTCGTGCGTGGCGGAGTCGCCGGTGTAGCCGACGGTCGCCTTGTCGGGCGCGTTGCCCGCGATCAGCTGCACCGACACCGTCTGGCCCGCGACCGGGTGCCCGGTCGAGGTCGGGGTCACCGGGCCGAAGCAGCCGACCTTGACGACCGCGCCGATCGTCACGCCGTTGACCTGCCCGACGAAGGTCTGGCCCGGGCCGATCGGCAGCGGCGAGACCTGGGCGGCAGCGGCCGACGACAGGCCGAGCGAGCCGCCGAGCAGGGTGAGGGCGGCGACGGTGCCCAACGAACGTAAGCGGTGGTGCGTGCTGCGCATGTCTACCTCCGGAGGGGGGACCGGGGCCGTTCGCGACCCCGGGTGGCGAAGGGGCGAACTGTGCGGGAGCAGCAGCATGCTAGCGAGCCGCGGGCGGAACCGACCCCGGCCGTACCACCCCGCTGGCGGGGCGGGTGGGCCCGCGGTAGGACAGAAGGTGCGAAGCCGCGGCGGGCGGGCAGGCGCCCTGTCGACCGCAGGCAGCCCCCAGAAGGGACGGACATCGTGGCACGACCGAAGATCCTCGTGGTGGGTGCGGGTTTCGCCGGGGTGGGGTGTGTGCGCCGTCTGGAGCGCACCCTCGGCAGGGACGAGGCGGACATCTGCCTGGTGACCCCGTTCTCCTACCAGCTCTACCTGCCGCTGCTGCCGCAGGTCGCCTCCGGCATCCTGTCCCCGCAGTCGATCGCGCTGTCGCTGCGCCGCAGCAAGAAGTACCGCACCCGGATCATCCCCGGCGGCGCCATCGGCGTGGACACCAAGGCCAAGGTCTGCGTGGTGCGCACGATAACCGACGAGATCGTCAACGAGTCCTACGACCACATCGTGCTGGCCCCCGGCAGCATCACCCGCACCTTCGACATCCCCGGCCTGGTCGAACACGCACGCGGCATGAAGACCCTCGCCGAGGCCGCCTACCTGCGCGACCACGTGATCGCACAGCTCGACCTGGCCGACGCCTCGCACGACGAGGCCGAACGCGCCTCCCGGCTGCAGTTCGTGGTCGTCGGCGGCGGCTACGCGGGCACCGAGACCGCGGCCTGCCTGCAGCAGCTGACCACCGCCGCGCTGCACCGCTACCCGCGGCTGGACCCCAGGCTGATCAAGTGGCACCTGATCGACATCGCACCGCAGCTGATGCCTGAGCTGGGCGAGAAGCTCGGGCAGAGCGCGCAGAAGATCCTCACCGACCGGGGTGTGGAGATCTCGCTGGGGGTGTCGATCGCCAAGGCCGCGGCCCAGGAGGTCACCTTCACCGACGGCCGGGTGGTGCCGACCAGGACGCTGATCTGGACCGCGGGCGTCGTGGCCAGCCCGCTGATCGCCACCCTCGGCGCGGAGACCGTACGCGGCCGGCTCGCCGTTACCCCGGAGATGACGCTGCCCGGCGCCGACGGGGTCTACGCGCTCGGCGACGCCGCCGCCGTCCCGGACCTGGCCAAGGGCGAGGAGGGTGCGGTCTGCCCGCCCACCGCCCAGCACGCGATGCGGCAGGGCGTGAAGGCCGCGGACAACGTCATCGCCGCGATCCGGCACCAGCCCTTGCAGCCCTACCGGCACAAGGACCTGGGCCTGGTCGTCGACCTCGGCGGCCGGGACGCGGTCTCCAAGCCGTTCGGCATCGAGCTGCGCGGCATGCTCGCCCAGGCCGTCGCCCGCGGCTACCACTGGTCGGCGCTGCGCACCAACGTCGCCAAGACCCGGGTGATGACCAACTGGCTGCTCCACGCGGTGGCCAACGCCGACTTCGTGCGCACCGGCTTCCAGTCGCGCAAGCCCGCCACGCTGGTCGACTTCGAGTTCACCGACGCGTACCTGTCGCCCGAGGAGCTGCAGGAGCAGGTCGCCTCGGGCAAGCCGGGCAGCTGAACCCCCTCCCTCCGCAAGGCACCCGGTCCGGCGCTCTCAGCCGGCGCCGGGGTCCTGCGGCTGCGGCGCGGTCCGCGAGCCGGCCGGCTCCTCCTCGGCCGACGCCTCGTCCTCCCACAGCGAGAACCACACCGTCTTGCCCTCCGACTCGGGCCGTACGCTCCACTGCCCGGACAGGATGTCCAGCAGCATCAGACCGCGGCCCGACGAGGCCATCTCGCCGGGGGTCCGCTGGTGCGGCAGCTCGTCGCCGTTGTCGGTGACCTCCACCCGCAGGACCCGGCGGCCCGGCTCGCCGGTCAGCGACGCGTTCAGCGCCGCCGACTGGTCGGTGTGCATCAGCACGTTGCCCACCAGCTCCGAGGTCAGCAGCACCGCGGTGTCAACCTGGTCGGGCTGCGCCCAGTCGTGCAGCAGCGCCTGCAGCTCGGCCCGCGCCTCCGACAGGCCCTCGGCCTGGTCCTGCTCGATGGTCAGCACGAGCTTGCGCTCCGGCACCACCCGCTGGTGCATCCCGGCGTCCCGGCGCAGCAGCAGCAGCGCGATGTCGTCCTCGTTGCGCGGCGCCAGGTCGGCCCGCACACCGGCGGCGTCCGGCTCGCGCCGCTGCTCCTCGCCCGCCGCCTGCCCGCCGGGGCGCAGCGGGTCGTGGACCGCGCGGATCAGCCGCTCGGCGATGCCCTCCAGGTCGTCGGCAGAGCCGGGGGACATCGCGTCCCTGACCCGGATCCAGCCGCTGTACATGTCGTGTCCGCCGGTCTCGATCAGCCCGTCGGTGCACAGCATCAGGATCTCGTCGGGGTGCAGCTGCAGGTCCGTGACCGGGTAGTCCTCGGTGCCCGGCATCAGGCCGAGCGGCAGCCCGCCGCCGACGTGCTTGAGCATGCAGGTGCCGTCCGCGAGCCGCAGCACCGGGTGCGGATGCCCGGCCCTGGCGATGTGCAGCATCCCGGTGGACGGCTCCGCCTCGATGTACAGGCAGGTGGCGAAGCGGTCCTCGTCCAGTGCCGCCAGGAAGCGGGAGGACCGGGACAGCACCGCGTCGGGTCCGTGGCCCTCGGCGGCGTAGGCGTACACGGCGGTACGCAGCTGCGCCATCAGCCCGGCCGCGTGCACGTCGTGGCCCTGCACGTCGCCGATCACCACGGCCAGCCGCCCGCCGGGCAGGTTGATCACGTCGTACCAGTCGCCGCCCACCACCAGGCCGCCGCCGGTCGGCACATAGCGGGTCGCGACCGACAGCCCCGGCACCGCGGGCTCGGCCGCACCCATGCTGCGCCGCAGCCCGCGGGAGAGCGCCAGCTCCGCGGTGCTGGTCCTGGTCCGCTCCAGCGCCTGGGCGACCAGCCGGGCCGCCAGCGTCAGCAGGCCCCGCTCGTCGGCGGTGAAGTCGGTCGGGCGGCTGAAGGCCATCAGGCACACCGCGCTGATCCGGCCCGAGGTCACCAGCGGCAGGAAGGCCCAGGACTGCCTGCCGAACCTTGCGGCCAGCGGCCAGGTCTCGGGGAAGCGCTCGCGGTACTGGCGGGCCGAGGCCAGGTAGACCGGCCGCCCCGACCTGACCACCTCGTTGGCGGGGAAGCCGGCCTCCGCCGGCATCCGGAAGGCCTGTTTGTTGTCGGCGGTGCGGAAGCCGTGCTGGCCGATGACCTTGAGGAACTTGTCGGTGACGCCGAAGACCACCAGGCCGTCGATGCTGAAGTCCGGGGCGAAGAGCCCGGTGACCGTCCTGAGGGCGGCGGACAGCGTCTCGGCTTCCGCCAGGTCGTGCCCGGCTTCCAGCAGCAGGGCGTCCCGCCGCCGCGGCGGCATGGGCCCCGCCCCGCCCGCGGCCTCCACGGGCGGCGGCGCCGCGCCGCCCGGCTTCCGCGGCGCGAAGTCGTTCATCGCGTCGATCTGCCGCACTTCGTCGTCGGCGCCGCCCCCGGCGCCCGGCGCGACAGGCTCGGATCCGGCCCCCGGCGCGACAGGCTCGGACCCGGCCGGCGGTTCCCCGCGCAGCCCCGGACCGTCTGCTCCCTTGCCCATCCGGCGCCCTCTCGCCACAGGGGTGGTCCTGTCGGTACCCATGCTCGGCGACGTCCGGCGTCCCCGCATGCGGAGCGCCGGCGACGGCGGCGGGGGGCGATGTGCTTCACGAGGGGGTCTGCTGGCATGCTCGGGGGCGTGGGTGAACGCATCATCGCCGCGTGTGACGGCGCATCGAAGGGCAATCCGGGGCCGGCCGCATGGGCCTGGGTCATCGCGGACGACCGGGGCGAGCCGGTCCGCTGGGAGGCCGGTCCGCTGGGCACAGCGACCAACAACGTCGCGGAACTGACCGCGCTGGAGCGGCTGCTGAGCGCCGTGGACGCGGAGGTCGCGCTGGAGATCCGGATGGACTCGCAGTACGCGATGAAGGCCGTCACGACCTGGCTGCCCGGCTGGAAGCGCAAGGGCTGGAAGACCGCGGCCGGCAAACCGGTGGCCAACCAGGAACTGGTGGTGCGGATCGACACGCTGCTGACCGGCCGTTCGGTGGACTTCCGCTACGTGCCCGCGCACCAGGTGGACGGCGACCGGCTCAACGACTTCGCGGACCGCGCCGCCAGCCACGCCGCCGTCGTCCAGGAGCCCGCGGGCAGCGCCCTGGGCTCGCCGCTGCCGCCGCGTACGCCCGACACCGTACGCAAGGCGCCCCGCGCGTCAGGCTCGGGTCCAGGCCCGGCGTCGGGTTCGGGTTCGGGCTCCGGTTCCGCCAAGGCCGGCTCTTCCGGCGGCGGCGCGGCGCGCACCCTGAAGGCGAAGTACCCCGGCCGCTGCCGCTGCGGCCGGTCCTATGCCGCGGGCGAGCCGATCACCAAGAACGCCGACGGCTGGGGCCACCCCGACTGCCGCTGACCTGCCGGAACCACCTGGCACCCGACCGCCGCCCCCGTCACCCGCGCACCCCGCGGTGACGGGGGCGGCGGCGTTCGCGCGCGCCCGCCCGCTGCGGCCCGCCGCAGGGCGATCGCGCGCAGGGCATTGACGCCCGCCCCCTGCGGCCCTACCTTCATCGCGTCGTACTTCGTACGTCATATATGAGACGTCATACGCGAGATCTGAGAACCCCATGACTTTCGCTCCCACCCCGATCCCCTCCCGGACGCAGTACGTCCTGGAGGCGATCAAGCACCGCATCCTCACCGGGCAGCTCAGCCCGGGACAGGCCCTGGTCGAGGCGGACCTGGCGGCACAGTTCGGGGTGTCCAAGACCCCGGTGCGCGAGGCGCTGAAGACCCTGGCCGGGACCGGGCTCGTGGTCATGAGCCAGTACAAGGGCGTCACCGTGCGGACCGTGGACGCCGCGATGGCCCGTGAGGTCTACGACGTGCGCCTGCTGCTCGAACCCGAGGCGCTGCGCAGGACCATCACCCTGGACGCCTCGCTCGCCGCGGCGCAGGAGGCGCTGGAGCGGGCCGAGGACGCGCAGGACCGGGCCGACCGGAGCCTGGCCAACCGGGACTTCCACCGCGCCCTGTACCTGCCGTGCGGCAATCCGCTGCTGGCCAGGATGCTCGACGAGGTCCGCGACCAGGCGGCCCTCGTCTCCACCGTCGCCTGGGCGGCCGACCCCTCGTGGGAGCGGGAGGCGCACGAGCACCAGGAGATCCTGCGGGTCGCCCTGGCCGGCGACGCGCAGGAGGCGGGCCGGCTGCTGCACGCGCACATCGCGGACTTCGTCCGCCGAGCGTTCCCCGACGACCAGGAGGGCCTTTGATGGACCGGTCCGCGCTCACGACCGCACTCGCCGGTGTGGTGGCGATCCCGGTGATCCCGTTCGGCACCGGCGGAGGCATCGACAGACCCGCCTACCGGCTGCTGCTGCGCCGGCTGCTGGACGGGGGCATCGGCACCGTCACCCCGAACGGCAACACCGGCGAGTTCTACGCGCTCACCCCGCAGGAGCGGCAGGTGGTCGTGCAGGACACCCTCGCCGAGACCGCGCAGCGCGGCACCACCGTGATCGTCGGCGTCGGCCACGACCTGCCGTCGGCGATCGGCGCCGCCGAGCACGCCCGCGACTGCGGGGCGCACATGGTGATGGTGCACCAGCCCGTGCACCCGTACGTCTCGCAGGACGGCTGGGTCGCCTACCACCGCGCCATCGCCGAGGCCGTACCGGAGACAGGCGTGGTCCCGTACATCCGCAACCCGCTGCTGGACGGCAGCTGGCTGGCGGAACTCGGCGAGAGCTGCCCCAACGTGATCGGCGTGAAGTACGCGGTGCCGGACGCCGCCCGCTTCGCGGCCTTCGCCAGGGACGCGGGCCTCGACCGCTTCGTCTGGCTGGCGGGACTTGCCGAGCTGTACGCGCCCGCCTACTTCGCGGCCGGCGCCAGCGGCTTCACCTCAGGCCTGGCCAACGTCGCCCCGCGGATCTCGCTGGACATGCTCGCCGCGCTGCGAGCCGGCGACTACCCGGCCGCGATGAAGGTCTGGGAGCAGATCCGCGCCTTCGAGGACCTGCGCGCGGCCCGGCAGTCCGCGGACAACGTGACCGTGGTCAAGGAGGCGCTCGCGGCCCTCGGCCTGTGCCGCCGCGAGGTGCGGCCGCCCAGCAGCGCGCTGCCGCAGGCCCGGCGGGCCGAGGTCGCCGCGGCGGTGGAGGGCTGGGGACTGTGACCGGCGAGGACGAGAGCGGCCGCCCGGTGCTGCGCAGCAGCCGCTGGTACGAAGGCGACGGGCTGCGCGCCTTCAGCCACCGGGCCAGGACCCGGCAGCTCGGCTACCTGCCGCAGGAGCACCTCGGCAAGCCGGTGATCGCGGTGCTGAACACCTGGTCGGACATCAATCCCTGCCACAGCCACCTGCGCGAGCGCGCCCAGGCCGTCAAGCGCGGGGTGTGGCAGGCCGGCGGCTTCCCGCTGGAGTTCCCGGTCGCCACCCTCTCCGAGACCTTCCAGAAGCCCACCCCGATGCTCTACCGCAACCTGCTGGCGATGGAGGCCGAGGAGCTGCTGCGCTCCTACCCGGTGGACGGCGCGGTGCTGCTCGGCGGCTGCGACAAGACCACGCCCGCGCTGCTGATGGGCGCCGCCAGCGCCGACCTGCCCGCGGTCTTCGTGCCCGCCGGGCCGATGCTGCCCGGGCACTGGCGCGACCAGGTGCTGGGTTCGGGCACCGACATGTGGAAGTACTGGGACGACAAGCGCGCGGGCCTGATCGGCGACTGCGAGATGGCCGAACTGGAGAGCGGTCTTGCCCGCTCCGCAGGCCACTGCATGACGATGGGCACCGCCTCCACGCTGACCGCCGCGGCCGAGGCGCTGGGCATGACGATGCCCGGCGCGTCCTCGATCCCCGCGGTGGACTCCGCCCACGAGCGGATGGCCGCGGCCGGCGGCGCCCGCATCGTCGAGCTGGTGCTGCGCGACCTGAGGCCGTCGGCGATCCTGACCCGCGAGGCGTACGAGGACGCGGTCACCACCGTGCTGGCACTCGGCGGCTCCACCAACGCCGTGATCCACCTGATCGCGATGGCGGGCCGCTCCGGCGTCCGGCTCACCCTGGACGACTTCGACCGGCTGGCCCGTACGGTCCCGGTGCTCGCCAACGTACGCCCCGGCGGCCGGTACCTGATGGAGGACTTCCACTTCGCCGGCGGCCTGCCGGGACTGCTGTCCAGGATCACCGGACTGCTGCACCTGGACCGGCCCACCGTCGGGCACACCACCCTGCGCGAGCAGTTGGCCGGCGCCGCCGTGCACGACGACGACGTCATCCGCAGCGCCGGCGACGCGCTCGCCGGCGAAGGCGGGATCGCGGTGCTGCGCGGCAACCTCTGCCCGGACGGCGCGGTCATCAAGCACATCGCGGCCGAGCAGGACCTGCTCACCCACACCGGGCCCGCGGTCGTCTTCGACGACTACAAGACCCTGCAGGCCACCGTCAACGACCCGGGCCTCGGGATCACCGCGGACAGCGTGCTGGTGCTGCGCAACTCCGGCCCGCTCGGCGGCCCCGGCATGCCCGAGTACGGCATGCTCCCGATCCCCGACCACCTGCTCAAGCAGGGGGTCCGCGACATGGTCAGGATCTCCGACGCCCGGATGAGCGGCACCAGTTACGGCGCCTGCGTCCTGCACGTGGCACCCGAGTCCTACGTCGGCGGCCCGCTCGCGCTGGTCCGCACCGGCGACCCCATCACCCTCGACGTGCCGGCCCGCACCCTGAGCCTGGACGTCCCCGACGCCGAACTCGACCGCCGCAGGGCCGAGTTGCAGGCGCCGCCGGCCCGCTACGGGCGCGGCTACGGCGCCCTGTACCAGGAGCAGATCACCCAGGCCGACACCGGCTGCGACTTCCGCTTTCTGGCCGCACCCGGCCAGGTCCCGGAACCCTACGCGGGCTGACCCAAGGCCGCCCACCCGTCCGTCCGGGCGACCCGACCCCCCGGCACACGCCCTCCGTAGCGAAGGAGCCCCCGGTCATGGCCATCGCCGTGGCGAAGCAACCAGCCAACAACCGCAGCCGGCGCACCCGGCGCCTGCCGTATCTGCTGATAGCCCCGGCAGCCCTGCTGATGCTGGGCTTCATCGCCTACCCGATGATCAGCGTCCTCTACTACAGCCTGCAGGACTACAACGTCACCAAGCCCTGGCGCAACGGGTTCGCGGGCATGTCCAACTTCACCAGGATCTTCACCGACGACCCGCGGTTCTGGCACAGCCTCGACTTCAGCCTGCGCTGGGTCGTGGTGGAGATCGGGCTGCAGCTGGTCATCGGCCTGGCGCTGGCGCTGCTGGTCAACCAGACCTTCGTCGGCCGCGGCATGTCCCGCGCGCTGGTCTTCTCGCCGTGGGCGGTCTCGGGGGTGCTGACCACCACCATCTGGATGCTGCTCTACAACCCCTCGACGGGCATGACCCGTTACCTCGCCGACGCCGGGATCGGCTCCTACGGCCACTCGCTGCTGTCCGACCCGCACACCGTCTTCTGGGCCGCGGTGCTCGCCGAACTGTGGCGCGGGGTCCCCTTCTTCGCGATCCTGCTGCTCGCCGACCTCCAGTCGATCCCCAAGGACCTGTACGAGGCGGCCTCGGTGGACGGCGCGAGCCGGCTGCGGCAGCTGTTCCACATCACCCTGCCGCACCTGAAGGACGCCATCGTGCTGTCCACGCTGCTGCGCGCGGTCTGGGAGTTCAACAACGTCGACCTGCTCTACACCCTCACCGGCGGCGGCCCCGCGGGCCAGACCACCACGCTGCCGCTGTACGTGGCCAACACCGGCCTCGACGGGCACGACTTCGGCTACGCGTCCGCGCTGACCACCGTCGCCTTCGTGATCCTGCTGTTCTTCTCCGTCCTCTACCTGCGACTGAGCAAATTCGGAGGCGATCGCGCATGACCGCCGCACTCGTCGAGGAAGGCGCACTGATACCGTCCGCCGCCGTCCCCAGGCCCGGCCGCAGGCGCCGCGGACGCGGCCCCACCGACGGACCGCCGCGCTGGCAGATCTACCTGCCGCTCGGGCTGTACCTGCTGTTCACGCTCGTGCCCTTCTACTGGATGCTGCTCTTCGCGGTGCGCCCCGACGGCTCGACCTCGCTGGTGCCGTGGCCGGCCACCGGCGCGCACTTCGACAAGGTCTGGAACGACCGGTCCTTCGGGATCTTCTTCCAGAACAGCATGCTGGTCGGCGTCGCCACGCTGGTCCTGACCACCGTCGTCGCCCTCAGCGGCGGATACGCCCTGGCCCGCTTCCGCTTCAAGGGCAGGACCGCCTTCCTGATCGCCCTGCTGTGCTCGCAGTTCGTGCCCGGCGCACTGATGCTCGTGCCGCTCTTCCAGATCTTCCGGCACCTGCAGCTGATCAACTCGCTGTGGAGCGTGGTGATCTCGGAGACCGTCTTCCAACTCCCGCTGTCGGTCATCTTGCTGAGCGGGTTCATCCGCGGCATACCCGAGGCGCTGGAGGAGGCCGCCTGGGTCGACGGCTGCTCAAGGCTGCGGGCCTTCTTCGCGGTCGTGCTGCCGATGCTGCGGCCCGGGCTCGTCGCGGTGGGCTCCTTCGCCTTCGTGCACAGCTGGAACCACTTCCTGTTCGCGCTGATGTTCCTCAGCGAGCAGGACAAGCAGACCATCCCGGTCGGCCTGAACACCCTGATCGGCGCCGACAGCGTCGACCTGGGCGCCCTGGCGGCAGGCGGTGTCATCGCGGCGGTGCCCGTGGTGGTCGTCTTCGCCTTCATCCAGAAGTGGCTGATCACCGGCTTCAGCGCCGGTGCGGTGAAGGGGTGACGGGCATGAACACCACGAACGCGCTGAGCCGGGGCACCGCAGGGAGCACCGGCCGCCGCGAACCGGTGCGGGTCGTCCTGGCCGGCGGGCGCGGCCACGGCCACTGGCACCTGGCCAACCTGCGCCGGCTGGCGGCCCGCGGCATCGTACGGCTGGCCGGGGTGTGCGACGTCCAGCCGCTGGAGGCCGCGGCGCTGACCCGGCTCGGCCGCCCGGAACAGGGCGCCGACCTCGGGGAACTGGTCGAGCGGACCGCGGCCCAGGCCGTCATCGTCTGCACCCCGATCCACACCCACACCGACCTCGCACTGACCGCCGCGGCCCGCGGCGCCGACGTCCTGCTGGAGAAACCGCCCGCGCCGTCCCTTGCCGAATACCGGCGGCTGGTCGGCGGGTTGCAGGACACCGGAAGCGCCTGCCAGATCGGCTTCCAGTCGCTCGGCTCGCACGCCGTCGCCTCGGTGCTCGCGCTCGTCGAGGACGGCGCCATCGGCGAGCTGCGCGGCATCGGCGCGGCCGGCAACTGGGTACGCGAGGAGCACTACTTCACCCGCGCCGCCTGGTCCGGGCGCCGCCGCCTCGCCGGCACCGACGTGGTCGACGGCGTGCTGACCAACCCGCTCGCGCACGCGGTGGCCACCGCCCTGCACCTGGACGGCAGCAGCCGCGAGCAGGACGTCGCCGAGATCGGCACCGAACTCTTCCGCGCCCACGACATCGAGTCCGACGACACCTCGTGCGTGCGCATCCGCACCGCACGCGGCACCAGGATCGTGGTGGCCGCCACCTTGTGCGCGGCCGAGGCGGCGGAGCCCTACGTCGTGGTGCACGGCAGCCGCGGCCGGATCACCCTGTGGTACAAGCAGGACCGGGTGCTGCTCCAGCGCGCCGGACACGGCCCCGAGGAGCGGGTGCACGGCCGCACCGACCTGCTGGAGAACCTGCTCGCGCACCGCGCCGACGGCACCCCCCTGCTGGTGCCGCCGCAGGCCACCGGCGCCTTCATGCGGGTCGTCGAGGCCGTACGCACCGCCGCCGACCCGCAGCCGGTCCCCGGGTCCCTCTGGTACACCGTCGAGGGGGAGCGCTCCCACCGCCGGGTGGTCGACGGCGTGGACGACCTGGTCGCCGAGGCCGCCGAGCGACTGGTGTCCTTCACCGACCTCGGCGCCCCCTGGACGGTGTCCGCCCGCCGGACGGCGGCGCACCGGTGAGCGCCGGAATGCCGCTGCGCTGCGGCGACCGCACGGTCGGCCGCTACGTCCACCGGCCGGACCTGGACGGGCGGCTGTCCCCGCGCCCCTACCTGCACCCGCTGACCACCCTGGGCGGCGCCGCCGTCACCGAGCTGATGCCCGCCGACCACCTGCACCACCTGGGTGCGGGCATCGCGGTGCCCGACGTCGCCGGGCGCAACTTCTGGGGCGGCAGGACCTATGTGCGCGGCCAGGGACCGACCGAGCTGGACAACCATGGCGAGCAGCGCCATCTGCGCTTCACCCGGCAGGGCGGCGACGGCTTCACCGAGGAACTGTCCTGGATCGCGGGCGGCGCCGAACTGCTCCAGGAGCAACGGCAGCTGACGATACGTCAGATCTCCGACACCGCCTGGGAGCTGGACCTCGCCTTCACCCTGGCCAACACCACCGCGGAGCCGCTGCGTATCGGCAGCCCCGCCACCAACGGCCGCCCCGGCGCCGGTTACGGCGGCTTCTTCTGGCGCGCACCCCGCGCCGAGGCGGCCCCGCACGTCTTCACCGCGGGCGCCGCGGGCGAGGACGCCGTGCACGGCACCCGGGCCGACTGGCTCGCGCTGGCCGGCGAGCGCTGGACCCTCGTGCTGCGCGCCGCCGACCCCTGGTTCGTCAGGACCCGCGAATACCCCGGTGTCGGGTCCGCCCTGGCCTGGGACACCCCGCTGACCGTACCCGCCGGCGGCACCCTCGCCCGGCGGGTCGTCACCGCCGTCGCCGACGGCCGCCTCGGACCCGACGAAGCAGCCGCGCTCGCCGCCCGTACCACCCGATGATCCCGACAACCGAAAGAGCCGCCATGTCACAACCGCAGCACAGACAGCGCAGAGCCCGGCCGGCCGCCGGCATCGCCCTCGTCGCCGCACTCGCCCTGACCGCCACCGCCTGCGGTGACTCCGGCAGCGGTGACTCCGGCGGCGAGGGCAGCGGCAAGGGGAAGATCGTCTTCTGGGACAACAACGGCGGTGTCCGCACCGACGTCTGGAAGCAGATCATCGCCGCGTTCGAGAAGAAGTACCCCGACATCCAGGTCGAGTACGTCGGCATCCCGATCGCCGACGTGCAGAAGAAGTACGACACGGCGATAGCCGGCGGCGGGCTGCCCGACGTCGGCGGGGTCGGTACGGCCTACCTGGCCAACATGGTGGCGCAGAACGCGCTGGAGCCGGTGGGCGACCGGATCGACGGCAGCGACCTCAAGGGCAAGCTCGTCACCGGCATGGTCACCAGCGTCCAGGCGGCGGGCGGCCAGGGCAAGGAGATGTACGAGGTTCCCACCTCCGCCAACCAGGGCACCATCTGGTACCGCACCGACCTGTTCAGCGCGGCCGGCCTGCAGCCGCCCACCACCTGGTCGGCCTTCTACGCGGCGGCCGACAAGCTCACCGCGGCCTCGGACAACAAGTTCGGCTTCACCATCCGCGGCGGCAAGGGCTCGATCGCCCAGGCCCTGGAGATGATGTACGCCCAGTCCGGCATCGAGAGCTTCTGGGACGGCGACAAGACCACCGTCAACGACCCGAAGAACATCGCGGCGTTGGAGAAGTACGTCGGCCTGTACAAGAAGGCCACCCCCGAGGCGGACCTCAACAACGACTTCGTCAACATGGTCGCCGAGTTCGACCACGGCAACGTCGGCATGCTGCAGCACAACCTCGGCTCGTACAACGACCACGTCAAGGCGCTGGGCAAGGACAAGGTCGACGGCATCCCCCTGCCGCCCTCGCAGGACGGCGGGGTGCGGACCATCGTCTCCAACCCCGTCGACGGGCTCGGGCTGTTCAAGTCCGGCAAGAACAAGGCCGCCGCCTGGAAGTTCATCGAGTTCGCCGCGTCCGCGCCGATGAACAGCCTGTGGAGCCAGTCGGCCGCGTCCATCCCGGCCAACACCGGTGCGGAAAAGGACCAGTGGATCAACGAGTCCAAGCCCACCAAGGTGGCCATGGACTCGCTCAACGACCCCAAGACGAAGATCGTCCAGTTCCCGTACTACCTGCCGGACTGGAACACCATCACGAAGGCCGACACCGAGCCCGACTTCCAGAAGGTCCTGCTCGGCAAGATGACCGCCAAGGAGTTCGCCGACGAGCTGGCCGGCAAACTCAACGACGCCCAGGCGGACTTCGCCCAGCACAACAAGAAATGACCCCACGGCGGGGGCCGGCCCCCCGAGCGCCGGCCCCCGCCGCCCCCCTTTCCCACCCCGACATCTCCGCCACCCCCCACTGGGAGCCGCAGTGCGCAAGAGCCATGTCCCGATGATCGCCGTCCTGGTCTCCGCAGCCCCCCTGATGCTCGCCGCCGCACCCGCGCACTGCGGGACCGGCCAGAAGCTGCCGCACTACGCCCGGCAGGCGCTGCCGGCCGGTGACGGCTGGGCCTCGCAGGGCGCGGGCACCACCGGCGGCGCAGCCGCCGACGCCGCCCATGTCTTCACCGTCACCAACCGCGCAGAACTGGCCGCCGCCCTGGACAACGGCAGCGCCACCCCCAAGATCATCCAGGTCTCCGGGACCGTCGACGGCAATGCCGACGACACCGGCGCCCCGCTGTCCTGCGACGACTACGCCACCGACGGCTACAGCCTGGACGCCTACCTGGCCGCCTACGACCCGGCCGTGTGGGGCATGGACGAGGTGCCGGCAGGACCCCAGGAGGACGCAAGGGCCGCGTCCGCGGCCAAGCAGGCCGCCCGGGTCGAGCTGAAGGTCGGCTCCAACACCACCATCGTCGGCGTCGGCCGCAACCCCAAGCTGCTGGGCCTCGACCTCCAGGTCAGCGGCTCGGACAACGTCATCGTCCGCAACCTCGCCTTCGAGGACGCCTTCGACTGCTTCCCGCAGTGGGACCCCACCGACGGCGCCACCGGCAACTGGAACTCCGAGTACGACAACCTCGTCGTCACCGGCTCCACCCACGTCTGGGTCGACCACAACACCTTCACCGACGGCCGCCGCCCCGACGCCGACCAGCCCTTCTACTTCGGGCGGATCTACCAGCAGCACGACGGCGAACTCGACGTCGTCAAGGGCGCCGACTACGTCACCGCCTCCTGGAACGCCTTCACCGACCACGACAAGACGCTGCTGTTCGGCAACAGCGACGGCGCCGCCGCCACCGACGCGGGCAAGCTGCGCATCACCTTGCACCACAACCTCTTCAAGGCCATCGGCGAGCGCGCCCCGCGGGTCCGCTTCGGCCAGGTCGACACCTACAACAACCACTACCTGGTCACCGACGCGGCCGACTACGTCTACAGCCTCGGCGTCGGTTTCCAGTCCCAACTGGTCGCCGAGAGCAACGCCTTCACCCTGCCCGCCGGCGTCACCGCGGACCGCACCATCGCGTACTGGAAGGGCACCGCGATGACCGAGGACCACAACTACGTCAACGGCCGCATCGCGGACCTGCTCGGCGCCTTCAACGCCGCCAACCCCGCCACTCCCATCGCCCAGGGCGCGGGCTGGACGCCGACGCTGCGCACCCGCGTCGACGACCCGCGGGCCGTCCCGCACATCGTGGACGGCGGTGCGGGCGCGGGGCGGCTGTGACCTTCCGCATGGCCGGTAAGCGCTTCCTGGATGGGCGCTGATCAGGCATCTCCTGCTCAGGTGACATCCCAGCAAGCGATTGTGAAGGTGCCTCAGGACGGCCCGCGCGGCGGGCGCGGCGGCCCTGCCGCCGGCCCGAGCGGCTTCCCCCCACCACCGCCACCGCGTCCGCGACCGGGCAGAACCGGGCCGGCGGAACCCCCCTCCCGGGGGTCCGCCGGCCCGGCGCCGTCACGGGGTGCCGACCAGGACGGTGACCGTGTTGTTGCGGGCGCGGTCGGCCGCCGAGTCGTCGGGGTAGGGCGGGTGCAGTGTGCCGGTGCTGCGGATGCCGACCGCGGCCGGCGGGATGCCGGCCGCCGCCGCCAGGTGCCCGGCCGCCGCCTGGGCGCGGGCGAAGCCCAGCGTGATCCGGTCGGTGACCGCGGCGCCGCGCGGCAGCGGCCGGTCGTCGGTGTGCCCGGTGACCACCAGCGGCCCGCTCACGCCCGCCCGCCGCAACCGCCGCCCGAGGTCGTCCAGGGCCGCCGCGCCCGCGGCCGTCAGCCGGGCGTCGCGCCCGAAGAGGCCCTGGTCGAAGACGACGACCAGGGCGTCGCCCTGCCGTGAGACCGTGCGCCCCGGCCCGCCGATGTCCGGGGGAGGCGGGGCGGCGGGGGACGGCGTCACGGGGGAGGGCTGCGGCGCCGCGGCGGAGGCCAGGCCGCTGAGCCCGCTGTCCACCCGGGTGCCGAGCGCCTCCAGCCGCCCGGCGAGCGTCGCCTGCCCGTCCCGTACCGCCGCCAGGTCGGTGCCGGTGACCCGGTCGGGGTCGGCGTGCGTGCGCGGCAGCAGGGCGCCGGCGACCGCCGCACCCGCGGCGGCTGCCACCACGGCCGCCGCGGCGGCCCGCCGCCCGGCCGACGGCCGCGCCCGCCCAGCCAGCACGGCGGCGATCCGCCGCCGCCCCGCCCCCGCCGCGGTCGCCGCGGCCGGCCGCGGGTCGCCCTCCTCGACGCGCGCCCACAGGGCGTCCGCCGCGGCCAGTTCGCCGCGCTGGGCGTGGATCCGCGCCAGCAGGTCGAGCACCGCGGGATCGGCGGACCCGCTGCCCCCGAGCGTGTCCAGCAGCATCCGCGCCTCGCCGTACCGCCCGCCGCGCGCGGCCCGCGCCGCCACCGCCAGCACCTGGCCGGGCTCTGCCGCACGCGCCGGGCGGGGTGCGTCGCCGGGCTGCCCCCTGCGCGGCCCGGCGACGCGGCTCTGAGAGGTGGTCACCGCTGCCGCCGCACGGTGGTGTCGGCCGGGGTGTCGCTGCGGGACCCGCTGAAGGGCACCAGGCGGCCCAGGTCGATGACGACCGACCGCAGCCGGGAGATGTCGTCTGCCGCCAGCGCCGCCGCGCCCTCCTGGAGCAGCCGGACCACCCGGGGCTCCGTGCTGCCGGAGAAGGTCTCCTTCAGCGAGGCGAAGCGCAGCACCGGCAGCTGGTCCGCGGAGTCCAGCACCCGCAGCCCCACCCCGCGCACCGCGTCCGTCGCGTGCTCGACCAGCGTCGGGTCGCCGGTCTCGATCGCCGCGTCCAACTGGCGCTCCGCCTCGGCCAGTTCGCCCCTGGCGGCGGCGTCGCCGTGTTCGTCCACCGCGTCGCGCACCCAGCTGCGCACATCGCCGGCCGCCCGTACCAGCTGCGGCAGTTTCAGTGCCTCCTCCGCCTCGTCCAGTGCCGTCTCGGCCTGCCGCAGCCGCTCCTGGACGACGGCGGCGCCGTCCGGGTCGACGCCCGCGGACTCCAGTTCGCGGTCGATCCCGCCGATGCCGCCGTCCTGGTCGAAGCCGTCGAGCAGTTCGGTCGCGCGCCCGGCGTCCGACCTGCCGGCCCGGTTGCGCAAGGTGGCGTACTGCGCGGCCACCGCCCGGCTCTGCCGGCGCAGTTCCGCGACGTCGGGCGCGTCCCTGGCCAGTTCGACGTCGATCTCGAACTCCTCGTCCAGGATGGGGATGTACGCGTCGACCCGGGTGCGGAAGCTCTGGTCGATCTCCACGGTGACCTCGATCTCGCTGCCCAGCGGCACGTCCCGGGAGATCTCCTCCGGGCTGATGTCCAGCTGCCCGACGACCGGGTTGCGGTCGCCGCGGGCGCGCTCGCCCTGCACGATGGGCACCCGGATCAGGCCCTGCCGCCCGCCGCGCCGCACATCCACTGTCGACTCCAGCACCAGCCGCCCGCTGGCGGGGAGTTCTGTGCCCTTGCGCAGGATCCACGCGACCTCGTTGCCCTCGACCCACACCCCGACCGAGTGGCTCATGGTCGCGTCACCGCCGACGAGCGCCAGCTGCTGGTAGACCGTGCGGTCGGGCCTGGTCGGCTGGAAGGAGCCCTGGGCGGTGCGGAACTCGATCGCGTACGAGTTGTGCGCACCGCGCGCCTTGAGCCGGGTGGCGAAGCTGCCGTCCGCCCCCAGCGGCACCTGGCCGCTGCGCCACTGCGGGCGGCCATCCGCGTCGTCCACGAACTCGACCGTGCAGCCGGTCCAGTCCCGCGGGCTGCCGTCCGCGGTGCGTGCCGTGCCGCCCACCAGCGGGTCGCTGCTCCGGCCCGTGGGTTTGTGCGCGAAGTCCAGCAGCACGTCGCCGGCCTGCGCCGAAGCGTCGAGGAACGACTGCGGCAGCCGCTGGGTGCGCGCGAAGACCGCCGCCCCGCGGGCCACCACCGTGACCGGGTCGAGGCTGTGGTCGAGCCGGATGCCCAGGCCCTCCGCCGGGTCGGCGAGCAGCTCGCGCAGCGCGGGTGCGAGCGTGGCGCCGCCCACCAGCAGGACCCGTTCGATGTCGGCGGGCGCGAGCCCCTTCTCGGCGAGCGCCCGCCGGCACAGCTCCACCGAGCGCCGGTAGAGCGGCATCGCGAGCCGCTCCAGGTCCGCCCTGGCGATCTCGTGCACGAAGGCCACCGACTCGCCGCGCTCACCGGTGAGTTGGACGTCGATCTCGGCGGCGGGGGAGTGCGACAGCTCGATCTTCGCGTCCTCGGCGGCCTGCTTGAGCTTGGCGATGTTGCCCGCCTGCCGCGGGTCGGCCCGGTCGAGCGAGGCCATGCCGTCCTCGGTGCGCGCCGCGGGGATCAGCAGGTCGTCGACCAGCATCCAGTCGATCAGCTTGCCGCCGAGGAAGTTGTCGCCCGCGTGGTTGACGACGCCGAACTCGCCGTCCTCGATCTGGATCACCGACGCGTCGAAGGTGCCGCCGCCCAGGTCGTAGACCAGCCAGAAGCCGCGGGACGGCACATCGCAGGCCGCCGCGCTGTACGCCCACGCGGCCGCGGTCGGCTCCTGCAGCAGCGGGGCGAAGTCCAGGCCGGCCAGCTTCGCCGCCCGCCGGGTCGCCTCGCACTGGTCGAGTTCGAAGGCCGCGGGCACGGTGATGACGGCCGCCCCGATCTCCTCGCCGAGCGCGCTGCGCACGTCGGCGCGCACCGACTTGAGCACCTCGGCCGACAACTGCTCGGGCGTCATGGTGCGTCCGGAGCCGGCGAACTCGCGCACCGCGTCCCGCAGGCCCATCTGCAGTTTGAATTCGGCGTGCGTGTTGGCCGGGTCGACGTCGAGCCGCGCCCTGGCGCGCTTGCCGACGACGACCGTCCCCGACCGGTTGATGTGCACCGCGGACGGTGTGTACTCGTCGCGCAGGTTGTTGCGCACGATGTCGGCGCCCGCCCCCGTCGAGGCGGCGATGGCGCTGTTGGTGGTGCCCAGGTCGATGCCGAAGTCGACGGTCTCGCGGGTCGTGTTCTGCGGGGTCACAGGTCCTGCTCTCCTTCCGGCTGGGCCACGATGACCTGGCCCATCTGGATACGGCGGCCGTCCCGGTAGACCGAGGGCCGTACGGTTTCGTGCACGGTCTCCCGGGTCGCGCCCGGGACCGGCTGGTACGCCAGCACGTCGAGGGTCAGGCCGATGTCGAACTCGGTCCCGTCGTGGTCCTCCGCCCGCACCCCGGCCTTGCCCAGCGCGTCCTGCGCTGCCCGCAGATGGCGGGACTCCTTGCGGCGGGCCGCGGCCCCACCGGGACCCCGGTCGTCCGGCGGCGGCTCGGCGAGCTTCCTGCCCAGCCGCCACAGCTGCGTCGCCAGGTCCGCGAGGTCGGCGTCCGAGGCCTGCGCCGCCGCTGCTGCCCGCGGCTCCGGTACCGCGGGCGGCTCGGGCTCCGGTACGGGCGCCGGCAGCAGCCCGGCCGGCGGGTAGTCGTCGGCGATGCGGAACTCGGCCGACTGGCGGCGCTGCCGCAGGTGCCCGCGCAGCCGCTCCGCCCGGCTCACCGGTGCCGCCCCCGGTCCCAGCGCGACCACATGCGGACCCGCTCCTCGCGGACCTTGCTCAGGAAGACGCCGTAGCCGAACCACAGGGCGGGCACCGCCACCGCGGCGGCCGGCACGCCCACCGTCAGCAGCAGCACCACGACCGGCACCATCAGCACCGTCCACCGCCGCGTCCAGCGGGCCCGCCCGGTCAGCGGCACCTTGGCGCGCACCCCCGAGTCGTCCCGCACGTAGGCCGCCAGCGGCAGCAGCGGCAGCCAGCACAGGGTCAGCACATGGGTGACCCAGACCAGGCCCTCCGGGTTCGGCGCGCCGGCTCGCAGGGCGTGCACACCGCAGCCGAGCAGGCGCCCGGTGAAGGGCTGCCGGGTGACGGGTGCGGCCACGCTCCTGCGGTCGGTGGCCAGGGCGAGCAGCTGCCTGCCCAGCTCCTTGTCCCTGGCCGCCACCCGTGCGGCCATCGCCCGCAGGAAGGCCGCGGGCCGCTCCACCTTGCCCTCGACGCACATCTCCCGCAGTCTCGGCGGCAGGTCGTCCGACGGGCCGGTGGGCGCGGCGTTCCTGCTGTGCGAGACGACGTCGACATTGCGCTCGATGAGGTCCCTGGTGCGCTGCACATGCGCATATCCGGCGGCCGCGGCCAGCACGCCCAGCGGCGCCCTGACCCGCCCGGTCGCGTGGAATTCGCCGACCGCGCACTGGTTGAGCGCCGAGGCGATCTCCTCCTCCAAAGCCGAGGTCAGGGCGGCGTCCGCGCCCAGGACGGTGCGCACCACCCCCAGCGGTTCGCCGATCCGCTCCAGCAGCGCCGCCGCCGCGGGGCCGCCGTCCCCCTCCTCGGCGCTAACCGCCTCGCGCGCGGCCGTGCACGCGGCGCGCAGCGCCGTCTCGGCGGGCCGCACCACCTCGCGCAGCGCGTCGGCCACCGCCCGCTCGGGCAGCGGCGAGGCGTGCAGCAGCGCCACCAGCCGCCCGGCCCCCGCTGGCCTGCCCCGCACCACCTCGCGCAGCGCCAACTCCGCGGTCACCGACGCCAGATGGCGCGGCAGCCGGTCCCGCAGCCGCCGCACCGTCCCGGTCGTCAGCCGCGGGTCGCCGATCTCGGCCACCCGCCGCTTGGCGTGGTCCCACAGGCCGTGGCCGGCGAGCACCGACGCCCACCCGGCAAGCGACGCCGTCCACAGCGCATCCAGCCGCGCGGCCTCCGCGGACCCCGGCTCGTACGGCCCCGCCGCCTCGCCCTCCACCGCCTCGCGGTGCTCGCGCGCGGCCTGCGCGTGCTGCTCGGCGCCGCTCCACGCCGGCTCCGAGCGCCCCTGCGGCCACAGCAGTTCGTGGACGAGGCGCGCCACCGGGTCGCGCAGCGTCTCGTACGCCGCCCGCAGCGCCTCCTCGCCGTCCGGCGCGGCCGTCCGCGCCGCCGCGCCCGCCGCAGGAGCGCCGAGCCTGCTCATCAGCAGCGCCTCCTCGCGGGTCCTGCGCACCGCCGCGGGTGTCGCGTCCGCGGGCAGGCCCGTGACCACGAAGGCGTTGCCCCGGTAGAGGTCCGTACCCGAGATCCTGGCCAGCACCGGTGCCAACTCGTCCCCAGGCGCCGTCATCGCGCACCGTCCGCCCTGCTCATCGCCGCCCTGCTCCCTCATCCGTGCCGCCGCTCGTCCCTGATCCGCCGCTCCCGGTCCCCGGTACGTGCCGGCCGCCGCGCAGCCGCTCCGCCCGCCGCTCGAACCGCCCGGCGAGCACCCCCGCGTCCGGAGTGCGCAGTTCGCGGTCCACGGCCAGCGCTTCCAGCACGATCCGCTCCAACTCCGGGTCCACGTCCGGGTTCAGCTCGCCGGGCGACGGAGGGGGCGCGCGGCGGTGCGAGCCGGTCATCCAGCCGGCCAGGCCCCGCGGGTAGGGCAGCCGCCCGGTCAGCAGCAGGTAGCCGACGACACCCAGCGCCCACACGTCGCCGCTGCGCGAGTCACCGCGGAAGCCCAGCAGCGTCTCGGGCGGTGTGAACGCCGGCACCCCCTGGGCGCCGGCCAGTCCGGTACGCGGGTCGGTGCGGGTGGCCAGGCCGAAGTCGCCGAGCCTGGCCCGGATCGGCTGCGCGCCGTCGCCGTCCAGACCCACCAGGATGTTGTGCGGGGTGATGTCGCGGTGCACGATCGGCGGCCGCGCGGCATGCGCGAGCGCGAGCCCCGAGCTGACCTGGCGCAGCACGCATTCGGCCGCCGCGACCGGCACGTGGCCCGTACGCTCCAGCCACCCGTCCATGAAGCGCGCCAGGGTGCCGCCGGCGACGTACTCCATGGTGAAGTAGGCGCGTTCACCCGTTGCGGTGGGCGTGGTGCCCGCGTCGAAGACCCGCACGATGTTGGGGTGCCCGAGCCGGGACAGCAGCACCGCCTCGGCCAGCAGCGCGTCCACCGCGGCGCGGTCGGCGACCTGCCGGAAGACCTTCATCGCCTGCCGCCCCAGATAGGGGTGCCGCACCCGGTAGACCTCCGCGTAGGCGCCCTGCCCGAGATAGCGCTCCACCAGGTAGCCGGCGCCCACCGTGCCGCCCTCGCGCAGCAGCGGCCGCCGGGCGGCGGACTCCTGCCCCTGACCCATCGCGCCCGCTCCTTCCCGTGCCGTCGCCGCGGACCAGCGGACCGTACGGCCGGCCGCCCGGGACCGGTCCCGGAACGGGCCGCAGCCCCGGTGACGGAGAGGTGCAAGTGGCGGCCGGGGCAGGCCGGGTGCAGTACGCTCCTTGCGCTGGAGCGGGCACGAGGCGTGATCTGTGCAATGGAGCGGCGCGGTGCGGGGAACGGCGGAGATCGGTGACGAAGTAGCCGGGCGCTATCTGCTGCGAGAACGCATAGGCGCCGGCGGCATGGGCGTCGTCTGGCGGGCCTACGACCGCGAACTGGACCGCACCGTCGCCCTCAAGTGCGCCCGCATCGACGACGCGAGGGCCACAGGCCGGCTGCGCAGCGAGGCCCGCAACGCCGCCCGCCTGCACCACCCGCACATCGTCGCGGTCTTCGACCACATCGAGGACGGCGGCCAGAGCTGGCTGGTCATGGAGTACGTCCGCTCCCGCAGCCTCGCCGCCGTCGTCGCCGACGACGGACCGCTGAGCCCCGAGCAGGCCGCCGTGATCGGCTGGCAGATCGCCGACGCGCTCGCGACCGCCCACGCCAAGGGCGTCGTGCACGGCGACGTGACGCCGGAGAACATCCTCGTCACCGACGACGGCATCGCCAAGCTCGCCGACTTCGGCATCTCACGCGCCCTGTGGAGCGACGACACCCGCGACAGCCTCAGCGGCGGTGTGCCCGGCAAACCCCGCTACCTGGCCCCCGAGGTGGCCAAAGGCGAACCCGCGAGCCGGCAGTCCGACCAGTTCTCGCTGGGCGCCGCGCTCTTCGCCGCCGTCGAGGGCCGGGTGCCCTACGGCGAGGCCGAGAGCCCGCTCGCCTACATCGGGCGGGCCAGGGACGGCCACATCGAACCGCCCCGGCAGGCCGGCCGGCTCACCGGGCCGCTGACCGCACTGCTGCGGGTCGACCCCGGCAGCAGGCCCGCCGCCGCCGAGACCCGCGACCTGATGGCGGAGGTCGCCCCGCCGTCGGAGGCGGTACGCCGGCTGCACAACGAGGGCGCCGACCTCGGCCGGCGCCGCGGCCTGCCGCCGCTCGGCCCGCCCGGCCGGTGGGGCGGGCGCCGTACCCGGGCCGCGCTGGGGGCGCTGGTGCTCGCCGCCGCGGCAGCCGCCGTCCTGCTGTCCCTGAGCCCCTGGGACGACGGGTCACCGGCCCAGGCCCGGTCCGGCAGTTCCGCCACCCGCGCCAGGCCCGGCGCCGGCGCCACCACCTCCGCGCCGACCGCCCCCGCGTCCCCCGCCCGCAGCGCGCTCGGCGACCCCCGCAGCGCCGACCCCTGCTCGGTGCTGGCCACCGCACCGCTGGCCCGCTTCGGCAGCACCGACCTGGTCACCGACTACGGCAACTTCGACCGCTGCGACGTCCTGGTGGGACCGCCCCGGCAGGACCCGGCCGTGGACGTTGCCGCCACCCTGCTCGGCAAGGACGTCGAGGCCGGCTCGCACATCCCCACCCGCAGGACCGGCAACGTGACGGTGGCGTCCGAACCCCTCGACGGCGACGAGTGCGACCGCACCCTGCAACTCGACGACGGCAACCACATCCAGATCATGGCCCGGCTCACCGGCGACAGTGGACCCGACCTGTGCGCCATGGCCGACGCCGCCACCGACCACGCGGTGACCGTGCTGCGCGCCGGGACCGTACCGCGCCGCCCGTCCGCCGCCGTCCCCGCCTCGCTCGCCACCGCCGACGCCTGCTCCCTGCTCACGCCCGCGGCCATCGGCGCGGTCCCGGGCGGCGTCCACGCCGACGACCCCGACCGGGACTTCGGCAACTGGGGCTGCCACTGGGGCAGTTCCGACGGCGACAGCGGGATCGACCTGGTCTTCGACCGCAACTCCCCGCCGCTGGACACCAGCGACGGCACTCCCGTCCGGCTCGGCGGCGCCAAGGGCTTCGTCAGCCCCGAGTACGAGGACCGGGGCACCTGCACTCTGCGGCTGGTCAACCGCGACTTCACCGACATCACCGGGCAGCACGTCGAGGAACTCGTCGAGCTGACGGTGTCGGGAAGCGGCGCGGTGGGGAAACTCTGCGACACAGCCGAGCAGTTGGGCACGGCGGCCGCGGCACGGCTGCCCGGCCGCTGAGCGGGCGCGCCCGCGCTCCGCACCGCCCCCGACGAGGAAGCAGCCATGACGACAGACACCGCCGGCACCGCAGGGCTGCCGGGCGGGCAGCGGCTCCCCGGCACCCACGGCAGCCTCGCCCGAGGGGTCTCCGCCCCCGTCGCGGGCACCGTCTTCGCGCTCGCCCTCACCGGCGGCATGCGGCTCGGCCCGGGCCCCGGCCGCGAGGTCCTCTTCGGCCGCAACCGCCCGGCCGTGCACGTCTGCCTCGGCGAGGACGACCCGCTGGTCAGCCGCCACCAGGGCACCCTGACCCACCGCGGCGGCCAGTGGTGGATCAGCAACCACGGCCGGCTGCCGATCCGGCTGGCCCGCGGGCGGCTGCTGTTCACCGGCGAGGAGGCGCTGCCGCTGGAGGCCGGCTACACCCCGCTGTTCGTCCGCGGCTCACGGCACCGCGAGCACCTGCTGGAGGTCTACGTCACCGACCAGGACGGCGCCGCCCCTACCCCGCGGCCCGAGGACATCACACTGCCGCCGCGCACCTGGCTGCTCAGCGAGCAGGAACGCCTCGTCCTGGTCGTCCTCGGCCGCCGCTACCTGCTCCACGAACTGCGCCCGCAGCCGCTGACCTGGCAGGACACCGCCGCCCACCTGGCCCGCCTGCAGCCCGCCGCGAACTGGGGGCACAAGAAGGTCGAGCACGTGGTCAGTGCGGTACGCACCCGGCTGTCCAGGGACGGCGTCCCCTTCCTGACCCGCGAGGAGGTCGGCGAACCCGTCGGCAACACCCTCAACGACCACCTGCTGCGCGAACTCCTGCTGTCCACCACCCTCGTACCGCCCGACCTGGCACTGCTCGACCTGCCGGGCGGCCCCGACGAGTGGTGACCCGGCGAGTGGCGACCTGCCGACGGCGGCAGGTCATGACGGCGGGTTGCCCGTGCGCCCGGCTGCGAACGGCGTCACCGTGAAGAGGTTGTCGCAGTTGGTGACGCTCCCGGGGAAGTCCAGCCACGCGGTGTTGCCCGGCGGGTAGATCCGCAGCTTCACCGACGCGGGCAGGCAGGTGCCCTGCTGGTTGACGGTGTGGATGGTGTCGCTCACCGACCCGCCCGGCCGCAGCACCACCGCCGAGTACGCCATCGGCTGCCGGTCGGCCGGCGCCCCGATCTGCCTGCCGTCCGCGTCCAGCATCGACAGCCCCGGGTAGCCGGTGAGATGGCAGGCCGTGGAGCTGTGGTTGGTGAGCACCAGATAGCGGAAGAGGCTGCCGGCTCCCGCGTCGCCGCCGCCGAGCGCTGCGGTCAGCTGCGAGGTCGCGCACATCGGCGTCGCCCCGCTGCCGCTCGCCGGGCCGGTCCGGGTCGGGGCCGGGTCCGGCGTGGGGGTGCCGGTGGCCGTCGGCCCGCGGGTGCCCGTGCCGGGCGGCGCCGTCGTGCCCGGGGTCGGCGTCGGGGCGGTGCCCCGGGTCGGCGTGGGAGCAGAAGTCGCCGCACTGGTCAGCGAGTTGCTGGCGGGCGGGCTGACCACGTCGTCCGAGCCGTGCGAGGTCATCGCGCCGACCAGGTACACGGACCCGGTCAGCACCACGGCCGCCGCCAGCCCGCCGCCGGCCGCCCGCACCCGGCGCCGCCGCGCCGCCCGCCGCCGGATCTGCGCGAACGCACCAGGCGGCGCGTCCAGATACCCCGGCGGCTGCCGCAGCAGCGGCTCCGCCGGCGCGGCGCCGTCGCCGTCCGGTGCGTCCCCCCGGGGGTCAGGAAATCCAGTCATGGTGTCCCCTGATTCGGGCGCGGAGCAGTTCGCGTGCCGCGTGCAGGTCGGCCTTCACGGTTCCCTCGTTCCGGCCAAGCAGCGCGGCCACCTCACGGACCGGCAAGTCGGCGTAGTAGTACAGCAGGACGGGATTGCGCAGCCGCTCGGGCAGCGACTGAACCAGCAGGCGTACGGACGGGTCGGCCGCCTCCTCCTGCGGGCGTACGGACTGCTCGGTCCTCACCCGGCGCAGCGCGCGACGCTCGCGCTCCATTCTGCGCCAGTGGTCGCGGACGAGGTTGGCCGCGGTCACATAGAGGAAGCCGTTGGGCTCCTCGACCGCGGTCCAGCGCGCCCACAGCCGGGTGAAGGCCTCCGCGGCGATCTCGTGCGCCGTCCCGTCGTCGTCCACCAGCCGGCGGCACCAGCCCGCGAGCCGCGGGTACACGGCCTCGAACAGCTCGGAGGCAGCGCGCTCTTCTCGCCGGATGACCGCTCTCCTCACTCCTGTCGCCGGGGTGCTGGCCGCCGCCGGCCAGTCGTTCACGAGCCGCCGACCAGCGAGGCGTAGACGATCACGTTGTCCGTATAGCCGCCACCGCCGGAGATACGCGTGCCGCCGCACGTGATGAGACGCAGGGCGGGGTGGTCGACGTTCCCGTACACCGCCTCCGTCGGGAAGTGCGACTTCGCCACCGTCTGCACCTTGTCGACGGCGAAGGTCGCGGTCGTGCCGTCCGACCGGGTGATGCTCACCCGGTCGCCGGGGCGCATACGGTCCAGGTGCCGGAAGACGCCGTCGCCGTACGCGCCGACCGTCACGTGCCCCAGCAGCACGGACGGGCCGGTCTCGCCCGGCGTCGGCGAACCGTCGTACCACCCGGCCGGTGAGTGCGCCTTGATCGGCGGGACGCGGACGGTGCCGTCGGGGGCGAGTCCCACGGACATGACGGGGGTGTCCACCCCGAGCCCCGGTATCCGCAGCCGCTGCGGCTGCGACCTGGCCATCGGGGTGGCCTTCCCCGCACTTGGGGCCACCGTGGTGGTGGCCGCTCCTGTGCCGGGGTGCCGTCCCGTCGCGGCCGGGGGCGGCGCCTGGCCCTCGCTCTTCCCGTCGCACCCGGCGGTCACCACCGCGGCGATGACCGCCACCACCCCCCACGCTGCGCGTCCCCCGCGCCACCGCCGTGGCTTGTCGCGCAGTTCCCCGCGCCCCTGGGTGATTGCCACTTGCTGCGAGCTTGCACCTTTCCGTGCGTCGTGATGGGGCGCGCAGTTCCCCGCGCCCCTAAAAACGCTCGCCCTCTCCCCAGAGGGCACCCCCAGGGGCGCGGGGAACTGCGCGACAAGCCACGACGCGTCCGCAGTCGCGCTGCGGGGGGAGGCGCCCCGTACGGGCGCGGGGGGAGGCCACGGCTGTGGCTGAGGTACGGGCGTGGGTGGCACGTCAGCCCCGGGTGCGGCGGCGGCGGGCCGTGGCGAGGGTGAGGCCGCCGAGGAGGACCCCGCCGGCACCGGCGATCGCGCCGACCGTCAGGGTCGCGGAGTGACCGGAGCCAGTGGCGGCGAGCCCGGTGTCGGGGGCGCCGGCGGGCACGGTCGGGACCTGCTGCCCGGTGGACGGCGTGGGCTTGGGCGCCGACGTCCGCGTGGGCGTGGGATTCACCGGGTCGCTCCCGTCCCGCCCCGCGGCCATCGGCGTCACCGTGAAGAGGTTGTCGCAGTTCGTCACGGCACCGGCGATGACCATGGACGCCGTGTTCCCGGGCGGATATATCCGCACCTTCGCCGACGCCGGCAGGCACTTGCCCATGTGGTTCACGGTGTGGATCGTGTCGCTTGCCGACGCGCCCGGCCGGAGCACGACCGGCGAGTACCGGCTGGGCTGCCGGTCGGCCGGCTTGCCGATCTGCTTGCCCGCGGAGTCGAGCAGGGACACCCCGGGGTAGCCGGTGAGGTGGCAGGTGGTGGAGCTGTGGTTGGTCAGGACCAGGTAGCGGTAGAGGTTGCCGGCTCCCGCGTCGCCGCCGCCGAGCGCCCCGGTCAGCTGCGAGGTCGTGCACATCGGGGTGCCGGCCCGGCCGACCGGGGCCGAGGCCGCGGCGGGCACGGCCCCCGCGACCGCCACCGCCAGAACCGCCGCCGCACCGGCGGCCAGTGAAGTGCTGCGCATGTCCCGTCCCTCCGTTCTCCCGCGGCCCGCCGCGCCCTGGAGCGGGCGCGGACCCCGGCCGTACCAGGAGTCGCGATCAGAGACGACACAGCGCGGACCCGGGTTGTAAAGACTTCGCCAAGTCGGTCCCGGCGGACCGGAGTCCGCCCTTCCGGTGCCGCAACCGTCCCGCTGACCAGCCGACTTCATGATTGGGCCGGACCTTCACTACGATCCTGCGATGATCATGAGAAGACTCGTGGCCACGGGAATGGCCGGTGGCCTGCTGGCCGCCCTCGCCTGCGGGCTGCTGCCCGCGAGCGCCGCCGCGGACGAACCCGCGGCGCAACCCTCACCGAAGGTCGAACTCGTCCTGGACGTCAGCGGCTCCATGCGGGCCAAGGACATCGACGGGCAGAGCCGGATGTCGGCCGCGAAGCAGGCCTTCGACGACGTCCTGGACTCGACGCCGGAGAACGTCAACCTCGGCATACGCACCCTCGGTGCGGACTACCCGGGCAACGACCGCAAGACCGGCTGCAAGGACACCCGGCAGCTGTACCCGGTCGGCCCGCTCAACCGCACCGAGGCCAAGACCGCGGTGGCGACGCTGGCCCCCACCGGCTGGACCCCGATCGGCCCCGCCCTGCTCGCGGCCGCCCAGGACCTGAAGGCCGGCGGTGACGGCACCGCACGGATGGTGCTGATCACCGACGGCGAGGACACCTGCAACGCCAACCCCTGCGACGTCGCCCGCGACATCGCCGCCCAGGGCATCCACCTGGTCATCGACACGCTCGGCCTGATCCCGAACTCCACCACCCGCAACCAGCTCAGCTGCATCGCCGAAGCCACCGGTGGCACGTACACCACCGTGCAGCACAGGGCGCAGCTGACCACCAAGGTCAAGCAGCTGGTCAACCGCAGCACCGACCCGGTGGCCACCCCCGTCGCCACCCAGGGCGCCGAGACCTGCGCCGACGCCCCCGTGCTCAAAGCGGGCCTGTACTCCGACCGGGAGACCTTCTCGGAGAACCGCTGGTACCGCGTGGACGTACGCCCCGGCCAGGAGCTGCGCGCCTCGGTGAGCATCAGCGACGACCGCGCGGTCAACGCCGACTACGGCGTGCTGCTGCGGGGCGTCACCCTGCACGGCCGGGAGATCGTCCGCGACGACGAGGGCGGCACCGGCCGCACCGACGCGGTGTCGGCCGGCATCCGCTACCCCAAGCCGAAGGCCGACTCCGACACCCCGGCGGAGACCGTGTGCCTGCAGGTCGGCAACTCCTTCTCCGCGCCCGCCTCGGTCAAGACCACCCCTGGCCTGCCGGTCGAGCTGTCCATCGACCTCGTGCACAGCCCCGACCAGCCGTCCGACGTGGCCTTCTACGGTCTCGGCCGCGGCTGGTGGCTGCTGGGGCTGCTCGCCGTCACCGGCGGTGTCGCCGGTCTGCTGACCGGCTGGGCCGCGCGCTGGCGGATGAACTCGGGGAGGGCCAACTGATGCGCACCGCACGACGTCTGGCCGCGGCGGGACTGCTCGCCGCGACCGCTGTGACCGTACTGACCGGCCGTGCCGCGGCCGACGACACCCCGAGCGCCACGCCCAGCGCGACCGCGACGCCCACCGCCGGCGAGCAGGGGCCGCCCACCGAGGCGGGCACCAACTTCCTGACCGCCACGGCGATCAAGCAGGGCGAGGAGGCCACCGCCAGCGCCTCGGCGGGCGACTACCTTTACTGGGTGGTGCCCGCGGACACCGGGCAGAACGTCACGGTGAAGGCCACCGTGACGTTCGGCTCCGGCAGCGGCGCCCCCGCCGCGCACGGCGCCTCGACCTGGCAGCTCGACGTCTACGACGGCCTGCGCCGCCGCCAGCCCTGCCGCTACGGCGCCCAGACCCGTACGGCCGCCGCCGGCGCCGCGACGGTGGAACTCGCCTGCACCCTGCGCCCCGTGCGGGCCTACGCCGACACCTGGTCCGACGACCCGCTGCGCGGCGCGTACTACCTGCGGCTCACCGCGCTGAAGGTCACCGAGGCCGACCTCGGCCAGCCGGTGCGCGCGGCGATCAAGGCCACCTCGCACGGCACCGCCGGCCGCAACGCCGTGGACGGCTCGGTGACTCCCGTGGTCTCCGCCAACGGCCCCGACGTCGCGCCCGGCGACGGCTGGGCCGGCACCTGGTGGTCGCCGCGCTGGCTGTGGACCGGTGGCGGCGGCCTGCTCGCCGTCTTCGCGGCTCTCGGCGCCCACCGGCTGGCCCGCGGCCCGATCAGGGCGCAGGGCCGCCCCCGGCCGCAGCAGCCGGACGAGCCGTACCAGCCGCGCGAGCCCTCGCGCTACCCCGGCTGACGGCTCTGGCCGGGCGCGGCACCCACCGCGCCCGGCCGCTCATGTCGGGCTCCCTGCCGCGCCGCGGCCTACTCGTCGCGCTCGAAGTCCGCCTCCCAGACCTCCCTGTCCAGCGCCCGCTGCGCGGCGAAGTAGAGGTCGTGCACGAAGCTCCGCGCCTGCTCGCGCGGCATCTCGGGTGCCAAGTTGACCAGCCGCTGCGTCCACTCGTCGATGTGCGCCTCCGGCGCCTGCCGGGTCTGCGCGGCCACCGCCGCGGCCACCTCCTGGCGGTCGGCCTCCGTACGCTGCTCCAGCTCGTCCTTGTCGGGGCGTTCCGGCATCCCGCGGCTGTGGCCGGTGTCCGGGTCGCCCTCGACGGCCGTGTTGGACTTGTGGTGTGCCATGGCTGCTCCTCTCGCTCACCGGTGCCGTGGCCGGTCTGGCCGGCCGACCCGCCGGTGTGGAGGGTCCCCTGGGTAAAACAGGGGGTACTCCTCACTCAAACCCCTCGGCCCCCCTGCCGCAAGCGGGGCGTGCCACGATGGGGCCATGCCGACTCCGCAGCCAGTGCTCAGCCCGCTGACCACCGCTTCTGTCTTCCTCGTGCTCACCGTCGACCAGGGCGGCGAACCGGCCGTGCGCGATCTGCTCGGCGACCTGGCCGGGCTGCAGCGCGCGGTCGGCTTCGGCCACCCCGCGGGCGAGCTGAGCGTCGTCGCCGGGATCGGCTCGGACGTCTGGGACCGGCTGCTCCCCGGCTTGGCGCGGCCCGCGGAGCTGCACCCCTTCGCCGAGCTGCACGGCGCCAGGCACAGCGCGCCCGCCACCCCTGGCGACCTGCTCCTCCACATCCGCGCCACCCGGCAGGACCTGTGCTTCTCGCTGGCCACCGAGATCATGGCGCGGCTGCGCGGCTCGGTCGGCGTCGCCGACGAGGTGCAGGGCTTCGCCTACCTGGACCAGCGCGACCTGCTCGGCTTCGTGGACGGCACGGAGAACCCGGTCGGCGCCGAGGCCGCCGACGCCGTACTCGTCGGCGAGGAGGACCCCGGCGCGGCGGGCGGCTCCTATGTGATCGTGCAGAAGTACCTGCACGACCTCGACGCCTGGAACGCGCTCACGGTCGAGCAGCAGGAGCACATCGTCGGCCGCCGCAAACTCACCAACGTCGAGACCGGCACCCCCGGCTCGCACGTCGAGCTGAACACGATCACCGGCCCCGACGGCAGCGAGCGGAAGATCCTCCGCGACAACATGCCCTTCGGCAGCCCCGGCAGTGGCGAGTTCGGCACCTACTTCATCGGCTACGCGCGCACCCCCGCGGTGACCGAGGAGATGCTGCGGCACATGTTCCTCGGCGACGGCGCCACCGAGCACGACCGCATCCTCGACTTCTCCACCCCGGTCACCGGCACCCTCTTCTTCGCCCCAGCCGCCGACACCCTCGACTCACTGGCCGACTGAGCCCGCCGCCTCCAGGGCCGCTGCCAGCTCCGCCGCGTCCGGCGGGTTCGCGCCCGCCCGGGAGACGGTCAGGGCCGCCGCCGCGCCCGCCCGGTGCAGCATCGCGGCCAGCGCCGGGCCGTCGAGGCCGGCCGCGAGGCCGGCGCGGGCCGTGGCACCGGTCAGCCCGAGCGCGGCCATCGTGTCGAGCGCGGCGGCCATGAAGGCGTCGCCCGCCCCCACCGTGTCGGCGACCTCGACCGGCACCGGGGCGGCGGAGACCTGCCCGGCAGCGGTGAAGGCCAGGGCGCCCTGCGCGCCGAGCGTCACGAAGACCGCGGCCGGGCCGAGCCCGAGCCAGCGCCGCGCCACCTCGCCGGCCGGCTCGCCCGGGTACAGCCACCGCAGATCCTCGTCGCTGGCCTTGACCACGTCGCTGAGCGCCACGCACCGCTCCACCCGCTCCGCCGCCCGCGCCCGGTCGCCCAGCAGCGCCGGGCGCACGTTCGGGTCGTAGCTGACCGTCGCCGACGCCCGCAGCCCGGCGGTCACCTCGAGTGCCGCGGCGGCGCCCGGCGGCTGCACCGCACCGATCGACCCGAGGTGCACATGCCGTACGCCCGCCGGCACCTCCACCGGCCGCAGGGTCCAGCCGATGGCGAAGTCGTACGAGGCGGCCCCCTGCCCGTCCAGCGTCACCACCGCGGTGGGTGTGGCCGCGCCCCGCTGCCCGTCGGTCAGCAGCTCCACCCCCGCGGACACCAGGTGGTCGCGGATGAGCCGCCCCGCCTCGTCCTGCCCGATCTGGGTGAGCAGCGCGGCGCGGCGCCCCAGCCGGGCCAGCCCGTAGGCGACGTTCGCGGAACTCCCGCCGGGATGCGCGACATCGGGCCTGCCGGGGGTGCGGACGATGTCGGCGACGCTCTCGCCGATGGTCAGGAAGTCGGTCATCGGGCCATCCTGCCGTGCCCGGGGCCGCGGCCCGCCGCGGGGCCGCCGTCACAGCGTCTGGCGGCGGACCAGCGCGTGGAAGGGGCCCGCGGTGTCGGCCAGCAGGGCGGCGGGCGGTCCCTGCTGGACGATGCGGCCCGCGTCCATCACGACGACCCGGTCCGCGTCGAGCACCGTGGACAGCCGGTGGGCGACGACGATCCTGGTGGCCCGCAGGGCGCGGGTGCTGTCGATGACGGTGCGCTGCGTGGCGTTGTCCAGCGCGCTGGTCGCCTCGTCGAGGAAGAGGATCCGCGGACGGCGGATCAGCGCCTGCGCGATCATGAGCCGCTGGCGCTGCCCGCCGGACACCGCAGCGCCGCCGTCCGGCAGCACGGTGTGCATGCCCATCGGCATCGCCTTGATGTCCTCGGCGAGCCCGGCCATCGCGGCGGCCTGCCACGCCTCCTCCAGCGAGTACGTGCCACCGCCGCGTATGCAGTCCAGGACCGAGCCGCTGAAGGGCTGCGCGTGCTGCAGCACCACCCCGCACTGCCGGCGCACCGCCGCCAGGTCCAGTGCGGCCAGGTCCTGGCCGTCGTAGCGGACGCTGCCCGCGCCGGGGGAGTCGAAGCCGATCAGCAGCCGCAGCAGCGTCGACTTGCCGCAGCCGCTCGGCCCGACGACCGCCACGAACTCGCCGGGCGCCACCCGCAGCGACACCTCGTCCAGCGCGGCGGGACCCTCGCCCAGGTAGCGGTAGGACACCGCGACGGCCTCGACCGCACCGGACAGCTCACCGGGCTGCGTGCGGCCGGCCGGCACCTCGGGCGCCGCGTCCAGCACAGGGCGCAGCTGCTCGACCATCGGCAGCACGGAAACCGCCGACAGCAGCGCCCCGGTGAGCTGGCCCGCGGACGAGAGCATCATCGTGGCCGCCGAGTTGAAGGTCAGGAAGCCCGCCGCCGACAGGCTGCCGCGGGCGGGACCCGCGAGCAGCGCGAAGACCGCGAGCGTGCACAGCGGCAGGTAGACGGCGTTGACGACGGTCGCCGCGTTCCCGATCCGCCCGGCCTTGCGCTGCAGTTCGCGGCTGCGCGCGAAGTCCGCGGCCCATGCGGCATAGGCGAAGCTCTCCGCCGCGGCGACCCGCAGCTTCGGCAGTCCCCGCAGGGTCTGGAAGGCCTGGTTGTTGAGCCGGTTGCCCAGCTCCACCAGCTGCCGCTGCCACCGCAGTTGGGCAAGGCCCGCGGTCAGCAGCACCGCGGCCACGACCGCCAGCATGCCGAGCGCGGCCAGCGCAAGCGGCACGCTGTAGCACAGCAGCAGCACCAGGTTGACCGCCGCGACCGTACCGGACTGCACCGCGACCGATGCCGTGCCGGAGAGCACCTTGCGGATCGCGCTCACGCCCATCGCGGCGCTCGCCAGCTCACCGGTGGACCGGTGGGCGAAGAAGCCCGTCGGCAGCCGCAACAGCCGGTCCCAGACGGCCGGTTGCAGTGTCGCCTCGATGCGGCCTTCGAGCCGCAGCACCGCGATGTTCTGCACCAGCATGAAGGCCGCGGACACCACGGTGGCCGCCACGACCGCGAGGGCGGCCTGCACGATCAGCCCGTTCTCGCCCTGCGGCACATAACTGCCCAGCACCCGCCCGGTCGCCAGCGGCACCAGCGCCCCGAGCCCGACCGCGACCAGGCTGCCGGCCAGCAGCCGCCACAGGTCGGCGCCGGTGCCGCGCAGCCCGAAGCGCAGCAGCCCGCGCGTGGACACCGCCCGCGCGGGCAGCGGGCGGTAGAACATCACCGCCTGCGGGGCGAAACCCGCCGCGTTCGCCGGGCCGACCCTGGTCGTACGCCCGCTCGCCGGGTCCACCGCCCGGTAGCCGCCGCGCCCCCACAGCAGCGCCACCGGCGCCCCGGACGCCGCCCTGCTGCCCACCAGGGGGCCGGCGTCCGTACGCCACCAGCGCCCGCCCAGCCCGACCTCGCGGGTGCGCAAGCCCGAGGCGACCGCGATGCGCTCCACGGGACCCAGCCGGCTGCCCGCCCCGCCGCCCGCGGGCTCGGTCACCTCGATGCCGCCGGCCGCCGCGACCAGCCGGCACACCGCGAGCGTCGCGTCGGCGGCGCCGCCGGAGTCCCGGCCCGGCCCGTCGAGCGCGGCCAGCAGCAGCCGGTCGGCCCGCGCGCCCGCGGCCTCGCCCGCCCGCGTCCCTGCGGCGGCCCGCTCCTCGTGGGCGCGCTCGACCTGCTCGATCCACCGCCCGAGGGCCAGCAGCAGCCGCGACTGCTGCCTGACCATGCGCTGCCACATCGCCCCGTCGACCAGCAGCTGCCCGGCGGACTCGGCGCCGTACACGGCACCGTCCCGTACGCTGCCCGGCTCGACCGGCACCCACTCGATGTCGTCCTGCGCCGACGCGGCCCCGGTCGCGGGCCGCCCGTCGACCCGCGCCTCGAACATCAGCCGCAGCCCGCGCCCGACGCCCAGTGCGAACGCCTGCTCCAGCGGGCCCAGCGGCCCGCTGCCTGCGGCGTACGGCGGCGCGTACGGGTCGGCGAACAGCTCGCGCAGGGCGATCCGCCGCAGCCCGCACCCGGGCAGCGGGCGCCCGACCAGCGTGTGGTGCGGCCCGGGCGGCGGCCCCAGCACCGCGGTACCGGCCGCGAGCCGCCCCAGGAAGTGCCAGCGCCCCTGCCCGTCCCCCGCGACGGCGAAGAGGTCCACGGCGCCGGCGGTGACCAGCCACACCCCGTCCGCGCCCGCCAGCCCCAGACTGCCCACCCCCGTGCAGTCGACCTCAGCCCCGAAGCCGCCCAGCACGGCGAGGACCGGGTCGCCGCTCCCGTACCCCGTCTGCCCGCCGGTATACGGAGCGCCGCCGCCGTACGGCAGCTGCCCGGCGTCGTGCCCGCCCGGGGCGGTGTCCTCGGGCGGTGCGGGGAAGGTGCCCGGTGGGTGGGTCATCTCAGTGCTCCCTGACCAGGTCGGCGTAGGCGCCGCCCGCGGCCACCAGGGCCTCGTGGCGGCCGCGTTCGACGATCGTGCCGCGGTCGAGGACGACGATCTCGTCGCTGTCGCGGACCGTGCTCAGCCGGTGGGCCACGACCACCCGCGCACAGCCGCGCCGCCGCAGGTTGTCGATGATCAGGCGCTCGGTCTCGGCGTCCAGGGCGCTGGTCACCTCGTCGAGCACCAGCACCGCGGGGTCGCGGACCAGGGCGCGGGCGATCTCCAGGCGCTGGCGCTGGCCGCCGGAGAAGTTGCGGCCGTCCTGCTCCACGCGGCAGCGGATGCCGCCGGGACGCCGGGCGACCACGTCGAGGACGGCGGCGTCCGCGAGGGCTGCCGTCACCGCCGCGTCGGTGACCGAGGGGTCCCACAGCGCCACGTTGTCGCGGACCGTGCCCTCGAAGAGGAAGACGTCCTGGTCGACGAAGGCCACCGACGCGGACAGCACGCTGCGCGGCAGTTCCGCCAGCGCGCGCCCGTCGATGCGCACCGTGCCGCGGGTCGGCTCGTACAGCCCGCAGACCAGCCGGGCCACGGTCGACTTGCCGCTTCCCGAGCCGCCGACCAGCGCCACCTGGCGGCCCGGCCCCACCGCCAGGGAGAAGCCGGTCAGCAGCGGCGGGTCGAGCGGGCTGTAGCCGAAGTCGACGCCCTCCAGGGCGACATGGCCCGCGGCCCGGTGCCCGGCCTGCGCCGCGGCGGCCGCCGCCCGGGCGGGGGAGTGGACCGGGTCGACGGGGAAGTTCTCCACGTCCCTGAGCCGGGCGACGTCCGCGGCGAAGTCCTGCGCCCGCCCGGCGACCGCACTGAGCCGGGTGACCGGTGCGGTGAAGCTCGTCACCAGCGCCTGGAAGGCGACCAGCAAGCCCACCGAGATGCCGCCGGCGACCGCCCGGCGCCCGCCGATCAGCAGGATCAGCGCGCTGTTCAGCGCGGCAAGCGCCGGTGCGACGACCGCGAGCGCCGCACCGGGCACACCCAGCCGCTGCCTGCCCTCCAAGGTGGCCGCGTGCTGACCCGCCCAGCGCCGGAAGTAGCCGTCCTCACCGCCGGTGGCCTTCATCGTCTCGATCAACTGCAGCCCGCTGTAGGCGGTGTTGGTCAACCGGGCGGTGTCCGCCCGCAGTTTGCGCGTCCCCGTGGCGCGCAGCCGTACGACCACCCGCATCGCCGCCACGTTGAGCAGCGCGATCAGCACGCCCAGCACGGTCAGTTGCCGGTCGTAGGTCCACAGCAGGGCCGCGTAGAGCAGCACCACGACCGCGTCCACCCCGGCCGCCGCCAGGTCCCTGGCCAGCGTCTCGGCGACACTGTCGTTGGACTGCAGGCGCTGCACCAGGTCGGCGGGGCTGTGCTGCGCGAAGAAGCGCACCGGCAGCCGCAACAGGTGCCGCATGAAGCGGGCGCTGCCCAGCGTGCCCGACACCACCCGCCCGTGCAGCAGGTTCGACTGCTGCACCCAGGTCAGCGCCGCGGTGAGGCCCACCACGACGGCCATCGCGGTCAGCAGGGTGCCCAGCAGCGACGAGCGCCCGCCGAGCAGGAAGCCGTCGATGTACGTGCGGCTCAGCGCGGGCGCCGCCGCGCCGACCACGACCAGCAGCAGGCTGGCCAGCACCGCCGCCGCCATGGCCGCGCCGGTGCCGCGCAGCCGGGCCGGCAGCCCGCGGACGATGCCCGGCCTGCGGCCGGCCCGCACGAAGCCCTCACCCGGCTCGAAGGTGAGCACCACACCGGTGAAACCCGCGTCGAACTCCGCGGGCGTCACGAACCGCCGCCCCCGCGCCGGGTCGTTGAGGTGCACCCCGCGCCGCCCCAGGTGGCGGCCTGTGCCCTCGTACACGACGTAGTGGTTGAACTCCCAGAACAGGACGGAAGGCGGCGGCAGTTCCGCCAGCGCGGCCGGCTCCATCTGCATGCCCTTGGCCTGCAGGCCGTAGCCGCGGGCCGCCTTGAGGAGATTGCCGGCCCGCGAGCCGTCGCGCGAGACACCGCAGGCCACCCGCAGCTCCTCCAGCGGCACATGGCGGCCGTGGTGGCCGAGCACCATCGCCAGGGCCGCGGCGCCGCACTCCACCGCCTCCATCTGCAGCACGCTCGGGGTGCGCACCCGGCGCGCACGCCTGCCGGTGCGCCCCGGGCGGTGCCGGCCAGCGGCGGCCGCCGCGTCCGCGCGGCCGGTGTGCCGGGCGGTCACGGCAGCAGCCAGTCGATCGGGCGCTGCGCGGGCAGCAGCACCGAAGCGCTCACCGGGGTCAGCGAGGCGGGCGCGGTCGGCGGCCCGCCGCGCGAGGACCAGCCGTAGCCGGTCGCCGTCCGCGGGTCGCGCAGCAGCCGCACCGTGACCGCGTAGGGCGCCCCGTGCGCGGCGAAGGCGGCACCGAGCCGCGCGTCACCGAGGAAGTCGGCGATCTGCTGCGCGCTCTGCGGCACGGCGCCGGCCCCGGCGACCTTGCCGCGCAGCACCCCGTAGCGGCCCGCGGGCACCGACTGCACCGTCATCTCCACGGTGGCGCCGACCGGCAGCGGGGCGCCGCCGACCGGGTAGAGCACCGCCTCCAGCGGGTCGTCCGCCTGCCCTGCGCGTTCGAGCCCGGCGACCGCGCTGCCCGCGGCGACCACGGAGCCGATACCGGCGGGCAGCGAGGTCACCCGGCCCGCCTCGACCAGCCGCACCTGCTGCACCCCTGCCGCGGTCCGCACGTCGAGCAGCGGCGCCCCGGCCGCCAGCAGGTCGCCGACCGCGGCCCGTACCCGTACCACCTGGCCGGCCAGCGGGCTCTGCAGCACGTAGCCGCCGTGGCCGTGGGTCAGCACGCCGGCCACCGTCACCCGCGACGCGACCGAGCCGCCGAACGCCCACACACCCGCGCCGGCCATGACGACCAGCGCCACGGTCAGCGCCAGCAGCCCCTGCGGGCGGGCGAGCCGCACCGGCAGATCCAGCTCCTCGGGCGAGCGGAGCCTGGACAGCGCCTTCTGCCGGAATTCCACCGGAGTCCCTCCCTGGACAGGCCCGTGGACCCCGGGTGTCAGTCCCCGGGGTCCACGGATGGTCGTGCGGTGCGCTCAGAGACCGGCGAGACCGGTCAGCGGGGCGACGTTCAGGCCGGTCGCCGAGGTGGCGAGACCCGCCACGTCGGACACGGTGGGCAGCATCGAGTCGATGGTGAAGACGGTGTCCAGGACCGGGGCGAGGATGCCGCCCGAGATGCCGTCGAGGTCGGCGTCGGAAATCTCGCGGGTCTCGATCTGGGGGGTGGAGTCCTTGCGCATGACTGCGTATTCCCTTCGTTGTGCGGAATGGTTCGAAAATTCTCTCGACCGGACAGGGGGTGATGTCAGGGCAGGTCGAATCAACCGCCTTGCCGGCACCCGGAATTCCGTAGAGCGTTCGCTCAAGTCCCGCTTGGCGCACGATGTAAGCACGTCGCACCGCGCTGATCCACCCGGCATCAGCCGCAGGTACATGCAGGTCGGCGCGGTGTGCGGGGTGTCGGCACATGGTGCCGACGAATTCTTCACACAGTTTGCCCCCATGAATTCGTACACCGTGGGAACGGCCCGGCCGCGGCTCGCGGCGGTCGAACACCCCTGCGTTTCCCACGGGTTGCACGGCCGGTCACGCGCAGAAGCGGAGGGCGTGTGTGCAGAGTCTGCGACCGTGATGTGCGGTCCCGCAGAAAAGGGCATTCCTGCGGCCACGTCCGTCCACGGGCGGGACGTCGGGGCATCTGCCGCGATGTCGGACATCCGGCGGCGGGCGGCAACCGCGCCGTCAGGCCCGGCGCGCGGGCCGGAAGGCGAGCAGCATCGCCGCCGCGGTCAGGGCGAAGGCCGCCGGGTAGCCCGTGGCCGCGGCCAGGGCGCCGAACCCGACCGCGCCCGCGCCCATGCCGGCGTCGTAGCCGACGTTCCACAGCGCGCTCACCGTGCTGTAACCGGCCGTGGACACCCGGGAGTACATCAGCGCGAGCGTGGCGTTCTGCGCCACCCCGAACCCGGCGCCGAAGACCGCGACACCGCACAGCACCGCGGCGGTGCTTCCGGTCGCCGCGGTCAGCAGCAGCCCCGCGGCCGACAGCAGCAGCCCCGGCAGCACCAGCCGCCCGGGCCCGTGCCGGTCGCCGAGCCGCCCGGCGAACCACCGCGTCGCGGTCGCGGCGGCCGGCTGCACGAAGAGCGCGGCGGCCACCACGTCCGAGGCGCCCGCCGGCACGGCCAGCGGCAGGAAGGTCACGACGATGCCCGCGCCGAGCGCGGTGACGGTGAAGACGCCGGCGGGCCGCAGCAGCCCGCCGTCCCGCAACCCGCGCCCGACGGACCCGCCGCGGTCACTGGACTGGCGCCCGGCCGATCTGCGCCTTTCGGACCCGCCTCGAACGCCGGACCCGCGAACGCCGGACCCGCGAACGACGGACCCGCGAACGACGGACCCGCGAACGACGGACCCGCGAACGACGGATCCGCGCTCATCGGTTCCGCCCCGGACGGACCTCCGCTCACCGGACCCGCGCCGGGCCGGTCCCCGCCCGGCGGACCCGCCGCGAACGCTGGACCCGCCCCGGCCGAACCCCCGCCCGCCGATGCGGAAGGTCCGCACCGCCCGTGCCAGGGCCGCCCCCGCCCGCCGTCTCCCCGGCGCCGCGCCCTCGTCGCCGGGGCGCTCCTCGCGCCCCGGCAGCCCCGGGACCGCCGGGACCACGGCCAGGGCCAGCAGTCCCGCCAGCACCGACACCGGCAGGTAGCCGGAGCGGTCGGCCAGCCATACGCCCAGCGGCAGCGCGATCAGTGAGGGCACCCCGGACACCACCCCGACCAGGGCCAGGCCCTCGCCGCGGCGCTCCGCCGGGATCAGCGCGGCGGTCAGCGCGCCGCCCGCCACCACCGTCAGTGCGAAGCCGAGGCCGCGCAGGCAGCACCCCGCGACGATCCAGCCCATGCCGCCCCACGCGGTCAGGAACAGGGCCGGCGCCCCCAGCAGGACCAGGCCGGCCGCCAGCGCCGACCGGTAGCCGAAGCGGGCCACCAGCCGCGGTGTCGCCAGCTCGCCGCACACCGTGGCGAGCATCAGCGCACCCGTCGCGAGGCCCGCGTCGCCGCCGGACGCGGTGGCGTACAGCGGGACGACCGACAGCAGCAGGAAGAAGCTCGCGGACGCGCCGACCACGGTCACGAAACGCAGCAGCAGCGGTCTGGTCACCAGCGGCGGCCGGGCGGGCGGGAGGGCGGCGGGGGCGGGCGTGGGGGTGTGCAGAGGCTGCGAGGTGGTCATGGCGACGACGTTAGGGAAGCACCGGCCCCCCGGTAAGCTCCATTTCCATGCCGCTGGAGTGGTCCGGTCTGTCGCCCGAGGTGCTGCTCACCCTCGACAGGGACAGCCCACGCCCGCTGCGCGCCCAGCTGGAGGACCAGCTCAGGGACGCCATCCGCGGCGGGCGCCTCGACGTCGGCGAACGCCTGCCGTCCTCGCGTGAACTGGCCCGCAGGCTCGGCCTGTCGCGCGGGCTCGTGCAGGACTGCTACGCCCAACTGCGGGCCGAGGGCTACCTGGTCTCCCGTGTGGGCGCCGCGACAAGCGTCGCGGCCGGCGCCTGTCCGCCGCCCGCGCCGCCTGCCGTCCCCGAGCAACCCCCGCGGCTGCTGGCCGACTTCAGGACCGGCGTGCCCGATCTCGGCTCCTTCCCGATGGCCGACTGGCTGTGGGCGACCCGCGAGGCCGCCCGCGCCATGCCCACCGCCGCGCTCGACTACGGCGACCCGCGCGGCAGCGCGCACCTGCGCGAGGTGATCGCCGGCTACCAGCGGCGGGTCAGGGCAGCGGCCGCCGACCCCGAGCGCACGGTCGTCTGCTCCGGCTACGCACAGGGCCTCGCCCTGACGCTGCGAGCACTGGCAGCGGCGGGGGTGCGTACGCTTGCCTACGAGGACCCGGGCGCCCCCGCGATGACCGCTGCGGCCGCGGCGCACGCCGGGATGGCGGCCGTGCCCGTAGCGGTGGACGACGAGGGTGTCGACGTCGGTGCGCTCACCGCGACCGGCGCCCGTGCCGTCCTGGTCACGCCCGCCCACCAGTGGCCGACCGGTGTGGTGATGGCCGCACGGCGGCGGCTGGCCCTGGTCGAGTGGGCCGCCGCCCACGACGGCTACGTCATCGAGGACGACTACGACGCCGAGTTCCGCTACGACGACCGCGACCCGGTCGGCGCGGTGCAGGGGCTGGCCGCCGACCGGGTCGTCGCGATCGGCACGGTCAGCAAGTCGCTGGCACCCGCCCTGCGCATCGGCTGGCTGCTGTGCCCGCCCGCGCTCACCGGCAGCGTCACCGCGTACAAGCAGCTCGACGACCGGGGCTCGCCCACCCTGGACCAGCTCGCGCTGGCCCGGCTGCTGGAGTCCGGGCGCTACGACCGGCACCTGCGCCGGATGCGTACGGTGTACGCCGCCCGGCGCGAGGCACTGGTCGCGGCGCTTGCCGCGCACGCCCCCGGCGTACGCCTCACGGGCCTGGCCGCCGGTTTCCACGCGGTCGCACACCTGCCCGCGGGCGCCGACGAGCGGGCGGTGGTGGACGCGGCCCGCGCCCGCGGTGTCGGCCTGTACGGCATGAGCGCCAACCGGGCGGGGAAGGCCCCGCAACCGGCACGAATCGTCCTCGGCTTCGGCAACGTGAGCGAGCGTGCGATCGGCGAGGGGATCGCCGCGATCGGCGATCTGCTGGCCTGACGGGCGGGCTGACACGGCCGGGAGGCGGCCCCGACGCACCGCCCGCGGTCACCGGGATGCAAGGATGGGGCACATGAACAATGTGTACTTCGACATCTCTGTCAACGGTGAGCCGTCCGGACGCATCGTCTTCCGGCTCTTCGACGACGTGGTGCCCGAGACCGCCAGGAACTTCCGCGAGCTCGCCACCGGCGAGCACGGCTTCGGCTACGCGGGCTCCGCCTTCCACCGGGTCATCCCGGAGTTCATGCTCCAGGGCGGCGACTTCACCTCCGGTGACGGCCGCGGCGGCAAGAGCATCTACGGCGAGAAGTTCAAGGACGAGAACTTCCAGCTCAAGCACGACCGGCCGTTCCTGCTGTCGATGGCGAACGCCGGGCCGAACACCAACGGCTCGCAGTTCTTCGTCACGACCGTTCCCACCCCCTGGCTCGACGGCAAGCACGTCGTCTTCGGCGAGGTCGTCGAGGGCTCGGAGCTGGTCAAGCTGATCGAGGGCAAGGGGTCGCGCAGCGGCCAGCTCTCGGCGAAGGTCGTCATCACCGCGTCCGGCACCGTCGACTGATCCCACGGTTCCGCCGAAGGGTTCCTGCGGGCGAAGGCCCGCGGGGACCCTTCATGATTTTCCCGGCCCCTCTTCCCTTGGCGGCCGTTTGCCGTGGTCCTGGCCGGGCAGGCGTCCTGGCACGAAGGGGCCGGACGTGGCTCGGCGCCAGGCGCGCCAGAGCCGCACGCGGCAGCGTACGGCGTGGTCCGGCACCCGGAAACGACACGCGTACGGGAACGGACGGCTCGTGATGCAGCAGCAGACAGCGGCGCAGCCGCGCACCAAGACCTGGACGCTGGATCTGGAGATCGCCGAGGAGAGCCAGGACGCCACCACCGTCAAGGCGGCCCTCGACACCGGCGACCGCACGCTGCGCACCCGCACCACCGCGCAGCGCAACCCGGACGACCCGCCCGTGCCCGCCATCGGCGACGAGTACGCCGCCGGGCGCGCACTGCTCGACCTGGGCAGGCAGCTCCTCCACGAGGCGACGACGGACGCGGCGGCCAACGCCAAGGCGGCCCAGTAGACCGGAGGGCAAGCCGCGGCGGCAGCGCGCAGGTGCGTTAGAGTCGCCGGCAGGAGCGGCAGCACAGCCGGGGGTGGCGGACCATGGTGGACGACTTCGGCCCGCGGATCGAGCCCTACCGGCGGGAACTGCTCGCGCACTGCTACCGCATCCTCGGCTCGGTCCACGACGCCGAGGACCTGGTCCAGGAGACCTACCTGCGGGCCTGGCGGGCACGCGAGAGCTACGACCCGGCCCGCAGCGCCCTGCGCACCTGGCTCTACCGGATCGCCACGAACGCCTGCCTGACCGCCCTGGAGACCCGCCGCCGCCGGCCACTGCCCTCCGGCACGGTCCCCCAGCGGGAGGCGCTCGACCCGCTGGTCCACGGTGGCGAGGCCACCTGGCTCCAGCCGGTGCCCGACGCGCTGCTGCACCTGGGCGACCCGGCGGGCGCGGCCGTCGACCGCGGCAGCCTGCGGCTGGCCTTCGTCGCCGCGCTGCAGCACCTGTCCGCGCGCCAGCGGGCCGCCCTGATCCTGCGCGAGGTGCTTGCCTTCTCCGCGGCCGAGACCGCGGACATCCTGGGGACGTCGGTCGCGTCGGTCAACAGCTCGCTGCAGCGGGCGCGCGCCCGGCTGGACAGCGCGGGGGTGCTGGAGGACCAGGTCGCGGAACCCTCCGTGGCCGAGCAGCGGGCGTGTGTCGAGCGCTACATGAAGGCCTTCGTGAACGCCGACGTCGAGGGGCTCAAGCGGCTGCTGGCCGACGACGTCCTCATGGAGATGCCGCCGGTCCTCAACTGGTTCACCGGGCGCGACAACTACGGCCGCTTCATGGACTGGGTCTTCGCCAAGGCGGGCACCCGGTGGCGGCTGGTTCCCGTCGCGGCCAACGGCCAGCCCGGCTTCGCCGCGTACAACCTCGCCGGCGGCGGCGCCTTCGAGCTGCACACCCTCCAGGTCTTCACCGTCACCGCGGCGGGCATCAGCAGGAACACCGTCTTCCAGGACGCCGAGGTCTTCGCGGCCTTCGGCCTGGCACCCGCGATCGGCGCCTGACCGCCGGAAGAAATCTGCGCACGCGCGATGAGTCCCGGCGGCGGCGCCGGTATGTACTCGTGGAGCCGCACGTGACTCCCGGTGCGCCGCAGACCCCGGCAATCCGCACCCGCACGACAGAGCGAGGGAAAACCGTGACCGCGAACCAGACGCACACCGCCGACGAGACCGCCATCCTCCGGGTGCTCGGGGGTGTCTACGACGCATGGGACGCGCATGACGCCGACGCGTTCGTCGCCGACTACACCGAGGACGCCAGCGCCATCCTGCCCGGCTCCTACCGCGCCTCCCGCGAGGAGATCCGGCAGAGCATGCAGGCCGGCTTCAGCACCTACCTGAAGGGCTCGACCACGACCAACAAGGTGCGCGACATCCGCTTCCTCAACCACGACGCGGCCGTGGTGGTCAGCGAGACCAACGTGGTCTTCCCCGGCGAGACCGAGGGCGCGACCGACCGCGCCTCGATCGCCACCTGGGTCCTGACCCGCCGCGACGGCCGCTGGCTGCTTGCCGCGTACCAGAACTCCCCGGCCGCCATGTGACCCGGGGCGCCGGGGAGCGGGCTGAGGCGCACGCCGAAGCCCGCCCCTCAGGCGCCCTCGGCGGTGCGGCCCCGGTAGCCGAGGGCCACGGGCAGCGTGCTCGCCACGACCAGGGCGCCCGCCCAGCGTGACGCGATCCGGCGCCGGAGCGGACCGGGGCGCTGCCGGGTCCGACGACGGGAGCGGGACGGGCCTAGGCCGTGTTGTGGAAGTCCCGCCTGCCCCGCGGCGTCTGGCACGCACGCTCGCTGCGTTGTCGGAGTCGTCCGAGTAGGCCCACTACGAGGACGACCCTCCGCCTTGCGATCGCACGCACCGGACGCCGCGGGGCCCGCCCTGTGGGCGGACGGCGCTACTTCCAAAACACGGCCTAGGCGGACTCCTGGCCGTCCAGCCGGACCCGGCCGCCCACCTCGATCAGGCCGTCGGGGTGCGGGGCGGTCAGGATCTGCGAGCCCAGGCCCTGGGCGATGTTCAGAGCGCGGCCGAGCCGGTGGGTGAGCAGCAGGGCCGCGGCCCCGGTGGCCTCGTCCTCGTCGATGCCGTCGTCCCGGCCGGGGAAGGCCCTGGCCCGGACCCGGCCCGCCGCCTTGTCCTGCCAGGCCCAGGCGTAGACCCACTCGCCCGGCGGCGGCACGTCCAGTGCCTCGACCTCCTCGGCCGAGCCGTACTGGCGCAGGGTGCGCGGCGGCGCCCAGGCCGCCATCGCCTCGATCCAGGTGAACTCGCCGTCGAGCCGCACTCCCACCACGCCCGCGGGCGTGACCAGTTCCGGCAGGTCGAGCAGCCACCCGGTGCCCACGCAGGGGTGCCCGGCGAAGGGCAGCCGCAGGGTGGGCGTGTAGATGTCGATGTCGCCCCGCTCGGGGTCGTCGACGAAGACGGTCTCGCTGAACCCCAGCTTCGCGGCCAGCACCTGCCGCTCGCCGGGGTCGGCCACGGTCGACCCGTCGCGTACGACGGCCAGTTCGTTGCCGTGGCGGCCGTCGGCTCCGCAGAAGACCCGCAGGACGTCGTAGTCGGTCACCGGGGAAGTCAACCACGCCGGGGCGCCCTCCCGTCCGCCCTGGTGGAAGCACGGGCCTGACCGATCATGTGCGAATGCGGACGACCCGGTTCGTACGGGTGCCGCGCCGATCGGAGCGCGGCTAGCGTGGCCGGTCGATCCCAGGAGCCATCGTGACCGCCATGCCCTCGCCGCCTTCCGCCGCCCGCCCGCTGTCCGACGTCCTCGGCCTCGCACCCGGGCAGGCCGTCGCCGCCGGTGTGCTGCGGGACCCCGCCGCCCGGGCGCCCGTGCCGCGGGTGGGGGAGCGGGGCGTGTGGGACGCGGTGGACGCGGCGACCAGGAGCGCCCTGCTGAAGGACGCGGACGCCGAACTGGCCAGGAACGCCCCCGTGCTGCGCGCCTCGGACTGGGCCCGGACCTTCCGCGACGGGGTGCGCACCGCCTACGAGGACCAGGCGCGGGCGCTGCGGTCGCGCACGGCGCTGTTCGTGCTCGCCGCCGTACTCGCCGACGAGGCCGCGCCTGCCGGTGCTCCGCCCGGCGCCGCGCCCTACCTGGACGCCGCCGCCGACGGTTTGCTGGCCTTCGCCGAGGCCGGCACCTGGTGCTGGGCGCCGCACGACCGCCACACCGCGGGGCGCGGCGAGGTCGTGCCCGACCCGGACGACCCCTTCCTCGACCTGGGCGCCGCCGAGGTCGCGTCGCTGGCCGCCTGGGCCGACCACGTCCTGGGGGAGCGGTTCGACCAGCGGGTCCCCGGCCTGCGCCGCCGGCTCCGCCGCGAGGTGCGGCAGCGGGTGCTCGCGCCCTTCCTGCGGACCAGGGACTGGCACTGGATCGGCCTGGACGGCGACGCGCACAACTGGAACCCCTGGATCCACAGTGCGGTGCTCACCGCCGCGCTGCTGCTCACCGACGACGACGCCGAGCGCGCGGAGGTCGTGAGCCTGGTCGTCCGGGGCCTGGACCACTTCGTGGCGGTGCTCCCCGACGACGGCGGCGTGGACGAGGGCGTCGCCTACTGGTGGCAGGGCGCCTGCCGGCTGCTGGAGTCGCTCGACCTGCTCGCCGCGGTCGGCGGCCCGGCCCTCGACGCGCGCGGCCTGCCGGTCCTGCCCGAACTCCTGCGCTACCCGCACCGGATGCACTGGGGCGGACCCTGGTACGTCAACGTCGGCGACGCACCCGCACGCCCGCCCGCGGAGCAGCCCTGGCACGTCCTCTTCCACTGGGGCCGGCGGCTCGGCGACCCCGGCGTCACCGCGCACGCCGTGGCCCGCGCCCGGGCTCGCGGTGTGACGGCCCATCAGGACGACGGGCTCGGCCGGGCCTTGGCCGCGCTCAGCGCACCGGGCTGGCAGGCCGCACTCGCCGACCCGCCGCCCGCGGACAGCTGGGCGGCCCGCGACGTCTGGCTGCCCCGGGTGGAGCTGCTGGTCGCCCGCGAACGGGCCGGCAGCACGCAGGGCCTCGCCCTCGCCGTCAAGGGCGGGCACAACGCCGAACGCCACAACCACCTCGACGTCGGCTCCTACTGGGTCGCCCTCGACGGCGCCCCCGTCGTCGTGGACATCGGGCAGCCCACGTACACCGCCGCGAGCTTCGGCCCCGACCGCTACCGGGCCTGGCCGCTGCGCAGCGGCTGGCACAACGTGCCAGAGCCGGGGGCCGAGCAGCAGCCCGGAGCACACCACCGCGCCCACGGCGTACGCGCCGAGATCGGCGAGGACGCCACCGTGTGGACCGCGGACCTCGCCGCCGCCTACCCCACCGGGCTGCTCGCCGGCTGGCGCCGCACCGTCCGGCTGGTACGCGCGGCAGGCGGCGGGCCGGCGTACGTCCTGGTCGAGGACGAGCCGCAGCGGGCCCCTGCCGTCCTGCGGCTGCACCACGTCGTGGCGGGGGAGGTCACCGTCGGCGAAGGCCGCGCCGACGTCCGTGCGGGCGGCGGCCGTGCGCTGCAACTCACCTGGGATCACCGGCAGTTGACGGGCAGCGCCGAGGTGCGCGCGCTGGACGACCTCCTGCTGCGGCACTCCTGGGGCGACCGGCTCACCCGGCTGACCCTGCACGCGGCCCCGGGCGTGCAGGGACCCCTGCGGGTACGGATCGAGCGCCCGCGGTAAGGTGCGGGCAGCGTCGCGTGCCGGTGGCAGACCGTGCCAGGCATGGAGGCGTCCGACCGAAGGAGGCCGGCGATGCGGTCGCCGAACCCTTCGCTCTCGCGTGACTGAGCGCGAGACGACCAGGCTCACCGCCTGGAGCCATGAACTGCGCCAGGTGCACCGCCGCCTGCGCGACGCACTCGCCGCGACCCGCGCCTGCCTCGCGGAGGGCGCCCCCGGCGAGGCGGCCACCCGCGACCTGCTGCTGTACTGCCACGGCTTCTGCACGGCGCTCGACGGCCACCACCAGGGCGAGGACCGCACCCTCTTCCCTGCCGTGGCAGCGGCGCACCCAGAACTGCAGCCGGTGCTGGCCTCCCTCGGGCAGGACCACACGGTGATCGCCCACCTGCTGGGCGGCCTGCGCGCCGCCGCGGAACGGGCCGCGCCACCCGAGGAGTTGGCCCGCCACCTGGAAGGCGTCGCCGCGATCATGGAGAACCACTTCCGCTACGAGGAGCGCAAGCTGCTCACCGTGCTGGAAACCCTCGCGCCGGCCGCCGACCCCGCGGACGTACTCGGCCCGCTCTGACGAATCCCGTCCGCCTGGCCCGGAGGGCTGGGGCGTGCCGGCGGCCGCTCGACGAGGTGTCCCGCCGGCTGCGGATCGCCCCGGACACGGTCCGCACCTGGCGGTTCATGCGGTGCAGTGGCGCCGCAGCACGTCCAGATGGGTTGCCAGGTAGCCGCGGCTCCATGCGTAGTGCTCGGGACTGGAGGTCCGGAAGCCGCGGGGCTCGCTCTCGACGACCAGGATGAGACCCAGGTAGACGCGGTAGAGCGCGAGCCGGTGTGCCAGCCTCGGGGTGAACTCCAGCTCACCGCCCGCCTCGCGGTAGCCCGCGACCACCTCGCTGCCCTCGCCCGCGGCACCGCAGAACTCCAGGGACACCAGCTCGGCCGCGGCGTCGCCGAAGAACGCCCTCTCGTGGTCGATCAGTCCGGTGATCCGTGTGCCGTCGTGGAAGACGTTGCCGGGCGACAGGTCGAAGTGGACCAGGCGCGACTCGGCCACCTCGCCCAGCGGCTCGCCGGAGGCGGCCAGCAGAGCGGTGAATTCCTCGGCGGGAGCACCGAGTTCGGCGCCGAAGCGCTCGGCGTCCGCCAGCACGGCGGCCATCATCAGGCCGAAGGCGGTGGGCCAGTCATCCGCCTGGAGGCCGGACTCGGGCGCGGGGTAGCCGAAGCGCCCGTCCGGGGACGGTATCGCGTTGATCAGGGCCGTCAGCTGCCCCAACTCGCGGCACAGCAGTTCGGCTCGGTGCGGCTGCAGCCGGTCCCAGGGACTGCCGTCGAGCCAGGACAGCACCAGGTGGTCCACGCCGGCGTGCAGCAACCGGGGTGTCGGCACCGCGGCTCCGGTCAGGCTGTTGAGCTGCCGGTAGACGGCGGCTTCGGTGCCGAGGATGCCGCGCTCGTAGCGGAGCACGGGCGTGTCCGCGGGTGGGGCGATCTTGACCAGGACGGTCTGACCGTCGGAGAGCCGGGCGCGGTAGGCGGTGTTGAACGTGCCGCCGGTCACTTCCCGCTCCAGCCGGCCGCCCTGGCCCAGCGAGCTGTGCAGCAGCGCGTCCAGTTCGGCGGCGTCCAGCCGCCGCTTGCTCAGGTTCTCCACCTCGCGCACCTTACCTCCGGCGTCAGCCGGGGCAGGGGACGGTCACCGCGGTGCGGTGGCCGTCCGGCCACGTGACGGTCACGTCGTGGCCGCCGTCGGGCGTGTCGCGTACGGACAGAACCGGGTCGGGCGCCGCCGGCGTGCCGCGGTCCAGGGTGACCACGGCGGCCAGCAGCCGGCCGAGCGGGGCAGGTCCTGACGTGGCCAGCCACGGCACGGCGGTCCAGCGGGCGAGCGGGCCCGTGCCGCTCTCCGCGGACACCCCGGACTCGGTGAAGCCGAGCAGATTGCCCACCCGGGAGCGCAGCTCCGCCGTGGCGGCCTCGGCGCAGGCGGCGCGGCCCCGGCCCGAGCCGGACCCGGGCACGGCAGCCGAGGCAAGCGGCCAGCCGCCGAGCCGTACCGCCCGCCACGACGGGCTCGGCGCCCCGGGGCGGCCGGGCGGCGGGTCCAGCCGCACAAGCCGCACCTCCACGCCGTCCCTGAGCACCGAGGCCACGGTGACCAGCGGCCCCGGCACGGCAGGCCCGCGGCGGCCCGAGCCGTGGTCGGGCGTGTCGTCACCCGCGGTGTCGACCCAGTGGACGGTGCCGCGCGAGCACCCGGCGACGGCGCCGCCCGGCAGCTCCTCGACGTAGAGGGTGGTGAAGCCGCTGCGGTGGGTCGCGCGCCCCGCGTCGTCCAGGACGGCGACGCTGTTGTCGACCGGGTCCGCCGTGGTCGGGCCGGTCAGCGGCGGCACCGTGGCGGTCGAGTAGCCCAGCCGCGCGTACAGCGGGGAGTCCGCGCACACGTCCCCCGGGCCGGCGTGATCGGTGCCGTGGTTGACCACCAGCGCGATGCCGTCGCGGCGGCGGGCGGAGACCAGCCAGCCGGGCGCCGCCACCACCCGGGACACGTCACCGGTCTCCACCGGCAGCGGCTCCTCCTCCGCCGTCCACACCGGGTGGCCGGCGGGCAGCATCAGGCCGAGCATGCCCTTGGCCGCCCAGTACGGCGACCCGGGACCTGAGTACGACTGCCGCAGGCCCGGCCACTCGCCGTGCCAGCCGAGGGTCAGCAGTCCGTCGGGCTCAAGTGCCCCGCGGTCGGTGAAGTGCCGCAGGATGCCGCTGGCCGCGCGCCGCAGCAGCCCGGGGGCCTGGCCGCCCGCACCGCTGACGGCGCCCACCCACAGGGGTGCGGCGGCGGCGAAGCGGTAGGTCAGGCTGCGGCCCTGGAGCAGCGGCGACCCGTCGGCGCCGACCAGGCGCACCGCGTCGTCCAGATACGCCGCCAGGTCGTCCTCCCACTGCTGCCGCAGCGCATGCGGGCACAGCGTGCCCGTCACGTCGAAGAGGCGGGTCCACAGCAGCGGGTACAGGTGCAGCGCCCACCCGGTGTAGTGGTCGTAGGCGCGCTCCTGCCCGTCGCTGAGCCAGCCGCCGGGGCGGCGCAGCGAGGCGTGCACCGCGAGGTCCTCCTCGATGTCCGCGACCGAGAAGTCCCCGCCGGCCTCGCGCAGGAAGGACTCCACGACGATCCGGAACCACACCCAGTTGATCGGCGGGTAGTCCTGCCCGACGACGCTGCCGAGCCAGTCGAGCACCCGCTCCCTGACCGCGTCGTCGAGCTCGTCCCACAGCCAGGGCCGGGTCAGCTGCAGCACCAGTGCGACGGACGCGGCCTCCACCTTCGCCTGGCCGAGCTTGTCCGGACGCGGCCAGGCCTCGGGGGAGTGCGGGTCGGTGCCGGCGGCCAGGCCCCTGGCGTAGGTCTCCAGCAGCCCGGCCGGGTCGGCGCCGCCCTCGCCGGCGACGCGGAAGCCGGCCAGCTGGAAGGTGCGGGCGAAGCCTTCGAGGCCGTCGGAGCGGACCCCGCTGCTGCTCGCGGGACCCGGCAGGGCGATCAGCGCGCCGCCGGGGGAGCGGTAGGGGGCGACGGCGGCGAGCATGCGGTCGGCCAGCGCCGCCCAGTGGGCGCGGGTCCAGCCGGTGTACGGGGAGAGCCCCCGGTCCTCGGGCGGCAGGGCAGGGGGCATCGCGTCTCTCCGTACGGGGTGGCCAGGCGGCGGCGCCGACGCCCGGCACGCCGGTTCGCCGGACGATCACTCAAGCGGGCGCGCGCGGGCCGGGTCAACCGAGGCGAAGCGATTCGCACACGACCGCACACGAACGCAACCTCCGCTCGGCCGCGGACCCTGGTCCCCGCCGGGCAAGGTCGAGGAGAGCGCTCTCTATACTGCGCCCGCGGAAGGTGTCGGCTGCCGGAACGGCGAACGGGGTGGGCGGAAGTGTCGCGTACGCACCAGGAACACGAGGAGCACCGGGACCTCGGGGACCGCGAGAAAGCAGTCCTGGACAAGATCCGCCGCGGGCTCGTCTACACGGAGACCGAGGCGTCCTTCCAGGCCCCGCAGCGCCGCCCCGACCTCGTCTTCGCCTACAACCACACACCGCCGGACCAGCCGGAGCGGCGCCGCGAACTGCTGGTCGCCGCGCTCGGCTCGGTCGGTGAGCGCACCGTGCTGCTGCCGCCCTTCCACGCCGGCTTCGGCAGCAACGTCCACATCGGCGACGACTTCTTCGGGAACGTCAACCTCACCTTCGTCGACGACGTGGACATCCGGATCGGCGACGGGGTGATGATCGCGCCCAGCGTCACGCTCACGACGACGGGCCATCCGGTGCACCCCTCCCGCCGGGCGGACTTCGGGCGGTTCTCCGAGCCGATCGTGATCGAGGACAAGGTGTGGATCGGCAGCAACGTCGTCGTGCTGCCGGGGGTCCGCATCGGCTACGGCTCGGTGATCGGCGCGGGCAGCGTCGTCAGCCGGGACATCCCCCCGATGGTCGTCGCGGTCGGCGTGCCCTGCCGCGTGGTGCGCGCGATCACCGACGAGGACCTGACGACGCGTACGGCCGCGGAGGACTGACCCGGGCCCCGGCGGGGGTGCAGGATCAGCCCGCCAGGAGAGCGGCCACCAGCCCGCGCGCCCACTCGCCCGACGCCGGCTGCCCGGCGAAGATCGCCCGGTAGTAGAGCGGCCCGAGCAGCATGTCCACGGCCCGCTCCAGCTCCGGCACCTTGCCGCCGCGCGCCTGCTCGCGCTCGATGATCGCGCCGAGCTGCTCGTGGCGGTCGACCGCGCAGGCGCAGCCGCCGTCGGGGCCGGACCCGATGGTCGCGCGCATCAGGGCGAGGACGTCGGGGTCGGCGAGGTCGGTGGCGACGTCGTCCATCCACCGTTCGAGGTCGCCGGCCAGCGACCCGGTGTCGGGCACCACCACGTTGCCGCTGAACCTGCTGGTCGCGGCGTCGGCGAGGAGTTGCCCCACCGACCCCCAGCGCCGGTACACCGTGGTCGGGTGCACCCCCGCGCGGGCGGCGACGGCCGGGATGGTGAGCGTCTCGGCCGGCCCTGCGGCGGCCAGCTCTTCCACGGCCCGGTGCACCGCGGCGCGCACCCGCGCGGAGCGGCCGCCGGGGCGGGTCTGGACTGCTTCGGTCATACGGAAATTATCGCACTCATCGTTGCGTTAGCCTAGCGTCACTAACGCAATGATCGCTGCAAACGGAGTCTCGTATGACCGTCGCGCCGACGCACCAGGATCAGGATTCCGCCCCCGCGGCCGCACCGCCGAGCGCCCCCGGGCGCCGCGGGCTGAGCCGCCCGGCCGCCTTCGCCGCCATCGCGGCGATCTTCGTCCTCTTCATGGCCGCCTCCAGCGCCCCGTCCCCGCTCTACGTCGTCTACCAGCACCAATGGGGCTTCTCCGCCACCACCCTGACGACCGTCTTCGCCGTCTACGTGGTCGGCATGATCGGCTCCCTCCTCGTGCTCGGGGCGCTGTCCGACCACATAGGCCGCCGCCCCGTACTGGTCTCCGCCATCGCACTCGAAGCGGTCGCGATGGTGCTCTTCATCGCCGCGGGCGACGTCCCGCTGCTGCTGCTCGCCCGCTTCGTGCAGGGCATCGCCACCGGCGCCGCCATGACGACACTCGGGGCGACCCTGGTCGACCTCAACCCGCCGCACGCACCGCACCGCGCGGGCGTCATCTCCGGTGCCGCACCCACCTTCGGGCTCGGCCTCGGCGCGCTGGGCTGCGGATTCCTCGTGCAATACGGGCCGCACCCGACCCGGCTGGTCTACGTCCTGCTGCTCGCGGGACTCGTGGTCGCGGGCCTGGTGATCGCCGCGCTGCCGGAGACCTCGGCGCTGCGGCCCGGCGCCGTGCGCTCGCTGCAGCCCCGGCTCGGCGTGGCTCCCCGGCTGCGCGCGGACCTGGTCGCGCTGGTGCCGATCCTGGTGGCGAGCTGGGCGCTGGCCGGGCTCTACCTGGCACTCGGCCCGTCGGTGGCCGCAGGTCTCTTCGGCCTGTCCAGCCACGTCGTCGGCGGCCTGGTCGTCACCCTGCTGAGCGTTCCGGCCTCGATCACGGCCTTCGCGCTGCGCGGCTGGCCGACCGAACGCACCCTGGCGCTGGGCGCCGCCCTGCTCGTCGCCGGCACCGCCGTGGGCCTGGCCGGCGTCGAGGCCGAGTCGGTCACCGCGGCCGCCCTGGGCACGGCACTCGCCGGCGTCGGCTTCGGAGCGGCGGGCCTGGCCAGCTTCGGCACCCTGGCCCGTATCGCGGAACCGGCGGAGCGCGGCGAGCTGTTCGCCGTCGTCTTCGTGATCTCCTATCTGGCCCTCAGCGTCCCGGCGGTCGTCGCGGGGTTCGCGACCACCGACGTGGGCCTGCACAGGACCGCGGTCGTCTACAGCATCGCCGTCATCGCCTTCGGTGCCCTCGCCCTGGTCGCCCAGCGCCTGCGCACCGCCCGTGCCAGCTGACCCCGCGCCCGGCCCGCCCGGCCCCCGGGCGTGAACCCCGCCGGCCGGTGACCGCGCCCCCGGCCGGCGGATTGGGTGCGCAGGCTACGGCCGCGGCGCCCCGGCCGGCGGGGCTGCACGCGCCCGGCTGCGGCAGCCGCCCGCGCACGCGGCCGGAGGCGACGGCGCCCCCGGCGTGCGGGGCCGGGCGCGCCCGGCTGCGGCAGACCTCCGCACGCGGCCGGAGGCGACAACGCACGCGGCTACGGCCGCCGCCCCCACGCCGAGACCATCGGGGCGGTGGCCAGGTCGAGGCGGCCGGTGGCCACGTTCGCCAGGTGCCGGTCCACCTCCTCGTCCGTGGCCAGCCCCTCGGACACCAGCAGGCCGCGGATCTGCCGTACGGTCGCGGCCTCAAGGACCGTGCACGCAGGTCCGGTGATCGGGAAGTACGCATCGGCCCGTACGTCGTCCAGCCCGGCCTCGCGCAGCAGCCGCGGCAGGGTCCGCCCGTACGCCATGTCGGCGCCGCGCTGCGCCATCAGAGCGCGGAAACCGGACCGCAACCGGTTGGCCAGCCGCTGCTCCGGACCCGACTCGTCCGGGCACAGCAGCGGCTGCAGCCCGGGGTCCGCGTCCTCCAGCAGCAGCCGGCCGCGGGGACGCAGCGCCTGCACCATCCGGCGCAGCGCCTCGGCCCGGTCGGTGACATGGACCAGCACCAGGCGGGCGTGCACCAGGTCGAAGCCGCCGGCCGGCGGCGGGTCCACCGCGACGTCGTGCCGCCGCACCTCGACCACACCGCCGGGGATGCCGCTCATCCAGGACACGTCGATGTCGGTGGCGAGCACCTGCCCGGCAGGGCCGACCCGCTCGGCCAGTCCGAGCGGCACCGACGGACCGCCTGCACCGACCTCCCAGACCCGCATCCCCGCCGAGAGCCCCAGCTGGTCGACGTGCCGGAAGGTCACCGGGTCGAACAGCTCCCCGAGGGCGCCGAAACGGATCCCCGCCTCCGACTGCCGGTTGTCCAGCAGGTAACCGCGGTCCGCGCCGTGCTCAGCCATGCGGCGATTGTGGCAGAGGCCCCCGCGCCGCCTCGGCGCCCGCGCGTACGGCGCGCGTGTGCAGGCGATCGTGTGGTCCCTGATCAGCGGCGGTCGGCGCCCGCGCGTACGGCATACCGCACACCGCGGCCCCCGCCGGGCTGGGCGGCGCGGCGGCGATGTGGCAGGGTCCGGCCCATGCCCTTCGACCACAACGACCACTACCACCGGCTGCTGCTGCGCCAACTGCCCCGCGGCGCCCGCACCGCGCTCGACGTCGGCTGCGGCACCGGGCGGTTCGCGCGGCGAATGGCCCTGCGAGGCCTGGAGGTCGACGCCGTCGACCGGTCGGCGGAGGTCGTGGCCATCGCCCGGGCGGTGTCAGGCGACGGCAGCGGCAGCCCGCGCTTCCGGCAGGCCGACCTGGCGGAGACCGGCCTGCCGCGGGGGCACTACGACGCCATCACCTGCCTGGCGAGCCTCCACCACATGCCCTTCGGCACGCTGGCCGCGCTGCGGGACGCCCTCGCGCCCGGCGGCGTCCTGGCGGTCCTGGGCTGCTACGCGGAACAGGGTGCGGCCGACCTGCTGTGGAGCACGGCGGCCGTACCCGTCAACGCCGGCGCCCGGCTCGCCGTGGCCGCGAAGGAGGCGGTCGGCCGGTCGGGAGCGGGCGGCCCGGAGAGCACCAAGCCGCCGGTCCAGCAGCCGTCGATGACACTGGCGCAGATCCGCCGGGAGTCCGCGGAGCTGCTGCCGGGCCGTACGGTCCGCCGGCTCCTCTTCTGGCGCTACCTGCTGGTCTTCCGCAACGACGCCCCGGTTCAGGACCGCGGCCCCGCGGTCACGCAGGCGCCGCGGGCAAACGGTTCGAAGGATTCTGCACAAGGCATTGACGCGTGATGTGAGCGGTTCTACTTTCTGCTCGGGAAAAGGTTTTCGACCACGCCCGGGGAGGACGACCGTCCGGCCTCCTCGGGCGTTTTTCCGCCGCAGGACCCGGCTCCTTCCCGCCGGGTCCTGCGGCGGTGGAACAGCACCTCGGCTGCCGCGAGCCCGCGCCCGCGCCGGGACCGCGGAACGACCTGGACCGCAGGTCATGGCGGAACCCGTGCGGTGCCTGCACCCCCGCGCGGGTGCTCGGCGACCGGTCGCGGCCGTGTTCCGCGGCCGCAGCACGCACACACCAGGACGTCCATCCCGACCCGGAGCCGTATCTCGATTGTTAGCGCTCACACCTTCTAGGTCAGCACCCCACCCGCGCCATGAAAGGGAGGCCCCCATGACACCTCGCATCCGCCGTGCGACCGGGCTCACCGAAGCGGGCGGTCCCGCGGTGCGACGCGCCCACCTGGGCGCGCTGCGGCAGCGCCGATCCCGCCGGCCGGGCCGAATCGGACTTCCCGAAGGCGATCCTTTGCTCTTACGGCCGCTGATCGCGCACCCAGTCGGCTGTGGCACTCCGGGCGCCTGTCGCAGGAGGTCCCGTTGACTTGGGAAATATTGGTCAGCGGTCTTGACGCGTCTTCACGGCCACCCTACTTTGCGGGAAGAAAAGGTTTGCGCACTTGCCCGTCGAGATGTCGACCGCCCAGCCCGACCGCCCGTACTGCGGCACATGCTGACGCATGGTCACCACCCCGGCGGGCTCCGTCCCGACACCTCCTGGGGAGCCCTATGTCCCGCACCAGCCAGACGACGGCCGGCACGGCCGGTCCTGTCCTGCTCGGCCCCGGTGCGCACACCGCCCTGCGACCGGCCGCCGCGGCGGCCATCGAGGGCGGCTTCTGGCAGGTCCGCCGCGCCGTGAACGCCCGCGCCGGCATCCCGCAGGGGCCGCGCCTGCTGGAGTCGGCGGGAAACCTGCACGACCTGCGGCTCGCCGCGGGGACCGCGCAGGGCGACTTCCGCGGCGACTACCCCTTCATGGACTCCGACGTCTACAAGTGGCTGGAGGCCGCCTCCTGGCAGCTCGGCCAGGCCGTCCCCGACACGGGAAGCGGCCCCGACGCGGATGCGGCCGGCGGGCGCGAGGCGCTGGTCCGCGAGGTCGACCGGATCATCGCCCTGGTCGCCGACGCCCAGCAGCCTGACGGCTACCTCAACACCTGGTTCCAGGTCACCAAGGGCGGCGCCCGCTACCAGGACCTGCGCTGGGGCCACGAGCTGTACTGCGCGGGCCACCTGATCCAGGCGGCGGTCGCGCACCACCGGTCCACCGGGGGCAAGGAACTGCTGCGGGTGGCCACCCGCTTCGCCGACCACATCGACACCGTCTTCGGCCCGGGCAAGGCCATCGAGTCCTTCGACGGCCACCCGGAGGTGGAGACCGCGCTGGTGGAGCTGTACCGGGAGACCGGTGAGCGCCGCTACATGGACCTGGCGCAGTTCTTCGTGGACCGGCACGGGCACGGCGTGCTCGGCGGCGAGGCGTACTGCCAGGACCGGGTGCCGCTGCGCGATGCCGAGAACGTCGAGGGCCACGCGGTGCGCCAGCTGTACCTGCTGGCGGCCGCGGCGGACCTGGCGTGCGAGACCGGCGAGGCGGAGCTGCGGGCCGCGGGCGAGCGCCTGTGGCACGCCATGACCGCGACCAAGACCCATCTGACCGGCGGGGTCGGTGCGCACCACGACAAGGAGGACTTCGGCGACCCCTTCGAACTTCCCACCGAGCGCGCGTACTGCGAGACCTGCGCGGCCATCGCCTCCATCCAGTGGAGCTGGCGGATGGCGCTGCTCACCGGGCAGGCCCGCTACGGCGACCTGATCGAGCGCACGCTCTTCAACGGCGTGCTGTCCGGTGTCTCGCTGGACGGCGAGACCTGGCTGTACGTCAACCCGCTGCAGATCCGCGACGGCCACACCGACCCCGGCGGCGACCACTCCGCCCGCCGCACCGAGTGGTTCCGCTGCGCCTGCTGCCCGCCCAACGTCATGCGGCTGCTGGCCAGCCTGGAGCACTACATGGCCTCCACCGACGGCGCGGGCCTGCAGATCCACCAGTACGCCACCGGCCGCTACAGCGGCGACGCGGCAGGGCAGCCGCTGATAGTGAGCGCTCACACCGCCTACCCGGCGGCCGGTGCGGCCACCTTCACCGTCGAGCAGACCCCCGGGGACCTGCCCTGGACCCTGTCGCTGCGCATCCCGCACTGGAGCGCCCGCTTCACCGTCCGCGTGAACGGCCAGGAGGTCCCCGGAGCCGCCGCCGACGAGGGGTGGCTGCGCCTGGAACGGGTGTGGGCGCCGGGCGACGAGGTCGCCCTGGGGCTCGACCTGACCCCGCGGCTGACCCGGGCCGACCCGCGGGTCGACGCGGTACGCGGCTGCGTCGCCATCGAGCGCGGGCCGCTCGTCTACTGCCTGGAGCAGGTCGACCACCCCGGCGGCGGTCTTGACGACATCGTCATCGACCCCGCGTCGCCGCTCACCGAGCACGACCGCCCCGACCTGCTCGGCGGCGTCGTCACCATCCACGCCGCAGGCCGCCGCCGGGCCGCCCCGGACAGCGGGCACTGGTGGCCCTACCGCGACGCGGGCACCGCCGGCACCTCAGCCGAGGACGCCGGCGGCCCCGAGGAGGCCGGCGCCGCAGCCGACCCGGCCGTCCCCCTCACCGCCGTCCCCTACTACGCATGGGCCAACCGGCAGGACGGCAGCATGCGCGTCTGGCTGCCGACCGACTGACCCTGCCACCTGCGTTCGCGAACCGCCCGGCGCGGCACATTCGCCGCCGCCGGATCACTCCGCACAGCCCAAGGACAGACCCATGAGAATCTCGCGTTCCGCTGTTTCGGCCGTGGTGGCATGTTGCGCGCTGGTGGGCGCCAGCGCGTGCTCGGGCTCCGGGTCGGGGGGCGGCTCCTCCTCGGGCTCCGGGACGTACACGTTCTGGGACCCCTACCCGCAGTTCGACTCCTCCGCCGCGTGGGCCAAGCTCGTCGCCTCCTGCGGGACCCAGGCCGGCGTCACGCTCAAGCGGACCGCGCTGGACACCACCGACCTGAACAACAAGGCGCTGCTCGCGGGGCAGCAGGGCAGCCTGCCCGACCTGATGATGGTCGACAACCCGTTCGTGTCCACCCTGGTGCAGGCCGGCGTCCTCACCAAGACCAGCGACCTGGGCCTCGACACCTCCGCCCTGCAGAAGAACATCGTCGGCGCGGGCACCACCGACGGGGCGGCGTACGGCATCCCGATCGGCGCCAACACCCTCGCGCTCTACTACAACAAGACGATCCTCACCCAGGCGGGCATCGACCCGGCGTCGGTCAAGGACTGGGCGTCGCTGACCGCGGCGCTGAAGAAGGCCAAGGCGGCGGGCAAGAAGGGCATCACCTTCGGGGCGATCGGCACCGAGGAGGGCAGCTTCCAGTTCCTGCCCTGGTTCTGGGGCGCCGGCGGCGACCTGAACAAGCTCGACAGCCCCCAGGGCGTCGCGGCACTGACGCTGTGGAAGGACTGGGTCTCGCAGGGCCTGGCGCCCAACGACGTGCTGAGCAACACCCAGACGACCAGCTGGCAGGAGTTCGCCACCGGCCAGTACGCCTTCGGTGAGAACGGCACCTGGCAGCTGGCGAACGCCGAGAAGGCCGGCTTCGACTACGGGATCATCACCATCCCCGGCCAGAACGGCGGTTCCGCACCCGTCCCGACGGGCGGCGAGTTCGTGACCGTACCGGTGCAGAAGGACACCTCGCGCTACGCCGTGGACAAGAAGATCATGGAGTGCCTGACCAGCAACACCAACTTCCTGTCCACCGACACCACGCTCTCCTACATCGCCCCGGTCTCCGCGGTCCAGGACCAGCAGGTCCAGCAGAACCCGGCGCTCAAGCCGTGGGTCTCCGCGATCGCGGCGGCGCGCGGGCGGACCAGCGGCGGCCTGGGCACCAAGTACCCGGTGATCTCCGAGCAGATGTGGACCGCCGTGCAGGGCGCCCTGTCCGGCGGCAAGAGCCCGCAGTCCGCGATGGAGGCGGCCCAGAAGGGCGTCGCCTCGCACCAGTCCTGACCGACGCCCGCCCGTAAGGCCCGTTTCCGCACCGTACCGACCAAGGAGCCCCGCATGTCCACCGCCCACGCCGACGACCTGCACCGGTCCGCGGCCACCTCGCGGGCGCCGTCGGAGCACGCCGACCCCCCGCCGGCACCCTCCCGCCGCAGCCGATGGGTGCCGCGGGGCTCGCAACTGGCCGCCTGGGCCTTCCTGCTGCCTGTCGTGGTGTATCTGGGGGCCTTCTACGCCTACCCGCTGTACCGCAACGTGGACCTCTCGCTGCGCCACTACACGGTGCGGTCGTTCGTCCAGGGCGGTGCGCCCTTCTCCGGCTGGGACAACTTCCGGCAGGTGATCGACAACCCGACCTTCTCCACCGCGCTGCGCAACACGATGGTCTTCACCCTGGTGTCGATCCTCTTCCAGTACGTACTCGGGCTGGCGCTCGCGGTGTTCTTCCACCGCGGGTTCCGGCTCGCACCGACGCTGCGCGCGCTGTTCCTGATCCCGTGGCTGCTGCCGCTGATCGTGTCGGCCTCGACGTGGTCGTGGATGTTCAACAGCGAGTCCGGCGTGGTCAACTACGGGCTGCACCTGGTGGGTGTCGGCAAGGTGGACTGGCTGACCTCGCCGCACTGGGCGCTGACCTCGGTGATCATCGCGAACATCTGGATCGGCATCCCGTTCAACCTGGTCATCCTCTACAGCGGGCTGCAGAACATCCCCGCCGAGCTGTACGAGGCGGCGTCGCTGGACGGCGCGACCGGCTGGCAGCAGTTCCGGCGGATCACCTTCCCGCTGCTGCGGCCGGTCTCCGCGATCACCGTGCTGCTCGGACTGATCTACACCCTCAAGGTCTTCGACCTCATCTGGATCATGACCAGGGGCGGTCCCGGCGACTCCTCCACGACGCTGTCCACCTGGTCCTACCGCTACGGCTTCGGCTCGCTGCTGCCCGACTTCGGACCCGGCGCCGCCGTCGGCAACATCCTGATCCTCATCGCGCTGGCCTTCGGCCTGTTCTACATCCGACTCCAGAGGAGCCAGCCGGCATGACCTCCCGCGTCCTCCGCTCCCGCCGCAACACCGTCATCGGCATCGTGCTGACCGCGGTCATGCTCTTCCCGGTCTACTGGATGATCAACGTGTCCCTGACCCCGCAGCAGGACATGCGCAAGTCCCCGCCCGACCTCCTCCCGCTGCACCCCACCTTCACCGGCTACCGGGCCGTACTCGACGACCAGCTGCCCTACCTGTGGGTGAGCCTGCTGATCGGCCTCGGCACCGTCACGCTGACCCTGGTGCTGTCCGCACCGGCCGGCTACGCGCTGGCCAAGCTGCGCCCGCGCGGCGCGGGGCTGCTCGGCCTGCTGCTGCTGATCGCCCAGATGGTCCCGGGCATCGTGATGGCCATGGGCTTCTACGGCATCTTCCTCAACCTCGGCATCATGAACACCTGGTGGGGCCTGGTCGTGGCGGACTCCACCATCGCGGTGCCCTTCGGGGTGATGATCTTCGCGGCCTTCATGTCCGGCATCCCCGACGAACTGCTGTCGGCGGCCAAGGTGGACGGCGCGAACCTGTGGCGCACCTTCACCGCGATCGTGCTGCCGGTCTCGCGCAACGCGGTGGTGACGGTGTCGCTGTTCAGCTTCCTGTGGGCCTGGTCGGACTTCGTCTTCGCCAACACCCTCGACGCGGGCGGCGACATGCGCCCCATCACGCTGGGCATCTACAAGTACATCGGCAACAACAACCAGGAGTGGAACGCCATCATGGCCACCGCCGTGATCGCGTCCATCCCCGCCGCCGTCCTGCTGGTGCTCGCCCAGCGCTACGTCGCCGCAGGGGTCACCGCCGGCGCCGTCAAGGACTGACCACATCCGCAGGCGGGCAGCCTGGCAGGATGGTAGTCGCAGTGTGATTGAACAAAGGATTGTCCATGACAGAGACGGATCGCCGTCACCCCGCCGCCCGTGTGACGCTCACCGATGTGGCCGACCTGGCCGGGGTGAGCGTGGGCACCGCGTCCAAGGCGCTCAGCGGCAACGGCCGCATGCGGCCCGAGACGCGCCAGCGGGTCCTGGACGCGGCCCAGCGGCTGGACTTCCAGCCCAACGAGCAGGCCCGCAGCCTGCTCGCGGGCCGCAGCTGGACGGTCGGTCTGATCACCACCGACGGCATCGGGCGGTTCAGCACGCCCGTGCTGCTCGGCGCGGAGGACGCGCTGGGCGCCGGCAAGATCTCCGTCCTGCTCTGCGACACCCGCGGCGACGCGATCCGCGAACGCCACTACGTGCAGACGCTGCTCGGCCGCCGGGTGGACGGCATCATCGTCACCGGCCGCCGCACCGACCCGCGCGCCCCGCTGGCCGGCCTCGGCGGTGTCCCCACCGTCTACGCGCTGTCGCCCTCGACCGACCCGGCGGACATGTCGGTGGCCTCGGACGACGAGGGCGGCGCCCGGCTCGCGGTGGAGCACCTGATCAGCTCGGGCCGCCGCCGCATCGCCCACATCACCGGGCCCGCCCACCACGCGGCGGCCCAGCACCGCGCCCGGCTGACCGAGGACCTGCTGGCCCAAGCCGGCCTCGAACTGTGCGGCGACCGGGTCCAGTTCGGTGACTGGAGCGAGGCGTGGGGCCGCCGCGCGGCCCGTGCCGTGCTGCGTACCGCACCGGACACCGACGCCTTCTTCTGCGGCAACGACCAGATCGCCCGCGGTGTCGCCGACACCCTGCGCGAGGACGGCCACCGCGTCCCCGACGACATCGCCGTGGTCGGCTACGACAACTGGGACACCATGGCGCTGGCCGCCCGCCCGCCGCTGACCACGATCGACATGAACCTCGGCGAGATCGGCCGGGTCGCCGCCCTGCGCCTGCTCGAAGCGATCGACGGCACCGCCACCCCGGGGGTCAGGACCGTGCCGTGCAAGCTGGTGATGCGCGAGTCCAGCTGACCGGGAGATCGTCGAGTGCGGGTGGTGCCCGTCCATGAACGGGCGGCTGCTCACGCCGGGGGAGGGGCGGTGGACTCCCGGGCGACGAGCCGGTAGCCGGGCTGGATGCGCTCGGGCTCGACCTGCGGGTCGCCGGTCAGCCGGGCGACCACCCGTTCGACGGCGAGCCGGGCGATGGCCTGCTTGTCGGGCGAGACCGTGGTGAGGGTGACCGCGCCGAAGCGGCCGTCCTCGATGTCGTCGAAGCCGACCACCGACACGTCCTGCGGCACCCGCAGCCCGCGCTCGCCGAGCGCCCGCATCGCGCCGAGTGCCATCAGGTCGTTGTAGGCGAAGACGGCGTCCGGCTGCGCGCCCTGGTTGAGCAGGGCGTTCATCGCGGCGGCGCCGTCCCACCGGCCGTAGCCGTCGGTGGCGGCGACCAGTGAGTCGTCGTGCGGCAGGCCGGCCGCGGTCAGCTCCTCGCGCCAGCCGCGCAGCCGCAGGTGGGCGGGCTGCCTGGCCAGTTCGCGGCGGGCACCGAGGAAGGCGATCCGCTGCCGGCCGAGCCCGGTGAGGTGGCGTACCGCGGTGCGGGCGGCGGCGACGTTGTCGATGGCGATCTGGTCGTAGGGGGCGTCGTACTCGCGCTCGCCCAGCAGCACCAGCGGAGCGTCGTCGCGGCGGCCGAGCAGGTCGGCGGTCTCCAGCTCGATCGGGCTGAGGATCAGGCCGTCGATGACGTGCGCCCTGAACCCCTGCGTGACCAGGACCTCCTGCTCGCGGCGGCCCGCGGTGTGGTCGAGCAGCACCGTGTAGTCGAAGCGTGCGGCGGCGTCGACCACCGCCCCGGCGAGTTCGGCGAAATAGGGGTTGCCCAGTTCGGGGACGGCCAGCGCGATGATGCCGGTCCGCCCCTTGCGCAGATGGCGGGCCGTCAGGTTCGGCCGGTAGTCCAGGGCGTCGACCGCCCGCTGCACGCGCTCGCGCATCGCAGGAGTGACGTGCGGACGGTTGTTGACCACGTTGGACACCGTCTTGACGGACACGCCGGCCAGCTGCGCGACGTCTTTGAGACTGGCGCCCACGGACTTCCTTCCCTCGGCATCCGTGACGTTACATCCTCGGGGCCCCGGGCGGCACGTGCCCACGCAGGTGAGGCGGGGGCACTCGGCTTCACCGTCAGTGCCGGTTCCGGCGACCGCGGTCGTCTCGATCACGCCCTGACCGCCCCACCGCCCCCGCCTGCCACACAACGGATCTCGGCCTCGGGCTGGACCTGGCTCCGCAGCCCTGGTTTCATTCATCCGGCCGAGTTTTCCAACGTTAGAAAGATGGCGGAGGCACGCACCTCCGCGGCTCCTGGCCGCCGAGTATTCCCACGGAAGGGGAATCCGCAGTGAGATCAGGCAGGATCCGACTACCGAAACGACGCCGACTGGCCGCCCTCGTCACCCTGCTGTTGGGCGCGGCACTGATCACCCCGGCGACCGCCGGCGCCCTCCAGGCGCCGCAGGACGCCACCGCGGCAGCCGACACCCCGCAGGGGCTGCGCGCCGACTACTACCTCAGCACCGACGCCACCTCACTGGACTTCGCCACCTACAGCAGCACCGGCGTCGAACCGTCCCTGAACGTCCCCGACCTGCTCCCGTCGCTGCGCGACAACGCCGGCTCCACCCTGAACGTCGCCGTCCACTGGACCGGACAGCTCGACGTGCCGGCCGGCGGGACGTACACCTTCTACATCAAGGGCGACAACGGCTTCCGCATGTCGCTCGACGGGTCGAGCGTCATCGACCACTGGACGACCGACTGGGACGTGCAGACGACGTCGGAGCCGATCACGCTGACCGCGGGCGCGCACACCCTGGCCTTCGACTACAACCAGGGCAACGGCGGGGCGTACATCACCACCGAGTGGTCGGGCCCGGGGATCACCCGGCAGGCGATACCCGACTCCGCCCTGCACCTGCCCGCCGGCTTCACCCCGCCCACCGTCGACGCCGCCGTCGACACCTCGGGCCGGACCGCGACCCTGCAACTGCCCGGCGCGGTCACCGCGCTGCCGCAGGACATCGGCAAGCACCTGGCGGTGATCGCCGGCAGCAACCGCTGGACGCCGACGGTGGCGGTGAACCCCGCCGACGCCTCCCAACTGCTGCTGACCGCCGGGGAGTCCGACACCCCCGCTGCGTTGAAGTCGAAGGTGCGGGTCAGCTACGACGGGCAGGGCGACCTGACCACGGCCGCGGGGGAGGTGCCGCTGCTCTCGGGCCTGGCGACCAACAACTCCACCTGGTACTTCGCCACCAAGTGGGCCAAGGACGTCAGCCCCGCCAACGCCCTTCCCGACTACCCGCGGCCCCAGTTGACCCGCGACCGGTGGCAGAACCTCAACGGGACCTGGCAGTTCCAGGCCACGGATGAGAACGCGGCGCTGCCCGCGGGCAAGCTGAGCGGCTCCATCCTCGTGCCCTACCCGATGGAGGCGCCGCTGTCCGGCGTCGCCGAGCACCACGACTGGTCGCTCTACCAGCGCAGCTTCACCGTCCCGCGCACCTGGCAGGTCGGCTCCGACAACCGGCTGCGGCTGAACTTCGGGGCGGTGGACTACGAGACGTGGGTGTACGTCAACGGCCGCCAGGTCGCCCACCACGTCGGCGGCTACGAGGCCTTCACCGCGGACGTCACCGACGCCCTCAAGGGACGCGGACCGCAGACGCTGCTGCTGAAGGTCAAGGACACCACCGACGACCAGACGCCGACGGGCAAGCAGTCCCGCGACCCCAGCGGCATCTGGTACACCCCCACCTCCGGCATCTGGCAGACCGTCTGGCTCGAGCCGGTCCCCGAGGCGAGCATCGACTCGCTGGTGCTGACCCCTGACCTCGCCGACGAGTCACTCGCCGTCACCGTACGCCCGGCCGCCGGCACCCCCGCCTCCGCCCGGGTGACCGCCACCGCCTACGCGGGCCGCACACCCGTCGGCACGGTCACCGGCACGGCCGGCACGAAACTGCGGCTCAAGGTCCCGCACCCCGAGCTGTGGAGCCCCGACCACCCCTACCTGTACGACCTCAAGGTCACGCTCAGCAGCGGCCGTTCGCACGACGAGGTGGGTTCCTACTTCGGCATGCGGTCGATCGCCGTGGCCGACGTCGGCGGCGTCAACAAGATCGAGCTGAACGGCAGGCCGACCTTCGTCCTGGCCACCCTCGACCAGGGCTTCTGGCCCGACGGCATCTACACCGCGCCCACCGACGCGGCCCTCAGGTCCGACCTGGAGGTGCACAAGCAGCTCGGCTTCAACGCGGTGCGCAAGCACATCAAGGTCGAACCCGCGCGCTGGTACTACTGGGCCGACCGGCTGGGCCTGATGGTCTGGCAGGACATGCCCAGCCGCAACGCCGGGCCGACGGCCACCGCGGCCAGCGACCAGGCCTTCACCGACCAGGTCCACGAGATCGTCGACCAGCACATCAGCAGCCCCTCCGTCGTGATCTGGACGATGACCAACGAGGGCTGGGGCGAGAAGACCAAGGAGGCCACGGGCGCGCTCGCCGACGCGGTCAAGCAGCAGGACCCCAGCCGCCTGGTCGACCCCGCATCGGGCGTCAACTGCTGCGCCTCCAAGGGCGACTCGGGGCGCGGCGACCTGATCGACCACCACCTCTACCACGGTCCGGCCGCGCCGTCCCCCGACGCGACACGGGCGGCCGTGGACGGTGAGCACGGCGGCTACTCGCTGACGATCCCCGGCCACATCCTGGGCGTCTCCGGCGGCCAGAACTACGGTGACGTGCCCACCATCGAGGAGCTGACCAAGGCGTACGTCGCCAACACCAGCCAGCTGCTGGCGGGCGCGGCAGCCGGCATCTCCGGTTCGGTGTACACCCAGATCAGCGATGTCGAGGGCGAGTTGAACGGGCTGGTGACCTACGACCGCGCGGTCCTGAAGGTCGAACCCGGACCGGTCCGCGACATCAACCGGCAGCTGATCGCGGCCGGCGCGGCGGCGGGTGCACCGTAGCGCTCCGCCTCATGCGGCCTTCCCGGCCCGCCGATCCGGCGGGCCGGGAAGGCCGTCCACCCGGGCGGGCGTCCAGGAAATGCCGGAACGCGAGACGTTCACCCGGTCGGACGACGCGGTCCAGGGACCGGCCCCCCGGTCCGGGGGGCGAACCGTCAGCTCTTCGGCGGCGCGGTGCTCTCCCGTACGGTGAGCGTCGTTGCGATCTCCAGCCCGGTCTGGGGCGCCTGCTCACCGCGGCCGAGGGTCAGGGCGAGCTCGGTCGCCGCGATGGCCATCTCGGTCAGCGGCTGGTGGACGGTGGTCAACGGCGGGTCCACCCAGGAGACCGCCGGCAGATCGTCGAAACCGACCACGCTCAGGTCCTCCGGGATGCGCAGGCCGGCCTCGCGCGCGGCCTGGTACACCCCGAGCGCCAGCGGGTCGTTCGCGGCGAAGACCGCGGTGGGGCGGTCCGGCCGGGCCAGCAGGTCGCGCGCCGCGATACAGCCGTCCTCCCGGGTGAGATCGGCGTGGACCACCAGGTCCGGATCGAACGGCAGGCCGGCCGCCTGCAACGCGGAGCGGTAGCCGTCCAGCCGGGCAGCGCAGCACAGCACGTCCTGCGGTCCGCTGATCATCGCGATCCGCCGATGGCCCAACTCGGTCAGGTGGCGGGTCGCGGCCCGGCCGCCGGACCAGTTGGTGGCGCCGACGAAGGGGACGTCGTCCGGCAGTTCACGGGTCGGATCGAAGACGACGAACGGAATGCCCTTCGCCTGGAGCTGCTCGCGCTCGGCCTCGGACAGCTGCGCCACCGACAGCACGCAGTTCGGGCGGCGGGCCACGGTGTCGTCCCAGGTCGGAGCCGGTGAGTCGTGCAGGCCGAAGCGCGAGACCATCAGTCCCACGCGGTGCCTTCTGGCGACCCGCTCCACGCCCCGGATGATCTCCACGGCCCACATGCTCTCCAGCTCGCGGAACACCAGCTCCACCACGTTGTTCCGGTTCGCGCCCGAGAGCTTGCGGTAGCCGTACCGGTCGATCAGCTCCTCGACGCGGGCGCGGGTGCCGGGCGACACCCCCGACTTGCCGTTGAGCACCTTGGAGACGGTCGGAACCGACACGCCCGCCGACTCGGCGATGTACGCGATCGTCACCGGCCGGGAGGGGTCACCCCCGGGGTGTTCGCCACCGTCCGCCAGCCCTTCCGCTGTGTCCTGAGCCAAAGCCGCCTTCCGACCTTTCACGTCCTCGCCACACCCCATGGCCGGCCGAGCGACCGACAGCGATCATATTAGCTCCTCTCCGTCTGTGGGCGCGAAACTTTCCTGCAGCGGCCCCCGATGTCGTTCGCCTCACCCGGCCCGGATCACCTGCTCGCCCTGGTCGGCGAGTGCCGCTGACCCCTGGCAATCGGGACGGAACGAAGGTGAAGCGCATCGACGCTGCTCCGGGACCTCTTCGGGCCGTCAGCGAAAGCAGTAACGGGAGATTGCTTTTGTTTCTCCTCTTGTCTGGCAGGAGAACGGTCGATACGGTCGCCGCCAATCGTCTAAGCGCTTCGACACCTCACAGGGGAAGGGCCGCTTCCACATGAGCAGTCAGCTGAATCGCAGAACCTTCGTCAGCGCGGCCGCGTCCGTCGCGGGAGCCGCCGCGACCGCCCCGCTGCTGTCCGCCTGCGGCGGCGGCTCGCACCGGAAGACCGGGGCGAACACCAGGACCGGCTTGAAGGCGGCGCTGCCGGCCTACGTGCCCAGTACGGCCGTGAAGCCGGACATCCCGTCCGTGTCGGGCGGCGGCAACGGGGCGGCCACCGACCCGGCGTTCCTGAACTACCCCACCGACCAGGTCGCGACGGTCTCCGGCGTGCCGGGCAAGGGCGGCAGCTATACCGCGGTCACGCCGCTGTGGGGGACCATCCCCGCCGCGGGGAACTCCTTCTACCGGGCCATGAGCAAGGCCCTGGGTGTCGACCTGACCGTCAAGCCGGCCGACGGCAACAACTACAACACCGTCGTTCCCACCATGGCCGCCGCGCGCCGCCTGCCCGACTGGATCCAGCTGCCGGCCTGGTGGAACAACGCCTTCAACACCGGCGAACTGGCCGGGACCCAGCTCGCGGACCTGACGCCCTACCTGGCCGGCGACAAGATCAGGAAGTACCCGAACCTGGCGGCCCTGCCCACCGGCGCCTGGCAGACCTGCGCATGGGGCGACAAGCTCTACGGCATACCCTGCTTCTCCACCAACTTCGCGCTGGCCGGCGCCATCTTCTACCGCCGGGACATCCTGGAGGCGAAGGGGATCACCGCCGACCAGGTCACGTCCGCCGACGACATGTGGAACCTGGGCAAGGAGCTGACCGACGCCAAGCGCGGTGTGTGGGCGTTCGACGACGTGTGGACCTATCTCTCGCTCTTCTGGGACGTGCCGGCGCAGTGGAAGCTGGCCGACGGCAAGCTCGTCCACAAGTACGAACTGCCGCAGTTCCTGGAGGCCATGGACTGGCACTACCGCCTGGCGAAGTCCGGCTTCATGCACCCCGACGGCCTGGCGGGGAACAACGCCGGCCAGGGCACCCGGTTCTACGCGGGGAAGGCGCTGATCGCCGGCGGCGGCCTCGGCGCGTGGAACCTGGCCGACCACCAGTCCGGCCTCGCCGCGGACAAGAACTACCGCCGCGGCTCCTTCGACGTCTTCGCCGCCGACGGCAAGAGCACCCCGAGCATCTTCCTGGGGCCTTCCGCCAGCATGATCAGCTACCTGAACAAGCGCCTGAAGCCGGCCCAGATCGAGGAACTGCTGTCGGTGGCCGACTACTTGGCGGCGCCCTACGGCACGCGCGAATACACCATGGTCAACTACGGTGTCGAGGGCGTCCACTACACGATGGACAACGGGGTGCCGACGGCGACCAAAGAGGGCCAGAAGGACGTCCAGGCGACCACCTACCCCTTCCTGGCCGCGCCCGCGTCCGTGATCAGCAACCAGGGCGCCGACACCGTCACCAAGGACTACACCGCCTGGGCGGCGGCGAACGTGAAGTACGGCTACAAGCCGCTGTTCTGGAACGTGAACATCAGCCTGTCGCAGTCGCTGGCGACCGCCGCCGCGGCGCAGTCGGTGGAGGACACCATCAAGGACTGCTACCACGGCAAGAAGAAGGTCTCGGACGTCCAGGCCGCCGTCTCCCGATGGAAGGCGAGCAGCGGCGACCGCCTGAGGGCCTGGATGACCACGAACGTCCTGGACAAGGTCGGGACCGGCCAGTGAGCCTGCAACGGCCGCAGCAGACAGGCCGCGCCGCGCCGGACGCCGGGGCGGAGGCGGCACTGTGACCGCCACGACGGCTCACGCGACCCTCAGCTGGGGCCACGACGCCCTGCGGCTCGACCTGCGCATAAGCGCCGACGGCAGCACCCGGCTGGGCCTGGGCTCACCCGGCGCCCCCGCCTGGGACGCCGCCCTGCCGCCGGTCGAGGTCACCGCCGCCGGCCACGGCCGGCACTGGTCCAGCCACCGCCTGGTGGACAGCACCCTCGGCACGCGGCTGCTGCACCGCGCACACCACATCACCCGCGAGGGCGCCTGGCATGTGCTCACCGTCGAGCTGCACGACCCGGAGACCGGGCTGGCCGCCGAGGCGGTGTACCGGTCGCCGGACGGCGTACCGGCCCTGCGCGCCGAGGTGACGCTGCGCAACGAAGGCACCGACACCCTGCACCTCGAGTCGGTGACCTCGCTGACCCTCGGCGGCATCACCGACATCGGCCTGGACACCGCCGACGTGTGGTGGGCCGGGAACGACTGGCTCGCCGAGTTCCGCTGGCAACGCCGGCCGCTGCGGGCGGCGCTGCCCCGGCTCGGCGGACGGGTCGAATACGGGTACGGCAAAGGCTCGTTCGCCATGGCAGGGCAGGGCACCTGGTCCAGCTGCGGACACCTGCCGATGGGTGCGTTGTCCGACCGGGCGTCCGGCCGGGCCTGGGTGTGGCAGGTCGAGCACAACGGCGGCGGCCGGCGCTGGGAGCTCGGCGAACGCCACGGCGCCGCCTACCTGGCGCTGTCCGGCCCCACCGACACCGACCACGGCTGGCGGCACCCGCTGGAGCCAGGCGGAGAGTTCCGCACGGTGCCGGTCTCGGTGGCGTTCGGTGACCGGCTGGACGACGCGTTCGGCGCCATGACCACCTACCGCCGCGCGTCCCGCCGGCCGCACCCCGACCACACGACGCTTCCGGTGATCTTCAACGACTACATGAACTGCCTGATGGGCGACCCGACCACGGCGAAGCTGCTGCCGCTGGTGGACGCCGCCGCAGACGCCGGCGCGGAGTACTTCGTCATCGACGCCGGCTGGTACGACGACAGCGCCGGCTGGTGGGACAGCGTCGGCGCATGGCAGCCGTCCACCACCCGTTTCCCCGGTCCGCGCGGCATCCACGAGGTGCTGGACCGGATCCGCGAGCGCGGCATGGTGCCCGGCCTGTGGCTGGAACCGGAGGTGGTCGGGGTACGCAGTCCGATCGCCACGGCGCTGCCGGACGGGGCCTTCTTCCGGCGGGACGGTGTGCGGGTGATGGAGACCGGGCGGTACCAGCTCGACCTGCGGCACCCGGCGGCCCGCGCGCACCTGGACGCGGTGGTGGACCGCCTGGTGGGTGAGTGGGGTGTGGGCTACCTGAAGCTGGATCACAACATCGACGCCGGTTCGGGAACCAGCGGCCACCCCGCCGAGGTCCCGGCGGCCGGTGCGCTCGGCCACCACCGAGCGCACCTGGCCTGGCTGGAGGGCGTCCTGGACCGGCACCCGCACCTGGTGCTGGAGAACTGCGCGTCCGGCGGCATGCGGGCGGACCATGCGCTGCTGTCCCGGATGCAGCTGCTGTCCACCAGCGACCAGCAGAACCTTCTGCGCTACGCGCCGATCGCCGCCGCCGCGCCGACCGCCGTCACCCCGGAGCAGGGCGCGGTGTGGGCCTACCCGCAACCCGAGGACACCCCGGACGAAGTCGCCTTCACCCTGGTGAGCGCGCTGCTCGGGCGGATCCATCTGTCCGGGCCGCTGGCGGGCCTGAGCCCGCAGGCCCGCGCCCTGGTGCACGAGGCCGTCGCGGTCTACCGCGACCTGCGCGCCGACCTGCCCGGCGCGCTGCCGCTGTGGCCGCTGGGCCTGCCGGCCTGGGACGACCCCTGGGTCGCGGTGGGCCTGCGCACCGCGACCACCACCTATCTGACCGCTTGGCGCCGCCCCGGTGCCGACCCGACAACCGCCCTGCACCTGCCGCACCTGAGGGGCGCCCCGGCAGTGGCGACGCCGGTCTTCCCCGCCGCCGGCCCCGTCACCACCGCATGGGACCCCGGTGCGGCGGAACTCACGCTGACGCTGCCCGCGGCCCCGTCGGCCGTCCTGCTGCGCATGAGCTGACCCGCGGCCACGGTTCCACCCCTGCCTGCCGTGCCCGATCGCACGGCGGGAAGCCCGCCGTTCCGCAGACGGGAGCACCACGTCCCTGCCCGAACCCGACCCGATGGAGGGTTTCGTGAAACGGTTCCTCCGCGCCGGGCGCGAACGCCTGTTCGCCCTGGCCGCCGCCTCCGCACTCACCGCCGCCGCGCTGTCGGCCGGCACGTTCAGCGCCGCCGCCCCGGCCGCCGCCGCCACCTCCGCGACGGTGACCGTCGACACCAGCCACTGGCTGGCGAACTACTCGTCCACCACCCCCGGCCTGAACACCCAGGTCTACGACGCCGACATGAACGGCCCTGCCATCCCCGGCCTGCTCAAGAACGCAGGCATCGGAATGTTCCGCTACCCGGGCGGCAGTTACGCCGACGTCTACCACTGGCAGACCAACACCGCCGACGGCAACTACGTCGCCCCGAACACCGACTTCGACACGTTCATGGGCACCGTCCGGGCCGCGGGCACGCAGCCGATCATCACCGCGGACTACGGGTCGGGCACGCCGCAGGAGGCGGCGGACTGGGTGCGGTACGCCAATGTCACCAAGGGCTACGGCGTCAAGTACTGGGAGATCGGCAACGAGATCCCCGGCAACGGCGAATACGGCGCGCAGTGGGAGACGGACAAGCACTCCAGCCACAGCGCCACCACCTACGCCACCAACCTCCTGCAGTTCGTCTCGGCGATGAAGGCCGTCGACCCCGGCATCAAGATCGGGGCGGTGCTCACCACACCCGGCAGCTGGCCGGACGGCATCACCGGCCCCGGCGACACCCAGGACTGGAACCACACGGTCCTGTCGATCGCCGGTCCGAAGATCGACTTCGTCATCGTGCACGACTACCCGACCAGCACCGGCGAAGCCGATCTGCTGGCCAAGCCGCAGACCGCCGTGCCGTCCATGGCAGGCACGGTGCGGTCGCTGATCAACCAGTACGCCGGCGGCAACGCACCCAACGTGGGCATCGCCATCACGGAGACGAACGTCGACAAGTACAAGGACACCGCGCCGAACGGGCTGTTCGCGCCGGACCAGATGCTGACCTGGGCGGAGAACGGCGCCTTCACCGTCGACTACTGGGCCATGCACAACGGCACCGACTGCTCCCACGTGACCACGGTGGACGGTGCCACCGACTACGACGAAGGGGGAGTGCTGGCCAGCGGCCCGTCCTGCGAGCCGCCGCTGGACACCCCGTTCGCGCCCTACTACGGCATCTCGATGATCAGCAAGCTGGCCCAGTCGGGCGACTCGCTGATCAAGACCGGCAGCTCCACCCCGCTGATCTCCGCGCACGCGGTCCACCGCGGCAACGGCGACGTGAACGTGATGCTGATCAACAAGGACCCGGACAACGCCACCACGGTGTCCCTGTCCTACAACGGGTTCACCCCGTCCTCGGCCGCTCCGACCGTGTACAGCTACCAGAAGAACGGCACCTCGATCACCTCGTCCACCAGCGGCACCGCCACCACCCAGACCGTCCCCGCGTACTCGGTGGTCGTGGTGCAGATGCACCCGAGCAGCGGCGGCGACACCGGCGCCGCCACCGGCGCGCTGCACGCGGTCGGCGCGGGCAAGTGCCTGGACATCGACAACGGCAGCACCGCGGCCGGCACCCAGGCCCAGATCTGGGACTGCAACGGCGGTACGGCCCAGACCCTGACGCGCACCTCCGCCAAGGAGTTCCGCCTCTACGCCGGCACCTCCGCCCCGATGTGCCTGGACGACTTCGGCAACGGCACGGCGAACGGCACCGCCGCCGTGATCTGGCAGTGCAACGGCGGCGCCAACCAGCAGTGGAACGTCAACCCCAACGGCACGGTCACCAACGTGCGGACAGGGCTGTGCCTGGACGTCAACGGGTACGGCACCGCGAGCGGAACCAAGGTGCAGCTCTGGGCCTGCGGCTCGAACCAGAGCAACCAGCAGTGGACGTTCGGCTGACGGCAGTCGGCCGGACCCCGCCGGGCGGCCCGGTACGTCACCGGGCCGCCCCCACACCGAAAGACACCGAAAGCCCACCAGAACAGGGCCGGCGGCCCTGGAGAGGAACACGAGTGCCCGACCAGCACCAGGCGACCGCCACCGTCAGCAACCCGATCGTCCCCGGGTTCCACCCCGACCCGACGGTGTGCCGCGTCGGCGACGACTACTACCTCGCGTGCTCCAGCTTCGAGTACTTCCCCGGCGTGCCGATCTTCCACAGCCTCGACCTGGTGAACTGGACGCAGATCGGCAACGTGCTGGACCGGCCCGGACAACTGGCCCTGCCGTTGGACTCACCGTCCTCCACCGGCATCTACGCGCCCACCCTGCGCCACCACGACGGCCGCTTCCACCTGATCGTCACCAACGTCAGCGGCTACGGGAACCTGCTGGTCACCGCGACCGACCCGGCCGGCCCCTGGTCCGACCCCGTCCGGCTGCCGGACGTGCCGCGCATCGACCCGGACATCGCCTGGGACGAGGACGGCACCTGCTGGTGCACCTGCGCCGGCGTCCAGCAGGTCCAACTCGACCCGGCCACCGGCAAAGTGACCGGCGAGACCGAGGACGTCTGGTCCGGTACCCCCGGCGCCCGCTACCCCGAGGCCCCGCACCTGTACCGCATCGGCGAGTACTGGTACCTGATGATCGCCGAGGGCGGCACTGAGCGTGCACACGCCGTGTCCATCGCCCGTGGCACCTCCCCGAACGGCCCGTTCGAGCCGTGCCCGCACAATCCGATCCTCACCCACCGCGGCCACGAGCACCCGGTGCAGAACACCGGCCACGCCGACCTGGTGCAGGGCCCGGACGGCTCCTGGTGGCTGGTGCTGCTCGGCGTCCGTCCGAACGGCGGCACCCCCGGCTGGCACGTGCTCGGCCGTGAGACCTTCCTCGCCCCGGTCGTCTGGAACGAGGACGGCTGGCCGGTGGCCGGCTCACCCGACCTGGAGCTGCCCGCCCCCGGCTGGCCGCTGCACCCCGCGCCCACGGTGGCGGTGCGCGACGACTTCGACGACGAACGGCTCGCCCCGCAGTGGGTCTCGTTGCGCGACCGCCCGGCCGATCTGATCACCACAGGCGAGCGCCCGGGGTGGCTGACCCTGCGGGCCCGGGGTGCGTCCATGGACGACCCGGACGTGGTGTTCGTCGGCCGGCGCCAGCAGCACCACACCTGCCGGGTCAGGGCACTGCTCGACGCGAGCGAGGGCGCCGGGGGCCTGGCGGTGCGCATGGACGAACGGCACCACTACGAGGTGGAGGTCGCCGGTGGCGAGGTACGCCTGGTCGTCCGCCTCAGTTCGGTGAGCCAGGTGGTCGCGTCCCGGCCCGCACCGGCCGGAGCGGTGGTGCTGCGGGTGGACGTCACCATCCCGGCGCCGGACGACCCGGGCAGCGGCCCGGACCTGGTCACGCTCGGCTTCGAGGAGCCGGACGGCACGGTCACCGCGTTGGCCGCGCTGGACGGCCGCTACCTGTCCACCGAGGTGGCCGGCGGCTTCACCGGCCGCGTCATCGGCGTCTACGCCGCCACCGGGACCGTCCACGTCGACTGGTTCGACTACGAGCAGACCGGCTGAGCCGCGATGCCGGCGCCCCAAGAACCCGTGCGCAGCGACCGCGTGCACGAGGAGAACCCGACGAGCGAAAGGCACCGACCATGACCGGAACGTCCCGCCCCAGGAAAGCCGGCCGTCGGCCGTGGCTGCTGGTGAGCCTGCCGCTGGCCCTGATCACCGCGGTCGGCCTGCCCGGCGCCCCCGCCCTCGCCGACACCGTCGCGTCCACCGGCGCGGAAGCCACCGCGGCCGCGGACGCCACCACCGGCGCGCAGGCCGTGGTGGCGGCGATGCAGCCGAGCTGGAACCTGGGCAACACCCTGGACGCCATCCCCAACGAGACGTCCTGGGGCAACCCGCTGACCACCAAGGCGATGTTCGACACCGTCCGGGCGGCCGGGTTCCGCAGCGTGCGGATCCCGGTGACCTGGAGCAACGCCCAGGACACCAACGCGCCCTACACGATCGACCCGGCGTACATGGCGCGGGTCAAACAGGTCGTGGACTGGGCCATCGAGGACGGCCTGTACGTGGACCTGAACGTGCACCACGACTCGTGGCAGTGGATCAAGAACATCACCACCGCCGACCACGACGCGGTGCTCGCCCGGTTCGACGCGACCTGGCGGCAGATCGCGGCCGCGTTCAGGAACGAGCCGCGCAAGCTGCTGTTCGAGAGCGTCAACGAGCCGCAGTTCACCGACGACGCCACCGAGGCGCAGAAGACCCAGGCGATGGACGAGCTGAACACCTCGTTCCACACCGTCGTCCGGCAGTCCGGCGGCCGCAACGCCACCCGCGTTCTGCTGCTGCCCGACCAGAACACCAGCCCGACCCCGCAGAAGATGGGCGAGCTGTATACGACGATCACCGCACTGCACGACCCGAACCTCGGGGCGACGGTGCACTACTACAGCTTCTGGCCGTTCAGCGTGAACAACAGCGGCTTCACCACCTACAACCAGCAGACCCAGCAGGACCTGATCGACGACTTCACCGCGGTGCACGACGTCTTCGTCGCCAAGGGCATCCCGGTGTACCTGGGCGAGTACGGCACGCTGTCCTACCCGGACTACACCAAGCCCGACCAGATCGAGCGGGGCGAGGCGTTCAAGTACTTCGAGCATCTGGGCTACGAGGCGCGGATCAACGGCATCACCACCGCGCTGTGGGACGCCGGCTCGTTCCTCGACCGCAACACCCTCCAGTGGCGCGACCCCGAGCTGACCGCGCTGATCAGGGCGAGCTGGCACACCCGCTCCGGCACCGCGTCCACCGACCAGGTCTTCCTGCCCAAGTCCACGCCCGTCGCCGCGCACACCGTCACCCTCAACCTGAACGGCCTGTCGTTCCGGGGCCTGTGGCAGGGCGGCACCCGGCTGCGCAAGGGCGTGGACTACGCCGTGTCCGGCGACCAGCTCACGCTGACCCCCTCGCTGCTCACCCGGCTGGGGGGCGACCGGGCGTACGGCGAGAACGCGGCCTTCGAGGCGCGGTTCTCCAAGGGAGTGCCGTGGAAATTCCACGTGATCACCGACGACCTGCCGGTGCAGTCCGACGCGACCGGCACGACCGGCTCGCTGACCATCCCCACCCGGTTCGAGGGCGACGTGCTGGCGACCATGGAGTCCCGGTACGCGGACGGCAGCGCCGCCGGCCCCTACTCATGGACGCCCTACCAGGAGTTCAACACCACGTTCACGCCGGACTACCCGAACGGCGCGATCGTGCTGACCTCCGACTACCTCAAGACGCTCACCGACGGCGCCACCGTCACCCTGACGTTCGACTTCTGGAGCGGGGCGTCCGTCACCTACCACGTGACCAGGTCCGGCGACACCGTCACCGGCACCGCCTCCTGACCGCCGGCTGACCGACCCCGGCCTCGCGTGTCCGCCATGCGGGGCCGGGCACCAGAAGAACAAAGGAGGCGACTTGCCTTACCACATCAGCGCGGACGGCCTGGAACGGCACACCGCGCAAGAGATCCTCCGCATCGAGCCCTGGGGGCCGCACGCGGTCCGGGTCCGTGCCTCGTCCGGGACGCCCGCCCCCGACGCCCCCGGCGCACTGGAGAGCGCCCCGCCCTCACCCCGCGCCGACCTGTCCGCCGCGGAGGACGGCTCTGCCCGCCTGGTCAACGGCCGCCTGGCCGTCGAAGCCCTGCCGGACGGCCGACTGAGGTTCCTGCACGCCGCCTCGGGCCGTGAACTGCTCGCCGACAAGACCCCGTACACCCACCATCCCGGCCCCCGCGTCCATGCCGCGGGGGGCCGGACGGAACAGCACTTCGAGGCCTACGGCGGTGAGCGGCTGCACGGCCTCGGGCAGCATCTGCACGGGCTTCTGGACCAGAAGGGCTGCGTGATCGACCTCGTCCAGGGCAACACGGTCGCCGCCATCCCCTTCCTGCACTCCTCGCGCGGCTACGGGCTGCTGTGGAACAACCCCGCCACCGGCCGGGCCGAACTGGGCACCGACACCACCCGGTGGGTGGCCGACGCCGGCGGGCGGGTCGACTACTGGATCACCGCAGGGGACACGCCGGCCCAGATCCTGGACGCCTACACCCTGGCCACGGGACGCCCGCCGCTCCTGCCCGAGTGGGCGTCCGGCTTCTGGCAGTCCAAGCTGCGCTACCGCACCCAGGACGAACTCCTGGCCGTGGCGCGGCAGTACAAGGAACGCGGACTGCCGCTGTCGGTCATCGTCTGCGACTTCTTCCACTGGCCCGCGATGGGCGACTGGCGCTTCGAGGCGAGCGAGTGGCCCGACCCCGCCGCGATGGCGGCGGAACTCTCCGGCCTCGGGGTGAAGCTCGCGGTATCGGTATGGCCCACCGTCGAGCCCGGCAGCGACACCTTCGAGGAGCTGCGCGCGGCCGGATCCCTCGTGAGGGACGTCGGCGGCGGCCTGCTCACCTGCCACTGGCCCTCCCGCAGCGCCGAGGAGCCGATGCGCCCGATGGCGTACTACGACGCGACCGACTCCGGTGCGCGCGCCGCACTGTGGCGGCGGCTCAGCGACAACTACCGTTCAGCGGGCGTGGCCTGCTTCTGGCTGGACGCCTGCGAACCCGACCTGCCCCGGGATGCCGCCGGCCGTGCCGTCTACGCCGCCGGGCCGGCCGCCGAGGTCGCGAACCTCTATCCGCTCCTCCACACCCGAGCCGTCGCCGACGGCCTGCGCGCGGCAGGCGAGGACCGGCCGCTGTCGCTGGTCCGCTCCGCATGGGCGGGCAGCCAGAAGTACGGTGCCGCCCTGTGGTCCGGCGACATCCCCACCACCTTCGACTCCCTGGCCCGGCAGATCAGAGCCGGACTGAACGTCGCCATGAGCGGCATCCCCTGGTGGAACACCGACATCGGCGGATTCTTCGGTGGCGACCCCGGCGACCCCGCCTACCGCGAGGTGCTGATCCGCTGGTTCCAGTACGGCACCTTCAGCCCTGTCATGCGGCTGCACGGCGATCGCGTGCCCAACCACCCGACCTTCTCCACGGACATGACCGGCGGACCGAACGAGGTCTGGTCCTACGGGGAGCAGGCGTACGGCATCCTCCGGGACCACCTGCTGCTGCGCGAAGGCCTGCGCCCGTACCTGGACACGCTGTCCCGCGACGCGCACCGTACCGGCGCCCCGCCGATGCGCCCGCTGTTCTTCGACTTCCCCGACGACGAACGCGCCTGGGACGTGGACGACCAGTTCCTGCTCGGCCCCGACGTGCTGGTGGCACCGGTGTACGAGGCAGGCGCACGCACCCGCCCCGTCTACCTGCCCTCCGGCGCCCGCTGGTACGAGCGGGCCACCGGACACGTCCTGGAGGGCGGGACGACACGTGACGCCGACGCCCCCCTGGAGCGCATACCCGTCTTCCTACGCGAAGGAGCCGCCGTCGCGGGCGCGTTGCGGTGACCTGGAAGTCCCCCTCTCGGCAGATGGAGCAACACATGGCAGGCTTGCAGAACACGAGCAGCGGCGCGGCAGTGCTGAGCTTCCACCCACTCCCGGCGGAGGCGCCGCGCCCGGCTGCGGGCGCGCCCGCGGTGATCGTCATGCCGGGCGGCGGCTACACCTTCCTCGCCCCGCACGAGGGGAAGCCCGTCGCGCAGTGGCTGAACGGGCTCGGATACGCCGCCTGGGTGCTGGAGTACCCGGTGGGGCCGCAGGACTTCCACCCCGCGCCGCTGGACTCGGCACGGGCGGCGATGCGTCAGGCGCGCTCACAGGCACCGGAGCTGGGGGTCGACCCGTCGAACATCGGGGTCCTCGGCTTCTCCGCGGGCGGTCACCTCGCCGCCCACCTCGCCGCCGGCCCGGACACGGCGGACGACGAACGGCCCGCGTTCGCGGTGCTCTGCTATCCCGCGACGTCATGGCACACCTTCGGTCGCGCCGCAGCCGGCGAAACGGGCACCGACCCGCTCCTCGGCCCCGGCTCGACCGCGGAAAAGCGCCGCGCGGTCTCCATCGAGCTGATCGCCGTCCCGCAGACGCCCCCGACCTTCATCTGGCACTGCGCGGACGACGACACCGTCAGGGTCGACCACGCCCTGTCCCTGTGCCACCGCCTGGCCGGCATGCAGGTCCCGGTCGAACTCCACGTCTTCCCCACCGGCGGACACGGTGTGGGACTGGCCCAGGAGATGACGCCCGCCGGCACGTGGACGTCCCTGTGCGCCCAGTGGCTCTATCGGACGACCCGCCACGAGTAGTCCGTCCGACCTGGCAGCAGCGGCCGACCCCGAACCGGGTCGTGGCCGCAACGTTCGATGCACAGGGGCAACCTGCTCCTGGTGCGACATGGGATGTCCGGTGCGCGGCTGTTGACTGCGTGAGCCGAAAAGCACCACACTCGACGCGTGGGAGCGCTCCCACGCGCCGACTGAGCGTCGGTGAGCGGGTCTTGGGACCTCCATAGCGCGATCGTGTCATCCCCCCACCTGGGTCGCGGCCCAGCGGTGGCGGGTGCCGGCGGGAGACGTGTCATCGCCCCGGGGCCGGTGCCCCCTGCCGGTGGCGCCGCCGGCCCGCAAAGAAGGAGACCATGCATACGACACACAGGGCTGCCGCTCTTGCGGCGGTCGCAGTGCTGCTGGCCGGCGCCGGGACGGCGCAGGCCGCCGGAACCGGCCACGGGCAACCGGTGCGGGCGGCCGACGCCGCGGCGGGCCCGGCGATCACGGTGGACACCACCACCGGCCGCCATGCCATCGACCCCCACATCTACGGCATGAACTTCCCCGACCAGGCGCTGGCCAAGGACTTGCGTCTGCCGTTGGGCCGCTGGGGCGGCAACGCCACCACTCGCTACAACTACACGAACGACGCCTACAACGCCGGTTCCGACTGGTACTTCGAGGACCTGCACTACAACAACGACACCTCGGCCCTGCCGGACGGGTCGCAAGCCGACAAGTTCGTCGAGCAGAACCGGGCGGCCGGCAGCGACACCCTGATGACCGTGCCGATGATCGGCTGGACGGCGGCCGGCCGCGACGACGGCTGCGGGTTCAGCATCGCCGAGTACGGCCCCCAGCAGGGCAGCGACGCGCAGTGGCGCCCGGACTGCGGCAACGGCACGAGGACCGACGGAACCCTGATCACGGGCAACGACCCGGCGGAGACCAGCACCCCCGCCGGTCCTGACTTCGTCAAGGGCTGGGTGCAGTACCTCGACCGCACCTACGGGAACGCGGACAGCGGCGGGGTGCGCTTCTACGACCTGGACAACGAGCCGGACCTGTGGCAGAGCACGCACCGCGACGTGCACCCGGCAGGGGCGGACTACGACGAGTTGCGCGACAGCACGTACACCACCGCTGCTGCCGTCAAGGACGCCGACCCCGCCGCACAGACCCTCGGCCCGGTCGGCTGGGGCTTCAACTCCCTCATCTACTCCGGCCGGGACCAGCAGGTGTGCAGCGAGCAAGGCGGCAGTTGCTGGTCGAACCCCCCCGACCGGGCCGCGCACGGCGGCGTGGAGTTCGCGCCCTGGTACCTGCAGCAGATGAAGGCCTACGACCAGGAACACGGCCGCCGCATCCTGGACTACTTCGACGAACACATCTACCCGCAGCAGTCCGGCGTGTCCGGCAGCGCCGACGACGCTGCGACCCAGGCCCTCCGGCTGCGCTCGACCCGGCAGCTGTGGGACCCCTCGTACGTCGACGAGAGCTGGATCAACCAGCCGATCCAGTTCATACCGCGGATGCGCTCGCTGGTCGACCAGAACTACCCGGGCACCAAGCTCGCGATCTCGGAGTACAACTGGGGCGCACTGGACCACGTCGACGGCGGCCTGGCCGAGGCCGACGTGCTGGGCATCTTCGGACGGGAGGGGCTGGACCTGGCCACGTTGTGGTCACCGCCCGCCGCGACCGACCCCGGGGCCTTCGCCTTCCGCATGTACCTGAACTACGACGGCAACGGCGGTACCTTCGGCGACACCGCAGTCCATGCCGCCAGCGCCGACCAGGACAAGCTCTCGGTCTACGCGGCCGAACGCAGCACCGACCACGCCACCACGGTCATGGTCGTCAACAAGACCACCGACGACCTGGCCGCCCCGGTGTCCCTGACCGCCGGAAGCGAAATCCCGGCGGCGGCGCAGGTCTACCGCTACGGCCAGGCCGACCCCACCGCGATCGAGCACGCGGCCGACCAGCCGCTCGGCGGCGGCTCCTTCACCGGCACCTTCCCGGCCTACTCCATCACGGAATACGTCATCCCCGCCGGCTCCACCCAGGTCACGCCGCCCTCGGCCCCCGGCACCCCGGCCGCCTCGGCCATCGGCCCCGACCGCGTCACCCTGACCTGGCCGGCCGCCACGCCCGGGACCTCGCCGCTGGCCGGCTACCGCGTCTACGCCGGCGACCCCGCCACCACCGCGCCGCTGGCCACCGTCACGTCTCCGGCGACCACCGCCACCGTCACCGGCCTGAGCCCGGCCACCGCCTACACCTTCCGCGTCGTGGCAACAGACACCGCAGGCCGCAGCTCGCCGCCCTCGGCCCCGCTCCAGGTCACCACCGGCCAAGCCCCCGCCGACGGCTGCACCGCCGCCTACCAGGTCAGCAGTGACTGGGGCAGCGGCTTCACCGCGAACGTCACCGTCACCAACCACGCGGCCCAGGTCAACGGCTGGCACCTCGGCTTCACCTTCACCGGCAACCAGAAGGTCGTCCAGGGCTGGAACGGCACCTGGTCGCAGACCGGAACCGCGGTCACCGTCACGGACGCCGGATGGAACGCCGCCCTGCCCACCGGCGCCTCCACCACGATCGGCTTCAACGGCTCCTACACCGGGACCAACGCCACGCCGGGCGCCTTCACCCTCAACGGCACCCCCTGCGCCACCGCCCCGCCGACCCTCACCCCGGCCACCGGCCATGCACCACCGCCCGACGCAGCACGCTGACAACCCCTCGCCGCACCGGCGGACCTGAAGAAACCCCAGCTGACCTGGATCAGCGCAGGCACGAAGGCAGGGCCTCCTGCTCGGCTCGGGAACGCCGAAGCCCCCCGAGCACCAGGAGGCCCTGCGCCGCACTCCGGCTGCGCGCGGACCCTGCCCGGTGCCGGGTCACTCACGTCCGGGGGAGTGAGGGGTCAGGTTCGACCCGTGTCGGCCGCTCAGGCACGGACGTCGCGTACCGCGTCGGCGACGGCCGCGAAGTCCTTCTTCAGGATCGCGCCATGGTTGCTGGCGACCTTCGCGCTGATCTTGATGTGGGGGTTGCGTTCGGTCACCGCGGTCAGGCCGGCGCGGATCCGCTCCTGCTCGTCCCCCTTGCTTCCCAGGGACGTCCCCGACGCCACCACATACCGCGCCGGGACCGTGATGCGGTCCAGTACCGGTCCCAGTACCGCGGCGCGAGCCAGCCTGCCGAGCTCGATGTTGCACTCCGCCATCTGGCGGCCGGTCATCCTGGGGGTCAGGCCCGTCGGACGCAGCAGCGGCAGGACGTACCCCAGGCGGCCGAACATCGTGCGGATCCGCCGCTCCATCGCCTCGTCCAGCCAGTCGTACGGCTGCGCGCCCTCGACCATGACCACGCCCGCGGTGCGGCCCGGGTTCCGCTCGGCGAAGTGGGCGGCGACGAACGCGCCGTAGGACCAGCCCACGACGACCGCCCGTTCCACGCCCCGGGCGTCGAGCACGGCGTGGACGTCGCGGACCGACGCCTCGAAGGAGTAGTCCGCCGAGCGCCTGGACTTCCGGCCGCGAGCCCGCTCGTCGTAGGTGATGTGCCGCCAGTCCGCGCCGAGTTCGGCCGTGACCCGGCGCCAGTAGCCCTGGGTGGCGAACTGGCCGTTCAGGTAGACCACCGGAGTGCCGGCGCCGCCGGTGTCGGTGGCGGCCAGCGCCGTGTCGTCCACCGGCACCATGCCGGACCAGGGCTCGGCGGCTGCGGGAGCGGGAGCTTCGGTGAGCAGCGAGGGTGTTGTGTCCATGGGGAAGAGCTTGGGCTCGGCGCCAGGTCCCGGACATCCGGCGCCGTGCGGTCCGGGACGCGGGAAGCTCCGCCATGAAGGTGCTGACCTGCGACGTCCCACGAGCGGAAGGCGCCTGCGTGAGTGTCCCGGGACGGGACGGGACACCCGCATCGCGCTCAGGACGGGACTCAGGACGCCTGGATCAGGCCCGAACGCGCGCTCGGCAGCAGGTAGTCGAGGGCGTGCGCCGACGCCAGCTCCGTGGCCGCCCGGAAGTGCCGGGCGGCGGCGTCCCGGTCGCCCCCGGCCAGGCAGCTCTCCGCGTACGCGAGCAGGCTCCGCGCCAACCAGTGCGGCTCACCGGTCCGTTCGAGGATCTCCACCGCTTCGGCATGGGCGGGCGTCGCCTCCTCGGCGCGGCCGAGACGCCGCAGGGCGACCGCGACATCGGTCAGGCTCACCGCCGCGAAGACGGCGTGGCGGGTCGTCCGGCTGATCCGGGTGGACCGCTCGGCGAAGTCCAGGGCGGCCTCGGCGTCCCCTTGGCCCAGCGCCGCCCAGCCGAGGACGTCCAGGCACATGCGCTCGGTCTGCAGATCCAGTCCCCGCGCCGCCTCAGGCACCTCCGCGACGGCCTCGCGAGCCTCGTCGTAGCGCCCCAGATGCACCAGGGCCTGTCCGAGGCCGCCGCTCACCCGGACACGGAGGGCGGCGTGATCGGTCGGCACGAGCGCCGCCGCCCGGTGGAGGAGTCCGACCGCGTCCTCGGCGTCGCCGGCGTACACCCTGCTCTCCGCCAGCTGGTGGAGGGCCAGGACCTCGCCGACGGTGTCGCCCTCTTCGGCCATGAGCAGATGAGCCGAACGCAGCTCGGTCGCCGACTCCTCCAGCCGGCCCAGCCGCATGAGCGTGACGCCCAGCAGGTAGCGGTGCGAGGCGAGTGTGCGGCGGTCACCGAGCCTGAGGGCAGCGGGCATGCTGCGTTCGAGTTCCCGCCGGTGCTGGACCACGCCTCCGCGGCGCGCGTTGGAGATCGTGCTGAGCTGCGCGAGGCCGACCGCCGGTGCATCGACACGCAGCTCGACGGCGCGCCAGAACGTCGCGGTGAGGTTCCCCCATTCGGCGTCCATCCATCGGACGGCCTGGTCGTAGCCGGAGAAGCGGGGAAGCGCTGGAGGCCGGTGCGCCACCGCGACCGGCAGCGGGATGAGGGTCTCGGTCAGTGCCTTGGCGGCCAGCATGCCGCTCAGGTAGTAGTCGCCCAACCGGGCGGTCACCGACACGGGGTCTGCCTCCTCGGCACGGTCGGCGTCGGTGCGGGCAGCCTGCCGCAGCAGGTCGTGCATCCGGTAGCGGCCGGCCGCCGGTTCCCGGACCAGGTGGACGTCCACCAGGTCCTCCAGCAGTGAGCGGGCGTCGCCCAGCGGGATCACGGCCAGCGCGGCGGCGCCGTAGGCGTCGATGTCGTCCCCCGGAACCAGCCCCAGCAGCCGGAACATCCTCCGCTGGGCGGGATCCAGCTGGCGCAGCGACATCTCGAAGACGTCCGGGACGGCCAACTCGCCCTCGCGCAGCCGCTCCAGGAGGGTGTCGAGCGTCCAGGCCGGCCGGTGCCGCAGCCGAGCGGCGGCCACCCGGATGGCCAGCGGAAGGTTCCCGCAACGGCGCAGGACCTCGCCGACGTCACCGGGCCGGGCACCGCCCGCCGAGGTGACGAACAGGTCAGCCGCCTCGTCGTCCGGCAGCACGTCCAGCGACACGGGCAGCACGCCGTGCAGTTCCACCATCCTGCGGCGGCTGGTGATCACCGTGAAGCTGCGGCCGGCGCCGGGCAGCAGCTCGCGGACCTGACCGGCGTCGGCGGCGTTGTCCAGCACGACGACCACGCGCCTGGCCGCCAGCTCGGACCGCCACAGTGCGGCGCGTTCGGCGGTCCCCTCGGGGACCCGGCCGGGCGGCAGCCCGAGCGCGGTCACAAGCACCCGCAACGCCTCGGCAGGTTCGAGCGGTTCCCTTCCCGGGGTGAAGCCGTGCAGGTCAAGGTAGATCTGCCCGTCGGGGAAGTCGGCGGTCAACAGGTGCGCGGCATGCACGGCCAGGGCGGACTTGCCCACCCCGCCCATGCCGTCGACGGCGACGGTCGCGGACTCCCTTGCGGCGGCGAGGAGTCCGGCCAGCTCCTGGCGGCGCCCGGTGAAGGCGGCGATGTCATGCGGCAGGTCGTTGCGCACCGGCGCCGCAACCGGCGCGCTCGCCCGCGACCCGCTCCGAGCGCGCTCCCACATTCCCCGCATCGGCCGGGGATCGCGGCCCGCCGCCCTGCACAGCGCCACGACCGTCGGCCAGGGCGGAACGGACTGGCCGGAGAAGTACCGTGACAGCGACGAGCTGCTGCCGTTCACCTCACGGGCCAGCTCCCGCAGGCTGCGCCCGGTCAGGTCGCGCAACTGCCGCAGTCCGTCCACCAACTCCTCGCCCATGGCCGCCAGCCTCTCATCGGCCCCGGACGCCGACGAGGCGGCCCCCTGCCACCTTCCGGTCAGGCCCGGGACGCCGACCACGTCACCGCCGGCGGGCGGACGGCGGCGCACAGCGGGTGACCCTTCGCGTCGGACAGCCCCAGCCGTCCGACCAGCACACCGTCGGCGACCGCCGCCGCGAGGACGTCGGCCCCGACGCCGTCGAACAGCAGCTTCGCGCGGCGGAACATCGTGAAGGCGCCGTCCGCGTCGACCGTCCCCCACGCCAGGTAGACGAACCGGCCGCCGGGCGGCCCCTGCACGTACGGCCCCCGTACGTCCCAGCCGCCCTCGACGGGCGAGGCCGTGGCCTCCAGTTCCCATGCCGCCGAGGCCGCGTCCCCCGGGTGGAGCCCGAGCAGTTCGCCGGGCCGTCCGCGGCGCTGCACACCGACGTGGATGTCGCGGTACCCCTGCGGGGAGTCCGGCGACGGCCCGCACTCCCGGCCCGGCAGCCCCGACCCCTCGATCCGAATCAGCATCCCGCCATCATGCACCCCGCCGCCCGGCCCGCGGCGCCCGGCAGTGCCCTCGCGGTAGCCGGAAGGGGACTGTCCGACGATCCTCCGGAAGGTCCGGCTGAACGTGCCCAGGCTCGTGAAGCCCACGTCGCAGCAGATCTCGGTGACGCTGCGGTCGGTCTCCATGAGCAGGAACATCGAGCGCTCCACCCTGCGCCGCTGCAGGTAGCTGTGCGGGGTCTCACCGAAGACGGTGCGGAAGCAGCGGCTGAAGTGCGCCGGGGAGATGTGGGCCACGGCCGCGACGGCACGCACGTCCAGCGGACCGGCATAGGCGCGGTCCATCGCGTCCCGGGCGCGGAGCAGGCGCCGGTTCAGTTCCTCGGCCTCTCGGCTCACCCGGCCATGCTGGAAGACCCCAGCGGGTGCGACCATGCGCGGCCGTCCGGGTGAAGGGCTCCGCGGCCGGCGCCCGGGGCGGCCGTCGGCAGGGGGCGGGTTGCCTACCATGGCGGGCGTCGCGCCCGGGACAGCCCGTGCGCGGCGGCAGCGTGGCCGGGCCCGTCCGGTTCGGAGTGGAGGTGGCACCTTGGCCGAGCAGGCGGCGGACGTGGAGGGGGCGGTGGCGGACGCTCCCAGCCCGGTGCGCAAGGGTGTCGTCGCGCTGGTGACCGTCCTGATCGTCCAGGTCCTCTTCGCGCTGTGCCTCGTCAGCGCGCTGCAACTGCTGGTGCCGCGGAACATGCTCTTCGGGGTGGCGGGGCCGCCGTCCAGGGTCGTGGCCGCGGTGGCCTCGAAGGTGTCGCTCCAACCGCACGGCTACCGCAGCGAGACCGCCCTGCGCGGGGCGATCGGCGACGGCAGGCTCTACGGCGGCTACGTCAGCGGCCGCACCCGTGACACGCTGATCGTGGTCCCCGCGCAGAGCTTCTTCGGGCAGATCGAGATCGAGGGCGCCTTCACCGCGGCAGCCAAGGTGCTGCAGCGCCCGGTCACCGTCGAGACCGTCAAGCCGCTGCCGTCGGGCGACCGCGTCGGAGCGGTGGTGGGCTTGTTGCTGCTGCCGCTGCTCATCGGCGGATACCTCGCCGCCGTCCTGGTCTTCAAGGCGGCCGGTGGCACCGCGGCGGCGCCGTGGCGCGCGCTGATCCTGACCGGGTACGCCGTCGTCGGCGCCCTGCTGACCGACCTGATCGCGGGGCCGGGGCTCGGCGCCTACGCCACCAGCCACTTCTGGCCGCTCCTGCCGTGCTTCGCACTGGTCACCACCGCGGTGGTGCTGTCCGCCGCGGCCGTCCAGTCCCTGGTGGGCAAGTTCGGCACCCTGCTCGTCGCGGTCGCCTTCATCGTCGTCGGCGGGGCCGGCGCCGGCAGCAGCGGTCCGTACCTGCTGCCGGTCTACTGGCGCAACATCGGCGTCCTGTTCCCACCGCAGAACGCGGTCCACCTGATCCGCAACGTCCTCTACTTCGACGGCAACGACATCTCCACCCCGCTCACGGTGCTCTTCCTCTACGCCTTCGCCGGCGTGGCCGTCATCGGGTACATGGGCCGTATCCGCCCCGCCCGGGCGGCCTCCGCGCGCCGGGACACGTCCGCGCCGGCCCCCGCCCGGCCCGGCAGGCGCGGGCTGCCGATCCTCGTCGCGCTGGCCCTGTGCGCCCTGATGCAGTGCCTGTTCGCGGTCAACTACACCAGCGCCGCACACTCGCCCGCCGCCACCGACATGCCCTTCGGCGTCACCGGGCCGTCCCCGGTCCTGACCGCCGCGCAGAAGACCTTCTCCCTCAAGGTCCACCACTACCGCGACGAATCGGCCGTCAAGGACGCCATCGACCGCACCGAGATCTGGGGCGCCCTGATCCCCGCCCCCGCGCCGGCCGCGAGCACCCTGATCGTCGTCCCCAGCATCAGCGACCTCGCCCCGCTCGACATCGCCGTCCAGTTCAAGCGGGCCGCCGCGGCCGTGCACCAGCCGCTTGCCGTACGGCCGTACGCGCCGGTCAAGCTCGCGAAGAAGGACCCCTTCGGGGTGGTCCAGTCGCTGATGCTCGTGCCGCTGCTCATCGGCGGATACATGAGCGCCGCCCTGCTGATGGCCGCGACCGGGCGGGCGGGAGGGCGCTGGCGGGCCGCCGCACTCGCCGCGTTCGCGGTGCTGGCCGGCCTGGTCGTGGACCTGGTGGTGTGCCTGTGGCTGGACGGCTACCCCCGCAGCAGCTTCTGGATCGTCTGGCCCATCTGCTCACTGATCGTCGCCGTCGTCGCCTTCGTGGCGGCCGTCCTGCAGAAACTCATCGGCTCGGCCGGCACCCTGCTGACCGTCGTCCTGGTCATCCTCTTCGGCAACCCCTCCAACGGCGGCGCCAACGGCGTGCCCTACCTGCCCGCCTTCTGGCGCGACATCGGCCCCTACCTGCCGCCGCGCAACGGCTACGTCCTGCTCCACCACACCATCTACTTCCACGGCCACGGCACCACCCAGGCCCTCGCCGTCCTGCTGGCCTACCTCGCCGTCGCGGCCGTCGCCCTGGTCCTGCTCGACCAGCTCCGCCCGGACCCCGGTGTGGAGCCGCAGGCGGCAGAAGCCGCCGCCATGGCCGTCCCCATCGGCGCGGCGCCCTAGGCCGTGTTGTGGAAGTCCCGCCTGCCCCGCGACGCCTGGCACGCACCCTCGCTGCGTTGTCGGAGTCGTCCGAGCAGGCCCACTACGAGGACGACCCTCCGCCTTGCGATCGCACGCACCAGACGCCGCGGGGCCCGCCCTGTGGGCGGACGGCGCTACTTCCAAAACACGGCCCAGCCGCAGCGGAGGGCAGGGCCTGTAGGCCACGTCGGCGCGGTTCCGGGCGCGGCGGTACGCGGCCGCGCGGGGCGGGTAGGTACGTCACTGCCCGGTATGTCCCGTTCTGGGTGACGAAGGAGCGACGTGCTGTGGATGCCGAGATCAGCCTGCGGGTCGACGGGGAGCGGCGGCGGGTGACCGTGGACACCAGGACCTCCCTGCTGGACGCGCTGCGGGAGCGGCTCGGGGTGACGGGGCCGAAGAAGGGCTGCGACCACGGGCAGTGCGGGGCCTGCACCGTGCTGCTCGACGGGCGGCGGGTGAACAGCTGCCTGGCGCTCGCCGTCGCCCAGGACGGCCGCGCGGTCACGACGGTCGCGGGCCTGGCCGACGGGCAGGACCTGCACCCGGTGCAGCGGTCCTTCGTCGGACACGACGCCTTCCAGTGCGGGTACTGCACGCCCGGCCAGATCTGCTCCGCGGTCGGCATGCTCGCCGAGGCGCGCGCCGGGTGGCCCAGCGCCGTGACCGGCGAGGCAGCGGACCCGCACAGTCCCGTCGAGCTGTCCGCGGCGGAGATCAGGGAGCGGATGAGCGGGAATCTGTGCCGCTGCGGTGCCTACACCCACATCGTCTCGGCCATCGGGGAGGCGGCCCGGTGAAGCCGTTCGCCTACCGGCGTGCCGACGACGTCGCAGCCGCGGTCGCCCTGCTGTCCCAGGACCGCCACGCGGTCTTCCTCGGCGGGGGCACCAACCTCGTCGACCACCTGCGGCTCGGCGTCGCGACGCCGGACACCCTGGTCGACGTCAGCCGGCTGCCGCTGGACCGCATCGAGGAACTGCCCGGCGGCGGGCTGCGCGTCGGCGCCACCGTACGCAACAGCGACCTGGCCGCCGACCCGCTGGTCAGGCAGCGCTACCCGGTCCTGTCGCAGGCGCTGCTGTCCGGTGCGTCGGGCCAGTTGCGCAACGCGGCCACCACCGCGGGCAACCTGCTGCAGCGCACCCGCTGCGTGTACTTCCAGGACGTCACCACCGCGTGCAACAAGCGCGACCCGGGCAGTGGCTGCTCGGCGCTGGGCGGCTACCAGCGCTACCACGCCATCCTCGGCGCGTCGCCGGAGTGCACCGCGACCCACCCCTCGGACATGGCGGTGGCCATGGCCGCACTGGACGCCGTGGTCCAGGTGGTCGGCCCGGACGGCGAACGCGCCGTGCCGATCGGCGACTTCCACCGGCTGCCCGGCGACCGGCCGCACCACGACACGGTGCTCGGGCACGGCGACCTGGTCACCGCCGTGGACCTGCCGCCGCTGCCGGAGACGGTGAGGTCGCGCTACCGCAAGGTGCGCGACCGGGCCTCGTACGCCTTCGCGCTGGTGTCGGTCGCCGCGGCCCTCGACGTACGCGACGGCGTGGTCGCCGACGTGCGGATCGCGCTCGGCGGGGTGGCCCACAAGCCCTGGCGGGCGAGCCTCGCCGAGCAGGAGCTGCGCGGTGCCCCGGCGACCGAGGACAGCTTCCGCCGCGCCGCGGAGGCGGAACTGGCGGCGGCGCAACCCGTCGACGGCAACGCCTTCAAGGTGCCGCTGGCACGCAACACGCTGGTGGCGACGCTGCGCGAGCTGACCGGAGGGACACCGCGATGACCGCCACGCAAGGGCGCGTACGGCCGCGCGCCATCGGCACCCCGCTCGACCGGCTCGACGGGCGTGCGAAGGTCACCGGGAGCGCGCGCTACGCCTACGAGCAGCCGGTCGGGGAGCCCGTCTACCTGCATGCGGTGCAGGCCACCGTCGCCCGGGGCCGGATCACCGGCATCGACACCGAGGCGGCAGCGGCGGTGCCCGGGGTGCTCGCCGTGCTCACCCACCGCAACGCGCCCCGGCTGGCCGACACCCGCGACGCGGAGCTGGCGGTCCTGCAGTCCGACGCCGTCGCCTTCCGTGGCCAGTTCGTCGGCGGGGTCGTCGCCACCACGTCGGAGGCCGCGCGGTACGCGGCGAGTCTGGTGCGTACCACCTACGACACGCAGCCCCACGACAGCGTCCTGCGCCCGGACCGTGACGACCTGTACGCCCCCGAGAGCGTCAACGGCGGGTTCGCGACGGACACCGAGCAGGGGGACGTCGAAGCCGCCCTGGCCTCGGCCGCGGTGACGGTGGACCAGACGTACACCACCGCGATGAACCACAACAACCCGATGGAGCCGCACACCACGGTCGCGGTCTGGAACGACGGCGAGCTGACCCTCTACGAGTCCACCCAGGGCGTGCACATGGTCCGCTCGCAGGTGGCACCGCTCTTCGGCCTCCAACCGGACGAGGTGCACGTCGTGTCGCCCTTCGTCGGCGGCGGCTTCGGGTCGAAGGGCACCCCGCACGCGCCGGTCGTGCTCGCCGCGATGGCCGCCCGCCTGGTGCCGGGCCGTGCGGTCAGGTTCGCCCTCACCCGCCCGCAGATGTTCTTCGTCGCCGGCTACCGCACCCCCACGGTGCAGCACATCCGGCTCGGCGCGGACCGCGGCGGCCGGCTCACCGCGATCAGCGTGGACGCGGTCTCGCAGACCTCGCGGATCAAGGAGTTCGCCGAGCAGACCGCGGTGGCCGCGCGGATGATGTACGCCGCCCCCCACCGCAGGACCACTCACCGGCTGGCGCGGCTCGACGTACCGGTGCCGTCCTGGATGCGGGCGCCGGGCGAGTGCCCGGGGATGTTCGCCGCCGAGGTCGCGATGGACGAACTGGCCGAGGCCTGCGGCCTCGATCCCGTGGAGCTGCGGATCCGCAACGAGCCCGCGACCGACCCGGAGACCGGCCGGCCCTTCTCCAGCCGCAACCTCGTGGCCTGCCTGCGGGAGGGCGCCCGCCGGATCGGCTGGGAGCGGCGCGAGCAGGCCCCGCGCTCCCGCCGCGAGGCGGGACACCTGGTGGGGCTCGGCGTCGCTGCCTCCGTCTACCCGGTCTTCTGGATGCCGGGCTCGTCCGCGACGGTACGTGCGGGGGCCGGCGGCCGCTACACGGTCTCCATCGGCGCCGCGGACCTCGGCACCGGCACCTGGACCGCCCTCGCGCAGATCGCCGCCGACGCACTGGAGGTGCCGGTCGAGCGGGTGGAGCTGCGGATCGGGGACACCGCCTTCCCGCCCGCGTCGGTCGCCGGCGGCTCCTCGGGCATCACCGCCTGGGGTTCCGCCGTCGTCCACGCGGCCCGCCGGCTGCGCGAGACGTACGGGAACGCGCCGCCGGACGGCGCCGAGGCCACCGGCGAGACGGGTGACAACCCGGCGACCGAGCGCTTCGCCATGTACGCCTTCGGCGCGCAGTTCGCCGAGGTCCGGGTGGACGAGGAGACCGGCGAGGTGCGTGTGCCGCGGCTCGTGGGGGTGTTCGCGGCCGGCTGCGTCATCAACCCCAAGACGGCACGCTCGCAGCTGGTCGGCGGTATGACGATGGGCCTGTCGATGGCGCTGCACGAAGAGAGCCACGTCGACGGCCGCCTCGGCCAGGTCGCCAACCACGACCTGGCCGAGTACCACATCGCGGCCAACGCCGACGTCGGGGACATCGACGTCTCGTGGATCGACGAGGACGACCCGCACGTCAACCCGATGGGTTCCAAGGGCATCGGCGAGATCGGCATCGTCGGCACCGCGGCGGCGGTCGCGAACGCCGCCCACAACGCCACCGGTGTCCGCGTCCGCGACCTGCCGATCACCCTGGACAAACTCCTCGGCGATCCCGGCGCAGGCAACGGGCCTGCCGTCAGGCGCAGATGAGTTCCCGCACCGCCTGGAAGGCCTCGAACTCCTCCTTCTGGTCCACCGGCAGCTGGTAGAAGCCGGCGGCGATCTTCGGCACCGACGGGATCACCGTCAGCCGGAAGCGCTGCCCGTCGCTGACCGAGATGACGAAGCGACCCTGCAGGTCGCGCTTCTTGACCGCGCCCCGGTTGGCGTCGGTGATCGTGACCGGGGTGCCGGCGGTTATCCGCCCCTTGTCCTCGTCGACCGGCAGGATGACCAGGTCGGTGCTCCCCGGGCGGAAGCCGACCGCGTAGTTGTAGATGGTGGTGCTGCGGAAGACGATGTAGTTCCGCTGCTTCATGTCCGAGGCGTAGACCTTGGTGTAACCCGCGCCGTCCGGGACGGTCGCGTCGAAAGCCGCGTGGATCGCCGCTTTGAGTTCTTCCTTGCTGGCCACTGTGCATCCCTGGGGTTCGTGTTGCAGGCAGACGAGGTGAGGCGGCCGGGCAGGCCGCCGCGCTGTGCACCGGCTCGGACGACCGGCCGCAGCGGCGTTGACTGTACAGCCGGCCAGTGGAAAACCCAACCGGCCTGGTGAGCGCCGACTCCCTTGTGCGCCAAGGGAGTTGGACGCACCCGGCGGCGGCTCGTCCGGGCAGGTCACAATGGGTGGCAAGGCCGGGGCGTGGTCGCCCCTGCGCGGCGCGGGAAGCAGACGGGGAAGAGGTGCCGGGTGTCGCCACGATCGGCGCGGGCGAACGAGGAGATACGGGACCGGTCGCGCGAGCGGATCCTCGCGGCGGCACTGGAGGTCTTCGCCGAGAAGGGCTACCACGAGGCGACCATCTCGCAGATCACCGCGCGGGCCGGCGTCTCCCGCGGCCTGCTCACGTACTACTTCCCCGCCAAGGGCGACCTCGTGGACGAACTGCTGGGCCGCTACCTGGACCAGGTGGCCGCCCTGCTGGACGTCAGCGGCACCCCGGACGAGCGGCTGGCGGCGATCATCGACGGCGTCGTGCAGGCGGCGGCCACCACCGTTCCCGTGCAGCGGATGGCCCTGAGCCTGGTGGTCAACCCCGCCACGCACCCGCTGTTCGCCGCGACCGAGCGGCGTATGGAGGCCCGGGTGCGCGCCCTGGAGGACGGCCTGCGCGAGCTGTTCGCCGCCCGGGGAGCAGAGGACCCGGCGCTGGAGGAGGTGATGCTGCGCAGCGTGCTGGAGGGCGTGATCTTCAAGGCCGCCGTCTACGCGGGCCGCTACCCCCTCGAACGCGTCCGGCGCCGCCTCTACGCGATGTACGCACTCCCCGCCCCGCGGGCCGGCCTGCTCGGCCCGGACCTGCCCCCGGTCGGCCGTATGCGCGCCTCCCGCCCCGAGGGCGACGGGGAGAGCGCCCGGTAGGTTCCGCCGGGTTCACCGAAGCGCTTCGATACGCGGCGGTGCCGCGGTGACACGTACACACGTACCGGCCATTGACATGTCCTCAGCCCCCCTCCTAGCGTGTGTGGCTGATGCGTCGAAGCGCTTCGATGTGCGTCCTCTCCATCCGTCAGAGCCCGTGGAGGCCTGCAATGGCGAAGCTGCGCAAACCGACGGCCGTGACCGCGATGGCACTGGCAGGTGCCCTGCTGCTCGCCTCCTGCGGGAGTTCGGGCGGCGGCGCGGGGGACGGCAGGACCCTCAGACTCTGGCACTACGAGGCCCCCAACAGCGCCATGGGGATCGCCTGGAACCAGGCGGTCGCGGAGTTCAAGAAGTCCCACCCGGGTGTGAAGGTGGAGTTCGAGGCCAAGGGCTTCGAGCAGATCCAGAAGACCGCGTCCATGGTCCTCAACTCCGACGGCGCGCCCGACGTCATGGAGTACAACAAGGGCAACGCCACCGCCGGACTGCTGGCCAGGCAGGGGCTGCTCACCGACCTGACGCCCGAGGTCACCAAGTACGGCTGGGACAAGCTGCTCAGCCCCAGCGTGAGCACGACCAGCCGCTACAGCGCGCAGGGCATCATGGGCTCGGGCAACTGGTACGGCGTGCCCAACTACGGCGAGTACGCGATGGTGTACTACAACAAGGACCTCTTCGCGAGCAACGGCGTCAAGGTCCCGACCACGCCTGAGGAGTTCACCGCGGCACTGGCCGCCTTCAAGGCCAAGGGGATCACCCCGCTGGCCGACTCGGGCGCCGAGTACCCGGCGCAGCAGTACCTCTACCAACTGGCCCTGAGCAAGGCCGACCGGGCCTGGGTCGACGCCTTCGAGCTGTACAAGGGCAAGGCCGACTTCCACGACGCCGCCTGGACGTACGCCGCCGACACCTTCGCGGACTGGGTCTCCAAGGGCTACATCGCCAAGACGTCGAGCGGTGCCAAGGCCGAGGACGCGGGCGTGTCCTTCATCAGCGGCAGGTCCCCGATGTTCTTCTCCGGCAGCTGGTGGTTCGGCCGCTTCAAGGACGAGAACAAGTTCGCCTGGGGGACCTTCCTGTGGCCCGGCTCGAAACTCACCCCGGGCTCCGGCGGAAACCTGTGGGTCGTACCGAAGAACGCCAAGAACAAGCAGCTCGCCTACGACTTCATCGACATCACGATGAAGAAGGGCGTTCAGAACGCCCTCGGCAACAACGGCGGCATCCCGGTGGCGGCCGACCCGTCGGCGATCACCGACCCGCAGTCCAAGGCCCTGATCGGCGACTTCACCACCGTCTCCGGAGCCGACGGCCTCGCCTTCTACCCGGACTGGCCCGTCCCCGGCTTCTACGACGTGCTGGTCTCCGCGGTCCAGAAGCTCATCACCGGCAGCGCGAAGCCGGACGACGTCCTCGACCAGCTGCAGAAGGCCTACGACGCGGGCATCCCCCGGTGACCAAGGCCCGCCTGCGGCACCCCCGCAACACCTATGTGCTGTACCTGATCCCCGGGGCGCTCGCCTTCCTCGCCGTCATCGCCGTGCCGTTCGCGATGAACGTCTACTACAGCTTCACCAGTTGGCAGGGCGTCGGCTCACCGGCCTGGACCGGCCTGGACAACTACCGGACGCTGATGAAGGACTCGCAGTTCTGGGCGTCCTTCCGGCACAGCCTGTCGATGGTCCTGGCCATGGCGGTGATCCCCACCGCGATCGGCCTGGTCGTGGCGGCGGCGCTCTTCGACTTCGTCGCCCGGCACTACGGGACGAGGCTGGCGTCGGTGCTGCGGGCTTGCTTCTACCTGCCGCAGGTGCTGCCCGTCACCGTCGCCGGCATCGTGTGGAGCTGGATCCTGGCGCCCGAGGACGGCTCGCTCAACGACCTGCTGAAGGCCGTGGGTCTCGGCTCGCTCCAGCAGGACTGGCTCGGCGACCCGAAGTTCGCGCTCTACAGCGTCATGGGTGTGCTGGTCTGGGTCCAGCTGGGCTTCCCCGTAGTGATCTTCATGGCCGGGCTGCAGCGGATCGACCCCGCCCTGCAGGAGGCCGCGGAACTCGACGGGGCCTCCTGGTGGCGGCGGTTCTGGCATGTGACGCTGCCCCAACTGCGCCCGGAGATCTCCGTGGTGCTGCTGTGGTGCACCATCGCCGCCCTGAAGGTCTTCGGCGCCGTCTACGTCCTGACCAAGGGCGGACCCGCGGACGCGACCGACGTGCCCTCGTACTTCTCCTTCGCGACCTTCTTCGAGAAGACGCAGGTCGGCTACGGGTCGGCGATCGCCACGGTGATGACGCTGATCATCCTCGCGCTGGCCATGGTGGGCCTGCGCTTCCAGACCCGGGCGGAGGAGTCGCAGTGACCGCGGCCAAGCGCTTTCCCGCGCTCGCGCTGATCGTGCTGGGCGCCGCCTTCATGGTGCTGCCGCTGCTGATCGTGCTCGACAACGCGCTGAAGTCGCCCGCCGACTACTCCGCCCACGGCCCGCTCTCCCTGCCGCACGGCATCCACCTGGACAGCCTCAAGGACTTCTGGAACCGGGTCGACTTCGGCCGGGTGCTCCTGAACTCGGTGCTGATCTCCGGCTCGGTGGCGGTCGCCGGCACCGCCTTGTCGGTGCTGAACGCCTACGCGATCGGCATCGGCAAGGTCAGCGGCAGGTCGTGGGTGCTCGGCTTCTTCGTGCTGGCCAACGTGCTGCCGCAGGAGGCGCTGGTCTACCCGCTGTACTACCTGGCCAAGCAGGCCGGCCTGTACGACACCAGGCTCAGCCTGGTCATCGTCTTCACCGTCATCCAGGCCGCCTTCGGCACCTACCTGCTCTCCTCGGTCCTGGCGTCCTTCCCCCGGGAGGTCATCGAGGCCGCGCGGATCGACGGTGCCAACAGCTGGCAGGTGCTGTGGCGGATCGTGGTGCCGGTCAGCCGCCCGACGCTGGGCGTCCTGCTGGTCTTCTTCTTCGTGTGGACCTGGAACGAGTTCCTGCTGCCGCTGGTCATGCTGCCCTCCAACGACAACCAGACGGTCTCGGTCGCCCTCGGAGTCCTCCAGGGGCAGCGCCTGATGGACGCCACGATGACCAACGCCGCCGGACTGCTCGGCGCGCTCCCGGCGATCGCCTTCTTCCTGCTCTTCCAGCGCACCCTGACCCGCGGCATAGCCGTGGGCGCCGTCAGGTGACCCGGCACGCCCCGGCCGGACCTTTGCCCCTTTTGTCGCCAATGGCATATATGGTGCGGGTGCGATGTCTCCACGTACGCACTTACAGCGCCGTCCCCGCCGCCCCAGCAGGGCCGCGGGCCGGCTGGCGGCTGCCGCCCTCGCCTGCGCGGGGCTGCTCGCCGGGTGCTCGGGCGGCGGCCCGGGCGCGGGTTCCGCCGCGGGCGGCACCGTCACGCTCAAGGTCGGGGACTTCGGCACGTTCGGCTACAACGACGAGGGAGCAGGACTCTTCCGTACGTACATGAGGCTGCACCCGGACATCACCATCGTCGAGGACAACAACTCCAACGAGCAGAACTACTGGAACGCGACGCAGACGCACCTGGCGGCGGGTTCAGGGGCGGACGACATCCAGGCCTTCGACGTGACCCGGATGGGCCGGGTGACCACCGCGCTGGCGGACAAGTTCGTCGACCTCGCGCACGTCCCCGGGGTCTCGCAGGCGGACTGGGCGCCGGTCAAGTGGGCTCAGGGCAGGACCAGGAGCGGCGCGGTGCTCGGCCTCGGCACCGACCTCGGCCCCGAGGCGGTCTGCTACAACACCAAGCTGTTCGCCGCCGCCGGCCTGCCGACGGAGCCGGCCGCGGTCGGCAGGCTGTGGGCGGGCAGCTGGGACACCTTCGTCAATGCCGTCGGCACCCGCTACCAGGCCCGCGCGCCGGAGGGCACGCACTTCCTGGACAGCGGCGAGGGCCTGTTCAACAGCGTCGTCGGCAGCGGCGCCGTGCAGTACTACGACGCGCGCGGCCGCCCGGTCTACGCCACCAACCCGTCGGTGCGCGCCGCCTGGGACCTGGCGGGGCAGGCGGTCGCCGCCGGCGAGACGGGCGGCATCGTCCAGTTCTCCACCCAGTGGGCGTCCGGCTTCGCGAACAACTCCTTCGCGACGACCATCTGCCCGGCCTGGCAGATGGCCAACATCGTCAACGACGCCGGGCCGCAGAACAAAGGGGTGTGGAACATCGCCACCGCGCCGCAGCCCTCGAACTGGGGCGGCTCCTACCTGACCGTCCCCAAGCAGGGCAAGCACATCGCCCAGGCGGCGGCGCTGGCGCAATGGCTCACCGCGGCACCGCAGGAGGCCGAGGTCTTCGCCGCGGTCAACGTCGGCAACTTCCCGTCCAACGTGCGGGCGTACCGCGACCCGCGGGTCTTCCGCGCCCGGAACTCCTTCCTGTCCGACGCCCCGATCGGCCAGATCTTCTCCGCCGCGGCCACCCGGATCCCGACCGCGCCGATCGGCCCGTACGACGGCGTGATCCGCAACGACATGGGCAACGGGGTGCTGCTGATGGAACAGGAGCACAAGAGCCCCGACGAGGCGTGGAAGGCCACCATGAGCCAGATCAAGACCGACATCACCCCCTGACGAAGGATGCAGACCGTGGGCAGGTCCACCGCAGCGCGGCGCAGCCGCCGGTACCGGCTGGACGTCACGGCGGCCCCCTACGCCCTCATCGCCCCGTTCTTCCTGCTGTTCGCCGCCTTCGGGCTCTTCCCGCTGCTCTACACCGGCTGGGTGTCGCTGCACACGGTCAGCACGCTCGACCCGAACCACATGACCTGGCGGGGCGTCGGCAACTACACCGCGCTGTGGAGCGACCACGTCTTCTGGCAGTCGCTGCGCAACACCTTCATCATCGGACTGCTCTCCGCCGTGCCGCAGTTGCTGGTCGCCCTGGAGCTGGCGAGACTGCTCGACCGGCGCCTGCGCGCGGGGACCTTCTTCCGCGTCGCGCTGCTCGCCCCCTACGCCACGTCGGTCGCCGCGGCAGCGCTGATCTTCCAGTTCGTCTTCCAGCAGAACAGCGCCGGGTTCGCCAACTGGGCGCTGCACCTGTTCGGCATCGGACCCGTCGCCTGGGAACCCGGGACCTGGACCTCGAAGTTCGCGGTGGCGACCATCGTGTTCTGGCGCTGGACCGGATACAACACGCTGATCTACCTGGCCGCCATGCAGGCCGTCCCCACCGAGCTGTACGAGGCGGCAACGCTCGACGGCGCCAGCAGGCGGCAGCAGTTCCGCAAGGTGACCGTCCCGGCGCTGCGGCCGACGATCCTGTTCACCGCCATCATCTCCGCGATCGGCTCGCTCCAGCTGTTCGGGGAGCCCTACCTCTTCGGCGGCAGCGGCCAGGGCATCAACGGGGGCCCCGACAGCCAGTACTCGACGCTGGCGCTCTACGTCTACCGGCTCGGGTTCAGCTCGGAACACCTGGGCCGGGCGGCGGCCGTCGCCTGGGTCATCTTCTTCATCGCCGTGGCCGTCGCGGGCGTCAGCGCCCTGATCGCCGCCCGGCTCCGCCGATCGGTCTGAGGACGGGACGGACAGCCGACCGTGACACGATTCCACCGGCCTCCCGCCGGCGCCCGGCAGCACGCGGGACCGCTCACCTACCTGGCCCTGGCGGCCGTGTCCGCCGTGTCGCTCTTCCCGCTGTACTTCGCCGTGACGGCCGCCTCCAGCACCCAGGCGCGGATCGCCAGGACCCCGCCGCCGCTGGTGCCGGGCGGCCACCTGCTGCAGAACCTGCGGGCCGTCTGGCACTACAACGGCCCCGGCGGCCACACCCTGGCGCTCCCGATGGTCAACTCCTTCATCGTCGCCAGCGCGGTCACCGCCTCCACGGTGTTCTTCTGCACGCTGGCCGGATTCGCCTTCGCCAAGCTGCGGTTCGCCGGACGCAACGTCCTGCTGGTGCTCGTCGTCGCCACCATCGCGATGCCGCCGCAGCTCAGCGTCCTGCCGCTGTTCCAGCTCATCGCGGCGCTGCACTGGACGGACCAGCTGCAGGCGGTGATCCTGCCGGGCCTGGTCACCGCCTTCGGGGTGTTCTTCATGCGGCAGTACCTGGCCCAGTCGCTGCCGACGGAACTGCTCGAAGCCGCGCGGGTGGACGGCGCGAACACGCTGCAGCTGGTGTGGCACGTGGTCTTCCCCGCCGCACGCCCCGCCATGGCGGTGCTGGGGATGCTCACCTTCGTCGAGGCCTGGAACGACTTCCTGTGGCCGCTGATCGCGCTCACCCCGTCCGGCAACCCCACCCTCCAGGTCGCCCTGGCCGGCATCGGCGGCGGCTACAACGTCGACGAGTCGGTGATCATGGCCGGCGCGGTCGTCACCACCGTGCCGCTGCTGGTCGTCTTCGCGGTCTTCGGCAAGCGGATCGTCGGCGGCGTCATGCAGGGCGCGGTCAAGGGCTGACGGGCGGTACGACCACCGGCCACCGGCTGACCGATGGTCGTACAATGCCATGAAAGGTGGCATCCGGCCCGAAACGCCCCAGAGGTGTGCGGCTCCTGCCGTTCCCGGGATGCGGTGGGACGGGGAGAGGTGGGCGATGGAAGGGACCTCGGAGCGGCCCGGTCCGCCGGACGCGCCAGGGGAGCCGGTGCAGCCGCAGGAGGCGGCCGCCACGCCGTCCGTCGCCCTGGTCGTACCGGAGACCGACACCCGCCTGTTCTCCGAGCCCTACTTCTTCGAGATCGTCCACGGCGCGGCGGCGGAGCTGCACGACGCCGGCACACTGATGCTGCTCATCCCGGTGCACACGGAGCGTGAGCGCGCCCGGCTGGCCCGCTACCTCGCGGGGGACTGCGTCGACGGCGTCCTGCTGGCCTCCGTCCACGGCCGCGACCCGCTCCTGGACGTGCTGGAGCGGCAAGGCGTGCCCGTCGTCCTGGGCGGTCGCCGGCCGGACCCGGAGCCGCTGAGCTACGTCCATGTCGAGAACACCGGGGGAGCCCGCACGGCTGTCGGCCACCTGCTCTCCCGCGGCTGCCGCACCGTCGCCACGATCACCGGCGACCTGGAGCAGGAAGGCGCCCGCGCCCGTCTGGAGGGCTACCGCCGCGCCCTGGAGGACGCCGGCGTGCCCTACGACGAGGGCCTGGTCGCCACCGCCGACTTCAGCGAGGTCTCCGCGGTCGCCGCGATGAGCGCCCTGCTGCACCGCAGGCCCGACCTGGACGGCGTCTTCGCCGCATCCGACGTGATGGCCGCGGGCGCCCTGCGGGTGCTGCACGAGGCGCACCGGGCAGTCCCCGACGACGTGGCCGTGGTGGGCTTCGACGACTCCGATGTCGCCCGCAGCGCGGACCCGCCGCTGACCAGCGTCCGCCAGCCCATCGAGGAGATGGGCCGCATCATGGCCCGCCTGCTGCTGGACGAGATCGCCGACCCGGACCGCGCGCGGCGCCAGATCGTCCTGGGTACGGAGCTGGTCGGCCGGGCCTCGGCGTAGCGTCGGCGCGCGGACCTGCCCGGGGCTCAGTCCGCCTCCGGCAGCGGCTGCTCGGTCCAGATGATCTTCCCCTCGCGGGTGTAGCGGGTGCCCCAGCGCTGGGTGAACTGCGAGATCAGGAACAGCCCGCGGCCCCCCTCGTCCGTGGTGCGGGCGTGCCGCAGGTACGGTGCGGTGCTGCACCCGTCGGAGACCTCGCAGATCAGCGCCAGGTCGCGGATGACCCGCAGCCGGATCGGTCCCGACGCGTGCTTGATCGCGTTGGTGACCAGCTCGCTGACGACCAGTTCCGTGGGATAGACGAGGTCGTCGAGCCCCCAGTCGCCCAGCTGCTCCGCGGCCATCTTGCGGGCGCGGGCGACGACCGACGGGTCGGCGGGCAGGTCGTACGACTTCGACCGCTCCCGGCCCAGGCAGCGCGTGCTCGCCAGCAGCAGGGCCGCGTCGTCCACCGGCCGCCGGGGCAGCATGGTGTCCACCACCGTCCGGCACAGCGCGTCCAGCGGCATGCCGCGCTCTTCCAGGGCGCGGCGCAGACGGTCCCGCTGCGCCTGCGTCGCACCGTCCAGCAGGCCGTTGGTGTACAGCGCCAGCACGCTGCCCTCCTCCAGGACGACCTCGGCGGACTCGAAGGGCATTCCCCCCACGCCCAGCGCCGGCCCCTGCGGCAGCTCCGCGAAGCGCGCGGTCCCGTCGGGGCTGGTGATCGCGGGCGGCGGGTGGCCCGCGCTCGCCATCGTGCACCGCCGGCTGACCGGGTCGTAGACCAGGTAGAGGCAGGTGGCGCCCAGGGCCGGAGCCGCCCGGGGCGGCGCGGACCCGCGGGTCTCCGCCGTGTCCTTGCCGACCAGGTCGTCGAGGCGTGCCAGGAGTTCCTCGGGGGACAGGTCGAGGTCGGCCAGGGTCTGCACGGCGGTGCGCAGCCGCCCCATGGTGGCTGCCGCGTCGATACCGTGCCCGAGCACGTCACCGACGACCAGCGCGACCCGTGCTCCCGACAGCGGGATGACGTCGAACCAGTCGCCGCCGACGTCCGCCAGTTCGTCGGCCGGGCGGTAGACGGAGGCGATGTCCACCGCCCGCTGCTCCGGGAGGGTGTGCGGGAGCAGGCTGCGCTGCAGCACCAGCGCCGCCTCGCGCTCGCGCGTGTACCGGCGGGCGTTGTCGACACAGACCGCGGCCCGCGCCACGAACTCCATCGCGAGCCGGAAGTCCTCGTCGTCGAAGGGCTCCGCGCGCTGCCGCCGGAAGAAGACCGTCATGCCCAGGGTGACGCCCCGGGCGCGGAGCGGCACCACCATGGCGGTGTGCAGGCCGAGGTCGGCGAAGTGCTCCGCGCCGCCCTCCTCGCCGGTGGCGGCCCACGGCCGGGCGAGCGGGTCGAGCCGCGCCTCCCGCCAGGAGAAGCCGCCGGTCAGGCACCGGACGGGCGGCGACCCGGGGCGGTAGGCGGCAGCCGCGCCGATCTCGACTGCGGTTGCGGCAGGCCGCTCGCCCGCCCACTGGAGCCCGCAGCGCCGCAGACCCGCGGTGTCCGCGTCGGTGATCTTCCCCGGGGCCGGCTCGTCGCCCCTGATCACCGTGTCCAGCAGGTCGACCGTGACGAGGTCGGCGATCTCGGGCACGGCCACGTCGGCCAGTTCCTGGGCCGTCTGCATGATGTCCAGGGTGCGGCCGATGTACTGGCCGGCCCGGTCCAGCAGGGCCAGCCGTGCCCGGCCGCGGTGCCGGGCGGTGACATCGACGACGGTGTAGTAGACGCCCAGCGGGCGTCCCGCGTCGTCGCTCAGACGGGCGAACGACATCGAGAAGACCCGCTTGACCCCGGGGGCGGACGCGAGGCGGCCGGTGTGCTCGTGACCGATCACCGGCACGCCGGTCTCCAGCACCTGGCGCATCTGCGCCTCGACCGCGTCGGCGTCCAGGTCCGGCTGGATCTCTCCCAGCCGCCGTCCCCGCCGCTGCTGCGCGGAGCCGCCGCCGAACTGCTCCATCATGCTGTTGGACCACACGCAACGCAGATCGGTGTCCACCAGGGCGATGCCCGCGGGCGACCCGGTGGCCAGCCGCTCCAGCACGGAGCGGCTCAGCTCCCGCCCCGGGACGGGAGCCAGGTCGGCGCCCATGGCCTCGCACCATGCCTCCAGCTCCGCGAGGCCGCTGTCGCTGCGCGTCGTCATGATCACCATTCCGTCACGGTAAGTGAGATCCCGTCGCCATTCTCCCCTTTTGTCGGCACTGCCGCTATGTCCCAGGGCGGGGAGGTCAGGCGGCCGGCAGGTCGACGGTCAGCTCGCTGCCGGGGGCGATCGCGTAGGTGCGCCCGTCCAGGCTCACCGGGATCGGGTCCTGGTCGGAGGGGGGCACGCGGATGCGCAACCGCCCGGACTGCAGCGTCAGCCCGACGCCCCAGTGGGTGCGGTAGCGCAGCGACAGGTGGAAGCGGGACAGCTCCGGCAGCGGGACCGGGTCCAGGCGCAGGGCGTCCGCACGGGGCTGGAGTCCCGTCAGGCCGCGCTGGACCAGGTCGAGGGTCCCGCCCATGGCGCCGAGGTGGATGCCCTCGCCCGTGGTGCCGCCCTGGATGTCGGCGACGTCGCCGAGCAGCGCTTCGCGGACGTAGTCCCAGGCGCCGGCGCGGCGCGAGCGGGCCAGGACCCAGCCGTGCACCAGGCCGCTGAGGGTGGAGCCGTGGCTGGTACGGGCCAGGTAGTGGTCGACGGTCGCCTGCCAGGTCGCGTGGTCCATGGGGTAGCCCAACCGCTCGAAGAGGGCGGCCGGTTCCGCGGGCGGGAAGAGGTAGCCGAGCATCAGGACGTCGGCCTGCTTGGAGGCCTGGTAGCGGTTGACGGTGTCGCCCTCGGCCTCCAGGATGCGGTCCAGGCGGCGGATGTCGCCGTAACGGGCGCGGTAGCCCTCCCAGTCCAGCTCGGCGAGGTTCCCGTAGCCGTCGAACTGGCTGATCACACCGCTGTGGAAGGGCACCCGCAGCCGGCGTGAGACGTCCTCCCACAGCTCGGGCTCGTCAGCGTCGAGCCCGAGCCGCTCGAAGAGTTCCTCGCAGCGGGGCGCCGGCATGGTCCGGCACAGGTCCACGGCCCGGGCGAGCACCCACGCCGCCGTTACGTTGGTGTAGGCGTTGTCGTCCAGGCCGGGTTCGGCCGCGTCCGGGTAGGCGTCGTGGTATTCGTCGGGACCCATGATCCCGAGGATCCGGTAGCGCTCGCGCCCGGCGTCCCACACCGCGCTGTGCGCCCAGAAGCGGGCGACCTGCACCAGCATCTCGGCGCCCTCGGTGTGCAGGAAGGCGGTGTCCCCGCTGGCCAGGCAGTACTGCCAGACGTTGTACGCCACCGCGGAGCCCACATGGTGCTGGAGGTGGGAGTGGTCGGGCAGCCAGCGCCCCGAGCGCGGGTTGAGGTGCAGCCGCTGGGTCTCCTCGCGGCCGTCGCTGCCGCTCTGCCAGGGGTACATCGCCCCCGCCCGCCCCTCGGCCGCCGCGGCCCGGCAGGCGGCGTCCAGCCTGCGGTAGCGGTAGGCCAGCAGCGCGCGGGAGATCTCGGGCAGGTGCAGGTTCAAGAAGGGCAGCACGAACAGCTCGTCCCAGAAGACATGCCCCCGGTACGCCTCCCCGTGCAGCCCGCGGGCCGGGACACCCGCGTCCAGGTCCGCGGTGTGCGGCGAGAGGGTCTGCAGCACATGGAAGAGGTGCAGCCGCAGCACCGTGCCCGCCTTGCCGGGCACCGTCAGTTCCGCCCGCGACCACAGGCGGTGCCAGGCGGTGGCGTGCGAGGCGAGCAGCGCCCCGAAGTCCGGCGCCCGCGCCACCCGGGCGAGCGCCGCGTGCAGCGGGTCGGCGATGGCCGGGTCGCGCGAGGTGTGCAGGGCGACCGTCTTCTCCACGGCCACCGTCTCCCCCCGGGTGACCGGCACCGTCATACGGCACACCGCCGTGCCATCGCCCGCCGCCAGGTGCACGGATCCCGGCGGCCCGCCTGCCGGGCGGATCCTGGCCGCCATCGCGACCTTGATGTCGGAGGCCGAGGTGCGGCAGGTCAGGAAGACCGTGTCGGTGCCCGCCGTCCCGGCGCACACGTCGGCCAGGTGCCGGCCGTCGAGGTCGCGGTAGCGCTCGACGCCTGCGTTGCTGACGTTGCCGTCGAGACCGCCCTCGATCTCGACGTCCCCGTCCCAGCCGTGCGCGGTCAGCGACAGCCGCTGCCCGGCCGTGTACGGGTCGGCCATGTGGACCAGCCGCGTCTCGGCCAGCTCCAGCTCCCGCCCGTCGGCGTCCCGCAGCCGCATCCGCCGGGTCAGCGTGCCCTGCCGCATGTCGAGGACCTGCGCACAGTCCAGTACGGAGGTGTCGTCCGGGGTGAACCACCCGCCGCCTGCCGCCCGTACCCGCAGCGGCAGCCAGTTCGGCAGGTTGACCATGTCCTCGTTGTCCACGTCGCGCCCCGCCACGTGCGAGGTCAGCCGGTTGTAGCAGCCGGCCGCGTACGTCCCCGGGTAGTGCACAGGGCCGGCCGGCAGCTCGCACGCCGCCCCGCGCGTGGCGAAGCGCCCGTTCCCGAGCGTGCACAGCGCCTCGCGCAGCCGCTCCTGCGACGGGTCGTACCCCTCGTAACGCCATGCCCAGTGCGACTCCATCGGCGGTGTCCCTTCCGAGCCCTGCTTCCATGGCACCACGTTCACGCCGTCCCACAAGCGGGGGCGGTCCGGCGGGGGCCGCCGGGCCGGGGCCGGCGCTGCGGACCGTCCGTCAGCCGGCGCCGGTGTTCGCGTTGTCGCCGTCGACCGCGGCGGGACCGTCCAGGTACCGCAGGACGCCGGCCACCACGTGCTCCACCTGCGACAGGGCCGGGCGCTCGACCGCCGGCCACCGGCCGCCCCTGCCGGGGACGACTGCGTAGACGTCGGCGCGGCTCGTCCAGGGCAGACCGGCCGCGGCGATCGTCAGGTGTCCGTCCGTGGTGGGCGGCAGCCGGTGCCGCCCGGTGGCCAGCACCAGCACGCGGTAGGCGACGGTGGTGCCGTCGGTGAGGCAGACCTCCTTGCGACCGGTGTCGATACCGGCGGCCTCCGCAAGGCGGCGGCCGATCCCGTCGCGCAGCCGGAGGCTGTCGGGCGGCTGCAGGGACCCGGGGCCGTAGACGCCCAGGGACACCAGCAGGTCGAGTTCCCGGTCGCGCGGATCGACACGGTCGACGACGACGATCCGGTGGTCGTCGCCCAGTGCGGTGCGCAGCCGGTTCGCAGCCAGGGTCCCTGCGGCGCCGCCGCCGATGACCACTATCTGTTCGTTCATGGGAGGTCTCCTTTCGCCGGACGGCACGAGCCCGATCGGGCCTGTGTGCCGCGTTCTGCTCAATACGGCGGTGGCGCCCCGCTGTCCGAGGCGCCCGCTGTGGGCGGGGAGCTGCTCAGGCGTTGCGGTGGTCCCATCTGGGGCCGACCTGTGCCCATTCGGTTGCCCAACGGCCGATGCGGCGGCGTTCGAGGGCGGCGGCCGCGATCCCGCCGCCGATCAGTGCGCCCGCGCAGATCCCGAGTCCCGCGGCCGCACCGGCAACCGTCGCCTGGAGCCTGCCTGTCGACGGGGAGAGCGGCTCGGCGGCAGGCCTGCCGCGGCCGTCCAGCCAGATCGTTGTCCGCTCGCCGCGCCGGAGGCCGGAGCCGACCCGTGCCGTGCCCGTAGCCGACCCGCCTCCTGGCAGGGGCCAGTGCACCCGCGCCCATGAGGGGGCCGCGTAGGCGGCGTCGCTGTCGGCGTCCTCGTCCAGCACCGCTGTCACGGTGTGCCGGTCCTGCCGCTGTTGGGCGTACATCGCATCCACACATCTGCTGACGGCCAGACCGGTCAGGGCGGCGCCCGCGATGGCGACCGCGCCCAGCGTCAGGAGGGCAAAGCCCTCGACCGCGTACGAACGACGGCGCAGCGGATTGCGCCGAAACCGCCACAGCACCGTGCTGCGCTTCATGGCCGGTCCCTCCCTCTCGGTCACGGGGGCGGACATCCGCCCGCCGCCTTCACCATCCCGGGTGGGACCCGCGGCCGCGGAGAGCCGAACGGCCCTGCGGCGAGGGCGGATCGGTCCGTGAACGCGACGCGAAACGGCCCTGCCGCCCCCCGCAGACAGGCGCCCAGGATCAGCTCCGGAAACTCACCGCACGAAAGGAGCAACCATGGGTCCGCCACGTGTGGTCGTGGGAATCGACGGGTCGGTGACCTCCTTCGGCGCCCTCGACGTGGCAGCTGCCGAGGCCCGGCTGCGTACCGCGGATCTCGAAGTGATCACCTGCGCCGGTGATCCGGACGAGGCCGGCCCGGTGCTCCGGGCCGCGGTGGCCCGGGTCGCCCGGCGCCACCCCGCCGTTTCGGTGACCGCGGCCCCGGTTGCCGGCGACCCGGCCTGCGTACTCGCCGAACGGGGCCGCCGCGCCGCCCTCACCGTCGTCGGCAGCCGCGACGTCGGCGGCGTCGCCGGACTGCTGCTGCACTCGGTGAGCCGGCGGCTGGCGGCACTGACCGTCGCGCCCCTGCTCGTCGTGCGGGGTGCGGACACGCTGCCGGCGCGCCGGCAGCGCGCCGGCGGTCTGCTGCTCGGGCTGGAGAGCGACGGCGACGCGGACGCCGCGCTGTTCGCCTTCGAGGAGGCGGAACTGCACGGTGCGCGCGTGGACGTCCTGCACACCTGGACCTACCGGCAGACTCCGTTCGGGGAGCTGCCGCCGTGTCAGACCGGCCCGCACCCCGCGGTGAACAGCCGGACGATACGGTCCACGCCGTACCGTGCGCTGATCGCGGCGACCGCGGAGGCCGACATGGTGGTGATCGGCGCCCACCTCCGGCCAGGCCGGACCGGTCCCGAACCCGGCCCGGTCGCCCAGGCGTTGCTGCGCCACGCACACTGCCCCGTGGCGATCGTCCCAACTCCCCCTGGGTCCTGCAGAAGGTGACGTGGACCCACCCCCGACCCCCGTCACTGCGCGGTTCAGCCGTGGTTGGCGTTCAGCAGGTCGGTGCCGAGGGAGGTGACCGTGTGGATCACGCGTTGCCCTTGGCGTGTGGTGCTGATGAGCCCGGCCGCGCGCAAGGTGGCGGTGTGTTGCGAGGCGGCGGGCGGACTCACGTTCAAGCGCGCGGCGAGTTCGGTCGTGGTGGCTCGGGAACCAGCGTCGGCCTGCCCGGATACTGGGCGCAAGGGCGGATCGAACTGATCTGCCAAGGCATCAGTAATGACAAGTGCTTCAAGGCCCAGGGGCTGTTCGGCATCTTCGACCAGGCATCAGTCGCAGCCGACAGGCGTTTCGCCGGATCGTGCGGCGGCACGGATCCTGCGTGCATATCGGGAACAGGGCAGCGCAACTTCTACTTCACGCCCCAGGTGGGCCGCGATGCCACGTCGGCCACGTGCACAGACGACCCCAATGGCCCCAACGCCCTGTGGGCTGTCGCTTTCGGCGGCGTCGGCGGCTCGGCGATCTGGACGGGGTCGGGCACCGAGGAAATCCTGATGAACAACCTGGGCACGGCCCACTACTTCATCTGCCCGTAGCAATGGGGAGGGAGCCGGTGCCCGCCAGGCATGCCTGGCGGGCACCGCCGCGTCCGACCCCTCCCGGGCGTCGCCGGCGCAGCCCAACCGGACCCGGCAGCAGGGCCGTTCGGCCCCGCGGCGCGGGCCGTGGGCCCCCAGCGCCGACACTCCCGCGAGCAGGACAGTGATGGCGTACCGAACAGCAACCCACCGATCAGGGAGTCATCATGGCCGTCCACGACCACACCCCCCACCGCACCGGTTTCCACCTGCCCACCTGGAACCGGGCATCCGCCGACAGCCTGAGCGGTTCGGGGGCCGTCGCCACCAGTGCCACCCTCGCCGCCAAGTCGGCGGCCACCCTGCGGATCGCGACCGGCCTGGTCTTCCTGTGGGCCTTCCTCGACAAGACCTTCGGCTGGCGCTACGCCACCGGCTCCGGCAAGGGCTGGATCGACGGCGGCTCGCCCACCAGGGGCTTCCTCAAGGGTGTCTCCGCCGGCCCGCTCCAGTCGTTCTTCCACCACATAGCCGGACAGGGCTGGACCGACACGCTGTTCATGCTCGCCCTGCTCGGCATCGGCGCGGCCCTCACCGCCGGCGTCGCCCTGCGCGTCACCGCCGTCGCCGGCACCGTGCTGATGGCCATGATGTGGGCCGCAGAATGGCCGCCCGCCCAACACCTGACCGGCGGCGCCCCGAGCATGTCGTCCAACCCGATCGTGGACTACCACGTCATCTACGCCCTCGCGATGATCCTCTTCGCCCTCACCGCGGCAGGCACCACCTGGGGGCTCGGCCGGCTGTGGGCGCAGCTCCCTGTCGTCCGCCGCAACCGCTGGCTGCGGTAGCGGCACCCGGCTCGCGCGCAGCGGGGCACCGCCCGACGGGGCGGCGCCCCGCTCGCGTCGCTTGCGTTCCCGGAACAACTGCTCCTGGTCTCGTGATGCCCGGGTCCCGGGTTTGAGCGCGCGGTCCGTCGGTGATGCCGATGGCAGGGTCGGCCCGGGCATCGTCCGGGGCGGCCGGTCGCGCTCGCACGGGAAGGGAAGCGGTCTGAGCCATGGGCGTTGAGGCAACGGTGCTGGCGGTGCAGAGCGGCGCGCGCAGCGGGCCCGGGCGGTGGGCGGGATGGCTCGCCGAGGGCGGCGTCGGCATGGACGTGGTGCGGGCGGACGCGGGGGAGCCGCTGCCGGAGCGGCTGGAGCACGACGGGCTGGTCGTGCTGGGTGGGGGCTATCTGCCCGACGACGACGAGCGGGCGCCGTGGCTGCCGGACACCCGGGCGCTGGTGGAGCAGGCACTTGAGGGCGGGGTGCCGGTGTTCGGCATCTGCCTCGGCGGCCAGATGCTCGCGCAGGTCGCGGGCGGTGCGGTGGCGGGGGAGCACGGGGCGCCGGAGTTCGGCACTACGGTGCTGACGCTGCGCCAGGAGGCGGCGGACGACCCGCTGTTCCGGGAGCTGCCCGAGCGGCCGAGGGCCGTGGAGAACCACGTGGACGCGATCGTGCGCCTGCCGGCGGAGGCGCACTGGCTGGCGAGCAGCGCGGGGTGCCCGTATCAGGCCTTCCGGGTCGGCGCGGCCGCGTGGGGCGTGCAGTTCCACCCCGAAGCGGCCCCCGAGAGCCTCGCCCGGTGGTCGGTGGCACGGCTGGAACGCCACGGAATGGACCGGGAGGAGCTGCACCGTGCGGCCCTCCGGGAGGACCGGGACGCGGCGCCGGTGTGGCGCGAGGTGGCGCTGCGGTTCGCGGCGCAGGTGCGGAAGGGCTAGCCGCCGGGCTCAAGGCTCGGTAACAGCCGTCCGTTCAGGTCGAGTTGGGCAAGGCGCTGTGATGGGGCACGGTGACGTGCGGCTAGGGTCCGTGGTGCCCGAAGCCGCCGTCGGAGTCGAGCGGCGGTGCCACCACGCCCTTGGGGGTCGCGTTGACCGCAATCGCACTGTGCCGCCGAGCTGCCGCGCTGCTGCTCGCCACGACCGCACTTGCCGCCGCCGGGTCCGCCACCGCGCAGGCCGACTCGCCCGGCGGGTGGCTCGCGAGCAGCAGTTCCACGGTCAACTCCCTGGCCGGCGGGGAGGGGATCGCCACCCGCGCGGACGGCTCGGTGCTGACCCGCGGCCTCGGCTGACCGCAGCCCAGGACCGCCATCACCGGACGCTCGCGCCGCCCTGCTCCCGGGCCGGGCGGCACGCCGGCGTCCCCGTTCAGCGACCCCTCACACCGGCACGAGACCACCTCACCTGACCGCGGGTCCTCGAACTCCTCGACCTTGTTCACGGCGCAACCCCTCTTCCTCCTGAGACGAGGTGGCCCGACCCCTGTGACACGGATGAACGTGACCCGTGTCTCCCCGCCGGCCCAGGGGTGCTGCTGCGGCGACGCGTCAAGGACGGCTGCCGCTGGGGAGTCCCAGAAGGGTGCGCAGGGCGTCCAGCGTGTCGGTCACGCGAGTGCCGGGGTCGAGGAGGGCGTGCAGGAGCAGTCCGTCGCCGAGCGCCGTCACCAGGGTTGCGACGCCCTCGGCGGAGACCGTGGCCGGGATGACGTGCTGCTGCTGGTCGGCGCGCACTGCCTGGACGACGGCCTGCCGGTAACCGTTGATCATCGTGCCCAGCCGCTCGCGCAGCATCTCGTCCCGCTCGGCCTCCCGCATCGCCTCGAACATGAGCCGGGTGAGCGTCGGGGTGGTCTCCAGTTCGTGTCCGAGCTGGGCGCCGATCAGGTCGATCAGGTCGCTGACGCCGGCCACGGCCGCGAAGTCCTCGAACGGCACAGCGTCGGAGAAGGCGTTCGTGCACGCTTCGACCAGGAGTTCCTGTTTGCCGCGGAAGTGGTAGCTGACCGACCCGAGGGGTAGTCCTGCGCGCTCGGCCACCGCGCGTGTGGTCACACGCCCCCATCCCACCTCGGAGATCAGTTCGGCCGCGGCGGCCATCAGCTTCTCACGGGTCGCCCGGGAGCCGGGACCGCGGCCCGGAGCGTCGCGCACCGGCTCTTGTTCATCTGACTTGTTCATATGACCAATTCCTAGCTACTCTGCAGACATGACCTCTTCAGCAACCGATCTTGCCGTGCAGGCACGGGGACTGGTGAAGACCTTCGGCCGACAGCGCGCCGTCGACGGCCTTGACATCGACATCCCGGCCGGCATCGTCCACGGGGTGCTCGGACCCAACGGCGCCGGGAAGACGACCCTGATCCGCATGCTGGCCACACTGCTCCGCCCCGACGCCGGCACGGCACGCGTCTTCGGCCACGATGTCGTACGGGAGGCCGAGGCGGTCCGCCGCCGCATCAGCCTCACCGGCCAGTTCGCCTCGGTCGACGAAGACCTCACCGCCAGGGAGAACCTGGTGCTGCTCGCCCGTCTCCACGGACACACCTCCGGTGCGGCCCGGCGGCGTGCCGACGAGCTCCTGGAAGGCTTCGGCCTCACCGAGGCCGCGGGGCGGCTCACGCGGCAGCTGTCGGGCGGGATGCGCCGCCGGCTCGACATCGCCGCGAGCATCCTCGTCCGACCGGACCTGCTGTTCCTGGACGAACCCACCACCGGCCTCGACCCGCGCAGCCGCAGCCACGTGTGGGACCTGGTGCGGCGCATCGTGGCCGAAGGCACCACCGTACTGCTCACCACCCAGTACCTGGACGAGGCCGACCAGCTCGCCCACCGCATCGCCGTGGTCGACCACGGCCGGGTGATCGCGTCCGGGACCCGCGGTGAGCTCAAAGCCTCGGCCGGCGCGGGCGGCGTACGGGTCCGGCTGTCCGACCCCGGTCAGCGCGACAAGGCCCGGGCTGTCCTGACCACGGTGCTCGGCGCGCCGGTCCACCCGGACGACGATCCCGCCGGCCTGAGGGGCCAGATCGCCGCGGACAGACCCGGCGGGTCCGCGGGTATCGCCGTCGAGGCCCTGGCCCACCTGGCGCGGGCGGGGATCGAGGTGAGCGACTTCTCCTACGGCCGGCCGAGCCTCGACGAGGTCTTCCTCGCGCTCACCGGCAACCCTGCGGAACTCACGGAGGCAACCGCATGACCACGCTCGCAGCACCGCCTCCGGGCGGCCCCGCAGGACCTGTGGCGGCGTCGATCACCTTCGCCTGGCGCTCGCTGCTCAAGATCAAGCATGTGCCCGAACAGCTCGGCGACGTCATCGGCATCCCGGTCCTGTTCACCCTCCTGTTCACCTACCTGTTCGGGGGTGCCGTCTCCGGATCGACCCACCAGTACCTGCAGTACCTGCTGCCGGGCACACTCGCCCTGGCCGTCGTGTTCGTGACCGTCTACAGCGGCGTCACGCTCAACCGCGACCTCACCACAGGAACGTTCGACCGATACCGGTCCATGCCGATCTGGCGGCCCGCACCCGTCGTCGGGGCACTCATCGGCGACCTCGGCCGCTACCTGCTCGCCGCCGGCCTCGTCGTCGGCCTCGGCTTCGCGATGGGATACCGCGCCCACGGCGGGGCGCCCGGCGTCCTGGCCGCCGTCGCCCTGGTGACGCTCTTCGCATCCGCACTCTCGTGGACGTGGACGACACTCGGCCTGGTCCTGCGTACTCCCACCGCGGTGATGAACCTCGGGTTCGTGGTCCTCTTCCCCCTCACCTTCGTCAGCAACGTCTTCGTCGCTCCCCGCACGATGCCGGCCTGGCTGCGTGACGTCGCCGACGCCAACCCGATCTCACACCTCGTCACCACGGCACGCGCCCTCATGAACGGCACCGCGACGAGCCACCAAGTCCTCGGCGTGATCGCCACATCGGCCGCAATCACGATCGTGTTCGCACCCCTTACCACCGTGCTCTACCAACGCCGCCAGTAGGCGTACCGCACCGGCCGTCACCCTCCGGCCGGCGACGGGCAGTTCCGGGCCGGTGACCGGGCCGTCGTCGGATGGGAGGCTGGTCAGTGGGTGGCGAGTTCGCCGCTGAGGTCGGCGTGCATGCGGGCGCTGGGTGCGTTGAGGCCGACGATCCGGACGCTCTTGCCGCGGGACGCGTACTTCGCCGTGACGGCGTCGAGTGCCGCGACCGAGGAGGCGTCCCAGATGTGGGCGTCGGTCAGGCCGGGCGGGACAGGCTGCGCAGGCGCGCGAGCAGGAGTGCGGGGTTCTTCTGCAAGACGGGGGACCTCGTCGTGCTCGGGCGCAGCCGGTCGAGCCGACGCGGGCGGGGCGCCCCTGCTCGGCTCGGAGCCGGTCACCGGACGGCGTCGTCGTACGGCCGAGCGGCACTTCAGTGCGGGGCACGCGCCCCGGGCCGCGGGCGCCCACGTACGCGGGGCGCGACATCATGACACTGTCAAGGAAGCGTATAGATCGTGTAAGTTGCTTCACGGTGTGCCGGGAAGCCTGGTCGGCGATGGAGGAGAACTCTCTTCGCTGACCGGGGGAATGTCCTGTGGTGCTCATTGTCGTCTTCGGGGCGGCACTGCTGGTGGCGGTGCTGCTCTCCGGGCTCGCGGCCCGATCGGTCCTCTCGACGTCGCTGTTGTTCCTGGCCGGCGGCGCGCTCGTCGGGTACGGGTTTCTGGGGCTCGTCCACATCACCGCGGACAGCGGGATCGTCGCGCGACGGCCGACCTGGCGTTGTTCACCGTCCTTTTCACCGACGGCATGCACGTCTCCTTCCCCTCCCTGCGGGCCGCCTGGCGCAACCCCGTGCGGGCACTGGGGATCGGGATGCCGCTGGCCTTCGTGGGGACGGCGCTGCTCACCCACTGGCTGGTCGGCCTGGACTGGACCACGTCCTTCCTGGTCGGCGCGGTGCTCGCGCCGACCGACCCGGTGTTCGCCTCGGCGATCGTGGGCCGCATCGAGGTGCCGGCGCGGCTGCGGCAGTTGCTGAACGTGGAGAGCGGCCTCAACGACGGTCTGGCGCTGCCGATGGTGCTGCTGCTGATCGCCGCCGCGGGGCCGGTCGCCGGCGCGGCCGAGGCCTCGCCTGGCACGATCGCACTGGAGCTGGTCGGGGGACTGGTCCTGGGGGTGGCCCTGCCGCTGGCGGTGGCGGGTGTCGTACGGCTGCCGCTGCTGGGCGCCGAGCCGAAGCTGCAGCCCCTGCTCCCGCTGGCCACCGGGGTGATCCTGTACGCCACCTGCCACCTCACGCACGCCAACCCCTACCTGGCGGCGTTTTCCGCGGGTGCGGTCCTGGCGTCGGTGTCCCCGGACAGCAAGGCGGCCTTCGAGGTGCTGGGGGAGTCGCTGGCGGAGCTGAGCAAGTTCGCGGCCCTGCTGGTCTTCGGGTCGCTGCTCACCCCTGACCTGTTCGGTGACCTGTCCCTGGGCGGGTACGCGGCGGTGGTGCTGGCGATCGTCCTGATCCGTCCTGCGTCACTGCTGATCTCGCTGGCCGGGACGGCCGTCGACCGGCGTGAGCGGCTGACGGCGGCCTGGTTCGGCCCGAAGGGCTTCGCGTCGGTGGTCTACGGACTGCTGGTGCTGCAGTCCGGGATTCCGCAGGGGGAGCGGGCGTACACCCTGATCGCGGTGTGCATCGCCTTCTCGATCGTCGCGCACTCCAGCACCGACGTGCCGATCGCCCGGATGTTCGATGTGGAGGATCTGGTGGGTATTCCCGACGACGAACCCGCCGCTGCCGGTGCCGTGCGGGGGAAGCGGGCCGGACCGGACGACACTTCGGCAGGAGAACGGACGCCGCTGCCCGCGGCCCGAGCGGAGGAGACCGGTGATGCGCGCACGTGAACTCGCCTCGACCTACCCGACCGTGACGTTGGGAAGCGGCGCCCTGGAAGCCGCACGAATGCTGGCGACCCAGCGACTGCCCGGTGTCCTGGTGGTCGACTCCGACGGTGCGCCGTACGCGATCCTGCCCGCGTCCCGGCTGGTCAAGCTGCTGGTGCCGGCCTACGTCATCGAGGACCCGGCGCTGGCCGCGGTCGTCGACGAGAGCCACGCCGACCGGATGTGCCAGGCGCTGGCGGACCGCTCGGTCGCCGAGAGCCTTCCCCGGGAGCGGACCCGGCCGCCCGTGGTCGACGCCGGCGACACCGCCTTGGAGGTGGCCGCGCTGATGGCCCGCGAACACAGCCCGCTGGTCGCCGTCGTGGACTCCCGCGACGGAAACCGCCTGCTGGGCGTCATCACCGCATCCCACCTGCTGGACCGACTCCTTGAGGTGACATGAACGACTGGCACTCCTGGGCGGCCGTCGCGGTCTTCGCCGGAACCTATGCGCTGATCATCAGCGAGAAGGTCCACCGGGTCGCCGCGGCGCTGGGCGGCGCCGCGGCGATGCTGCTCGTCGGCGCGACCGACGACACCTCGGCTTTCTACTCGGTGGACTCCGGCATCGACTGGAACGTCATCTTCCTGCTGATGGGCATGATGATGATCGTCGGAGTCCTCAAACGCACCGGTCTGTTCGAGTACCTGGCGATCTGGTCGGTGAAGAAGGCCCGTGCCCGGCCCTTCCGGGTCATGGTGATGCTCATCGTCATCACCGCCACCGCCTCGGCCCTGCTGGACAACGTCACCACGGTGCTGCTCGTCGCCCCCGTCACCCTGCTGATCTGCGAACGCCTCGCGCTGCCCGCGGCGCCCTTCCTGATCGCCGAGGTGTTCGCCTCCAACATCGGCGGGATAGCGACCCTGGTCGGCGACCCGCCGAACATCATCATCGGCAGCCGGGCGGGCCTGACCTTCAACGACTTCCTGGTCCACCTCGCGCCGCTGGCCGCCGTCCTGGTGCTGGTGCTGATCGGGCTGGCCCGGGTGCTGTTTCGGGCCACGTTCGTCCACGACGCCGACCGGGCCGCCGAGGTGATGGCCCTCGACGAGCGCGAGGCGATCCGCGACCCGCGGATGCTCGCCCAGGGCCTGGCCGTACTGGCCCTGGTCATCGCCGGGTTCGTCCTGCACCCGGTGCTGGACTTCGCCCCCAGCATCGTCGCACTGCTGGGTGCCGGACTCCTCGTGGCGATCTCCAACGCCGACACAGGCGAGGTCCTCACCGAGGTCGAGTGGCCCACCCTCGCCTTCTTCGCCGGGCTGTTCGTGATGATCGGCGGCCTGATCGACACCGGAGTCATCGGCCAGGTCTCCGACGCGCTCGCCGACGCCGTCGGCGACAAGGAGTTCGGCGGGTCGATGCTGATGCTCGGCGCCTCCGGCGTGCTCTCCGGGGTCGTGGACAACATCCCCTACGTCGCCACCATGGCCCCCGTCACCGCCGACCTGGTCCACCACCTCGGCGGCGACGCCGACCACGTGATGTGGTGGGCACTGGCAGCCGGCGCGGACCTCGGCGGCAACGCCACCGCCATCGGCGCATCCGCCAACGTCGTCGTCCTCGGCATCGCCGAGCGCGCCCGACAGCCCATCTCCTTCTGGCAGTTCACCCGCTACGGCCTCGTCGTCACCGCCGCCACCATCGCCGTCTCCGCGTTCTACCTGTGGCTGCGCTACTTCGCCCTGTGACCTGGCCCGACCTCCCGCCTTCCGTCATGCCCCCGGGCTGGTGACCGGGGCCACCGGCGGCGCCACCAGCAGGATTGCGGCGATCGACGTCGCGGACCTCGGCGGTCATGCGGCAGGCTACGGGGCGATCTCGGCGATCAGGCCCTCGACCAGCGTCTTGATCTCGTCGCGGATGGGGCGTACGGCGTCGACGCCCTGGCCGGCGGGGTCGTCCAACTGCCAGTCCAGGTAGCGCTTGCCGGGGAAGACCGGGCAGGTGTCGCCGCAGCCCATCGTGATGCAGACGTCGGACTCGCGGACCGCGTCGACGGTCAGGACCTTGGGGACCTCGGCGGAGATGTCGATGCCGACCTCCCGCATCGCCTCGACCGCTGCGGGGTTGACCTCCCTGCCGGGGGTCGAGCCGGCCGAGCGGACCTCGACGCGGTCGCCGGCCAGGTGGGTCAGCCAGGCGGCGGCCATCTGGGAGCGGCCGGCGTTGTGGACGCAGACGAAGAGGACGGAGGGCTTGTCGGACACTGCTCCTGCTTCCTTCTGTGCGGGCGCCGCAGACCGGGCGGGGCCGGCATCGGTACCTGCCGATGTGAAAGTATCATCCCATGCTGATGTCAGTCGACGCTGATCTGTTGCCGGTTCTGGCCGAACCCCTCCGCCTGCAGATCGTGACCCTCCTCGCCCGCGAGACCCTGTGCACGACACACCTGGTGCAGGAGACCGGAGCTCGGCAGACCAACCTGTCGAACCACCTGAAGGTGCTGCGCGAGGCGGGCGTGGTGGAGACCGAGCCGTGTGGCCGGTTCACGTACTACCGGCTGCGCCCTGATGTGCTGGAGAACCTGGCCGGGGCCTTCGCCGAGCTGGCCGCGACCGCGCGCGAGACCGCGGAGAACGGCGTCAAGCGCTCCTGTCCCTGACCCCACCCACCCGCTCCTGGAGACCCGTTGAGCGGGACGCCGGTCGCCGAGGCGACCTGGCGGGTCGTGGACGCGGGGTGTGTCAGCCGCGCAGGTCGAGCATCGCGGACATGCCCGCGACCACCGAGGGGGCGACCATGTAGTACACCCACGTCCCGCGGCGCTCGGAGGTGAGCAGGCCGGCCTCGCGGAGCTTCTTGAGGTGGTGGGAGACGGTCGGCTGGGAGACGCCGACGTCCTGGATGTCGCACACGCACGCCTCGCCGCCGGGGTGCGAGGCGATCTTCGAGAACAGGCGCAGCCGTACCGGGTCGCCGAGGGCCTTGAACATCGCGGCCATCTTCTCCGAGTCGGCCACCGACAGCTCGCCCGCGGTGATCGGCGGGCAGCACGGTACGGCCGGTGCGTCCTGGAGGACCGGCAGCTCGACCATCCCTGAATTCGACATGTGTCTATGTTGACACCTGTCTATTCGGTGTGCAACCGTCGAGTCATAGACAGACATCGAAACAGCGGCCCGGAACCCTTCGGGCCGCACCCGGAGAGGGGCACCGCCATGTCGTCAGCAGCCACCGCCGAGCTGCCGGTCGTCGTCATCGGAGCCGGACCGGCAGGGCTCGCCGCCGCAGCCGAACTGACCGAGCGCGGCGTGCCCGCGCTCGTCCTGGAACGCGGCCCCGCCGCCGCCGACGCGGTGCGCCAGTGGGGCCACGTGCGGCTGTTCTCCACCTGGGCCGAGCTGACCGACCCCGCCGCCGAGAAGCTGCTCGCCCCCACCGGCTGGACCAAGCCCGACGCGGGCACGTACCCGACCGGCGCCGAGTGGATCGCGCTCTACCTCCGGCCGCTCGCCGACGCCCTCGGCGACGCCGTGCAGTACCACGCCACGGTGACCGGCGTATCCCGGCTCGGCCGCGACCGGATCGTGGACGCCGACCGCGACACCCAGCCCTTCACCGTGGACTACACCGCCGACGGCCGCGAGCAGCGCGTCCTGGCCCGCGCCGTCATCGACGCCTCCGGCACCTGGACCCTCCCCTCACCCGCAGGGGCCAACGGCCTGCCCGCCCTCGGCGAACGCACGGCGGCCGACCGCATCTCCTACCGCATCCCCGACCTGAAGGACCCGGCCGTACGAGCGCGCTACGCGGGAAAGCGCACCGCCGTCATCGGCTCCGGCGCCTCCGCCTTCACCGCGCTTGCCGAACTCGCCGCGCTCGCCCGGGAGGAAGCCGGCACCCGTGCGGTGTGGGTCCTGCGCCGCGGGATCAGCGGCTCCACCTTCGGCGGCGGCACCGCCGACCAGCTGCCCGCCCGCGGTGCCCTGGGACTGGCCGCGAAGGCGGCTGTGGACGACGGATACGCCGACGCCGTCACGGGATTCCGCACCGCCGCGGTCGAACGCGACGGCGACCGGATCGTCCTCGTCGGCGACGACGACCGCCGCCTGGACCCGGTCGACGAGGCCGTCGTCCTCACCGGCCTGCGTCCCGACCTGTCCTTCCTGTCCGAGCTGCGGCTCGGTCTCGACGAACGCCTCCAGGCCCCGGCCGCCCTGGCCCCGCTCATCGACCCCAACCAGCACTCCTGCGGCACGGTCTCCCCGCACGGCCACCGCGAACTCGCCCACCCCGAGCCCGGCGTCTACCTCGTCGGCATGAAGTCCTACGGCCGCGCCCCCACCTTCCTCGCCATGACCGGCTACGAGCAGACCCGCTCGGTGGCCGCCGCCATCGCCGGCGACCTCGAAGCCGCCGACCACGTCGAACTCGCCCTCCCCGAGACCGGCGTCTGCGGCGGCGCCGGTCTCTTCGACGACCCGGCCGCCGGACAGGGCGGCGGCTGCTGCGCCCCCGTGCCGCAACTCATCCAGATCGGCGTCGGCACACCGGCCGCCGTCGACGCCGGCCAGACGGCCAAGCCGTCCGGCGGCTGCTGCTGACGGCACGGTGACCGATCCCGGTACGGGCACACCTCCCGTGCCGGGTCGACGTCACCCCGTCCCTTCGACGACCCTGAGGACGATCTTGCCCGTTGTGCGGCCGGTTTCGCCCAGCCGGTGCGCCTCGGCGGCCTGCGACAGGGGAAGCACCGTCTCGATCTCGGGTCGCAGCCGCCCCGCGGTGACCAGGTCCATGATCGCGACCAGGGTGGCGTGGTCCGGTTCGACGAGCATGAAGCCGGCGTGGAAGCCGCGTGCTTCCGCGTGGGGCCTGAGGTCGTCATCCGCCGGCGAGGCCAGTGAGACCAGCCTTCCCCCCGGGCGCAGCACGGTCAGGGAGCGGAGCCCGTAGTCGCCGCCGATGGTGTCGAGCACGGCGTCGACATCGCGGACCGCGGTGGTGAAGTCCGTGGCGGTGTAGTCGACAAGGTCGTCGGCGCCCAATTTGCGGAGGAAGGGGTGCTTTTCGTGACGCGCCGTCCCGGTCACGTGGAGGCCGTGGGCCTTGGCGATCTGCACGGCGATGTGACCGAATCCGCCGGCGGCGGCGTGGATCAGGACCCGCTGGCCGGGCTTGAGGTGCGCGGTGTCGAAGAGCGCCTGCCAGGCGGTCAGGGACACCAGCGGGAGCGCCGCCGCCTCGATGTGGCCGATCTCCGGTGGTTTGTGCGCGAAGTGCCGGGCGGGGCCGGTCACGTACTCGGCATACGCCCCGGCCTGCCGCGGGAAGTGCGGCATTCCGGCGACCTGGTCGCCTTCCCGGAACAGGGTCACGCCCATGCCCACGGCCTCGACCGTCCCCGAGACGTCCCAGCCGACGGCGGGCGGGTTGTTCCACAGCCCCAGGCCGCCGCTCGCCCGCTGCTTCCAGTCGGTGGCGTTGACGCCGGCCGCGTGGACGCGCACCAGGATCTCGCCCGGCTCCGGCACAGGCCGGGGGAGTTCGACCTCCTGCAGCAGCTCCGGCCCTCCCCATGAACCCACGGTTGTCGCCCGCATCGTCTGCATGGTCCTACTCATACGATCTGCCCCTCCTCGCGCGGCGGGGCCGACTTCCGGAGCCCGACGGCCAGCTTGCAAGCCCGGCGACGCGGGAACCATCGGCCTGATGGCCACTATGCGCCAGGATCTGGCCATGGGTGGTGCGGTGCCTGGTCGCGGCGGCTGCGTCGCCGCGGCCTGCCCATGACCCCGCCCGCGGGACAGCGCGCCCATTTCCGACCCTGGCCGGTGTCAGACCAGCGGCGCCCCGGTGGACCGAGGCCACCAAGCTGGCCGGCGAACCGGCCGCCGAGATCACCCGCCTCAAGGCGTCGGTCGACGGAGAGATCCTCGTCTACGCCAGCTACCGACTCGTGCGCCTCCTGATCGACCACGATCTGGTCGACGAGCTTCGCCTCGTCGTCTTCCCGGTGATCCTCGGATCAGGCAAACGCCTCTTCGGCGACACCGTGGGCGCCAAGGGACTGCGACTGATCGAGGCGCAGCAGCTGGGTGAGAACCTGACCTTCGTGCGGTACGCGACCACCGCCTAGGGCTCAGCCGGAGCTGCTCGGACCGCCGCTACTCGGGCCGGGTCGGAGCGTCGCCTGGCTGCTCGCGCAGGGACAGCCACTCCTGGAGCTCGATCAGATTGCCCTCCGGGTCGGCCAGGTAGGCGACCCGCATGCGGTCGCCCATCGGGGCCGGCTCCCGGGTGAACCGGGCGCCCCGCGAGGTGAGTTCGCGGTGGGCGGCCTCCAGGTCGTCGACCCGCAGCGCCACCAGTGCCCGGTGCCCCGCCGGCTCGGCTCCCGACGGCCTCAGCACGGCAGCCATCTGCGCCCGGTCCTGCAGGGCGATCGCCGCGTGCCCGACGTCGGGGCTGAGCTTGGCGTACGGGCCGTCCTCGGCCTCGAACTGCGGCTTGAGCCCGAGCACGTCGCGGTAGAAGCGGTAGACGGCAGGGAAGTCGGACACCAACAGGCGTATCTGGGTGAGTTCCATGAGGACCTTTCTAGCCCACGTCCGCCCCCGCGGTGCGCCCACGCCACCACCCACACCCAGCCCGGCTCCGCACAGCGCCTCCTCCCGCACCGCCCCTCCCGGTGGCCGATCAAGCGGTCGGCGTGCGGAAGGCGCGGCGGGAGGAGGCGGGGGTGGTCGCGAGGATGCGGGTGAAGTGGCGGCGCAGGTTCGTCGCGGAGTGCAGCCCCACGCGGACGGCGACGGGCAACCCTCCTGGTCATCAGCCTCGCCGCGTAGTTACTCGGCAGGAATCCGCACTCCGGCTTGCGGCTTCTTCGGGGGGCTGGAGTGCGGCGGTCCTGCAGACCGTGGGAGGGCCGGGGGCGGCCTTCGCGGCTCCGGCCGTCAGGCCGCGCCCGGGCCGGGGAGGAGGTCGACGTCGGCGGCGTGCATCGGCCGGCCGCAGTGGCTGCAGCGCGGGTCGACGTGGGCGATCTGGCCGCACGCGTGGTGGCGGTACAGGACGGGAGGTCCGGCCTCGCCGGCGAGCCAGCGGTCGCCCCAGCGGGTCATCACCATGAGCACCTCGACGAGGTCGGTGCCCTTGGCGGTGAGGTGGTACTCGTAGCGGGGGCGGGCGTCGTAGGGCACCCGCTCCAGCACGCCCTGCTCGACGAGGTGGTTGAGCCGTTCGGTGAGCACCTTGCGGGAGATCCCGAGGTCGGCCTGGATGTGGTCGAAGCGGAGCACCCCGGCCCACACGTCCCGCAGGATCAGCGGCGACCAGGGCTCGCCGATCACGTCCAGGGTGCGGGCGATGGAGCACGCCATCTCTCCGAACTGCGTTCGCTGCATGACAGCAATCTAGCAAACGGGGTTCCCTTACGGAACTTGGAATGCTAACTTCCTCAGCGTCTCTTGAAGAAACCCCTAGGAGGATCCGATGACATTCGTCAGGCGCTTCGACCACGTCGGCATCACCGTCGCCGACCTCGACGCCGCGACGGCATTCTTCGTCAGCCTCGGCCTGGAGGCCGACGGGAAGATGGCCGTCGAAGGCGAGTTCCTGGACACGGTGATCGGCATGAGCGGCGCCCGCACCGAGATCGTCATGCTGCGACCGCCCGGCGGGGGTACGACGCTGGAGCTCTCCAGCTTCACGCGCCCTGACCACCTCCCGGGTTCACCCGCCGCCCCGGCCAACGAGCTGGGCCTTCGCAACGTCGCCTTCGAGGTGCACGACCTCCAGGCCGCGGTCGGCCATGCCGCGGCCGCCGGCTACGGACTCGTGGGAGGCATCGGCGAGTACGAGGGTGTGTGGCGGATGGCGTATGTCCGCGGCCCCGAAGGGATCATCGTGTCGTTGGCCGAGCGCATCGACAAGTAGGGACACTTCATGACCACGACTGTGACCGACGAGCAGATCCGGGCTCTGGCGGCGACCGCGAAGCCCTACAGCCTGGCGCTCCTTCGGTGGGGGCCGGAGCGGACCATGGACGGCGCGGACGCGATCGAACTGGAACACCAGCGGCGCATGGTGTCGCTGCGCGCCGAGGGGGTGATCGCGATCCTGTGCCCCGTCGCCTCCGACGCCGTGGCCGGTCTCGCGATCATGACCGTACCGGCCGACGAGGCCGCGGAGATCATGGCCGGGGACCCCTGTGTGCGAGCCGGGATGATGAGCTGCGAGGTCCATCCGTGCCACGGCTTCCCCGGAGACGCCCTCCCCGCGTGAGCGGTCCCGCACCGGCGGCGGAAGGGGCTTGCTGTCGCCGAGCGGGTCATCGGTCATCTGCCGATGCCGTGGGCGAGGAGGCTCTCCGCGGTGTCCGCGACGGTGTCCTGGATGGGGCGCGCCTGCCAGCCGAGTAGCTGTTCGGCCTTGGCGCTGGTGGCGTCGAGGTCCTGGCCGAGCTGGTGCCTGAGCAGGCGGAGTTCCGGGTTCACGGCGCCGAGTGCGCGGGCGAGCCATACGGGCAGTTCGCGGGTCGGGGCCTTGGCGGCGCGTTCGCCCATGCGGTCGTGCAGTATGCGCGCCATCTCGATGACGCGCAGGCTGCGCCCGGCGGTCGCCAGGAAGCGTTCGCCGGCGGCTGCCGGGTCGGTCATGGCCCGCAGGTGCAGATCCGCGACGTCGCGTACGTCGACGAACCCCATGCCGAAGGGAGGGCATGCGGGCATCCGTCCTTCCAGCATTCTGCGCACGAGGCGCAGGGAGGGCGGGTCGTCGGGGCCGAGCAGCGGCCCCAGGACGCCCACGGGGTTGACCGCTGCCAGCTCCAGCTTGCCGCCCTCTTCCCCGGCGAACTGCCAGGCGGCGCGCTCGGCGAGGGTCTTGGACCGCTGGTAGGGCGGGATGTCGCTGTCGAGGTCGGTCCAGTCCTCCTCGGTGAACGGGGTCGCACGCGGCGGGTGCCCGATGCCGACGGCACCGAAGGCGCTGGTCAGGACGACTCGTCGTACGCCGGCGTCGCGGGCGGCCCGCAGCACCCGCAGGACGCCCTCCCTGGCCGGCACCACCAACTCGTCGCCGTGCGCCGGGGCGAGGCGCAGGGTCGGCGAGGCGACGTGGAGGACGTAGTCGCAGTCGGCAACGGCGTCGTCCCAGCCGCCGGGGTCTTCGAGGTCGGCCCCGACGACGGTGAGGCGGTCGCCGTCGAACGGTCCGGCCGCCTGGAGACGGGTGCGCAGTTCCGGCTCGCGCCCCGGGTCGCGGACGGTGGCGCGTACGGTGTGGCCCGCGTCGAGCGCGGTCCGGACGCACCAGCTCCCGACGAATCCCGTCCCCCCGGTGACCAGTACCTGTGCCATGGGTGTGTCTCCTTCGACGTGTGAGTCGTACGGGCCGCTGCCGACGGTGCGGGCCTGCACCCGGACGCGCTGAGGCTCGTCGCGCGGAGCCTGATGCGGCGCATCCCGCTCCCCGAGCTATGCGGAGAGCTCTCCGGAAAAACATAACGGAGAGTTCTCCGCTTAGCAAGGTGAGGTCCCATGGCCCGTGCCGACGCCCGTGAGAGCAGGGCGCGTATCCTCGCTGCCGCCCGCGAAGCGCTCGCGTGCCCAGGAAACACGGCCTCGGCGACGCCCTGAGCGCCCGGATGCGCACCAGGCGGTCAGCGAGCGGAGCGGTGGTCAGAGCGCTCGGACCTCGGCGAGCCGCTTGAGCGCGTAGTCGTCGCCCCAGCAGACGGCGGCTTCCCAGGCGGCCGACGCCTGAGCGGCGGTGTCGTGGGCGACGGCGTCGAGGCCGGCGGCGTTGCCGGGCAGCACGAGGTCGAGGTCGGGGACGTCGACGTGCGACTCGTCCCAGTCGATCAGCGCGACCTGATCCGCGGTCATGCGGACGTTGCCGGGGTTGGGGTCGCCGTGCACCACGGATGTCCGACGTCCGGACAACCGCGCCCACGCCGCCCGGCAGCGCGCGACACCCTCCGGGGGCATCGCGCCGAGGTCGATCCTCGTGCCGGTCTCGGCCTGCACGAGATCGGTCGACGACCGCCACCCCGGGCGCTGCGGCCAGCCCTGCGTCAACCGGTGCAGCTCGCGGAGCGTGCCGGCCACCCGGCGCCAGTCGGCCTGCGTCCTGGGCGGTTCGCCCTCCAGATAGGGCATCACCACCAGGCCGTCGGCGAAGAGCCGTCCGTCCTCGGTCGGAATCGGCGTCGGCACGGTCAGACCCGCACGGTCGAGATGAACGAGGAGCCCGGTCTCCCACGCGAGATCGGCGTCGTCCCTGGTGCCGAGCCGGGCGACCGCGAGGCGCCCGCCGACGCGCACACGCCACACGTCGTTGGCGACTCCGCCGGTCAGCGGTTCGACACGTGCGGCGTCCGCACCCCACTGCCCAAGTGCTTCCCACCCCATTGACCGGATCTTACGGGGATTCGGGCATCACCCTTCCGGCGGATGCGGCCCGGCTCCCCAAACGGGAGCCGGGCCGCCGGGCGAGCGTCAAGGGCCGGCTATCCGAGGGTCCACTGCTGGTTGCTGCCGCCGTTGCACGACCAGAGCTGGGCCAGGGCGCCGTTGGCGGTGGAGGCTCCGGACACGTCCAGGCACAGGCCGGACTGGACGCCGGTGACCGTGCCGTTGGAGTTGACGTTCCACTGCTGGTTGGTCTGGCCGGAGCAGGACCAGACGATGGCCTTGGTGCCGTTGGCCGTGCCCTTGCCGCTGGCGTCCAGGCACAGGGTGCTGCCGCCGACCGTGAGTGTCAGCTCGTTCGACGAGGTGTGCGTCCAGGTCTGGTTGGCCTGGCCGTTGCAGCTGTAGATCTGCTGCTGGGTGCCCAGCGTCGTGGTCGAGTTCGGGTCGTCCAGGCACTTGCCCGCGCCCACCGCGTGCAGCGCTCCCGTGCTGCCGCCGCCGGTCGGGGCGCCGGCGTCCAGTCCCATGAAGTGGATGCCGTAAGCGGCCATCTGCGTGCCCTGGATGGGCAGTTGGTGCCCCGCGCCGACGATGCTGTACGTCTCGACCTGTGTGCTGCCCGAGCTGTTGTCGTACCGGGAACGGTTCCAGTTGGTGACCGGGGTGTCACTGGACGAAGGGGTCTGACCCACCCCGAGGACGTTCGTCCACTGCTTGGTCTCTTCCGCGAGGTTGTTGTAGTTCAAGGTGGTGTCGGCGGTGCCGTGCCACAACTGCACACGGGGGCGCGGCCCGCTGTAGCCGGGGTCGGCGTTGCGCGCCAGGTCGCCCCATGCCTGCGGGGTCATGGAGACCTGGCCCCCGGCGCACGGCCCGTTCCAGCCGCGCACGGTGCCGGTGTAGAAGCAGTGGTAGGGCACGCCCATGTACGCAGCGCCCGCCTTGAACACGTCCGGGTAGTCCGCGAGCATGACGTTGGTCATCATCCCGCCCGACGACTCCCCGGTGACGTACACGGCGCCGGGGTTCCCGCCGTAGTGCTGTTCCGTGTAGGTGATCATCGACATCAGCCCGACCGGGTCGCTGCCGCCGCCCCGCTTCAGCGCCTGGTCGGAGGAGACGTCCCAGCAACTGCCGCCGGGGTTGGTCGAGGGGTAGATGACGATGAACCCGTACTGGTCGGCCAGCTTTCCGAAGTCGGTGCTGGAGTACAGGTACGGCCCGGAGCCCTGGCAGCCGTGCAGCGCCAGCAGGATCGACGGGTTGGCCTTGACGCTGTTCGGCACGTACACGTACATCTGCAGGTTGGTCGGGTTGGTGCCGAAGTTCGTGACCTGGGTCAGCGAGGCGGCAGCGGCCCGGGGTGCGGCGGGCAGACCCACCCCGACCGCAGCGGCGACCGCCAGGAGCAGGCCGAGCAATCGGAACTTCAGGTACCAGGATCGCAGCATGGGGGGACCTCTTCCTCCAAGGGCTGTGAGCGCTAACATCCTGGGCCGTACGTCCGGTGCTGCCGCGCTCCTGCCCTGGCGAGTGGGGGGGGCACTGACGCTGCCTCAGTGTGCGCGCGCTGTCAAGGAGTCATGGGATTGCTTCCCGGCTCTTCGCCGGCAGCAGGCTTGACGTGTCTCACGGTAACCGTGAAAGGTCCCCTTTTGGGAGCGGCCGTGCATCCCGGTCACCGTCCGGCTGTGTGCGGACATCCCATGCTTTTGCGGCGGGTTGCGGAAGATGGAACGGCACCTCCCCCGTCGGCGCCGCGCCGTTCCGCGGGGGCCGTTGGGCCCCGGTTCCGGACCCGGTCGGCCCTGAACGCCGCCGGCCCGTCCTGCGAGGGTGGAGTCAGGACGTCGTGTGCCGGCAGGAGGCGGGATCATGATGAAGCACAGGACCGTGAGCGACCTGATGACCCACTCGGTTGTCCGGGTTCCTGCGCGGACTCCGTTCAAGGAGGTCGTCAAGACCCTCGCCGACCATGACATCACCGCGGTCCCGGTCGTGGACGCGGCCGACCGCCCGCTGGGCGTGGTCTCGGAGGCGGACCTGCTGCGCAGGGAGTCGATGCAACCCGATCCCGCGGGGCTCTCGGCGGTTCTGGACGCGCCGGTCGACGCGTCCATCCAGCCGGCGGCGACGACGGCCGAGGGGCTGATGACCAGTCCCGCGGTGGTCGCGCACCCCGAGTGGACGGTGGTGCAGGCCGCCCGGGCGATGGACCAGGGCAAGGTCAAGCGGCTTCCGGTGGTGGACGAGACCGGCCGGCTGGTCGGCATCGTCAGCCGAGCCGACCTGCTGCGGGTGTTCCTGCGCCGTGATCGTGTCATCCGGGAGGAGATCAGCGGGGACATCCTGGAGCGGACGTTGGGCATCGGGTCCGACGAGGTGGTCGTCGCGGTCACCGACGGCCGGGTGTCGTTGCGCGGCACGGTGGAGCGCCGCGCCCTGATACCGGTCGTGCTCCGGCTCTGCGAGCAGGTCGACGGCGTCGTGGAGGTCACCGAATCGCTCGACTACCGCACGGACGAGCCGGTCGCCGTGGCCGGTGCGCCGCAGCGCCCCGGCGTGCTGCCGTGAGCCGCGGCCCCGCGACGCGGGGTACAGCGGGGTGGACACCCTCACCGGGGGGAGTGAGGCGACGGCCGCGGGTCCCGAGGTCTACCGGTGGTTCGCTTCTCCCCTACCGGTGGTGCGCTTCGTCGGTCCTGCGGCCGTGTTCCGCAGCGATCCGGTGTGCGTGGGCGACGAACTCCGCTGCCGCGTGCTCGCTGACGCCCAGTGCGTGGGTGAGCCGGTCCCGGGTCCAGCCGTGGCGGGCGAGCAGTACCGCGAAACGGTGGTGGGCGGGCTGGGGCGCCGGTGGCGGGGTGGGGGCCTCCCGCCGGGGAGCGACGGGAACGGTGCGGCGCCGCAGTACGGCTTTGCGGGCTTCGTCCGCGCCCCAGACCGCAAACGGGAAGGGGAGTACGGTCAGCAGTTCGGCGGGGCCGAGCGCGGCCGTGCCGAACAGACCGTGCAGACCGGGGACGTAGACGATGGCCGCGGCGAAGGCCAGCGAGAAGCCGATGCCCGCCAGCAGCGGCCGGTTGCTGAACGCACCGATCGAGCGCAGCGACGCCCGCTCGGTGCGCACCGCGAAGGCGGTACCGATCTGGCAGGCGACGATCCCCAGCCAGGCGACGGTGGTGGCCCGCCGGTAGAGCGGGTGCAGGGCGGTCCCGGCGCCGGTCGCGTCACCCGGGTGCCACCCGCCGCGCGACAGCGTCAGGAGGAAGCCGCCCATCACCAGGGCGGCGGAGATCACCCCGAGGAAGCCCCATGCGCGGCCGAGCATGCCGCGGTCGATGACCTTGGCGCCACGAGCCCTGGGCGGGCGGTCCATCAGGCCGGGCTCGCTGCGTTCGCGGCCCAGCGCGAGGGCGGGCAGGGTGTCGGTGCCGAGGTCGATCGCGAGGATCTGCATCACGGTCAGCGGCAGCGGAACCGCACCTCCGGCCAGCGCGAACACCAGGAAGGGCACGACCTCGGGAACAGCGTGCGTGAAGATGTACACGATGAACTTGCGGATGTTGTCGTAGGTGCGCCGACCCGCCTCGACCGCGGAGACGATCGTTGCGAAGTCGTCGTCGGTCAGCACCATGGTGGCGGACTCCCTCGCGACGTCGGTGCCGGAGCGGCCCATGGCGACGCCGATGTCGGCCCGCCGCAGTGCCGGGGCGTCGTTCACGCCGTCCCCGGTCATGGCCACGGTGTGCCCCTCGGCGCGCAGCGCGTCGGCGATGCGCAGCTTGGACTCGGGCGAGCTGCGGGCGAAGATCACCTCCTCGCCCCCGGCGAGCAGGGCGTCCAGCCGGTCGTCGCTCATCGCGTCCAGCTCCGTCCCGGTGACGATGCGGCTGCCGCGGTGCCCGATGCCGGCCTGCACGGCGATGGCCGACGCGGTGAGGCCGTTGTCGCCGGTGACGACGTGGACGGTGATGCCGGCCCGGTGGGCCAGTTCGATGGATCGCGGGACCTCGGGCCGCAGCGGGTCGGCGAGGGCGACGAGGCCGAGCAGGCACAGGTGCTGCTCTGCGTCCTGCCTGCGGTCAGGAGGAGGGCTCTGCCCGGTCGCGAGGGTGCGCCGGGCCACGGCGAGGACCCGCAGTCCGCGGTCCGCGAACGCCGCGGCGGCGTGCGCGGCGGCGGTCCGGCCGTCGTCGTGCAGGTCACGCTCCTCACCCGCGTCGAGAACACGATCGGCACGGGCCAGCACTTCCTCCGGCGCCCCCTTGGTGGCCAGCACCACCGCGCCGTCCTCCGCGGCGGCCACGGTCATGAGCTTGATCCGCGGATCGAACGGGTACAGGGCCAGGCGTCCGGCCCCGTCCGCCTCGGGGGACTGTGCGCGGCCGCGGGCGGCCGCGAGGTCGAGCAGGGCCAGTTCCGTGGGGTCCCCGTGCCGGTCGGCGAGCCTGGCGGTCGTACAGGCGGCTGCAGTGCCGATGACACGCAGCACGTCCTGCGGCAGAGCACCGGGGTCGTCCGCCGCGTGTTCCCCGCGCAGCGTCCAGACCGCCACGGCGCGCATCCTGTTCTCGGTCAGGGTGCCGGTCTTGTCGGTGCACACCACGGTGGTGGCGCCCAGGGTCTCCACGGCCGACAGGCGCTTGACCACTGCTCCCCGGCGGGCCAGTTCGCGTACGCCGGTGGCCAGGGCCAGGGTGATGGTGGGCAGCAGGCCCTCGGGGACGTTGGCGACCAGCAGCCCGATGGCGAAGGTGGTGGCGGCGGTGAGCGACAGGCCGGCGGCGAGGCCGAGCGGCAGGAATGCCACTCCCACGCCGATCGCCACCAGCGCGATGAGCCGGGCCGCCCGTTTGACCTGGGCCTCCAGCGGGCTCTGCTCGCCACGAGTGCGCTGGGTGAGCGCGGCGATCCGGCCCAGCTCCGTGTGCATCCCGGTCGTGGTGACCACCGCGCAGGCACGGCCACCGGTGCACGCCGTACCCGAGAACAGCAGGTCGCGGGCATCCAGCAGCCGGCCCTCGCGGTCGACGAACTCGGCCGACCGGAAGGCCGGGACCGACTCCCCGGTGAGCGCCGACAGGTCGACCTCCACCCCACCGTCGATCAGCCGTGCATCGGCCGGGATGCGGTCGCCTTCCTCCACCAGCAGCACGTCCCCCGGTACCAGGGCCGTCGCGGGGACCGCCTTCGTCACCGCGTCGCGGACCACCGTGGCTTCCTCCGGCAGGAACCCGGACAGTGCCTCCACCGCCCGCTCGGCCTGCTGCTCCTGTGCGAAGGCCAGCAGCGCGTTGAGAACGATCACCGCCACGATCGCCACGGCCAGCGCCCCGGAGCCGGTCGCGGCGGCCAGCACGGCCGCCAGGCCGAGCAGCAGCGCCAGCGGGTGGGTGAACTGCCGGCCGAGTTCTCCCAGCCGGTGCCGCTGTGCACGCCGCGCCACCGTGTTGGGTCCGAACAGCGTCAGGCGGCGGGCGGCCTCGCGCTCCGAGAGCCCCTCACGAGAGGTACGCAGGTCGCGGAAGAGGAGCCTGACGGGCTCGCGGGGATCAGGAGCCGTGCTGCCCTGGGCCGCGCCGGGCTGTGCTCCGCCGTCGTCAACGGCCATGGTCCACCGCTGCCGTTCCGTCGGACGACCGCGGACGCCGGCGGCCCGTTGGCGCCGTCATTCGCGCGGGATCACCGCGACCGGGCACCGGGCGTGGTGCAGTACCGCGTGTGTGACCCGGCCCAGGGGTGCCCCGACGGAGCGAGCCGGCCTCCTGGCGCCCATCACCAGCAGATCCGCCGCGGGGGAGACCTCCACGAGGGAGCCGGCGACGGAGCGTGAGCGGACCACGTCCTCGACGACGGACACGTCGGGGAACTCCTCACGGACCGGGGCGACGGTGCGCTTGGTCGCCTCGATCTCCGACCTGGCGACCGCGCCGACGTCGTCGACGACGGCCGCCATGCTGCCCGCGGCCTCCAGGAACATCCATGCGCTGACCACACGCAGCGACGCCCCGCGGGCCTGTGCGGTCCGCGCGGCGAACCGCAGCGCACCGCGGTCGCCGTCGTCCCGTACGGCGACCGCCACCACGCCGGTCGCCGGCTCCGGCAGCTCGCGTACGACGACCACCGGCCCGTGGGATCGGGCGCAGACGTGGAGCCCGACAGAGCCGAGCAGCAGGCTGCTGAAACCGCCGTGCCCACGCGACCCCACCACCAGGGTGTCCTGCGGGCCGCTCGCCTCCAGCAGGCTCTCGCCAGGGTCGGCGCGGCTCAGGACGGTGTCCACCGCCACCTCGGGAAAGCGCTCGGAAACAGCGGCGGCCGCGCGGTCGAGCACCACCCGGCCCTCGTCGACAGCCGTCGTCGGGCTCTCGGTGGTCCAGGAGCGCGCGTGCCTGGAGCCCGCGCCGTGCACCACCGTGAGCGGCCTGCCGCGGATGGCCGCCTCGTGCGCCGCCCACAGCACCGCCGTGGCCGCGTGCTCCGACCCGTCCGTGCCGACGACGACCGGGCCGAGCCGCTGGTGCTGCCGCGCTGCGGTGTTCATCTGTCCTCTGTCCTCCTGCGTCGTGACCGGGCCGAAGCGGGCGGAAGGGCCCGGCGGGGGCAGCCCGCGTCCCAGCCTGCGGCGGCGTCCTGCCTGCCGCAATCCGGCACGCGGCCGGCGGCACCCGCCCTGCCCGGCACCCGAGGGCCGGTCGGCCCCCCGGCGTGCCCGGTCAGCCCCTGCCCCGGGACCGCCGCCCCGGGCAGCGTGGGGCACGGAGAGTCACTCGGAGGAGGGGCGGCCGTCATGACGTACGCGAAGGTCCGGGAACCCGCGGTGCATGCCCTGCTCGCCGACGGCGAGACGGTGGGCATCCGGCCCGCGCTGCCCGGCGACCGGGAGCGGGTTCGCCGCCTGTATGCCGAGATGTCGCCCGAGTCGTTGCGGATGCGCTTCTTCGGCGTGAGCCGCCGCGCCGGCGAGCAGGCGGCCGATCGGCTGTGCGAGCCGGCCGGCCCCGGCCACCGGTCGCTGCTCGCCCTTCGCGAGGGCCGCGTGATCGGCGCGGCGGAGTACCTGGCGACGGACGACCCCGAGGTGGCGGAGATCGACCTCGCCGTCGCGGACGACTTCCACCACCGGGGTGTGGGCACCCTGCTGCTCGAACACCTCGCGAACGCCGCCCGGGAGGCAGGTGTCACGTCCTTCACCGCCGACGCGCTCGCCTCGAACGCCCTCATGCAGCGGCTGGTCGCCGACCTCGGACTGACGGTGGAACGCCGGCGTGCCGACGGCGAGACGCACGTCACCATCGGGCTGACACCCGACGAGCGCTTCCTGGCGGCTGTGGACCTCCGGGGGAGCACCGCGGACGTCGCGAGCCTGCGGCCGCTGCTGCGCCCGCGTTCGGTGGCCGTCGTGGGCGCCGGGACCTCGCCCGGCTCCGTCGGCCGCGCCGTGCTGCGCAAGATCAAGGAGTCGGGGTTCACCGGACGCCTGCGCGCCGTGAACCCGCACGCCCGCTCCGTCCTGGGCGTACCCTGCTTCCCCTCCGCCGCCGACCTCCCACAGCCGCCGGACCTCGCTGTCCTGGCCGTGCCCGCCGCGTCCGTACCGGAGGTCGCCGAGCAGTGCGGCGCCGCCGGCGTACGCGCGCTCGTCGTCCTCAGCTCAGGGCTCGACGAGGACCTCGGTGCCGCCCTGCTGCAGACCTGCCGCAGCCACGGCATGCGCCTGGTCGGTCCCAACTGCCTGGGCGTCGCCGTCACCGACGAGGACATCAGGCTGGACGCCACCTTCGCCGCCCACGGCCCGCTGCCCGGCACCGCCGGTGTCGCGGTCCAGTCCGGCGGTATCGGCATCGCGCTGCTCGAAGGGCTGGCCCGGCTGGGCATCGGCGTGTCCGACTTCGTGTCGCTCGGCGACAAGTACGACGTCAGCGGCAACGACCTGCTGCAGTTCTGGGAGGACGACGGCAGGACGAGGATGGCGCTGCTGCACCTGGAGTCGTTCGGCAATCCGCGCGCCTTCTCGCGCACCGCCCGCCGGGTCGCCCGGCGGATGCCGGTGCTCACCGTCGACGCGGGCCGCTCCGATGCCGGGCGCAGAGCCGCCGCGTCGCACTCGGCGGCCGCCGCCACGCCGACCATGACCCGGCAGGCCCTCTTCACCCAGGCGGGCGTCACCGCGACCCGCAGCGTCGCGGAACTCCTCGACACCGCGGCCCTTCTGCACTCCCAGCCCCTGCCCGGCGGCAGCCGGGTGGCCGTCGTGTCGAACGCCGGGGGTGCGGCCGTCCTGGCCGCCGACGCGTGTGCGGAAGCCGGGTTCGACGTTCCCGAACTGCCCGCCGACCTCGTCGCCGAACTGCTGGGCGGGCTCCCGGCGGGCGCGAGCGCCGGCAACCCGGTGGACACCACCGCCGCGGTCGGGGAGGACGCGCTGAGCGGGTGCCTGGACCTCCTGACCGGCCATGGAGCCGTCGACGCCGTCCTGGTCGTCCTGGTCCCCACCGCCGTGGCGACGGCCACCGGAGAGGACCTGTTGCGGGCGCTGACACACGCGGATCCCCGCGACCGCCCCCGTACCGTCGCCGCGGTGCTGCTCGGCCAGGCCGAGCAGGTGCGACTCGTCCAGGGCCGGGGCCGTACCGCGATCCCCGCCTTCGCCGACCCGCGGGCGGCGGCCCGCGCCCTGGCCCATGCCGCCGAGCGCGCGCGCTGGCTCGCCCGGCCCCACGGCTCCGCGGCCCGTCAGCCAGGGTCGGCCCCGGCGGCGGCCCGCGCCTTCGTCGGGCGCTTCCTCGACACGCGGCCCGAGGGCGGCTGGCTCGACCCGGGGCAGTGTGCGGAACTCCTCGCCCACTACGCGGTCCCGCAGCTGTCCACCGCCCTCGCGAGGTCCGAGGACGACGCCGTGACGGCGGCCCGGGAACTCACCGGCGGTCACGGGCGGGTCGCGGTGAAGGCGTACTGGCCCGGGCTGCTGCACAAGAGCGAGCGGGACGCCGTCCTGCTGGACCTCGAAGGACCGGGTGACGTACGGGAGGCCTACCGCGAACTGGCCGCGCGGTTTGCCGGCACCATGACCGGCGTGGTCGTCCAGCCGATGGCCGGGCGCGGCACCGAACTGGTCGCCGGGGTCGTCCAGGACGAGGTCTTCGGGCCGCTGGTGCTCTTCGGCCTCGGCGGTACCGCCACGGAGGTGCTCGCCGACCACGGCGCCCGGCTCGCCCCGCTCACCGACCGGGACGTGCACGAACTGATCGCCTCCCGGCGCTGCGCTCCGCTGCTGCTGGGGCGGGACGGCGCGGGCGCGGTCGATCTCGACGGGCTGGAGCTGCTGCTGCGGCGGCTGTCGGAGATGGCCTGTGACCTGCCGCAGCTCGCCGAGGCGGACCTGAACCCCGTCGTGGCGCGCCACGACGGGGTGGTCGCGGTGGACGTCCGCATCCGCCTGACGCCGCGCCACCCCGTGGACCCCTACCTGCGGCGGCTGCGCTGAGCGTCCCGCTCGCGCGGCGGCCCGGCGGTGCGGTGCGTACGGGGTTGCGGGTGGCCGGTTCGGTCAGGCCAGGGCGAGGAAGAGCTTCTCGAGTTCCGCCTCGCTCATCGGCGGTGCCGTGTCGTCGGCCACGGGCCACCGATGGCGACCCGTCGGCCTGCCACCCGGCGCCCGACAGCGCGGATTCCACGTTGGGCGCGAAGGCGCCGAGTACGGCCACCAGGGCCACCCGCGGTAGTGTCTGCTCCCCGCGGTGGCGCTGTTGTCATCGAACGAGCCTTCCTGCCGGGTCTGCCGGATGATGGCGGGATACCCCCGGAGGTATCCCGTCCCCGTCACCGTAAGCGACGTCGGTCCGATGCGGCAAATACCCCCCGGGGTATTCTTGGACAGACGACGGGCAAGGAGGCGGAAGGACCATGGGCAAGGACTACGGCCGTACGGTCGGCGTGGACGCGCCGTTCGACGAGACGGTGCGGCGGGTGCGGGACGCACTGGCGGACCAGGGCTTCGGGGTGCTCACCGAGATCGACGTCCGCGCCACCCTGAAGGCGAAGCTGGACGCGGACATGGAGCCGTACCTGATTCTCGGCGCCTGCAATCCGCCGCCGGCCCGTCGCGCCCTGGAGGCCGACCGGTCCATCGGGCTGCTGCTCCCATGCAAGGTGGTGGTCCGCGCCGACCCGGACGGCGGCACCCTCGTGCAGGCCATGGACCCGTCGGCGATGGTCGAACTCAGCGGGCTGCCGGAACTGCTCCCCGTCGCCGACGAAGCCCGTCAGCGGCTGGCCACCGCGCTGGACTCCCTCGGCTGACCAGCGGCCGGCCGGCGGCTCAGCTCTCCTGCGGGACGACGGCGACCGGGCATGCGGAGTGATGCAGGACCGCATGATTGACCGCGCCGAGCTGCATGCCCACCGAGCCGTGGCGGCGCCGGCGTGCGCCGACCACCAGCAGGTCGCTCGCGGCGGACGCGTCGAGCAGGAAGTCGCGCGCGCGTCCCTCCGGGGTCTCCTTGTGCAAGGTGACTTCCGGATACTTCTCGGCGAGCGTGAGCACAGCGTCGTCGAGCGTCCGCGACGCCCGCTGCCGCTCGGGATCCGAGGCGTCACCGCTCAGGTGGGGCACACCGGGAAGGTCACGTGCGGGGTGGTGCCACGCGTGCAGGGCGTGCAGTTCGGCGCCCCGGGCACGGGACTCGTGGAAGGCGAAGTCGGTGGCAGCCGAGGAGTTCCCGTCGCCGCCCACGCCCACCGTCACCCGGGAGAAGTCACCGCGGGTGTTGGGCACCGCACCCCGGACCACGACGACCGGGCACTTCGCGTGGGCCGCGACCTCCAGACTCGTCGACCCCAGCAGCATGCCGGAGATCCCGCCCCGGCCCCGGGTGCCGACGACGACGGCCGAGGCGGACTCGCTCAGCTGCAGCAGCGCCGTGATGGGGTCGGCGGACACCGTCGCGGTCGACACCTCGACGGTGGGGTCGGCGTGTGCGGCACGCCGTGCGGCGGAGGCGACCACGCCTGCTGCGGGACCTTCGGCAGTCGACTGCGCGGCCGAGTCAGGCGACGAGCGGTCCTCGTAGGGGTCCCAGAGCGTCGCGTGCACCAGGTGCAGCACAAGGCCGTGATGAGCGGCCTCCGCCACTGCCCAGTCGACCGCTCGAAGGCTCGGCTCCGAACCGTCGATCCCGACGATCAGCGAATTGAGCATGTTTCTGCGCCACCTTCCGGGCCTGGACGACAGCCGCCGAGAAGGCGGCCTCGCCCGCCGGTCACTTGCCTTTCCACCGTAGGGCGCCGGCCCGCTCACCGCTCGGGGAGGAGTGGCCTCCGGCGCTGGCCGTCCGGGCACGCCGTACCGGCCGCCGCCAGGGCCTCGGCCCATGTGCCCCCGTGGTCCGGGCACGAGCTCACGGGCGGCCGGGCACGACGTCGCGGCCCCCCTGCCGGGCTGCGCGGCCCGCCACCAGACCCAGGGCGGCCGCGAGCAGCGCCGGCAGGAGCTCCCACCCGTCCAGCGGGTCGGTGTCCAGCAGGCTGCGCAGCGCCGGTACGTACAGCGCGGCGGCTCCCAGTGCCGCCGACAGGGCCACCGCCGCAGGCAGGAGGGGATTCTCCCTGGTGCGCCACTGCTCCCGCAGGCCCAGGCAGACCCCGAGCTGGGCGGTGAGCAGCGTGAGGAACAGGATGCTCTGCCAGGGAAGGCCGCCGAGGCGCTCGGCCCACAGGCCGGCTCCCAGGCCGGCGGCCGTGACGAGGGCACCGAGGACCAGGACGCGGCTCCACAGGCCGGCGCCCAGCACATGCTGCTGCGGAGGACGCGGCGGGCGGTCCATGGCAGCGGGCGACGCGGGCTCTGCGCCCATCGCGACGCCGGTGAGCCCGTGGGTGAGCAGGTTGATCCACAGGATCTGCCCGGCGCGGAGCGGGAGGGTGAGGCCCATCAGCGGGCCGAGCAGCATGACGGCGATCTCCGCCGCGCCTCCTGACAGCCCGAAGAGCAGGAAGCGGCGGATGTTGTCGTAGATGCGCCGGCCCTCCCGCACGGCGGTGACCACCGTGGCCACGTCGTCGTCTGCCAGGACGAGGTCCGCGGCCTGGCGTGCGACCTCGGTGCCGCGCTGCCCCATGGCGACGCCGATGTCGGCCTGACGCAGCGCGGGGCCGTCGTTGACTCCGTCACCGGTCATGGCGGTGACCCCGCCCTGGGAGCGCCAGGCCTGAACGATCTCCAGTTTCTGCGACGGGCTGGTGCGGGCGAAGACCCGCACCTGGGTGAGATCCGCGATCTCGCCCGCGGCGACCTGCCGGCCGACCACCACCTGCCGGCGCCTCGCCTCCGCCTCCTCCCTGTGCCCGGACTCGCCCTCCAGACCATGGCCCGCGTCGGTGAACAGGCCGAGACGCCCGGCGATCGCGGCGGCCGTCGCGGGATGGTCGCCGGTGATCAGTACGGTGGTGATGCCGGCCCGGCGGCAGGCCGCCAGCGTGTCGGCGGCCGACTGCTTGGGCGGGTCGCTCATGGCGACGAGGCCGAGCAAGCCCAGCCCCGTCTCTGCCGCCTGCGGGTCGGCGGGCGGCCGGGAGCGTGCCGCCTGGGCGACCGCCAGCACCCGGTAGCCGGCCTTCGCGAAGCGGGCGGCCTCGGCGCGCGCGGCGTCGAGCGCCGCCGGCTCCTCGGCCAGCACCTCGGGCAGCAGCACTGCCTCCGGCGCTCCCTTGAGGCAGACCTGCGCCCCACCGGCCGGCGTACGGTGCACGGTGGTCATCCTGCGACGTGCGCTGTCGAAGGGCACCTCGCCCGTCCGCGGGCGATCGCGCAGGAGCTGTTCGTGATCGATCCCCGCCTTGCCGGCGGCCGTGAGCAGCGCGGCCTCGGTCGGGTCTCCGAGGGCGGTCCAGTCGCCGTGCGGCTGCTCGGGTGCGCCGAGCGCCGCGTCGTTGCACAGAGCTGCCGCGGTCAGCAGCTCCCGCACCGCCGTCCCGGCAAGGGGCTCCCCGGCGCCCGGCCGGAGGCGGACCTCCCCCTCGGGCCGGTAGCCGCTGCCCGTGACGGTGGCGGCGCCGTGCGGGGTCCACACCTCCTCCACGACCATGGATCCCTCGGTGAGGGTGCCTGTCTTGTCGGTGGCGAGCATCGTCACCGAGCCGAGGGTCTCCACGGCGGCGAGCCGGCGCACGATGGCGTGGCGCGCCGCCATCCGCCCCGCGCCCAGGGCGAGGCTGAGCGTCACCACCGCGGGCAGCGATTCGGGAACGGCCGCCACCGCAAGGCTGACCGCGGTCACGGCCATCACCTCCAGGCTCTGACCCCGCACGAGACCCAGGACCAGGACCACGAGGCACAGGCCGACGGTGGCAAGGGCCAGCACGCGTCCCAGCCCCGCCAGCCGCCGCTGCAAGGGCGTGGCCTCGGTCTTCGTGTCGAGCAGAGCGGCGATCCGGCCCAGTGTGCTGGCCGCACCCGTGGCTGTGACCTCGGCTACGGCCCGGCCGTGAACCACGACGGTTCCGGCTTGCAGGGCGGCGTCGCCCTCGCCGTCCGCGGCCTTCTCGACGGGCACCGACTCGCCGGTGACCGCGGACTCGTCGACGAGCAGGGCCGAGGACTCCAGCAGCGACGCGTCGGCGGGAACGATGTCCCCCTCGCCGAGCAGCACCACGTCGCCCGGGACCACGGCGGTGGCCGCCACCTGGCGCTCGGCGCCGTCGCGTACCACCCTGGCGCCGGGCGCGGAGATGTCGGCCAGCGCCTCCACGGCGTGGTCGGCCCGCACTTCCTGCCCCACCCCGACCGAGGTGTTCACCACCACCACGAAGCCGATCACGACCGCGTCGGCGTAGTCGCCGGTCACCACGGTGAGCACGAGTGCCGCGAGCAGCACCATGATCAGCGGGTCCGCCAGCTGCGCCAGGACCCGGGACCACGTCGAGGTCCGCCGCAGGCCGGTGACCTGGTTCGGCCCGTACTCGGCCAGCCGCCGGGCGGCCTCCGCCTGCGGCAGTCCGTGCACTGACATGCTGTGTGACGCTATCCCAGCGGACGCCTGACGGCCCGTCGGCGGCCGTGGGCCGGCCGGGTGATGGTCCTACGGGGTACGGGCCAGCGGTGAGCGGGCCAGGAGCACGATGCCGACGACGGCGATGCCCCCGGCGATGGCCTGGGTCAGGACGGCCACCGGCGACCCGGCGAGGTGCTCGTCGAAGACGGCGACGCCGATCACCACGGCGCCGATGGGCTCAAGGGTGTCGATGACGGGCAGGCTGATCGCCAGAGACCCGGCCTGGAAGGAACTCTGGGACAGGATCAGTGCGGTGATGCCGACGCCGACCATGGCGTAGGGCTCCCAGTGCCGCAGCGCGCCGGCGCCGTCCGCCCGGATCCGGCCGGTCGTGCTCTTGGTCAGGCTGTCGAGCAGGGAGAACAGCACGGCGGCACTGACCGCGTACAGACCGGCCCGCAGCTTCCCCGCGGTCCGCAGGCCGAGGGTGGCCAGGACGGCCACGATGCCGCCGACGCACAGGAAGGCGGGCAGCCAGGCGACCAGGCTCGGAGTCGGGGCGCCGGCCGACCCGGGCGGCAGCACCGCGAGGAACGTCGCCACCCCGCCGGCCGTGCAGACGATCCCGGTCCACTCCACGGCGGTGAGCCGCTCGTGGCGGCGCCAGGCCAGCAGCGGCAGCGCGAAGACGAGATCGGTGGCGGCCACCGGCTGGACCAGGACGAGCGGGCCGAAGGCGAGCGCCACCCCCTGCATGACGAAGGAGACGACCGTCAGGCCCATTCCTGCCACCCACAGCGGCCGGCGGGCCAGGTCCAGGAGCAGGCCCGGCCGCAGGGACTCGCCGGCGGGCGCCTTGCTGGCCGCGTACTGCTGGGCCACCGACGCGACGCCGAAGCACACGGCGGACATCAGCGCGGCCAGTACGGCGATGGCAGTGCTCATGCGGTCAGCATCGTTCGCGCTGGGACGGGCCACGTCCCGACACGCCAGAGCGTGGGGGAGGGCCTGCGGAGCACGTCCTAGCTGCCGGCCGCGTCCTTGAGCGCCTCCAGGAGTGCGCGCAGGGCGGGTTGGGCGAGGGTGACCTCCGGCACCGCGGCATAGATCGTCCGCACCGGCTCGGGGCGGTGGACCTTCCGTACGGTGACGCCCGGGTGGCGCCTGCCCAGTCCCAGCCGGGGGATGAGGCACACGCCGAGGCCCGCCGCGACAAAAGCCTGTGCCGTGGCGTAGTCCTCGCTCGTCGCAACGAAGTTCGGGCTGAAGCCGGCCGCGGCGCAGGCGTCGGTGATGGGCGTGAGGCAGGGGCCGGGCGGCTCGCTGCCGATCCACGGCTCGCCGGCGAGTTCGGCCAGGTCGACGGTGTGCCGCGCGGCCAGCGGATGTCCCGGGGGCAGCACCGCGCGGTAGGCGTCGTCCAGCAGCCGCACCAGGTGGACTCCCCGGGGGCTGCCGTGGTCGGAGCCGACCAGGATGGTGAGGTCCGCCCTGTCCTGGTCCGCGGCCGGCAGCGGGTCCGCGGGATCCACCAGCTTGAGATCGATCTGCACTCCCGGGTGCTCCGCGCGGAGCCGGGACAGGGCCGGGGCCACCACGGTGGGGCCGATGGAGGAGATGTAGCGGATCGTCAGCCGGCCGGTGCGCCCCGCACGCAGGTCGGCCAGCTGGGTCTCGGCCTCGGCGAGGGTCTGGTTGATGACGCCCGCGTGCCCGGCGAGGAGCCGACCGGCCGTCGTGGGCCGGACGCCGCGCCCGATCCGTTCGAGCAGGGGGAGCCCGGCCTCCTTCTCCAGCAGCGCGATCTGCTGGCTGACGGCGGACGGCGTGTAGCCGAGGTTCCGGGCGGCCGCGGTGATCGATCCGCTGCTGACCACCACCCGCAGCAGGTTCAGACGTCGCACATCAAGCATGTAGCTGAGGTTAACAATCGTGCAGTTCTCTGTGCTTGTCCTTGTATCTGGGCTGGGGCATCGTTCCTGAGCGTCGACCCGGAGAAGTCGGCCCGGACAAGGAGTGAATGCCGTGAAGAGCACCGCAGCCAGGGCGTGGACGTGGGCACGGCTGGGCGTCCTCGCCCTGCTGTGGGGCTCCACCTTCCTGTGGATCAAGGTCGCCCTGACCGCCCTCACCCCCGTCCAGGTCACCTTGGCCCGCTGCGTCCTGGGGGCGGCCGTCCTCCTGGCGCTGTGCCTCCTGGGGGGCCACCGGCTGCCGCGGGGCCGCACGCTGTGGCGCCACATCCTCGTGGCGGCCTTCTTCTGCAACGCCCTGCCGTTCGCGATGTTCAGCCTCGGCGAGACAACCGTCGACTCCGGTCTGGCCGGTGTCCTCAACGCCACCACCCCCCTGTGGTCGGTGCTGATCGGACTCACCGCAGGCACCGAGCGCGCCCTGCGGCCCGTCCGGGCCGCCGGGCTCCTCCTCGGCTTCGCCGGGACGGTGCTGATCTTCGCTCCGTGGGCGCAGACGGGACATGCCGGCTGGGGCGTTGCGGCCATCGCCGCCGCGGCGGCGAGCTACGCCGTCGGCTTCGCCTACATGTCCCGCCATCTCGTCGGCACGGGGATCCCCACCGTCTCCCTGTCCGCGGCCCAGCTCGCAGCCGCTGCCGGGCTGACCGCCCTCACCCTGCCGGCCGGCGGCCTCTCGGCGGTCCATCTCTCTTCCGAGCCGCTGCTCGCAGCCCTCGTCCTGGGCGTCTTCGCCACCGGGATCACCTTCCACGTCACCTACCGGATCATCGCGGCCGAGGGTGCGACGAACGCGGCCACGGTCGGCTACCTGCTGCCGGTCGTCTCGGTCCTCCTGGGGGCGGTGGTCCTCGGCGAGGCCATCGGCGCACGGATCGTCGCGGGCATGGCCGTCGTCCTGGTCGGCGTCGGCATGACCCGCCGACAGCCGCCGCGGGGGACGGGAAGCGGATCGTACGGCCCGGCGCCCCGCAGCGACTCCGTACCGTCGCCTTCGGACAGCGCGAGGGACGGCGTGTCGCCGGTGGCCACGCGGCCCGGCCTCGGCTGAACGGCCGGCCGCTTGAACGACGGCCGTTGCGGAGCGCACGAGGGCCGTGGTTGTCTGGTGCGGCGCCCCGCGCAGATCACGGTCAACTCCTGCTGGAATGCGGTGCGTTCGTGCCAAGGAGGCCGCATGAAAGTGTTCAGGACGCGTGCGCTGCTCAGCCTCATACCGGTGGCCGCCCTGCTGGGTGCGCTGTCGACGGGCACGCCTGCCTATGCCAGCTCGGTGCCGAACCCCGGACAGCTGCTCGACCGGACGCCCGACTCGACCGAGATGGCGAAGCTGAAGCTCACCGAACACCAGGTGTCCGCCGGCACGATCAGCACCCTCGACGCGCAGATGCCGAACGTCGGCGTGGACACGGTCCTCAAGAGCGCCAACCACTCCATGCGCAACCGGGCCGACTGCCAGAGCTCCGAGCGGGCCGCCCTCCCGGTCAAGCCGGCCGCCGACGCGGCCTACTGCTGGGACACGGGTGACTCGGTGACCCAGGACTGGGTGCCGCAAGGACTGACGTCGTCGGGTGACGCCGACGACGACGGCATGTGGGGCACGAACAAGCTGATCCTCTCCGGTTGGACCGAGAGCAGCACCTCCGCACGGGTGGCGTTCATCGACGCCAACGACCCGGCCCACCTCAAGTACCGGTGGGTGCTGCTGGTCATCCCCACCGACAGCGGCAACAACTTCGCCAGGTTCGGGTCGCACGTGGGCGGCATGGTCTGGTTCGGCGACAAACTCATCGTCACCGGACGCCACGGCGACGGCAGCAACAACGCGCTGTACGTCTTCTCGATGCAGCACATCCTGCAGGCCCAGGTGAACAGCACCGCCGTCGGCAAGGTGAGCGGGGGCTTCTCCGCCGACGGCTACCAGTACGTCATGCCGGCCGTCGGCTCCTACAGCCAGCCGGGCGCCTGCACGATGACGAACGACACCGACGTCCCCTGTTTCGCCTCCGTCTCCCTCGACCGCACCACCACGCCGTTCAGCATCGTGGCGAACGAGTGGTTCTCGTCCGGCGGCGGGCCGGCCGCCCGGATCTTCCGCTACAAACTCGCCGCACCCGGCGGGGACATGCCGCTCGAAGACGGCGGTACGGGCACGGTGAACGCCAGTCAGCTGCTGACGTCCGACGCCATAGGACTCCAGTCGGTCCTCGCACACAACGGCACCTACTACGGTGCCGACGCCCGCGGTGGCGTCGCGCAGGCCGGCGTCATGTGGCGGATGAGGACCAGCGGCACCACGTCGGCCACGTGCAGCGGCTGGGACATGGACAACGCCTGCTGGGCGCAGCACAGCGAGGGCATCTCGCTGTGGTGGAGCACACAGGAGGTCTGGTCGCAGACCGAGTGGGCGGCCGACGGCAACGGGGACCCGCACGGCACCCCCGTGGTACCGCAGCGCGTGCTGTTCTCGGTCCCGTTGAGCAGCATGTGAGGCAGGGCGGCGCGTGGCGCCGTGCAGCGGGCGGCCGGTAGGGCGATGGCGGTGTTCACCCCGTCGGCGTCAGCCGGGGCCGTAGCCGCCGCCGCCCGGGGTTTCGATCACCAGGGTGTCGCCGGGGCTCAGCCGGGTGCTGTCGGAGGCGGCCAGGTGGTCGACGGTGCCGTCGGTGCGTTCCACGCGGGTGCTGCCGAGTGCGCCGGGTGATCCGCCGGCCATGCCGTAGGGCGGGACGCGGCGGTGGCTGGACAGGGTGGTCACCGTCATGGGTTCGAGGAAGCGGATGCGGCGCACGGCGCCGTCGCCGCCGTGCCACCGGCCGGCGCCGCCGCTGCCGCGGCGGACGGCGAAGTCCTCGACGAGGACCGGGTGGCGCCGTTCGAGGACCTCGGGGTCGGTCAGCCGGGAGTTGGTCATGTGGGTCTGCACCACGGAGGCGCCGTGGTAGCCGGGTCCCGCGCCGGAGCCGGAGGCGACGGTCTCGTAGTACTGGTGCTGCTCGTTGCCGAAGGTCACGTTGTTCATCGTTCCCGAGCCCTCGGCCTGGACGTTCATGGCCGCGTAGAGGGCGCCGACGATCGCCTGGGAGGTCTCCACGTTGCCGGCGACCACGGCGGCGGGGTGGGCGGGGGCGAGCATCGAGCCCTCGGAGACGACGATGCGCAGCGGGCGCAGGCAGCCGTCGTTGAGCGGGATGTCGTCGGCCACCAGGGTGCGGAAGACGTAGAGGACGGCCGCCGTCGCCACCGCGGAGGGCGCGTTGAAGTTGGTGCCGAGCTGCGGTGAGGTGCCGGTGAAGTCGAGCGTGGCGGACCGCTCGGCGCGGTCCACGCTGACGGTGACCGCGATCGTGGCGCCGTAGTCCGTCCGGTAGCGGCAGGAGCCGTCGCTGAGCGCGTCGACGACCCGGCGTACGGCTTCCTCCGCGTTGTCCTGGACGTGCCGCATGTACGCCTGGACCACCGGAAGCCCGAAGTGGCCGATCATCGCGTTGACCTCGTCGACGCCCTTGCGGTTGGCGGCGATCTGGGCGCGCAGGTCGGCGAGGTTGGTCTCGGGGCTGCGGGACGGGTACGGCCCCTCGGTGAGCAGCCGGTGCGTCTCCCGCTCGCGGAACCCGCCGTGTTCGACCAGCGTCCAGTTGTCGAACAGCACCCCCTCCTCCTCGATGCGGCGGCTGCCGGACGGCATCGAGCCGGGGGTGATGCCGCCGATCTCGGCGTGGTGGCCGCGGGAGGCGACGTAGAAGAGGATGTCCCCCTCGGTGGCGCCGGAACCGAAGACCGGGGTGACCACGGTGACGTCGGGCAGGTGGGTGCCCCCGTGATAGGGGTCGTTGACGGCGTAGCTGTCGCCGGGCTTCATGGCGGGGCCGCGGCGGCGGATCACCTCCTTGACGCTCGTGCCCATCGAGCCGAGGTGTACGGGGATGTGCGGGGCGTTGGCGATGAGACTGCCGTCCGGGTCGAACAGGGCGCAGGAGAAGTCGAGCCGCTCCTTGATGTTGACGGACTGGGCGGTCGCCTCCAGGCGCGCCCCCATCTGCTCGGCGATCGACATGAAGAGGTTGTTGAAGATCTCCAGCATGACCGGGTCGGCCTGGGTGCCGACCTGCGGCCCGCCGGGCGCGGCCGTCCGCCGCAGCAGCAGGTGCCCCTCCGGCGTCGCGGCCGCCTGCCAGCCGCTGTCGACCACCGTGGTGGAGTCGGCCTCGGTGATGAGGGCCGGTCCCGCGACGGTCCCGCCCTGCGGCATCAGCTCGCGCCGGTGCAGCGGCACGTCCCGCCATCCCCCCTGGGCGTACATCCGGACGGTCTCGCCGGCCGCCGGTTCGCCACCGGGCGCGGGCCTGCCGGCGGTCCCGAGGTCGGGCTGCTCCGTCAGGCCGACCGCTTCGACCGACAGCGCCTCCACCACGATCGGACGGTCCATCAGGAAGGAGTACCTCGCGCGGTGACCGGCCTCGAAGGCGGCTGCCATCGCGTCGGTGCCGCCGAGGCCGACGGTCACGGCGGTGTCGGTGCCGTCGTAGCGCAGATGGGCGCGGCCGGTGATGCGGATGCTGCCGGACGGCACCCCTTCGTCGAGCAGCTCCTGGCGGGCTGCCGACTCCAGCTGCCCCGCGGTCTGCTCGATCGCGGGCATGCTCTCCCGGTCGAGCGGGGTCTCCACCGACTGCTCCCGCATGGCGGTGGTGTCGGCGAGGCCGATGCCCAGCGCGGAGAGCACGCCCGCCATCGGCGGCACCAGCACCGTGTGGATGCCGAGGGAGTCGGCCACGGCGCAGGCGTGCTGGCCGCCCGCGCCGCCGAAGGTGGTCAGTGCGTACTCCGTGATGTCGTAGCCCTTCTGCACGGAGATGCGCTTGACTGCGTTGGCGACGTTGGCGACCGCGATCCGCAGGAACCCCTCCGCGACCTGCTCGGGGGAGCGCTCGTCGCCGGTCGCCGCACGGATCCGCCCGGCCAGGTCGGCGAACCGCTGCCGTACGAGACCGGCGTCCAGCCGCTGCGTCCCGTCGGCGCCGAAGACCGCGGGGAAGTGCGCGGGCTGGACGCGCCCGAGCATCACGTTGGCGTCGGTGACGGTCAGCGGGCCGCCGCCGCGGTAGCAGGCGGGACCGGGGTCGGCCCCCGCGGAGTCCGGCCCGACCCGGTAGCGGCTGCCGTCGAAGTGCAGGACGGAGCCGCCTCCCGCGGCGACGGTGCGGATGTCGAGCATCGGTGCCCGCAGCCGGACCCCCGCGACCTGGGTGGTGAACACCCGCTCGTAGGCGCCCGCGTAGTGCGACACGTCGGTGGAGGTGCCGCCCATGTCGAAGCCGATGACCTTCTCGAAGCCGGCGCTCTGCGACATGCGCACCATGCCGACGATGCCCCCGGCGGGCCCCGACAGGACGGCGTCCTTGCCGCGGAAGTGCCCCGCCTCGGCAAGTCCGCCGTTGGACTGCATGAACATCAGCCGCACCCCGCCGAGCTGCTCCGCGACCTCGTGGACGTACCGGCCCAGGACGGGGGAGAGGTAGGCGTCGACCACGGTCGTGTCGCCTCGCGGGACCACCTTCGTCAGCGGGCTGACCTCGCTGGACAGCGACACCTGCGGGAAGCCGGTGCGCTCGGCGAGTTCGCCGATCTCCCGCTCGTGCCCGGGGTGCAGGTGGCTGTGCAGGCACACCACCGCGACGGCGCGGATGCCGTCGGCGTACGCACCGCGCAGGTCGTCCGCCAGCCGGTCCAGGTCCACCGGGCGCAGGGTCGTGCCGTCGGCGGTGACCCGCTCGTCGACCTCGATCACCCGCTCGTACAGCTGGTCGGGGAGGGTGATCTCGCGGTCGAAGATCCGCGGCCGGTTCTGGTAGCCGATGCGCAGCGCGTCGGCGAAGCCGCGGGTGATGACGAGGGCCACGCGCTCGCCGGTGCGCTCCAGCAGGGCGTTGGTCGCCACGGTCGTGCCCATCCGCACGGATTCGACCAGGTCGGCGGGTTCTTCCCGGCCTTCCTGGCCCTCCTGGGCACCTCGGCCCTGTTGGGCGCCCTGGCCCTGTTGGCCCGCGTCCGATCCGAGCAGGCGGCGGATCCCGGCGACGGCAGCGTCGCGGTACCGCGCGGGGTCGTCGGACAGAAGCTTGTGGCTCACGAGCTTCCCGTCGGGGCGCCGGGCGACGATGTCCGTGAAGGTGCCCCCGCGGTCGATCCAGAACTGCCACCGCCGTTCCGCCATGGCTTCAGTATCCGATCAGGCCGTATATGCGGGCAAATCGTCAGAGGCTGGACGGCGTCCCGGGACGGGCGAGGACCATCTCGACCTCCGTCTTCGCGGGGTCGTCCTTCATCGGGGCGGTCACCCCGGAGCGCACGAATCCGAACCGCCGGTAGAAGGCCTCGGCCCGCACGTTGTCCTCGTGGACGTACAGCCGCACCCGGGCCACCTCCGCGACCGACCACGCCCACTCGACGGCTGCCTCGAAGAGCGCGCCGATCGCCCCGCTGCCGCGGTGCTCCGGGCGGACGAAGACGCCGACCAGGTGGGCCTGGCGCTGCCGGACGGGCACGCCGAACACGTCGTCGCTGCCCGCGTCCTCGACCAGCACGCTCACCGTGCCGCCCCAGACCCCGCCCGGTGCCTCGGCCACGAACTGCCGCACCCGCGTGCCGGACGCCCTCTTGGCCCGGTCCTGCCAGAAGGAGTCCGGCTCCGCGGCGGCCTGCTCGTACGTCTCAAGGAAGGCGATCGGAGCCGCGGGATCCCGCAGCGCGGCGAGCCGCAACTCCTTGACCTGGGGCCACTCGTCGGCACGGATCGCGCGAACGGCGTCGCGCCACGGCTGGTTCATGCCGCCGACCCTACGGCAGCGCCGCGCCCGGGCACCACGGCATTTCCGCAGGTCCCCGCCCCGTGACCGTCAGGTCACGCATGGTCCTCGGGCACCCAGCTGCCGTGGAAGCCCAGCGGCACGGGCCGCGGCAGGTGGATACGGGCCAGCGGGGGCGCGGTGAAGTCCTGCGCCGCGAGCACGACCAGGTCGGCGGCGCCGCGGTCCGGGTTGTGGACGTAGGCGAGCACATAACCGTCGTCCTCGGCGCCCGCGTTGTCGCGCGCGGGAACGAAGACCGCTTCGCTCGCGGGCGAGTTGCGCGGGAAGTGGTGGACCTGGCTGGTGCCGCGCAGCAGGTCGTGCTTGATCAGCGCATTGCCGAAGGAGGTGTCCGGCGGCACTCCGTCCAGCGTCTCGTACGCCCGCCACATCTCGCCGGCCGTCGCCGCGTAGCCGTAGCGGTGCCTGCGCGAGACCAACTCCTCGCGCACCCGTGGGAATTCCTGCGGCCGGTCGTCCACGACCGACGTCCGCAGCCGGTCCCGGGCCAGGTCGACCGTCCAGCGGTGCAGCTTCGGGGTACCGGTCGCCGACGGGCCGTCTCAGCCGCGTCCCGCGGCGAAGAAGGGTGAGGGGAAGCCGACGAAGTCGACCACCACGGAGCCGCCGTCGTCGTAGGCGTTCAGGGTGTGCGAGTAGTACGTGCCGGGGTCGGCGTCGAACCAGCGCACAGGGCCGCCCTCCCTGCGCATCACCCCGATCCTGGCCGGGTGGTGCTCGTTCCACACGTACGGCACGAGCGCCCCGGCCTCGGCCGCGGCCATGTCGAAGGTCACCGGGGTGTCGAACAGCACCACGTAGCGGCCGGTGAGCGCGAAGTCGTGCATCATCGGGCTGTCGGCCACCGGGATCCTGGTGGTCCGCGCCACCGTCCCCGTACGGTCGATCACCACGTGCCGTACGTGGTCCCACGTCGGGTAGTAGGTGACCGCGTGCAACTCGTCGCACCGGGCGTCGTATTTGGTGTGCGCGGTGAAAGCCTCGCTCAGCGACCCGCCGAAGTCGTACGTGCCGGTCGTCCGCAGCTCCCCGTCCAGTTCGTACGGCATCGGCCCGCTCTCCTGCAGGGCCAGCACCCGGCCCTTGTACGGGATCACGTGGGTGTTGTTCGCGAAGTCGCTCTCCGGCACCGGGCCTTGGTAGGGCTCGCCGAGGCGCGCCGCCACCGAGGCCGAGCGCACCCAGCGGTTGCGGTACCACTCTGCCCGGCCGCCGCGGAGCCGCACCCCGTGCACCATGCCGTCGCCGAGCATCCAGTGGTGCAGGCTCGGGTCCTCAAGGCCCAGCGGGTTGGGGCCGTTGCGCAGGTAGCGGCCGTTCAGCTCGTGCGGGATGCGCCCGGTGACCGGCAGGTCGTACGCCGTCACCTCCTCCGTCGCCGGGGTGAAGGCGCCCTGGAGGAAGGGGTAGTCGCCACCGCTTCCGGCCGCCGCCGCGGCGGGCGTCGGCAGCACCCCCAGACCGCCGGCCGCCGCCAGCGCCGCCGCTGTGCCGCGCAGTACGCCCCGCCGGGTGAAATCCGCCATGTCCTCGATCCCCGTTCGTCCTCGTGCGGCCGGCCGCCGGTCGCGGCGCCGTCCACTTGAGGCTCTCGTGATCACCCCGGCCCGGTCACTCCCGCCACCGCCCGTCCCCGCCCGGGGGAAACCCCCACCCCGGCGGGGGTCAAGGACGCCCCCTCGACCGCCCGTGGGCGTCGGCGATGCGCTCCCGGAAGGGGCGGCGGCCCACCGCCTGCGCCACTTCGGCCAGCAGGTCCCCGAGGGGCATGGACAATTCCGCGTCCAGTGCGGCCATCGCAGCCGCCGTCGCGTCCCACTCGGCCTGGATCTGCGGCAGCAGGGCGCGGGCCTTGGGGGTGAGTTCGACCAGGCGGCGGCGGGCGTCCCGAGGGTCCGGGGTGTGGGTGACAAGGCCGGCGCGGGCCATCTGGGCCGCGGTCTGGCTGGCCGCCGAATGCGTGACCCCGACGGCCGCGGCCAGGTCGCGGACCGACAGCGGCCCTTCGGCCCGCAGCGCGCGGACGACCGGGGAGAAGCGGGGGCGGTACTCGGGCAGTCCCTGCTCCTGGTAGACCTCGGCCACGTCCGCGTCGAGCAGTTCCAGGACGTGGCGGAGCAGCGTGCCGGTGGCGGCCGGATCCGGATGATGTCGCACTCGCACCCTGTTAATCTAACAGCGCTGTTACATCTCAGGGAGGGTGTCTCATATGGCCGGGCTCTATCCCCCCGTCGAGCCGTACGAGCAGGGGATGCTGGACGTCGGCGACGGCAACCGCGTGTACTGGGAGACCTGCGGGAATCCGGCGGGCAAGCCCGCCCTCGTCCTGCACGGCGGCCCGGGGTCCGGGGCGGGGGCGTTCTGGCGCCGGCTGTTCGACCCGGCGGCGTACCGCATCGTGCTGTTCGACCAGCGCGGGTGCGGGCGCAGCACCCCGGACGCGGCCGATCCGCGGACCCCGCTCTCCGCGAACACCACCCCGCACCTGATCGCGGACATCGAACTGCTGCGCCGGCACCTCGGCATCGGCAGCTGGCTGGTCACCGGCGGCTCGTGGGGTGTGACCCTGGCGCTGGCCTACGCCGAGCGGCACCCGGCACACGTCTCGGAACTCGTGCTGTTCAGCGTGACCAGCACGACCCGGCGCGAGGTGGAGTGGATCACCCGGGAGATGGGGCGGGTCTTCCCCGAGGAGTGGGAGAGGTTCCGCGACGCCGTACCTGAAGGGGAGCGGGACGGCGATCTGGCGGCGGCGTACGCCCGTATGCTCGCCCACCCGGACGCCGCCGTCCGCGAGCGCGCGGCCCGGGAGTGGTGCCGGTGGGAGGACGTGCACGTGTCCACCCACCCCGGCCACCGGCCCGACCCCCGCTATCAGGACCCGGCCTTCCGGATGCGCTTCGCCCGCCTGGTCACGCACTACTGGCGGCACGCCGGTTTCCTGGAGGACGGGGCGCTGCTGCGCGACGCCGGCAGGCTCGCCGGCATCCGCGGTGTGCTGGTCGCCGGGCGGTTGGACATCAGCGGCCCCGTGGACATCGCCTGGCGCCTGGCCCGGCAGTGGCCGGACGCGGAGCTGGTGCTGATCGGCCACGAGGGCCACGGGCTGTCGGGGGACGCCACGACCGACGCGGTCGTCGCGGCCACGGACCGCTTCCGGCCGGTGCGGGAGGACGGCCCTGCGGTGGGGGCTCCCACGCGGTGACCGTCCGCCATGACGCCCGGCCGGGGTGGCCGGAATGGCTCTCCTGCGGTTCGCGCACACGCCGGTACGGTGCGGTGGGCCGCCGCGGTGGCGGCCTGCTCAGGGGGGGAGCGATCGCTGTGCGACGCTGGGCCGAGCCAGGCGGCCGCTGGGAGATGGTGACCCGGCGGCCTCATCCCGCGCTGCGGCCGGGGATTCACAGCTACCGGGGTTTCCGGCTGGCCTTCGACCGTCCGCGGCTGCGGCTGGAGGTTCCCGCCGGGTCGGTGAGCGTGGTGATCGGGTTCGCCGAGCCCCTGCGGATCGTCGGCGGCCGGGGCGCCTCGCCGGAAGGGGTCACCTGTGCGTCGCTCGTCTCCGGTCTGCACACCCGGCCCTCGTTCGGCGGGCACGACGGCAGGGCGCACGGCATCGAGGTCGTGATGGACCCGTGGACCGCCTTCCGGATCCTGAGGGCGCCCATGCACGAGCTGGCCGACACGGTGGTCGACCTGACGGACCTGCTGGACGGTTCGCTCCCGTACCTGACCGAGGCCCTCGCCGAGACGCCGGGCTGGGGTGCGCGCTTCACGCTGCTCGACTCCTTCTTCGTGACCCGGCTGCGCACCGGCCCCGCCGCCGCGGCCGGCGTACCGGCGGCCTGGCAGCAACTCGCCGCCCAGCTGGGCAGGGCGCGTCCGGCGTCCGTCGCCGCTCAGGTCGGCTGGAGCGAACGAGCCCTGGAGCGCCGGTTCCAGGAGCAGGTCGGCCTGTCACCGAAGTCGGTCGCCCGGGTCCTGCGCTTCCGGCGGTCGCTCCGGCTGCTGGAGGCGGGCCGGCGCGCGAGCGCGATCGTCGAGATCTGCGGCTACTACGACCAGGCGCACTTCAACCGGGAGTTCAAGGAGATGACCACCCGTTCGCCCTCCCGGTTCCTGGCGGAACGCGAGCACGGCGCCCGGCTGCAGGCCCAACTGGACAGGGCCGAGGGCCAGATCACCAGCGTGGTGCTGACCACCTGACGCCGCGGACGGGCACGTCCCACCGGGGGCGGCCCGTCCCCTGTACGGGCCGCCCGGCTGCGGGACGACCGGCTACGAGCCGACCGGTCCCAGCCGCGGGAGGACCGAGTTGACCGCGATGTCGTCCCCGAGCTTGAGGCCGTCGGCGGCGTCCCACGGGTAGTGGACGCCCAGATACACGCGGCTCTCCGCGGCCTCCTGGGCGGCCTGGTGGAAGCTGGTGTAACTGCGGGTCTTCTGCGGGGAAGCGGGGTCCTCGGTGTTCACGGTGAAGTTCATCGAGTCGTTGCCGCCGAAGAACCCCTGCATCACCGCGGCCCATGCGCCCGCGAACGCGGAGTGCCCCGAGGCCCAGGCGGGGAAGCAGGGCGTCAGCGGCGAGCCGTCGCGGCCGGCCGACAGCGGCTCCCAGGAGGTTTCCCCGGCGTAGTGGACGGCCGACACGGGGCGCCACAGATCGATCGGCGTCTGGTACTTCACGTCCCACTCGCCGATCGCGGCGTCCGCCATCGCCAGCGACACCAGGGCGAACAGCCGGGTGTTCTCGTACTTGCTCTGCAGCCGCGCCTTGGCGATCCCGATCGTGGCGTCGAGAAGCTGCCCCGGCGGCTTGAACGTGCCTTTGTGGGCGGCGTCGGGACCCAGGTCGTTGGCCCAGAAGGTGGCGACCGCCGTCTGCTCGCCGGTCCGCTCGGTGGAGTCGCGCCCGCCGAGCCTGCGGACCTCGTCGAGCTGGGCGGCGTAGGCGGGGCTGGCCAGCAGTGCGGAGTAACTCGCGAAGGTGCCGGGCGTGGAGGGCCGGTAGGCGGACCCGGAACTCATCGTGAAGGGCTTGACCAGACCCCAGTTCGGCGTCCCCGCGTCGTCCGCGCTGGTGCAGCCGGTCTCACCCGTCGGGCGCCAGGACCCCGGCACGTTGTCGAGCTGGTACGTGGCGGGGTTGTCCCAGCCGTCCGCGCTGCGCGCCTGCCGCATGTTCGTGACGATCGTGCCGACGATCTCGGTGTCGATGATGTCGTACTGGGTGGACGGGGTGCCGAACCGCTCCAGGAACTTCTGGTCCAGGTAGGCGGTCTGGTCCGGGTACAGGTCGTGCAGGACGTTGTACGCCGTCCGCCCGATGATCCGCTCCTCCTCGTCCGCCCCCTGGCCGAGGTTCCAGTACTTGGGGGCGGACAGGTACGGCTTGTACTTCAGCGTCCCGAAGGTGTTCTGGTACGCGCTCTCGCCGTCGTAGATCGCGGCGTTCATCATGGCGGCCGCCCGGGCGAGCCGGCCGGGCGAGCCCGCGTCGCCCGTGCTGACCCGGAACAGCTCCAGGAGGACGCCGTTCCAGTACTGGGTGGGGTCGCCGGTGTAGTCGGGCGCCGCCGCCCTCGCCGGGGACTGCGGCAGCGCAAGGGTGGTCCCTGCTGCGAGCAGGGACAGTCCGGCGCCCAGCACGGCTGCCTGCCGCACCCTGCGAAGGGTGCGCGTGCGTAACGCGCGGGTGGCTGAGGTGCCGTGCGGTCTGCCGAGGAGCGATCGCATGGAGGTCTCCGACGTGTGAGGAGGGCCGCGGTCCGGCCACCGAGCCGGGTCGGCCGCCCCCGCCCGGCCGTCCCGCTCGTACCTGACGGCGCCATCCTGCGGCCTCGCGCCGTCCGCGGTCTTGGATATTTCCGTCACCCCGCCCGGCGGTGCGCAGCCCGCTGCCCCGCCGTGGACGGCCTCCAGGCAGGAGGGGCCGTTCGGCCCCGCACCACGGGCTGGACGGCTCATGCGCCGAGACCGGACTGCGACGAGGTTGGAAGGACGGACGGAGGAAGGGATGTGAAGGCAATGTCGCCGAACCCCGCCCCGACGGGTGACATCGGCAGGCGTCTGGCGCTGCGCCGGGAGGAGCTGAGCCTGACGCGCGAGCAGGTGGCCGAGCGGGCGGGGATCGCCCCCGGCTACCTCCAGTACGTCGAGGAGCAGCCGTCCGCCGTCCCCGGGCTGACCTTCCTGCTCCGGGTGGCCGAGGCACTGGAGACGACGGTGCCGCGGCTGCGCGGCGCCGAGACGGGCCTGCCGCCCGGCCTGGGCGAGGCGGCCGAGCACCCCGCCTTCACCGTGGTCGAGCCCGAGGAGTGCCTGGCACTGCTGTCGGACCACGGGGTCGGGCGGATCGCACTGACCACCGACGAGGGCCCGGCGATCGTGCCGGTCAACTACGACATGGTGGACGGAGCGGTGGTCTTCCGCACGGCGCCGCCCTCGGTGCCCTCCCGTGCCGCCGGCCAGGAGGTCGCCTTCGAGGTGGACCGGATCGACGAGGCGCTCAGCGAAGGCTGGAGCGTGCTGGTCCTCGGCGCCGCAGCCGAGGTCACCGATCCCGCCGACATCCTGGACCTCCAGGAGCGCGCCCGCACCACCCCCTGGGCAGGCGGCGACCGCCCGGTGTGGATGCGGATCGACCCCGTACGCATCACAGGCCGCCGGATCACCGCGGGCTGATCGCGGCGCGCACCGTCCGTGGGCGACGGCGGTCGCGCGTCAGCCGGCGGTCGCGCATCAGGCGCGTCAGTCGTGGGCGACGACCGCGACCGGGCATGCGGCGTGGTGGACGACGGCGTGGGTGACCGGGCCGATGTGGGCGCCGACGGCGATGTGCCGGCGGCGGCGGCCCACGACGAGCAGCGACGCCTCCTGCGCCACCTCCGCCAGCGTCCCGGTCACCGGCCCCGCGACGACCTCGTGGGACACCTGGACGTCGCCGAACCGGGCGCGCCAGGGGGTGAGCACCTGCGCCAGTTGTTCTGCCTGTTCCGAGCGCAGCTGCTCCGCGATCTCGCGGTCCAGCATGGGGCCCGCATAGCCGTACAGCCGGTGCACGTCCCACACGTGTACCACGCGCAGGGCGGGGACCCTGGCCGACGCCTCCTCGAAGGCGAACTGCGTCAGCGCGTCGGAAGGGCGGCCGAGGTCGAGGGCGAGTACGACGGGGGCACCGGCGCTGCTCGGCTCGTCGCCGGGGGCTCGTACCAGCACCACCGGCCGGTCGCTGTGAGCGACCACGTGGAGGCCCACGGAGCCGTAGAGGAAGCCCGAGACGGTGCCGAGCGCGCGGGAGCCGAGGACGGTCACGTCCGCCGCGGCGGCCGCGTCGAGCAGCGCGGGCGCCGGGCTGCCCGTGATCTGCTCCGCGGTGACCTTGAGCCCGGGGTGGCGGGCGGTGAGCTTACGGGCGGCGTCGAGGACCTGCGCCTCCTCCCACTGGCGCAGCGCCTCCGGTGCCGGGGAGAACTGCACATTGCTGGCCGGGGGCTGCCAGACGTCGAGGAGGCGTACCTCCGCTCCGTGTGCCGCCGCCTCGTCCCCGGCCCACTCGGCCGCCGCCGCGCTTTCCGGCGACCCGTCGACTCCGACGACCACGATCCTCGCCATCGCCACCACCTCGCCTCTCGCTGTTGTCCGTGGATGTGTGGGCCACGTGCAGGGTCTTCACGATCGCCCGCACCTGCCGTACGCGATAGGGCCGACCGGACCCCTGTCGTGCCCGGCTGATCCCTGTCGGCCGGGGGGAAGCGCGGCGCACGGTGGCGGTGTGGCCGGGCACCGGCCATCCGGGCGAAGGAGGTCGGTCGTATGTCCGTCAGGCGCGAAGCGGTGGTCGCAGGTGTCACCCGTACCCACCCGGAGCTGACCGAGCGGGTGGTCCGGTGGGCCGCGGACGAGGCGAGTGCGCGGGGGTTCGCGCTGCGCATCCTGCACGCCCAGGAGTGGCCGCGCGGCGCGCCGCCCGATGCGGCGCCCGGCCATCCCGCCCACGCCTGGTCGACGCACTTCCGCGCCGCCGGGCAGGCGCTGCTGGACGACGCTTGCGGGACGGCGGCGGCCGCGCATCCCGGCCTGCCCGTGACCGGGGAGCTGGCCGTGGGCCGTGCCGCGCCCGTGCTGCGCGACGCCGCCGAGACCGCCGCGCTGCTGGTGCTCGGCGCCCGCCGGCTCACCGGAGTCGAAGGGGTGTTCTTCGACCGCGGCAAAGGCCACATGCTGGTCGGTCATCTGCCGTGCCCGCTGGCGCTCGTACCGCAGGCGCCCGCGGCGCCCGCCGACGGGCCGGTCGTCGTCGGCGTGGACGGGTCGGACTCGTCGCTGGCGGCCGTGGAGCTGGCCTTCGCCGAGGCGGACGCCGCGAAGACCGAACTGGTGGCGGTCGAGGTGCGCCGGCCCAGGGACGCGGCATGGCCGGAGTTCATCGAGGAGACGGGGCTGCATCTGTCGGAGCTGCTGGCCGGGCACGCCGAGCGCTATCCCGACACCGCGGTGCGCTACGAGATCCTCAGCGGCGACCCCGCGCCGTTGCTCGCGTCCGCGGCACGCCACGCGCGGTGCCTGGTGGTGGGCTCCCGTGGACGCGGCGGCTTCCGCGGGATGCTGCTGGGATCCACCAGCCGCGACCTGGTGAACCGCACCGCATGCCCGCTGCTCGTCGCACCGTCCGGGACCGTCTGAACGGCCGCGCGATGCCCGCGCGGCCCACTGGTCGAGCCGTGAGCCCATCCTCACAGTTCGTGACCGCGAGCGGTCGCGATGCGGCGGCCGGTGATGCGCTCAGGGCGGATGCGCATCCACAGCGACCGCTTCCCGCCGGCCCACGGTTCCGCGGCCCGCCGCTCGGCCAGTGCCCGTACGGCCGCCGGGTCGTCGACCGGTTCCGCGGTTCCCGCGACCAGGACGCTCCAGCCCTGGCTGAGCCGCTCGTCCACCCGGTCCACCTGGAAGGACACCGCCGACCCGGTGTCCAGCGCCGCAGGGGCGCCAAGGGCTGTCCGGTAGACGAGCGTGCGCGCGTCGACGGTGTAGTTCACCGGGAAGACGACGGGGCTGGGCTCCGCGGGCAGCGCGATACGACCCACACCGTGGCTGCCGATCATGTCCCAGCACTCCTCGGAGGTCAGATGGACCAGCACCGGCCCCGCCCCCGGGCCCGCCTGCCCCGGCGGGGGGTCGCTGCGGCCTTCGAGCAGCTCCTTGTAGGTCAGGCCGAGCGCGGCGGCGATCCGTACGAAACCGCCGGGGTCGAAGCCGGGGCCGGCGTCCAGGACCTGCCGCAGGTAGCGGGGCGCCATGCCCGCCGCGAGTGCCAACTCCTGTTCTGCCATCCCGAGTTCTCCGCGGCGGTCGGCGACCCGCTGGGCGAGGTCGGCGGGCTCGGTGCGGTGCTCCCCGGTTCCTCCGCTGGGCTGGGTCACGGCGGATCCTCTCCCTTCCGTCGTCGCGGCCGTACGTCCAGCCTCACCCCCGCCGCCGGACGGTGCCACGCGGGAACCGCGGCGGGGGTGCGTCGAGCCGCCGTCCGAGCCGGGAGACTCCGTCGCAGGGTGCCGTGAGCGCGTGCCCGGGGTGCCGTGCGGCGCGCTCAGGGCGCGGTGAGGCGGGCGACCGCTCCGATCTCCAGGGCGGTCCAGATCGCGCCGTCCGGCCCCAGGGCGATGCCGTGGGGCTCCGAGGCGGGGCTGGGAAGGTCGTGCTCCTCGATACGGCCGTCGGGGGTGATCCGGCCGATGCGGTTGGCCCCCCACTCGGTGAACCAGCAGTTCCCTCCGCCGTCGGCGACGATGGCGTGCGGGCGTGACGCGCGGTCGGACAGGGCGAATTCGTCGATCTTCCCGTCGGGCGTGATCCGTCCGATCTGGCCGGCGCCGATCTCCACGAACCACAGGGCGCCGTCGGCGCCGGCCGTGATGCCGACCGGGGCGGCCGCGGGTGTGGGCAGCGGGTGAACGGTGACGTCGCCGTCGTGTCCGACGGCGCCGATCGCGTTCGCCTGGTTCATCGTGAACCACAGCCGGTCGTCCGGTCCTGCGGCGATCGCGGACGGGAAGGCACCGGACAGCGGGATGGGGAACTCGGTGACCTGCCCGCCGGGGGTGATGCGGCCGATGCGGTCGGCACCGGCCTCCGTGAACCACAGCGCGCCGTCGGCTCCCGCGGCGATGCCGAACGGCCCGGCGTCCGGCGTCGGCAGCGGGAAGGAGGTGATGTCCCCTGCCGTGGTGATCCGGCCGATCCGGTGGCCGCGGAACTCGGTGAACCACAGGGCGCCGTCGGGTCCTGCCGTGATGATCGACGGCCCGCCGGTGGCCGGTTCGACCTGGTGGACGCTGACGTCGCCGCCGGTCGTGATCCGGCCGATCCGTCCGTGGTGGACCATGGTGAACCACAGGGCACCGTCTGGTCCCGCGGTGATTCCGTAGGGTCCGGCCTCACGGTCGGAGACGGAGAACTCTGCGATCGCAGCGGACGGGCGACTCGGCATCGGCGGATTCCTCGATCGTGAACGGGGGACGTGCGAGTGCGGATGCTATCCGTGCCCGCACCGCCCGCGCCCCTGGATTTTCCGGCCCTGCGGCAGCAGTCGCGGGACGGGCTGGAAGGCCGGCTCCTCTAAGCTCCCGGGTAGGATTGTGTGTGTCCGCTCGCGAGTGGAGGATCCGGTGGGCGAGGACGGCCAGCAGTTGCCGCGGTTGCGCCTGGACCAGCTGCTCGACGAACTGCAGGTGCGGCTCGACGCGGTGCGCGGGACGCAGAGCAGGGTGCACAACCTGCTGGAGGCGGTGCTGTCGGTGGGCAGCGAGCTGGAGCTGCCGCAGGTGCTGCGCACGATCGTGGAGTCGGCCGTCACGCTGGTGGACGCGGAGTACGGCGCCCTGGGGGTGATCGAGGGGACGCGGCTGTCGCAGTTCCTGACCGTGGGGGTCAGCGAGGAGCAGCGCGCGGCGATCGGCGGTCTGCCGTCGGGGCACGGCATCCTGGGCGAGCTGATCAGGCACCCGGAGCCGCTGCGGCTCAAGGAGCTTTCCGAGCACCCGTCCTCGTACGGGTTCCCCCACGATCACCCGCCGATGCACTCCTTTCTCGGGGTCCCGATCCGGGTGCGCGACGAGGTGTTCGGCAACCTGTACCTCACCGAGAAGCGCGGCGGCGGCGAGTTCGACGGGGAGGACGAGACCGTCCTGCGGACGCTGGCGGTCGCCGCCGGTGTGGCGATCGAGAACGCCAGGCTCTACCGGTCGGCCCGCGACCGGCAGCGCTGGATGGAGGCCAACGCCGAGATCGTCGCCGCCCTGCTGTCGGGCGCCGACGAGATGGACGTGCTGAGCCGCATCGTGCGGCACGCCAGGAACATCGCGGACGCCGACTTGGGTGTCATCGCACTGGCCGTCGACAGCGGCAGCGACGTGCGGGTGATGATCGCCGAGGGCACCGGCGCCGACGACCACCGCGGGCTGACGCTGCCGCGGGACGGCACGTTCATGGGCGCGGCGATGGCCGCCGAGAAGCCGATCACCACGGGCGAGATCCGAAAGGACCCCCGGGTGACCGCGGGGCCGCCGCGTTTCAGCAGCCTGGGGCCCGCGGTGGCGGTGCCCATGGTCACCGACGAGGGCGTGCGCGGGGCGCTGCTGCTGGCCCGCAAGTCCGGGGCGGCCCTGTTCTCCGAGGCCGAGTCCTCGCTGCTGCTGGGCTTCGCCGGGCAGGCCGCACTGGCGCTGCAGCTGGCGGAGCGGCGCAGGTCGGCCGAGCAGCTGACGGTGCTCGAGGACCGCGACCGCATCGCCCGCGACCTGCACGACCTGGCGATCCAGCGGCTCTTCGCCACGGGGATGACGCTGCAGAGCACGCTGCGTTTCGTGAACCACCCGCAGGCGACCGAGCGGCTGCTGCGCGCGGTGGACGACCTGGACGAGACCATCAAGATCATCCGATCGACGATCTTCGGGCTGCGGGCGGACGAAGGGGATCGCAGGTCCGGCGGCCTGCGCTCGCGGGCCGTGGCAAGCGTGGCGGACGCGGCGGCGGCCCTGGGCTTCACACCGGCCCTGCACATGGAAGGGCTGCTCGACACCGACGTGCCCGCCGACTTCGCGCAGGACGCGGTGGCGGTGCTGGTCGAGGCCCTGTCCAACGCGGCGCGGCACGCTCAGGCGTCCTCCGTCGACGTCTCGCTCGTCGTCGCCGGCGGGACGTTGACGGTGTGCGTCACGGACGACGGGGTCGGGCTGCGGTCCGCCGGGCGGCGCAGCGGGCTGCGGAACCTCGCGGTGCGCGCGGAGCAGCGCGGCGGGTCCATGGAGACGGCGGCAGGCCCTGAGGGCGGCACCCGCCTGGTGTGGAAGGTGCCGCTGGGGTCTGCAGGTAGCTGATAACCACGCGGCCCCTGCCGGCGGCCGTCCGCTGCGGCCGTGGATGCCGTCGGCGGGGGACTGGGTACACGGTCCGTTCAGTCGGCGGCCCGGGGAATGCGGCGGCCGAGGATCTGGGGTAGTCCTGGAAGGACCAGCGGCCACGCGCAGGTCCCCGGCACCCGCGGGCGGACACGCTCGGCGCCGTCCCGGCCTCTCACGAGACGGAGGTGTCCCGCATGGTGGAGCGGCATCAGTCTGACGCGTCGGCGCTCCGGTCGGCCCCGGGTTCGGCTGGAGCGTCGCGTGCAGAGGTCCGCGAGACGCACACAGCGGTCGTGTTCTTCGTCGGCGATCGCGCTTACAAGGTCAAGAAGCCCGTCGACATGACCTTTCTGGACTTCACCACGGTGGCGGCCCGGAGGGCCGTGTGCGAGCGGGAAGTCGCCCTCAACCGGCGTTTCGCCCCCGACGTGTATCTCGGTGTCGGAGATTTCCGAGGGCCGGACACCGATGTGCCAGAACCCGTCGTCGTGATGCGGCGCATGCCGGCCGAGCGCCGCCTGTCCCGGCTCGTCCAGGAGGGTGAGGCCCTCGACGACGCGCTGCGGGAGGTCGCCCGGCTGCTCGCCACTTGTCACTCGCAGCAGTCCCGCAGCCCGGAGGTGGACCGGGAAGGGAGCCGGGACGCCCTGGCATCGCGCTGGGAGGCCAGCTTCGCACAGGTCCGCGCCTTGGACGGCGACCCGCCGGACGGTCTGGAGGAGGTGGAGCGGCTGGTGCGGCGCTACCTCGGCGGCCGGCTGCAGCTGTTCGACGCTCGTATCCAGCAGGGCCGAGTGGTCGACGGTCACGGTGACCTGCTTGCCGACGACATCTTCTGCCTGTCCGACGGCCCTCGTGTTCTGGACTGCCTGGAGTTCGACGACCGGCTGCGCTACGTCGACGGGCTTGACGACGCCGCCTTCCTGGCCATGGACCTGGAGCACCTCGGCGCACCGGAGGCCGCGGCGTTCTTCCTGGCCGCCTACGGTGAGTTCTCCGGCGATCCGGCACCGTCGTCGCTGTGGCACCACTACGTCGCCTACCGTGCGTTCGTCCGTGCGAAGGTCGCCCTGATCCAGTCGGGACAGGGCGCGCCGGGTGCGGAGGCGACAGCTCGCCGGCTGACCGGGACGGCACTGCGCCACCTGCGCACGGCTGCCGTCGGCCTGACGCTCGTAGGAGGCCTGCCGGGCAGTGGGAAGTCCACACTCTCCGGTGCGCTCGCCGATCGACTCGGTGTCACCCTGCTCAGCAGCGACCGCCTGCGCAAGGAACTGGCCGGCATCCCGGCGGAGCAGCACGCGGCCGCCGGGTATCGAGAGGGCATCTATTCGCCCGAGTGGACCAGCAGGACGTACGGGAGGCTGCTCGACCGGGCGTCCGCCCTGCTGGCCAAAGGGGAGTCCGTCGTCCTGGACGCCTCCTGGTCCGACGCGGGCCGCCGGGAAGCCGCGCTGCGGATGGCGGAACACGCCGGTGCCGACGTGGTCGCGCTGCACTGCCGGGTGCCCGATGACGTGGCCGCTGCCCGGCTGATCGGGCGCCCGCCCGGCATCTCCGACGCCGACGCCGGTGTGGCCGCCGCCATGGCGGCAGAGGAACCGCCGTGGCCGCAAGCCGTCGTGGTCGACACCAGCGGCCCGCTGGAGGCGGCAGTCGCCCAGGCTCTGGCAGCCGTACGACCGCACGGAAACGCCCAAGCCCCGATCTTCCGCCGTCCGTACATGCTGCCCGACTAGGGAGCCCGCCGGCGAACGGGCGGTCCGCGAGGCCCCGCGGTCAGTCGCAGGGGACAACGGCGACGGGGCACCCGACGTGGTGGATCGCCGCGGACGTCACCGGCCCCAGACGGCCGATCGGCAGGCGTCGGTGATGACGCCCGACGACGAGGAGCTGCGCGTCGGCTCCGGCGTCGACGAGACGCACCGAGGCGTTCCCGCGGGCCAGGGTGGTACGCAGACGCACCTGGGGGTACCGGCGGCGCCATGGAACCAGGGCGGCCTCCAGGCGCTGACCTTCCTTCGCCGCCTCGTCCTCGTCGAAGGCTCCGAACGTTCCGTAGGCCATGTACTCGCCGCCCGGGGGATGGCCCCAGGCATGCATCACGTGGAGGGGGGCCGCGCGGAGATCAGCGGCATGGAAGGCGAAGCCCAGGACTGCCTCCACCGGGTGGCGCATGTCGAGACCGACGACGACGTCCCGGCCGGACGTCCCGCACCTGGGTGCCTCGGCAGCCCCCACGCCGGCGGACCGCGGTTCGACCGCGCGCACCAGCACCATGGGGCAGACACTCCGGACCAGCACCTCCTGACTGACCGAACCGACGACGAAACCGCGAAGGGCGCCCAGCCCTCGCGACCCCAGGACCAGCATTGCCGCCCGTCCGGCAGCGCTCTCCAGCGCCGCCACCGGTGCACGCGGGACATGGACGGTCGTCACCTCGATGTCCGGGCGCAGCGCGCGCAGTTCGGCCTCTCGTGCGGCTGTCAGATGGCTCAGACGCCGTTGCCCTTCGCTGTCGGACGGCGATGCGGGCGGGTCCCCCGCATAGAGCAACTCCACGGGGGCACGGCGTCGTTCCGCCTCGCAGACAGCCCAGTCCGCGGCGGCCTGGCTCTCCTGCGACCCGTCGTAACCCACGACGATCGGTGCATCACCCATAGTCACTCCCGCGTCACTGTGCGGTCCGGCGCTTGCGGAGGGAGTCGAGCCGCCCAGGGGAGACTCCCTGCTCCCTTCGTCTGCCATTGGCCAGGGCGACGGACTCGATTCGGTCTCTGGTGGCGTCGGTCAGTTCCCGGAGCCGGACGGACTCGGCCGCCTCGGGCGGCTGCGGGTCAGCGGTGCGCCGTGCTTCCGCCGGCAGGTCGGCCAGGCCGGTCTGAAGCCCGGTACGCATCCGGCTGAGCGTCGGCGGGCTGCCGAGCCGGCGTCCCTGCCGCATGACGGGTGCGAGAAGGGGCCGCGTCCCGGCCGGGGCCGGTTCGTCCCGTAGCGCGACGACATCGCGGAAGCCTGGTCCGCGGAAGACCTGCTTGGCCCCGGGTGCTGTGACTTTGCCGCGAGAGAGTTTCATCGTCGGCCGGCCGTCGTAGTCGACCAGCTTGTACGCGGCATCCAGGGAGGGCGCGTCGTCGCAGACCCCGAAGCGCGTGCCGACCGCGAACACGTCGACGGGTGCTCCCAGCCGGACCAGCCGGTCGATCTCGTACTCGTCGAGACCGCCGCTCGCGGTGATCCGCACCGAAGGCAGGCCGTAGGCGTCCAGGATGCGCCTGACAAGGACGGCGAGCGCACCGAGGTCGCCGCTGTCCAGCCGTACCGCACAGCCGTCCGCGAGTCGCTCGTCGCGAAGGACCCGGGCGGCGGTGAGGGCGCCGGCTTCCGTGTCGTAGGTGTCCACCAGCAGCGTGACCGGGCCTGGGTGGGCGGAGACGAATGCCCGGAACGCCGTCTCCTCGTCCTCGAAGGCCTCGATGTACGAGTGCGCCATGGTGCCGACCGCGGGCAGCCCCAAGGCGCGTGCGGCGGCCACGTTGCTCGTTCCGGTGAAACCGGCCATCGCGCCCAGTCTGGCCGCCTGCATCCCGGCCTCGACCCCGTGGGTCCGCCGCAGGGAGAAGTCGACGACGGGCCGGCCCGACGCGGCGGCGACGCACCGAGCCGCCTTGGTGGCCACCGCCGTCTGGTGGCACACCTGGTTCAGCAGCATCGTCTCGACGAGTTGGGCCTCCGGCAGCGGAGCTGTCACCTCCAGCAGGGGCTCTCCGGCCAGCACGACCGTCCCCTCGGGTACGGCCCGCACCTCACCCGTGAAGGTGAGCCCAGACAGCGGGCGCAGGTCCTCCGCCGGCCGGCCCAGAGCAGAGGCGTAGGCCTCGACGTCGTCGTCGTCGACCCGAAGACCGGACAGCATGTCCAGTGCCGACTCCAGCCCGGCGGCGACGAGGTAGCCGCGGCCGGGCGGCAGCTTGCGGACGGCCAGACTGAAGGTGGCTGCCGACATCATGCGCTCCCTGAGGTAGGAGTGCGCCATGGACACTTCGTAGAGGTCGGTGATCTGCGCGTTCGACATGCCGGGCGCTCCTGTCCCGCGACGATGGCGCCTCCGGCTGTCTGCCGGCTCGTCGGCCGGCGGGTCCGGCAGCCGGCGGGGCCGGCCCTCTAAGCCACCCTCCCACTGCCGAGGTCGCTTGTCCTGGGATGTCCCTTCCGCCGGGGACCGGGCGAGCAGGTGGCACGGCCGCAGCGGCCCGGCCCGTCCGCCACCGGGCGGAGGAGGTGGGATCTCGCGTCCGTGCACGGAACCGGCCCCGGCGAGCGGATCACCTGCGCCGACATGCGGGAGGAGGCAGCCGTGAGGACAGGACCAGGAACCGCAGCCTGGGGTCGCGGTCTCCCTGCGCGGCGGCGGGCTGGTTGCCCCCGCCATCCGCGACGCGGACGATCTACCGCCGGACTTGGGCTGTCGTACCGCCGGGCTCAGTCGTGGGGGACGACGGCGACCGGACACGGGGCGTGGTGGACGACCGCATGGGTGACGGGGCCGATTCGGACGCCGACGGGAAGGTGCCGGCGCCGACGGCCCGCCACCAGCAGGGCGCAGTCCTGCCCCGCCTTGACGAGGCAGTCAGTCACGGGGCCTGCGACGACGTCCGCGGTCACCTCGACGTCTGCGAACGCGGCACGCCAGGGTTCGATGAACAGGGCCAGCTCCCGACCCCGCTCGTGGCGCATCCGTGCTGCCTCCTGCCGATCCGTCATCGGCCCACCGTAGCCGTACAGACCGCGGACGTCCCAGACGTACACCACGCGCAGGGCGGCCCCCCTGGCCGAAGCCTCCTCGAAGGCGAACGCCGTCAACGCCTCGGAGGGGCGGTCGAGATCGAGGGCGAGCACGACCCCCGCCCCCGCGCCGCCCGGTCGGCTGCCTGGCGCCCTGACCAGCACCACGGGACAGTCACTGTGCGCGACAACGTGCAGGCCCACGGAGCCGTAGAGGTATCCGGCGATCCTGCCGAGCCTCCGGGAGCCGAGGACGATCTCGTCACCGGCCGTCGCGGCGTCGACCAGCGCTGTGGCGGGAGTACCGGTGACCTGCTCCATCCCGACGTCGAGCCGGGGGTTGCGGGCGATGAGTTTTGCGGCCGCGACACGCAGCTGCTCCTCCTCGCACAGGCGCAGTATGTCGGGGGTGGGGGAGACCTGCGTGTCGCCGGTCGGCGGCTGCCAGACGTTGAGCAGAAGTACATCCGCGCCTACCGCCGCCGCCTCCTCCCCGGCCCATACCGCCGCCGCCGCGCTCGCGGATGATCCGTCGATCCCGACAACCAGATGTTTCGCCATCGCCGACACCGCCTCGCCGTGTCCTCGTCCTGGGAGTGCCCTGCTGGCCGCTCTGCCAAGAGTCACCCATGCCGGCACGAAGCGATAGGGCCGACAGGACCTCCACGATGGCCGTCAGGCTCATGCGGGCGGGCGGTACGCGGGTGCGGTCGGCCCGCGGTCGGCGCCCATGACGTCAGCCGGCGCCGGCTTGCCGTTGCGCCCGGTACGCCAGTCCCCGCATGAGGGCGTCCGACCGGCGGGCGGTCCCTGCCGCGCCACCAGTCTGCTAGGAGCGCAGACAGGGAGCGGCGGTTCAGCCAGGTCCTGCGTGGCGCCGGGCGTCACCAGAACTTCCCCGGGGCGCCGAGGCCCCGGGGGTCCGTGAGGTTCTGCGGGGGGTCCGGTACTTTCTCCACTGCCTCGGCAAAGGAGAGCTCCGCCTGTTTCGTGGGGGACTCGAACCAGTCGCCGAGGGTCTGCCAGGCTCCGGCGTAAGCCATGCAGAGCTCCTCCACCTCCCTCCGCGGCAGGTGGGAGACCCCCGCGGAGTCGGCGGCGAGCAGCCTGGTGCGCCACTCACGAGTCTTGGCGGCCACCGGCTCGGGGCGGCCCTGCACGGACTCGGGGACGTCCTCCACCAGGTACTTGTCCAAGGCCTTGAGTATGAGGCGAAGTTCTTCCGGGACCGCCGTGTTCTTCGCGAGGTGCTCCTGGTCCTTGCGGTCCTTGCGGTCCTCCAGGTCCTTCGCCGACGGAACACCGGGAGGAACGTCCTCCGCTGCCGGGGCTGCTGCAGCCGACTCGTCTCTGACCTTCTTGATCAGTTCGAACCTGGTCGGCCAGTCATGGGCTTCCTCTTGCGCGATCGACCGGAGAGTCTTCCACCTGTCCTCCTCTTCACGGAACCAGCCGATCATGGAGTGGACGTCCTCGCCCCAGCTTCGGCCTCGCCGATGCCAGGACTCCTCCATCGCGTGGGCCTCAGCGGCGAGAAACCGCTTGTCGTAGCTCGCCATCTGGCGCAGGACGAGATCGGGTTCGGGTTCGCCGAGCGCCTTGGGCTGCGGGTACACGGAACCGACGAAGTTGGTGAAGGCCTGATCTCCTCTGAGATCCGCCAGGTCGGGGTCACCGTAGATCAGCCACATGTTCTTCTCGGTGGTCACGGTGGAGTAGGCGCTGTCGGACGTGCGCAGCGCCTTTTGCAGCTCACGAATGGCGCGCTCGGCCAGCTTGTCGTCGCGTTCCCTCCGTGTCTTCTCCTTCCTGAGGTGCCAGGGGTTCCGCATGGCAGCTCCGTAAACGCAGGCCGCGTTGTAGTGATCCTGCCACTGCCTGCTTTCCGTTCGCAGCGGCCACTTCATCCGGAGAGGCCAGCGAGGCCAGTTCAAGTGCTTCCAGATCCGCTTCTCGAGTTCCTCCACTGAGCCGGTCGCCAGGGACGACGGGTTGGAGGAGTGCCATTGCTGGTTCTCGCGTCGGCCGAAACGTGGAAGCGCCGCGGTCTCCGGATGGATGTGGCACTCGTCCTCTGCTCGGGACAGCTCCATGGGACACAGCAGGTCGCGGCAGATCCTCAGGTCCGTCCACGTGCGGGTGGAGGAGATGCCCGGCACGAGGAAGGCGAGCCAGCGGTCGGAGGCGAGCCTGATCATCTCCTGTGCGGACGCTCGCTGGAAGAACAGACGTACGCGGTCGCAGGAACCGTTGCGGAGAATGTCCTCGACTTTCGTTCGTGCATCTCGGCCGTGACTCTTCTCCCTCTCCTTCATGCTCCCCGACTCAGGACCACCGTCCAAGTCCATAAGGCCGATCGGCCAGTAGCGATACGCGAGCAGTGGGGTCAGCCGGTCGCGGATCCCCTGGCGCACCGCTTCGCGTGAGTGGTCTCGGCGGTTGTCCTTGCACCACTGCGTAGCCAGATCGTTCCGGTCGTAGAGCCGGAGCAGCATGGCATGGGAGTACCGCACGTCGATCGCGTCGGGGCGGCGGCGGAGATACAGCAGGTATCGGGGGCGGCGGAGATGGCCGAAGGACTGCCAGAGGCGCCATGTGTAGTCGTCGTCCCGTTGCCCGTCGGAGATGAGCGAGCCCTGCATCGTGTCGAGGGCGTCGATGTACAGGCCGCATTCCTGCTGTACCTTCGCCAGCTTGAACCGTAGGTAAGGGTTGAGCGGATCAAGTCTCAGAGCCTCGTAGTACCAGTGCAGCGCCTCGTCGTTCTTATGTGCCTTGCCCAGCTGGTTCCCTCGCTGGACCGCTTCGAACAGTGCGGGGGGCAGCTCGCGCCCCACCCAGTCACGCCAGGGCTGGAGCTTGCCGGGGCGGGTGACGGGCAGGAGCGACGACATGACCCAGTACGCGGCGCTGTGGACGGCCTCTTTCCAGCTGGAACCCCACACCGTCGTCATGCGGCAGCCGCCGAGCGCGTAGGAGACGACTGTCACGGTCACGCCGTAGCGGGGTTCCTTGCCGCGGATCTGCAGTTCGCCCCTGACCTGGTAGGCGATCTTGGGCTTCAGGCGTGCCAGCGCCCGCATGATGCTGATCCCGAGGAGTTTCGGGTCGGGGTCGACGGTCCCCACCACGTCCAGGAAGCTGTCCGCCGGCGGTTCCGGGACGCCGGGCGGGGGGTTCAGGCTCGTCTCCGACAGCTGCTTGCGGAGCTGTGCGGTCAGGTCGGCGACCGGCGGGGCCACGGACTTGCCGGTGGTGTCCTGGAGCGGCTGCACGTCGACCGGACCGGGTTTGTACGCGTTGCGGGCGAGCAGCGCCCGTCGCCACACGGCGAGGACGAGGATGAGCAGCAGGAGTGCCGCCAACCGCGCACTCGCCGGTACGTTCTCGCCGCCGTTGCTCCCGACGAGCAGTCCCGCGACGCCGCCGAAGATGTCGTTCAGCCACGTCCACGCACCCCAGTCCGCCGTGGCGCCCTTCCAGGTGCGACCGGCCCAGTAGGCCATGGCGATCAGCCCGGCCGTGAGAACGCCGAAGACGAGCCACCGGCGGCCCGGGTATCGCAGGGGGAGGGAGGACTGGGCCACTCGGCCCGGCTTCGGATGGATCACGAGAACTTCCCCCATCCGGTGGTGGGTCCGTCTCCCACCAGCCTGCGACGGTGCGGTGCGGCGTGCATCCCGGCACGTGGTCATGGCTGCGGCTTGGTGGCCATGATGCGCGCGGCGCCGGAGAGCGTGCCGCTATCCTCGACGGTCACCGCCGGCGCCGGCATCAGGTCCGAGGCGAGAACCTACCCCGTCTTGACGTCGTGACGTCACGGACGGTGTGCAGGCCTCCGGTCATCGCCGATGCCTCCTCTGCGGTGCGAGTTCCCTGTGCGTGGCCCGGCGGGGCCGTGCGGTCCGGGCGGGGCGAGGCAGCCGGCGGGCGCTCTCATGTCCACGTTGCCACCGCGGAGATCATCTGTCGTGGGTTGTTCGGCCCTGCTCCTGGGTGCCGGAGGACCCGGCAGGCGCGGGAGGAGTGCCGCCGTGCGGTGGCGCCTGCGCTGTGACCGCTCCGGCGTGCGGTGCCTGGTGTGGCGACCTGCCCTCGTGCGGCTGCACAGTGGAAGGAGGTGTAGCGGAAGGAGTATGCCGTGCACGCCGAAGTAGGAGACTGGATCGTGGTCGAGGCCCTGCATCTGGACGGGCCGCGCCGCCGTGGGCGGATCGTGCAACTCGAGCACCCCGACGGTACGCCGCCCTATGTGGTGCGCTGGACGGAGGACGATCGTGAGACCGTCTTCTTCCCGGGACCCGAGGCCCATGTGGAGCCGGCCGGTGGACGAACCGGGTGAGTCGGCGCCCCGGGAGCAGATCCGCGAGGACCGGCGCCGTCAGTCCTCGTGCGGGTGCGGGACGATGACGACCGGGCATCGTCCGTGGAGCACGACGCCCTGGCTGACGGAGCCCAGCAGCATGCCGGGAAAGCCGCCCCGGCCGCGTGAGCCCACGACCAGGCCGAGGGCGTGTTCCGAGGCTCTGGTCAGGACGTCCACCGGGTGCCCTGCCACGACTTCATGGCGCACGCCCACTTCCGGATACCGTTCGGTACGCCCGGCCACGGTCTCCGACAGCAGACGCCGGCACTCCTGCAGGCCGGTCGCCTCGTCGACGGATCCGGGCCGCGGGGGCAGCCACACATGCAGGGCGCGCAAGAGTGCCCCGCGTCGGGCGGCCTCCGCGAAGGCGTAGTCGACGGCGGCGGCGGAGCACTGGCTGCCGTCGACGCCGACCACGAAGTAGGGGTCCTCGGCTGTGGTGTGCTCCGGTTCCGGTACGACGACGACGGGGCACGGTGCGCGGGCGACGAGCGGCATGGCCACCGCGGCGGAGGTGAACCGCTCCTGGACGGCGCTCAGATGCCATGAGCCCAGTACGACCTGGCTGGCGTTCTGCGCCTGCTCCTGCAGCACCTGCGCCGGGTGCCCCTCCGCCAGGAGCGCCTCCACCCGCACCTGCGGACGACGGGACCCGACGAAGGCGACGGCCTCCTTGAGGGTGTGGTCCGCCCCGGCGCGCAGAACGTCCTTCCACCGCTCCCAGGACTGCCGCCGGGCCGCCGGGTGGCGGCGGGGAGCTGCCAGGTCCTGCGCGAGGACCAGCAGCAGCGGCAGATGCCGCCGATCCGCCTCGTCGGCGGCCCAGGCTAGTGCCACGTTCCCGCCCGGGCCTGGGCCGACGCCGACGACGATCGGGGGACGTCCTTGCGGTCGTGTCATTGCTGACTCCCGTCTGTTGCTATCTCCGGACCGCGGACACAGCTGCGGGTCAGGGCCTCGTGGGCGCACCGTGTGCGGACCGATGGGGACGGGCCGTGGATCCCAGGGGGTTCACCCGTACCGCCGTGACCTTGTACTCGGGGCAGGACGTGGCGGTGTCCGTGTGGTCGGAGGTGAGGCTGTTGACGCCGCTCTGCGGAAAGTGGAAGGCGCAGAAGACCTGGCCGGGCGGCACCTGGACACCGGTACGTGCGACGAGCCGCGCCGCGCCGTGCCGGCTCTCCACCGTGGCCTGGTCGCCGTCGCGCAGGCCGAGGTGCGCCGCGTCGTCGGGTGGATGTCCAGGACGTCGGTCCCCTCGAGCGCGAGGTTGCCGCTTCTGCGGGTCATGCTGCCGGAGTTGTAGTGCGCCCACCGGCGTCCGGTGACCAGGATCAGCGGGTACGTGTCGTCGGGTTGCTCGCCGGGCGGAAGATAGGGGGCCGCGGACAGATGTGCCCGGCCGTCGGGGGTGGCGAACCGTTCCCGGTAGAGGGTGGCTTCTCCTGGGAGGTCGGGGGAGGGGCAGGGCCAGGGGATGGCGCCGTCGCGGTCCAGTCGCTCGTGGGAGATGCCGGCGAAGTGGGGGGACAGCTGTGCGCACTCGGCCAGGGCGGCGGCCGGGGTCGGGCAGCCGAGGTCGGTGCCCAGGGCCGCGGCGAGGCCGTGCACCGCCGCGAAGTCGCTACGGGCCTGACCCGGCGGCGGGAGAGCGGGCCGTACCCGCTGGAACCGGCGGTCGAAGTTGACAAACGTGCCGTCCTTCTCCAGCCAGGAGGCGGCGGGCAGGACGACGTCGGCGTGGCGGGCGGTCTCGGAGAGGAAGAGCTCGTTGCAGATGACGAGCGGACACGCCTCCAGCGCCCGGGTCACCTGGTCGGTGTCCGGGTCGGTCACGCCGCCGTACCCCGGCAGGACGTCGGGCAGTGCGCCCATGTCGGAGGCGCCCTGGACGTTGTTCTGGCCGCGCAGCGGGTTGACACCGCAACCCCTGTCTGTACCGACGGCGCCGCGCAGGATCGCCAGGCTCGCCAGGGTCCGTACGCCGTCTGTGCCGTGGAGGTGCTCGGTGACGCCGAGACCGTAGAACACGGCGGGACGTCGCGCCCGCCCGTACAGCCGTGCGGCGGCGACCAGGTCGGCGGCCGGCACACCGGTGATGTCCGAGACCCGATCCGGTGGGTAGTCCTCGAGCAGTTCGGTGAGTTCGGTCAGGCCCGCGGCCCGTTGGCGGAGGAACGCCTCGTCTGCCAGCCCTTCGGCGAGCAGGATGTGGGCGAGCCCGTGGAAGAGGGTGACGTTGGTGCCCGGGCGGGGCCGCAGGTGCACGTCCGCGTGCAGGGCGAGGCCGACGGCCCGTGGGTCGGCGACGATCAGCCGGGCGCCGCGCAGGGCGTGTTGCAGCAGCCGGGCTCCCACGACCGGGTGGGCCTCGAAGCGGGCCGAGGAGATCGCCGCCACAGCGTCCGGGCCGCCGGCCGCCACGGCCGCCCTCATGCCCTGCGCGGCGAATGCCAGGGCCTCGTCCCAGGTCGCGGCCGCAAGGCGTCCGTCCCGGCGCACCAGGGGCTCGGTGAGCCGTTCGGCCGAGGTGAGGAACCCGTGGGCGAAGCGGCCCTTGACGCACGCATGCCCCTGGTTGACAGGGCCTTCCCGCGCGGGCAGGACGGCGGCGACCTCACCGGCGGCGGTGACGACGTCGAGCGTGCAGCCCACGCCGCAATAACCGCAGGTGGTGCTGGTTCGCGCGTCAGGCGGGCAGACGCCCGAGGTGAGACCGCTGCCCGGGCCGACCTGGGTGATCGCGCCGGTGGGGCAGGTATCGACACAGCCGCCGCAGGCGGCGCAGTCCGACTCACTCCACCGCCCGCCGGTGCCCGGGGCGACGACGGTGCCTGCCCCCCGGCCGACGAGTGTGAGGGCGAATGTGCCCTGCACGTCGGCACACATCCGCACGCACCGCCCACAGGCGATGCACAGGTCCCGGTCGAGGTGGACATACGGATGGGAGTCGTCCACACCCCGCTTCGCCGCATGCCTGGCCGAATCCGGACCGATGCCCAGCGACCCGCACAGGAGGGCAAGCTCGCTGCGAGCTGTGCCGGTCACCGCGCGGGGCGGCAACGCGGAGACGATGACCTCCACCGCATCGCGGCGCAGCGCCCGGAGTTCCTCGGTGGCCGCCTCGACCTGCGTGCCCGGGGCGGCAGGAGTCACACACTCAGCCGCGATCCTCCCGTCGGCACGCACCAGGCACGTGCGGCACGACCCCGCCGGGCGGAGCCGGTCGTCGTGGCAGAGCGCGGGCAGGTCGATTCCGGCCTCGGGGCCGGTGACCGTGTCGGTCCTCGCGGTGACCAGCGAGCGCAACAACCGGTCGCCTCGGCCGTGCCGCTCGGCCAGGGCGCGGAACGCGTCGGAACGGTCAGATGTGCCACGGGGCGACATGCCCTTCATCGTGACGATGTGGATCAGAGCTGGCAATTGGGACACGCGGTCGTGTGCGGTGCACTCGGGATTGTTCCCCTCGGTCCCGGTCCTGTGGGGGGCGGTGAGAGCAGGAGTGACCAGCGCTGGCGGGTGCGGTGTGCCGGCGTGAGCCTGAGAGGTGAGGAGAGCAGGTCCGACTCACGCCCCGGAGGAGGCACTATGCGTCGGCTCGTCGTCGGCGTTGACGGCTCACAGGAGGCCGCGGCCGCCGCCCTTTGGGCTGCGCGGGAGGCGCTCCGCCGCGGCCTGCTGGTTCACCTTGTGCACGCCTGGGGATGGCATCCCCAGCTTCCCGCACCCTTGGACGTCACGGCGAGAAGCCGGGCGAAGCGCACCATGTGCGGCGCTCGCACGGCTGTGGAGTCCGCCTGTCCCCAGGTGCGGGTCACCACGGAAATGATCATGGAACAGGCGGACGTCGCCCTGCTGGCGGCAGCGGGCAGTGCCGAGATGCTGGTCCTCGGGTCGCGCGGGCACACCGCCGTCTCGGGATTCCTGCTCGGGTCGGTCAGCCACCAGATCCTGGCGCGCGCCCCGTGCCCGGTGGCGATGGTGCGGGCGGGCGGAACGGCCGCCGGCGGACGCCCGGGGCGGGAGGTGGTCGTCGGGCTGCAGGACCTGGAGCGCCCGGCCCAGCCGCTTCTCCGGTTCGCGTTCACCGCAGCCGACGAGCGCGGGGCCCCGGTACGTGCCGTCCATGCGTGGGACGTGCCCTCCGACGTCCGCTACGACCGGCAGTCCGTGCAACTCGTGGACGACGACCGCACGATGGCGGCACGCAAGGAGAGCGCGCTGGCCGATGCGATCGACCCGTGGAAACGGAGGTATCCACGCCTCGGCGTCGTCCAGCAGGTCGTCCGGGGCAGCCCCGGCGGGACGCTGGCCGCAGCCGCGTCGGACGCGGCCGTGGTCGTCGTCGGCCGCAAGGTGCACCGGCCGGTCCTCGGCATGCGGATCGGCCCGGTCACGCACGATGTCCTCCACCATGTCACCGCCCCCGTGGTCGTGGTACCTCACGACTGACATCCCACGGCCCTTCCAGGGGCCGGGCGGCAGGCGCCCGTTGGCTGGTGCGCTCACGCCGTGGCGCGGTGTTCCGGTGGCGGCCGGGCAGGGCCGGGGAGAACCTGGCAGTGGGGGCGGAGGCGGGAGGCATGGTGGGTGCCCTGGTCGTGGTCGGGACGGACGGTTCAGCGCCGAGCTTGGACGCGGTGGCGGAGGCGGCCGGTGAAGCGGCACGGCGTGACGCCCGTCTGCGCGTGGTGCACGCCTTCGGCTGGCCCGAGGTGCACTTCCCGCCGGGGGCGACTCCGCTGCTGTGCACCGAGCGTGACATGCGGGCACTGACCGATCCCTTGCTCACGCGGGCGGTGGAACGCGCGCGTGCGGCGGCCCCGGGGGTGGCCGTCTCCCGGGAGGTCGTCACGGGCGATGCCCTCAAGGTCTTGGTGGAGCAGTCGCGCGACGCCCAACTCGTGGTTGTCGGGTCCCGGGGGACGGGGGCGCTCGCGGGGCTGCTCGTGGGGTCGACGGGAGTGGGTCTGGCCGCACATGCCGGATGCCCGGTCCTGGTGGTGCGCGGGAGGCCTGATCCCTCAGGACCGGTACTCGTGGGCGTCGACGGATCCCCGGCCGCCCGCGACGCGATCGCGTTCGCTTTCGACGAGGCCGCTCTGCGTGGATCCGCCCTGCTCGCAGTGCACGCCTGGACCACCTGGAACGTCCCCGTACCGCCGCCCCCCGAGGACCCTGCAACGCCTTACGCCTACCCGCCCGGCCAGCTGGCGGCCGACGAGGAACGCCTGCTCGCCGAGGCACTCGCCGGATGGACGGTGCGGTATCCGCAGGTTCCGGTCGAGCAGCGGTCGGTACGTGCGGCCACGAGGGAGACGCTCGTCGCCGAGAGCGGTACGGCACAACTCCTGGTCGTCGGAGCGCGTGGACGGGGCGGGTTCACCGGGCTGCTTCTCGGCTCGGTGAGCCAGGCGATGCTGCACCACGCCGGCTGCCCGGTGGCCGTTGTGGGCAGCCGGGCCGGCGTCGCACGATGACGCCCCGGTCCTCTGCGGGGACCACTGGTTCCGGCACCGGCCGGCGGCAGGGCGGCTGGGGTGTCGGCGGTGTCGGCGGCGGCGAGCAGCGGATACGGCGACGGCCCCCGCGGCGTCAGTGCGGTGGCCGCCCCCCGGTGTCCAGGACGTCCCGCACCGGGCGCCGCGGGGTCGCGGGACCCTCGGGGCCGTAGCCGAACCTGATCAGCATCTGCACGTGCTCGTGCCCGCCGCGCGGGTCGCGCAGTGCCCACCGCACGTCCGGCTCCTCCACGGCCTGGCTGAACAGCGACGCACGCACCTGGTGGGCGGTGGCCACCAGCAGCGCGCGTTCCAGGGCCTGTCCCGCCCGCAGCCAGTCGGCAGGCGCGTCGTGGGCGGTGGCGAGCACGGCGACGACCGGGTGCCGCTCGAAGGCGGCCGAGGGGCGCCGGTTCGCGGGCCGCAGAGCGGTGAAGTCGCGCATCGGCAGGTGGCCGGCGGAGTCGTACGGGCCGAGGACCGCGCCGGGCATGCCGTCGGCCGCTTCCTCGCGTACCCACGAGCGGCTCTCGGCGCCGCGGTCGGCATCGCTGACGGCGAACCGCTCCGCCTCCTCCGTGAGCTGCAGTATCCGGGCGTTCTCGCCCGGCCGCGGACACGACAGGTGGGCGCCCTCCGCGTCGGCGGCCTGGGCGATCTCGGCCAGGACGTCGCCGGGCACCTGCTGCTCGGAGAAGGGGAAGCGGCTGCTGTGCCGGCGCCAGATCGCGTCGTACAGGTCCGCCTCGCGCGCCGGGGCCGCGTGGCCCCGCGGCCCTGCCAGCCGTACGGTCGCCAGCAGGCCGGGCTCCGCGGGCCTGGGCAGGAGGCGGACGACGGGCTCCCAGCCGAAGTGCGCCACCGCGACCCGCAGGTTGAGCACGGCCGCGCCGACCGAGATGTGCAGGGCACGCCCCTCGGGGTCCGTGTGCTGCAGGGTGCGGTCCCAGGCCGCCCGCACCTCGACGGTCATGGTGTCGGGGTCCAGCCGGTAGCGCCACGGCTGGGTGTTGTGGATCGAGGGTGCCGCCACGGCCGCGGAGACGAGTTTCTCCAGCGTGGCCGCGTCCAGCGCTGCGGTGGTGGTCATGGCTGCCTCCTCGACGTTGCTCTCGATCCAGGTTCGCGGACCGGGGCGGAGTGCGGCAGGGGCCGTCGGGCGCCGACCGGGGGGCCGTCCGGCCCCGACGGTGCAGGGGCCGCCGAGGGGTCCGTTCGGCCCTAGTACGGGTCGGGGCGCGCGGGCCATGATCGGGGCGTGAGTCCGCACACGACAGGGTGAGGTTGTGCGATGGGTCAGGTACGGCAGTTCTCCGCGGAGGACCCGATCCGGGTCTTCCTGCTCGACGACCACGAGGTCGTCCGGCGCGGTGTCCACGACCTGCTGGACTCCGAGCCGGACATCGCGGTGGTCGGCGAGGCGGGCACCGCGGACCACGCGATGGCCCGGGGGCCCGCCCTGCGGCCGGACGTGGCGGTGCTGGACGTGCGGCTGCCCGACGGCGACGGGATCTCGGTCTGCCGCGAGCTGCGCTCTGCGATGCCGGATCTGGCCTGCCTGATGCTGACGTCCTTCGATGACGACGACGCACTGCTCGACGCGATCATGGCGGGTGCGGCCGGCTATGTGCTGAAGCAGATCAAGGGCTCCGACCTGGTCTCGGCCGTCCGCACGGTCGCCTCGGGCCAGTCGATGCTCGACCCGGCCACCACGGCGCGGCTGATGAGCAGCCTGCGCTCGGAGAGCGCCCCCGCCGAGCCCGAGCAGCGGCAGCTGGCGGCGCTCTCGCCGCGCGAGCGGGACATCCTGGAGCTGGTCGGCGAGGGCCTGACCAACCGCCAGATCGGCAAGCGCCTGTTCCTGTCGGAGAAGACGGTGAAGAACAACGTCTCCCGGCTGCTGGCCAAGCTCGGTGTCGAGCGCCGTATCCAGGCCGCGGTCCTGGCGACCCAGGGCACGCATCCTGACCCCGGCCCCGAGCACGGGCACCGCCGCCACGGGTGAACCGCGGGCCTGCGGGGCCGGGCGCGTCAGGCTGACGCGGGACCCGCCGGACGCGGTGTCACCCGCAGGTGCAGCGCGGCGAGCAGCACGCACATCCCGGCCATGGCCGACCACAGCGCGGTCGTTCCCGCGCGGGCGAGGAGCTGGGTGCCGAGCACCGGGGCCAGGGTGGCGGCGACACCCCAGCTCGTCCCGAAGACGGCCAGGTAGCGGCCGCTCGCGCCGGGTGGCGCGAGGCCGGTGACCAGCGCGTAGACGCGCCCCATGATCAGCAGGTCGCCGAGGCTCCACACCGCGGCCGAGGCGGCCATCGGCGGCAGGGAGCCGGAGACCGCGTAACCCGTCAGCCCCGCCGCCAGCAGCAGATGGGCCAGGGCCAGCGCGGCGGGTGTCGTGAGCCGGTTCGTCCAGGCGAGGCGGACGAGCGGCTGGGCGAGCACGGTGGTGGCCGCGGTGGCGGTGAACAGCAGGCCCGCGTCGGCCGCGGGCAGGCCCTTGCGGGTGAGCGCCAGCGGCAGGGTCATCACGGTCTGCTGGTTGACCAGGGTGTACGCGGTCCCGGTGGCCAGGACGGTGAGCAGCGCCCGGTCCCGCAGCGGCCGTACGGCGGTCGCGCCGCGGTCGTACGCGCGGGGCGCCGGGCGGTCGTGGGGGAGTGCCAGCCGGATCAGCACGGCGCAGGTCAGGCAGCTGGCCGCGTCGGCGACGAAGAGCAAGCGCAGGTCCCAGTGCCCGAGCAGGGCCGCGAGCAGCCCCGCCCCCATGCCGCCGGCCGCGAGCGCGGCGCTGAAGAGGCTGAAGGCCCGCACCCGCTGCCGCTCCGGCACCGACTCGCCGATGATCGCCTGGCTGGGCGGCTCGTACAGCTCGAAGGCGAGTCCGAGCAGGACGGCGGCGGCGGCCGTCCAGGCGAGCGACCTGCCGGCCGCCACGCCCAGCTGCGCCACCGCGCATCCGCACAGCCCCAGCACGATGGTCGTCCGCCGGCCGATGCGGTCGGCGAGCACCCCGCCGGCCAGCCGGGAGGGGATGGTCGCCAGCCCGAAGGCCGCACTGACCAGGCCTGCGGTCGTCAGGCTCACCTCGTGGTCGGCGAAGACCACGGCGGTGAGGAAGGGCATCGAGAAGGCGCCGAGCTGGTTGACGACCCGGGCGAGCAGCAGCAGCCGGACCGTGCGGGGCAGCGCTTCCGTGGGCGGTCCGGGCAGCGCGTCCGGGCACGGCCCGGGCGGCGGTGCGGAGGCGGGTGGGGGCTCCGGAGTGGGCCGGGGCGGCGGGTCCGAGCGCGGCACAGCGCCTCCCTGTCACTGGTCAATGGACTATGGTCAGTGACAGCGACGGTAGGCGAGTGAGAGGTAACTGGTCAAGTGTTGTTCGACAGTCACATGCGGACGCTGCTCTCCGCCTCGGCGGCCCTCGTCAACGCCTTGACCCCCGGCGAGTCGCACGGCCGCCGCTACACCGCCCCCGAAGGTGCGGAACGTGTCGCCGCCGTCCGGGAAGCCCTCTCTGCCGGGCCGGACCTCGACCCCGCGGAGGCCGACCTGCTCGCCGGCACCGCCCGCGCCCTGCGCACCATCTTCGAGGCGGCGGCCGCCGACCGCCTGGACGACGCCGTCCCCGCGCTCAACGCACTGCTGCGCGAGACCGGCGCCCGCCCCCAACTCGACCGCAGCCCGGGGGAGCCGTGGCAGGTGCACTTCCACGGCTCCGACGACTCCTACGCCGTCGGCTGGAGCGCCGGCTGCGCCACCGGCCTTGCGATGGCGCTCGGCGGCGACTACGCCGGCCGCCTGGGCGTCTGCGCGGCCCCGCGCTGCGACCGCGTCTACGTCGACACCTCACGCAACGCGGGGCGCCAGTTCTGCTCCACGGCCTGTCAGAACAGGGTCAAGACGGCGGTGTTCCGCGCCCGCCGCGCGGGCGCGGACACCTGACCGTACGCCTGAAGTGCTCAGCGGGAGCCGGGAGCGACCTGCTGCCAGGCCCCGGTCGGCGCCAACTGCCCGGCTCCCGGCACCGGGTGCCCGCAGGAGGTCACCGACAGGCGGGCCAGGTCGACGCCCCGGCCCTCGTAGACCGGGTCGGTGGCGTAGCGCCAGCGGATCTGCAGCGGACCGGACTGCTGCGGGACCTGCGCGTGCACATGCCACCAGGCGCGTACTGACTGCCCGGACAGCGACGTCGGGCTGCCGGCCGGTGCGCCCTCGCCCGTGACGTTCAGCGGCAGCGCCTGCCAGGTCGCCCCGCCGTCCGTGGAGTCCTCCAGGGTCAGCAGGTCGGTGGACTCGGTGTTGACGAAGGCGGAGAAGTCCACGGCCACCGGTGCGGTCGCCGTGAGCGGGCCGGTGGTCAGGGTGCTGGTGGTGCCGCCGGGCTGCCCGGAGAACCACAGCGGGCCGCCGCCGGGCGCCGCCACCCGCATCGCCTGCGACAGCGCCACCCCGATGGCCCGCCGCGGCGGGTTGGTCGAGGGGGTGGTGCGGCTGGGGTGCACCCGGTTGCTCAGCAGGATGGCGAAGGACCGCGACTGCGGGTCGATAACCAGCGATGTGCCGGTGTAGCCGGTGTGGCCCAGGCTCTGCGGGCCCGACAGGCCGCCCATGTACCAGATCTGGTCGAGTTCGAAGCCCAGGCCGTGCGAGTCGCCGGGGAAGGCCTGGTTGAAGTTCTGCTCCATCAGCCGGACGCTGTTCTGGCTGAGGATGCGGTGCCCGGCGTACGTACCGCCGTTGAGGACCGTCTGGGCCAGCACCGCGAGGTCGTCGGCGGTGGAGAAGACACCCGCGTGGCCCGCGACGCCGCCCAGCGCCCAGGAGTTCTCGTCGTGCACCTGGCCCCACACCATGCCGCGTGCCGGGCTGGTCTGGTATTCGGTGGCGGCGATCCGCGGCAGCTCGGCCGCGGGCGGGTTGTAGCCGGTGTCGGTCATGTGCAGCGGCCCGGTGATGCCGTCGCGCACCAGCGTGTCCAGCGGCCTGCCCGTCACCTTCTCCAGGACCAGCTGCATGCTGAGCATGTTCAGGTCGGAGTAGAGGTACGTCGTGCCCGGCGCGTGGATCGGCTTGGCGTCGAGGATCGCCTTCTCGCGCGAGGGGATGTCGGAGTAGCCCTGCCAGAGCGAGGGGACCGGGTCGGCGTCGAACCCCGAGGTGTGGGTGAGGAGTTGCTCGACGGTGATGTCGGCCTTGCCGTTGGCCGCGAACTCCGGGATGTAGTGGGCGACCGGGGTGTCCAGGTCGATCCGCCCGGCTTCCAGCTGCTGCATGGCCACGATCGAGGTGAACAGCTTCGACAGCGAGGCCAGGTCGTAGATGGTGTCGGTGCGCGCCGGGATCCACTGGTCCTGGGGCAGTTCCGTGGTGCCGTCGGCGTACTTCACCGCGTAGCCGCCGGCGCTGCGTTCGACCACGACACCGTCGTGGGCCATCAGCGTCGTGGCGCCGGGGAAGAGGTAGCCGGCGCCGGCTGCCGGGTCCTCCCAGCCGGCCATCTGGCGCTCGAACGCCTCGATCGGGGCCGCCTCCAGCCCCGCGTCGCGCGGGCTGCCCCGGCGCAGCACGGTGCCGGGCGGCGCGAAGCCGGTGTACGGCCGGTCGAACCGCCCGCCGTTCCCGTGCGCCCCGGGGTGCCCGGCCGGGGCCGCGGCGGCGCCCCCGGCGAGCGACAGGGTCAGGGAGGTGAACAGCGCGACGGCTGCCGTCAGTGCAGGGATCCGCATGCGAACCTCGTCCGTTCAGGCCGTCTCACGATGCCGGGGCGGCGGTGGGGGTGGAGCCCGGAACTGTTCACCAGGTGGTGATCGGCACGGGTAAGTTACTGATCGCCACTTGCCCGGTCAACCACCCCAACCGCCCCCGGTGTCACCGGCCGCGTCCAGCGCTGACCGGCCGTCATCTTCCCCACCGGGGACAGGAACTGGTCGCCACGCGGGAAGACGTAGCGGCCGTCGGCCCTGGACGGCTCGGTCCGCAGCTCGTCCTGGGGCAGGGCCATCCGGGAGCGGGCGCCGGGGGCGCCGAGCAGCGGCACTGCGGCGCCCCCGGCCAGTGCGCTGCCGAGGAAGGTGCGTCTGTCCATGGTGCGGCTCCTGTGGGGTGGGGAGCTACCTGGCCAGTCGTGCCTACGCCTGCGCCGGCAGGCGGTGCCCGTCTCCCTGTGGGCGGGCCTCAGCTGACGACCTGGTAGGCGAACTGCACTTCGAGGTCCTGGGCCCCTGCCGCGCCCAGGACGTGGGCGTGCAGCCTGACCGGGTCTGCGGTGCCGTCGACGGACAGCGCGGAGGCCAGGGTCGTGGTCTGCACGGCCGTGGTGGCCGCCAGCGCGCTGCCGCCCGCGGAGGCGCTGTCGGCGTCCAGGCGGACGTCGCAGGTGCCGGCGGCGAGCTTCCTGATGACCTTGGTGACCCTGATCCGCTGCCCTGACAGGTAGAGCAGGTTCCCGAAGTCGTACACGCCGTCGGTGACCGCCCCGGGGACGGTCGCGACGAGCCAGCCGTCGATCTGCTCGACGCCCTTGTTCGCCGTGAAGCGGGTCTGCGCTGTGGCCGTCCCGGTGAGCAGGTAGGGGGCGGTGAGGTTGCCCTGGAGGTCGTTGTCGGCGACCAGGACGTCGGAGGCGTCGCAGACGACGGCACCCAGGAGCGGACGGAGAGCCCGCCGAGGACGGCACCGCCCGCGAGCGCGGCCCACGAGACCGTGGCAGGACCACCTTCCGATGTCCGAAGCGGCGTTCGGGCAAGTATGGAACATCCCCGGTGCGCAGGCCCCTTGAGGTCCTGCGGGCCGCGCGCGCCGGTCGGACGGCGGCCGGCCGGGGAGGCCCACTACCCTTGCCTGCCATGACTGCCACCCGGACGGACATCACCGAGGACCTGGTCCGCGAGCTGCTGCGTGACCAGCACCCCGATCTGGCGGACCGGCCGCTCGTGCTCGGGGCGCTCGGGTGGGACAACCAGGTGTGGCGGCTCGGGGACGACCTCGCCGTTCGGCTGCCGTGGGCGACGCAGTCGGCGGACGAGTTGCTGCGCAAGGAGCACACGTGGGTGCCGCGGCTCGCGCCGCACCTGCCGCTGGCGGTGCCCGTGCCGCAGCGGCTCGGTGAGCCCTCCGGGCGGTTCCCGCGGCCGTGGGTGGTCACCACCTGGGTGCCGGGGGAGCCCGCCGACCGGGCGCCGGCCACGCGGGCGGGGGAGGCGGCGGAAGCGCTGGCCGGCTTTCTGACCGCCCTGCACCGGCCCGCTCCCGGCGACGCGCCCGCCGGGCGGGGCCGCGGCGGCCCGCTGGCCGACACCGCGGAGGACTTCGGCCGGGGGCTGGCCTCCGCCGCGGAACTGGGGCTGGTCGGCGACCCGGACGCCGTGCGCGCGGTCTGGGAGGACGCCGCCGCCGCGCCCGAATGGGACGGGCCGCCCCTGTGGGTGCACGGCGACCTGCACCCGGCCAACGTCGTGACCGCGGACGGCAGCTTCTGCGGGGTGATCGACTTCGGCGACCTCTTCGCCGGCGACCCGGCCGTCGACCTGGCCGCCGCCTGGATCCTGCTCCCTGACGGCGCCGCAGACCTCTTCCACCGGGCCTACCGCCCGGCCCCGGACCCGGCGACCCTGCGGCGTGCCCGCGGCTGGGCGGTGGGGCGGGCGCTGGCCTGCCTGCACATCGCCGACGCCGGCCGCCACGGCCGCCCCGGCGGCAAACCCAGCTGGGGCCCGCCCGCCGGGGCCTCCCTGCGCCGCCTCACCGACCAGCACACCTAACCGACCAGCACACCTAACCGCGGCACAGGCGCTCCGAGAGCCACGACAGCTGTTCTGAGGTGTGGAAGGCGCCACCTCCCTCATGGCCGTTGAAGCGGTATTCGCGCACCTGCTTGCTGCCCGCCCAGGCGTTGTAGGCCGCGTACACCGTCGAAGGCGGGCAGGTGGGGTCCATCAGGGCCACCGAGAAGAGGGCCGGCGCCGTGGCGCGGGCCGCGAAGTGCACACCGTCGACGTAGGACAGGGTGCGGGCGATGGTCCCGGCCTGGTCGCGGTGGGTCGCCCCGTAGTGCACGATCTCGTCGTAGGGCGCCTTGTCGACGATCCAGGTGGCGCGCGGGAAGTCGCACAGGAAGGGCACGTCGGGCAGCGCAGCCGCCACGTCGCCGGCGAGCGCCGCGGCGGCGATCGTCAGGCCGCCGCCCTGGCTCGCGCCCGCCACCGCGATCCTGGCCGGGTCGACCAGCGGGTGCGCGCGGGCGGCGTCGACGGCGCGGACGGCGTCGGTGACCAGCCGCCGGTAGTAGTAGGTGTGCGGGTCGCCGATGCCGCGAGTCATGACGCCCGCGTAGGCGGGTCCCGAGCCCTCGGGGTCGGGGGTCACCCCGACGCTGACGTGCGATCCCTGGCCGCGGGTGTCCATCACCAGCGTCGCGAACCCGGCCGCCGCCCACAGGGTGTTCTCGTGCGCGAGGCCCCGGCCGCCGCCGTACCCGATGTACTGCACGACGCACGGCAGGGGCTGCGTCGTGCCGGCCGGCAGGTGCAGCCAGCCGGCGATCGGCTGCCCCTTGAAGCCGGGGAAGCGTACGTCGTAGGTCTCGATCAGGGACAGGCCGCTGTCCACCCGGGTGAAGGCCGGCGGCTCGCCGTGGGCGCGGGCCTCGGACAGCGTCCCGGCCCAGAAGGCGTCGAAGTCGGCAGGTTCGACGGATTCCGAGAGGTGGCCGCGCAACTGGTCGAGCGGCAGGTCGGCGTAGGGCATGGGTCAGCCTTTCAGGCCGGTCTGTGCGAGACCTTCGACGAAGTGCCGCTGGGCGGCGACGAAGACGAGCAGGACGGGGACGACCGTGGTGACGGACGCCGCGAGCTGGATGTTCCACAGGTGGGACCCGTAGGCGTCGGTGTACTGGGTGAGCGCCACGGGCAGCGTGTAGTTGCTCTTGTCCGTCTCGTACACCAGCGGTTCGAGGTACATGTTCCAGCTGTTGAGGAAGGTGAAGATCGCCACCGACGCCAGCGCGGGCCGGGCCAGCGGCAGCGCCACCCGGAAGTACAGGCCGAAGCGGCCCAGGCCGTCCATGCGGCCGGCGTCCTCCAACTCGTCGGGGATCGCCAGGAAGAACTGCCGCATCACGAAGGTGCCGAGCACGCTCGGCGCGCCGAGGATCGGGATGACGATCAGCGGCCAGTGGGTGTTGGTCAGCCCCAGCCGGTCGACCATCTTGAACAGCGGGATGACGGTGACCTCGGTCGGGATGAGCAGGCCGCTGAGGATCAGCGGGAAGAGCACCTTGTTGCCGGGGAAGGGGATGCGGGCGAAGGCGTACCCCGACAGGGACGCGACCAGCATCGTGCCCGCGGTGACCAGCAGCGCGATGTAGAGGCTGTTCAGATACTGGTGCGCCAGCGGGTAGTGGGCGAACGCCGTCTTGTAGTTGGACCACTGCGGGTGCAGCGGCAGCAGCTTCGGCGGGTAGCTGAGGACCTCGTTCTCCGGCAGCAGGGAGGAGGTGATCATCCACCACGTCGGGAAGACGAACGGGACCGCCAGCACGACCATCAGCGCGTACAGCAGCGGCTTGCGCCACCGGCTGCCGCGCCGTCCCGCGGGGCGCGGCGGCGCTGCGGCGTCGGGGAGGGTGACCGGCCGGCGGGCGGCTGTCTCAAGACTCATAGAACACCCACTTCTTGCGCAGGCGCCACTGAATCAGGGTGAGCACCAGGATGATGGCGAACAGCACGACCGCGACGGCGCTGCCGTAGCCGAAGTCGTGGTTGTCGAAGGCCTGCTGGTAGAAGAAGTACACCAGGACGTTGGTCCGGTTGTTCGGACCGCCTTCTGTCAGGATCTGGATCTGCGCGAACACCTGCAGCGAGCCGCTGATCGTCACGATCGTGGTGAGCAGCGTCGTGGGGCTGATCATCGGCAGCACCACCGAGCGGAAGCGCCGCCAGGCCCCGGCGCCGTCGATCTCGGCGGCCTCCAGCAGCGAGCGCGGGACCCCTTGGAGCGCTGCGAGGAAGAGGACCATGTTGAGCCCGACGTTCTTGAAGACCTGGACGATCACCACCGATACCAGCGCCGAGTTGTCGCCGCGCAGCCAGTTGGGGCCGTCGATGCCGACCACGTGCAGGATCGAGTTGATGCCGCCGTTGTTCTGCAGCAGGAAGTTCCAGGTGATGGTCCACGCCACGAGCGAGACGACGACGGGCGAGAAGAACAGCGTCCTGAAGACCGTGGTGCCGCGCAGCCGCTGGTTCAGCAGCACGGCGAGCAGCATGGCCAGCGCGATGTTGATCACCACCAGGCCGATGCAGAACAGCACCGTTGCGCGCGCCACCGACGGCGTGGCGGGGTCGTGCACCAACTGCGAGTAGTTCTTCGTGCCCGCGTACTTCGTCACGCCCGACAGCACGTTGGAGGTGTGGAAGCTGTAGTAGACGACCGCGATCAGCGGGTAGAGGACGAAGGCGAGGAAGCCGAGCGCCTGCGGCAGCACGAACAGCCAGCCGCTGGCGGCGTCCTGCCGCCGCAGGGTCCAGAAGCGTCCCGGCCCGGTCGGCGGGCCGGCGGTGCCCGCCGGCTCCCGGGTGGTCTTGTGCGTCGTCGTCATTCGGACAGGGCCGGTGCGATGGCCTTGCACACACCCGCAAGGACGCTGCCGACGTCGGCGCCGGACTTCCACATCGGGTCGAGCGCGTTCTGGACGAGGTTGGCGATCTTGGCGCTGTTCTTGTGGGACGGCAGGACGGCGCCGGTCTTGATGCCGTCGATGACAACGTCCTGCAACTGCTGCGGGGTGAACATGGGGTTGGCCTTGGCGAGGGTGGCGGTGGTGAGCTGGCTGGTGCGCGCGGGCGGGAAGTAGCGGGCGAGCTTGGCGGAGTTGGCCGCGTCGGAGAAGTAGGCGAGGAAGTCGGCCGCCTGCTGCTTGTGCGACCCCTTGGTCATCACGCCGATGCCGGCCTGGCCGATGACCTGTGACGCGCCGGCGGGACCGGCCGGGAGCGGGACGATGCCCCAGTCGAAGGGGTGCTTGGCCAGCAGCGTGGCACGGCTGATCTGGGTGATGGTCAGCCCGGACTCGCCGGCGAAGAAGTCGGCGGTCTCACCGGGTCCCGGCAGCGCCTTGTCGGTGAAGATCGCGTCGTGCAGGAAGGTCATCGCCTGCTGCATCTGCGGCGAGTCGAAGCCGCAGGTCTTCCCGTCGGCCGACCACGCGTCCGCGCCCCAGCCGCGCCACATGCCGGCGAGCTGGATCCAGGTCTTGTAGTCCCAGTCGCGGACGACCAGGCCCTGCTTGTCGGTGTGCGCGGCGACCTGGGTGGCCATCTTCTCCGCGTTCTGCCACGTCCACTGGTGGGCCGCCAGCAACTCGTCGGGGGTCTGCGTCACCCCCGCCTTCTTGAGCAGGTCCTTGTTGTAGAACATCCCGAACGGCGAGGTGGAGAAGGGGTACGCGTACAGGTCCGCGCCCTGCTTCCACAGCTTGGTGGCCGCAGGGGTGAGGTCGTCGTACTGGTAGCCGGCCGCCTTCTTCAGCGTCGGGGTCAGGTCGGTGAGCGCCCCGGACGACACGAAGTCCGGTGCGTCGCGCTCCAGGACCCACGCCATGTCGGGCGGGTTGCTGCCGGCGATCTGCGTGGTCAGGGCGGTGGTGTAGTTGTCGATGGGGATGTAGTCGAAGGCGATCGACGTGATGTCCGGGTGGGTCTTGCGGTAGTCCGCCGCGATGCTGTTGAACAGCGCCGTCTGCGACGGGTCGTTGCTCCACACGGTCATCCGCAGCGACACCTTCGAGTCGCCGCCTGAGCCGGACCCGTTCGAGCACCCCGCGAGGGAGAGCGCCAGCAGGGAGGCGGCGGACAGGGCGAGGGAGGTGAGCCGGAGGCGTCTGGTTCTCATCGTTGCTCCAGAGGGTTCGGTTCTAGTAGCCGCGGATCTCGGGCCAGGCCAGCGGAATGCCGCGCCGGGACAGCAGGGACCGGTAGTCGTCGAGGTGGTCGGGCGTGGCGTGCACCCCGTGCGGTGTGCGGCCGGTGGTGACGCAGTGGGCGGCGAGGGCGCCGGCGGCCTCGCCGATGTTCCACTCGACGGGGTGCAGCCGGTAGGCGCCGTTGGTGATGTGCGTGGTGCCGATGTTCTTGGCGGCCGGCAGCAGGTTCACCATCCGCTGCGGCAGCAGCGCGCCCAGCGGGATCTGGAAGGGGGCCGAGGCCACGTCGAGGTAGGTGTCGCCGCCGGTCGAGGGGTGCAGGTCGATCCGGTACATGCCGATGCCGACCGAGTCCCGGTAGCGGGTCGCACCGTGCTCGCCGCGTATCGCCAGCGAGACGTCGTCCTCGCGGACCGTGGTGACGGCCCGGATTCGGCGGGACTCGCGCACGTAGACGTCCTGGGCCAGGCCGTCGTCGGTGCCGAGCAGGTCGCCGCGCAGCCGCAGCGAGGGGAAGCCGGTGCCGCCGTCGGGCCGCGGCGCCTCGGTCTGCATCCAGTACAGGGCGGACAGCGCCAGCTCCCGGGCGCCGGCCCGGTGCTTGGCCGCCTCGTCGGCCGAGACCTCGAAGAGCGGTCCGTCCATGTAGTCGATCATCGGCCAGTTCACCAGGGTGATGTCACTGGCGTAGGCGCCCGGTTCGAACAGCCTGCGGGCCGCGATCCGGCGGAAGCGCCACAGGTCGTCGGTCCCGGCGTCCTTGCTCTGGTCCGCCTCGACGGCCAGCGGGTCGTCGTCCGGGTTCGGGTCGAGCCAGCCCTGCGACGGCTCCAGGGTGCGCGGGTTGGGCCAGGAGAACGCCAGCAGCGGTCCCGGCCAGACGGCGGGACGTACCGACCGCCAGTGGTCGTAGGCAGCCGGGCGGTCGATGGTGTGGTCGCCGTCGACGTGGTCGACCGCGAAGCACCAGGACACCGCCTGCATGGTCAGCGGCTCCGCGGTGTCCTTGGCGCTGGGCTCGCCGGTGTCGTTCCTGGACTCGGCGCCGGTGACGTACTCGGCGCCGGCCAGCGGCAGCAGGTCGCCGGTCTCGGTCGCGTCGATGACGTACCGGGCGTGCACCGTGACCGGGCCGTCGACCGTGTCGCCGTCGGGCACCAGGGTCACCGCGGTGACGGTGTCGCCGTCGACCGCGGCCGACTCGGCCCGGTAGGGCCGCAGCACCGTGAGCCGGCCCGAGCTGCGGGCCGGGGCGAGCATCGACTCCAGTACCGCGACCGCGACCCGCGGCTCGTGGCAGAGCCGGCTCACCAGGCCGGCGCCCGGGTTGAGCTGGCGGGCGCGCATCGCCTGCGCCGTCAGCGGGTAGTGGCGCCGGTAGTAGCCGCGTATGCCCTCCCGCATCGAGCGGTAGGACGCGGTGACGCCGAGCATCTCGACCCACGGGTGCTCGTCCGGCGGGGTGGCCTGTGCGGTGAGCTGCCCGCCGAGCCAGCGCGGGCCCTCGGTGAGCACCACCTGTGCGCCGTGCTCGGTCGCGGCCAGGGCTGCGGCGACGCCGCCGAGCCCGCCGCCGACGACCAGCACGTCCGTGCGTAGTTCCTTCACCCGCGAGTCCTTCCTTGATAATTCGTATTAGCGCACGCTAGGGAAGGATCTCGGAGAAGTCAACGAGAAGTTTCGAGCAAGTGCCCGGCAGTCTTGAGGCGTGTCCTGGGGCGTGTCCCTAGCGCCGTGGGGCGCGGGGGGCCTCGGTGACGGTGGTGCCGTCGACCAGCTCGCAGGGGAGCAGGACCTGCGTCTTGCGGCCGGGCTCCATCTCGCCGCGCAGCATCCCGACCAGGATCCGCACCGCGCGGGCGCCCATGTCGCGGCGCGGGATGCGGAAGGTCGTCCAGTCCGTGTCGGAGGCCGGCCGCAGCGGCCATGCCGAGGTCTGCGTCGGGTCGGTGTCGCCGAGCACGCCGACCGAGAGGTCCTCGGGCACCCGCAGCCCCGATCCGGTGGCCAGTGCCCGCAGGGCCGCGGCCATCTCCGTCGTCTCCACCAGGGCCGCGGTCACCTCCTCGGCCCGCAGCCGCTCGAAGACCGCCGACGGATCGGCGTCGTTGAGGGCGAGCGGCGTCTTGCGGTGCCTTTTGCAGGCGCGCAGGTACCCCGAGCGGCGGTCGGCCGTCGACTCGCTCTCCTCGTGGTAGCCGACCAGCGCCACCCGGCGGTGGTCGAGCGCCCACACCCGCTCGTACAGGGCCGCGGTCGCAGCCGCGTAGTCACCGCCGACGTAGCTCACCGGACCCGCGGACGACTCGCGCCGGCCGATGAAGACGAACGGGAAGCGCTCGTCGACCAGCCGGTCCAGTTCGGCGCGGTCGGTGTGCCGGCCCAGCAGGATGCAGCCGTCCGCTATGCCGAGCCGGTTCGACCCCTGCTCGTAGACCTTGCGGCGGCCCTGCCGGCGGCCCGGGCTGGTGAACAGCAGCAGGTCGAAGCCCTGCGCCTCGGCCTCCTCCTCGATGCCGCCGAGGAAGGGGCCGTAGAAGTCGGCGGAGCCGGAGGGGAAGACCGCCTCGTAGGTGAAGACGCCGATGATCTGGTTGGACTTGCCGCGCAGGCGGCGGCCCATGATGTCGACGGTGTAGCCGGTCTGCCGCAGCGCCTCCACGACCCGCTGGCGGGTCTCGGGTGCCACACGCACCCCGTCGGAGTCGTTGAGCACCAGGGAGACCATCGCCTGGGAGACGCCCGCCAGGCGTGCCACCTCGGCCTGGGTCACCCGTTTCCGGCGCTGCGTCACGTGTCGCATCGTAGTGCCACCCTCGCCTCCGGACGGCCGTCTCCGTGCCGGTGCGATCCGGTCGGTCTCCGCCCCGGCCCATGGTAATACGTATTATCGCTTGACTTCCATGGGTGCGCGGCGCCACGATCCCTCACGCCCCGGGCAGCGCCCGCTCCGGCCGCTCCCGCGCGCTCCCCTTCCCCTGACGTGAGGGTTCCTCCATGTCCGCTGAGCACTCCTCCCGCGGCATCACCCGCCGCTCCACCCTGCTGGCCGGCGCCGCGCTCGCCCCCGCGTGGTTCCTCGGCACCGGCCTCGGCGCCCCGGGCCGCGCCGGGGCCCGGGCGAAGGCCGCGACGGCCGCGGACTTCACGACGGTCAGGAACCAGTGGCGCGACACCCTGATCGGCAGCTACGACACCGCCGACCCGGTCATCGCCGGCTACGTGCAGGACACCGCCGGCACCCTCAGCGGCCTGTGGTCGACGCTGGACACCTCCGCCTCGCGCACCTACCTGTGGGCCGACCTGGACAGCAGCACCGTCTCCGCGGTGCAGCGCGACGTGGTGGGGCGGCTGCGCCAGCTCGCCCTCGGCTACGCCTCACCCGGCTCGTCGCTGTCCGGCGACCCGCAGCTGCTGGCCGACATCCGCTCCGCCCTCGACTGGTTCCTCGCCCACAAGTACGGCGTCACCGGGCAGTACGACAACTGGTGGGACTTCCAGATCGGCATCCCGCTGGCCCTCAACGACATCTGCGTCGCCCTCTCCGCGCAGCTGACCGCCGCCGAGACCGCCACCGCCATGGCCGCCATCGCCCGCTACCTGCCCGACCCCAGCCGGGTGGGCGGCGCCACGGCCACCGGCGCCAACCTCAACTGGACCTGCGCCATCACCACCGTCCGCGGCGCGCTCAGCCAGGACGCCGGCGTCATCGAGAGCGCCATGGCGGCCATCGCGCAGCTCTTCCCGTACAGCACGAGCGGCGACGGCTTCTACCCCGACGGCGGCTTCATCCAGCACAAGGTCTACGCCTACAACGGCTCCTACGGCGTGTCCCTGCTGCAGTACCTGACGTATCTGCTGGTCGCCGTCCAGAACACCCCGTGGGCGGCGAGCGCCGACCAGGTGCAGCGGGTGTACACCTGGACGCAGGCCAACTACGTGCCGTGGATCTACCGCGGCGCCTTCATGGACATGGTGCGCGGCCGGGCGCTGTCCCGCTTCTACGAGACCGACCACCGCATCGGGCGGCTCACCTCCGCCACCCTGCTCCAGCTCGCCGGCGTCCTCCCGGCCGGCCACGCCCACACCCTCCGCTCGCAGGTCAAGGGCTGGATCACCGCAGACACCTACCAGGACTTCTTCCGCTACGACCCGGTGCCGCTCGAACAGGTGCGGGTCTCCTCCATCGCACTGGGCCGCGCGGTCGTCACGGACACCGGCATACCCGCCGGGAGCGAGTCGACCACCTCCGTCGTCGCGACGTCGATGGCCCGGGTCGTGCACCGGCGGCCGGCCTTCGCCTTCGCCATCGCGATGGACAGCACGCTCATCAAGCCCTACGAGAGCGCGAACAAGGAGAACCTCCAGGGCTGGTACACCGGCGAGGGCGCCGCCTACCTCTACCTGGCCACGCAGCCCGGGCACTGGACCAACGGCTACTGGCCGGCCGCCGACAAATACCGCGTGCCCGGCGTCACCCTCGACACCAAGACCCTCGCGCTCGGCACCAACCGCGGCTCCACGAACACCTGGGCCGGCGGGGCGCTGCTGGACGGGAACGTGGCCGCGGGCATGGGGCTGTCCTTCGCCGTGCAGACCCTCAAGGGCCGCAAGTCCTGGTTCTGCATCGACGACGCGGTGATCTGCCTGGGCGCCGGGATCACCAGCACCGACGGCCACACCGTCGAGACGGTCATCGAGAACCGCAACACCGGCCCGAACGGGCGCTCCGACGTCCACGTCGACGGCAGCGTCGTGCTCGCCACCCCGAGCAGCACGCCGACGGTCTTCCAGCCGCAGTGGGTCTACGTCGACAACCTCGGCGGATACGTCTTCCCCGCCGGGGGCCACGTCACGATGGTGCGCGAGGACCGCACCGGCAGGTGGACCGACATGGACCACCGCGGGGTGTACGACGACACCGCCGCGTACACCCGCCGCTTCGTCACCATGTGGGTGGACCACGGGATCAGCCCGACCGCGGGCAGCTACCGCTACATCCAGCTGCCCGCCGCGACCTCCGCCCAGACCGCCGCCTTCGCCGCGTCCAACGACGTCACCGTCGCCGCGAACACCGCCCAGGTGCAGGCCGTGAGCCGTTCCGGATCGGGTGTCGCCATGGCCAACGTCTGGCAGGCGGGCGCGCCCAAAGCGGCCGGCATCCAGGTCGACAGGACCGCCTCGGTCGTCACCCGGCGGGCGGACGGCAAGGTCGGCGTCGCCGTCAGCGACCCGACCCAGCAGCTCACCGGCACGGTGATCGTCACCGTCGACGGCGCCGTCTCCGCCGTGACGTCAGCCGACCCCGGCGTCACCGTCCTGGCGACCACCCCCAACCTCCGCCTCGCCGTGGACGTCGGCGGAGCGGCGGGCAGGACCTTCACCGCCCGCTTCACCGCATAGCCGCCACCACTCCCCCCACCGCACCCGCTTGCCCGAAGAGGAGACCCCTCATGCGTACGAAGGCAATGGCAGCAGTGATCGGGATGCTGGCCGCGCTGTGCTCGGTGACCCCGGGCGCCGCGCACGCGGCGTCCTCGGCGGACCAGGCGCAGGACGCGACCGCGTCGGTGTACGAGGCGGAGGACGCGACCGTCTTCCACGGCACGGTGGACTCCGACCACCTGGGGTTCACCGGCACCGGCTTCGTCAACAGCGCCAACGAGTCCGGCGCCTACGTCGAGTTCGCCGTCGACCGGCCGGCCGCAGGGGCCGCGACCCTGGCGCTGCGGTACTCGAACGGCACCGACGCGGCCCGCGCCGCCGCTCTCGGCGTCAACGGCACGGCGGCGCCCGCACCGGACTTCGGCCCCACCGCCGACTGGGACACCTGGGCGGTGGCCCGCTTACCCGTGACGCTGCGGGCCGGCCGCAACCTGATCCGGGTGACCGCGACGACCGCCGGCGGACTGCCCGACCTCGACTCGCTCACCGTCGCCGACCAGCAGGGCACGGACTGGGCCGACGCGATGGCCGACTCCACGATGCACCGCTACACCCCCGCCACCGTCGGCGGCTGGAGCTACCCGGTCGCGCTGTACATGATGGGGCAGTACCAACTCGCCCAGCGCACCGCCGACCCCGTGCGGCGGGCCGCCCTCGTCGCGTACGTCAAGGCGTGGGCCGACCGCTTCGTCGACGCCTCAGGGCACATCGCCAACAGCTTCACCAGCCTGGACAGCATGATGCCGGGCCAGGTGATGATCGCGCTGTACCGCGAGACCGGCCAGACGAAGTACGGCCTGGCCGCCAAGCAGATCCACGACCGCCTCCTGCCGGGCGCCGGGTACCCGACCACCCCCGACGGCGGCTTCTGGCACGCCGACAGCCCCGACCGGGCCGACCAGCTGTGGTCCGACGGCACGTTCATGGCCGACCCCTTCATGGCGCAGTACGGCAGGTACGTCGGCGACAGCGCCCGGTCCTTCGACATCGCGACGCAGCAGCTGGTGGTCTACGCGAGCCACCTCCAGCAGCCCGACGGCCTGATGAAGCACGCGTACGACGCGTCGAAGTCCGCGTCGTGGGCGGACCCTGCCACCGGGCTGGCCCCCGAGTACTGGTGCCGCGCGGTCGGCTGGTACGGCGTGGCCGCGACCGAGATCCTCGACCTGATACCGGCCGACCACCCGCGCCGGGTGCAGCTGACCGCGATCGTACGCAACCTGGTCCGCGGCATGGCGGCCTACCAGGACCCGGCGAGCGGACGGTGGTTCCAGGTCGTGGACAAGGGCGGCAGCGCGGGCAACTGGACCGAGACGTCGTGCTCGGCGATGTTCACGCAGACCATCGAGACCGCGATCGCCCGCGGATACGTACCCCGCGACACCTACCAGTCCGCGGTGACCGCGGGGAGGGCAGGCGTACTGGCCAGGATCTCCCTGCACAGCGACGGCCTGACGTATCTGACGACGACTTCGGTCGGCACGAACGTCGGGGACTACACCTACTACGTCAATCGCCCCCAGGCCACCAACGACCTGCACGGGCTGGGAGCCTTCCTCTACTTCTCCGCCGGGGCCGGCGGCTGACCCGCCGTCAGACGGTCCCGTGGTGGCGGTGCGAGCGGGTGAGATCCCGCGCCGCCGCCAGGCGGCGTCCACGGTGACCCCGGTCAGGCAGTAGCCGGCCGGTGCGCGGTCCACGGGATGCCCGGGCAGGAAAGCCGCGTTGGCGTACCCGACGGCCTCGCCGGCCACCTTCGCCGTCACCACCAGGCGCTGCTCCTCGCCCAGGTCGCGCCGGATGCGGTCCGCCCAGTCCGCCGCGGAACCACCCCGCGTCCGGGCCTGCAGCGCGGCCAGCGCCGCCACGTCGCCGCCGGTGGCCGCCGCCACCACCGCGGAGGCCGGGCCGTGCCGCTCGGCCGGCTGCGGCACATACGCGGCGAAGGGCACGTCCACCGCTAGGCCGTGTTTTGGAAGTCCCGCCTGCCCCGCGACGCCTGGCACGCTCGCTGCGTTGTCGGAGTCGTCCGAGTAGGCCCACTACGAGGACGACCCTCCGCCTTGCGATCGCACGCACCAGACGCCGCGGGGCCCGCCCTGTGGGCGGACGGCGCTACTTCCAAAACACGGCCTAGACCTGCGGGTCCGGCTTCCAGTCCCGGGCCAGCAGGCCGAGCAGCACCTCGTCAAGGAACTCGCCCATCACCCATGCCGCGGAGCGCAGCACGCCCTCGCGGACGAAGCCGTTGCGCTCGGCGGAGCGCAGCATCGGGATGTTGTCCGCCAGCGTCTCGATCTGCAGCCGGTGCAGGCCGCGTACGACGAAGCCGTACTGGCACAGCGCCGCGACCGCGTCGGTGCCGTAGCCCTTGCCGCGGGCGGCAGGCAGCAGGCCGAGCCCGATGTGCGCGCCCCGGTTGTGGGTGTCGATGCCCCACAGGGCCGCGGTGCCGACCAGGGTGTCGCCCGCCAGCTCCACCACGGAGAACAGGACACGCCCCTCGTCCGTGTCGTCCACCACGAGCCGCGGGTCCTTCGAGCCCGGCGTCATCGGCCGCCACGGCCCGCCCTCGGCACGCGAGGCGTTGGCCACGTCGTCGTAGAGCTCGGTCCGCAGGATCGGGATGTCCTCGTCGTGCCGGGCCCTGAGCCCGACCTTGCCGCCTCGTAGCATGCTCGATTCCTACCCGGCCGCACCGCCCGGCGGCAACCCGGAATCCTCCTGACCTGCTTCGAGCTGGTGGTCGGCCCACACATACGTCTCCGGCAGCAGGTCGGCGACGGGTACGGACCGCAGGCGGCCGCCCGCGCCGATGACGACCTGGATCTGCGGGAAGTAGTCGAACAGCACCTGGCGGCAGCGCCCGCACGGCGGGATGACGCCCCGTTCGCGGTCGCCCACCGCGACGATGGCATCCAGTTCGTACGCCCCCTGGGTGGCCGCCGCCCCGATGACGACCAGTTCCGCGCATGGCCCGCCGGTGAAGTGGTAGGCGTTCACCGCGGTGACGATCCGCCCGTCCCGGGCACGGGCCGCGGCCGCCACGGTGTGGTTGTCGCCGCGGCAGCGCGTGCGGGCGACATGCGCCGCGGCCTCGATGAGTTCGTGGTCGACGCCATGGTCCGTCGTGGTCATCTGCTCCGCCTTCGCCGGGTACCCGCCGACCATCGTCGGCGCGGCGGGGACGGGCAAGCGGTTTTGGCGCGCCGTGCGGGGGGTGATCTGCTCGACCCGGGCCGTCGCATTGAATGCGTCTTCGACGGCCCGAGCTGGTACCACGGCCCGTGGAACAGCAACAAGATGTGCGTGGTCATCGGTGCCGGAGACGCCGACGTCGACGTCGGCTCCCGCGGCAACCAGGTGGAAGTCTGCCCGTGGTGACGTCCGGGCGCCGCCACGGCCTGGTGCCGGCCAGGGAGCCGTGGCGTCCCGGCTAGGCCGTGTTTTGGAAGTCCCGCCTGCCCCGCGACGCCTGGCACGCACGCTCGCTGCGTTGTCGGAGTCGTCCGAGTAGGCCCACTACGAGGACGACCCTCCGCCTTGCGATCGCACGCACCGGACGCCGCGGGGCCCGCCCTGTGGGCGGACGGCCCTACTTCCAAAACACGGCCTAGGGTGAGCGGATGACCGCATTCGGGGGCGCGTCCCGCCTCGATGCGCTGCGGCGCCTGCTGGAGGGGCTGTACGACTCGCCCGTCACGGTCGCGCGCGTGGAGCGGCTGGAGCCGTGGGCGGTGGCGCGGGTGTGGCTCGACGCCACGCCGGCGCTGCCGCCGTCCGTCGTCGTCAAGTGGGTGCCGGACGGCGAACGCGACGCGCGGACGGCGGCGTGGCGGCTGCGTACCGAATGCGCGGCCCTCCGCTTCCTCGCCGAGGACCTCGGGGTCCAACTCGCACCGCAGGTGATCGGCGAGGACACCGGTGGCCGCTTCGTCGTCCTGGAGGACCTCGCCCCGCGGGTCGCGCTGGACCGGTTGCTGCGGCGGGACGGGGCGGCGGCGCACCGCGAGCGGCTGGCGGCCTTCGCCGAAGCGCGCGGAGCGCTGAGTGCCGCCACCGCGGGGCGGGCCGAGGGCTACCACGCCCGCCTGGGGCTGACGGCGCTCGACGCCGCCGCCGACCGTGCAGGGCGGTTGGCCGGGCTGCGGGGGAGCGCGGTCGAGCAGGCCGCGGCCCTGGGGGCGGCCCTCGGCGGCCGCTCCCTCGCCGAACTCGACGGCGCCCTGGGCGTACTGGCCGACCCGGGTCCCTTCCTCGCCCTGAGCAACGGGGACGCTGAAGCCAACAACGTCCTGCTGTACGCCTCCGGCCCCGCGCGGGCGCGGCTCATCGACTTCGAATTCGCCGGGTACGCCCACGCGCTCGCCGACGCCGTCTGCCTCTACGTGCCAGGCCCCGCCTGGCTGACGGTCGGGGATCCAGCCGCCACGGGCCTGGCCGACGCCTACCGCCGCGCTCTGGCCCGCGGCATCCCGGCGGCGGAGGACGACCGGCGCTACAGCGACGGCCTCGCCGCCGCATGCGCTGCCTGGGCGCTGCGGCGCCTCCAGCGGTTCGCCACGCTCGACGCCCGCACACCCGGCGACCACAGCCGGCTCCAACTCGTCGCGACCCTGGACGCCACGGCCGGCACCGCTCGGACCCACCAGGCCCTGCCGCACCTCACCGGCTGGTTCTGGGGGGTCGCCGAGCTGCTGCGCAGGCGCTGGCCCGACGCGGACCGCGATCTCGCCGACCCGGCGGCCTTCCCGCCGTACGCGGTCCGGCGCTGAAGCGGCGGGAGGCCGGGTTCGGCCTTCCCGCCGGGTCAGCGCCGGGTTCAGCCGCGCGCCCGGCCCACCACCGCCAGGTGGAAGAGCAGCAGACTCTCCGCCGTACCGGCCTGGTAGCGCTTGACCGCCTTGCCTAGCGGGTTCCACACCCGCCCGTCGGTGGTCCTGATCCCGAAGGGCTGTCCGAACATCTCGCGCTGGGCCGCGTCGAAGTCCACCCACTCCGCGCCCGCGCGCCTGTGCAGGACCTCGCCGGCGTACGCGCCGAAGCTGCGCAGCGCGGGCGGAACGGGGCCGCCGGCCGGCGGGCGGGTGTGGCGGAGGCCGTCGATGATCCGGTCGATCAGGGCGAGGCTGTCCGGCGCGTAGTCGAGCCGGATGCCGGCTCTGGCCGTCATGGCGACCACGTCCTCGGCCAGCCGCGGACCGAGGACGTCCGCCCTGACCTGGTCCACCACGTGCGCGACCTGTTCCATACGCCGCCCTCCAGCCGTTCGGACCGACACCGCGGATCCCGCGGTCTCCCCCCAAGGCGCAGGCCGCGGCGGAAACGTCACACCCTCGCGGGGGCGTACCGAAAGTGCTGAAATGAGCGGTTGCTTGACAAGGTCCAGACCAATTCGGCACGGTGTGACGCCCCTCACAGAGAACCACCTGATCGCCAGGAGGCGTTCATGCGTGTGCCGTTCGGAAAAGTGAAGACCTTCGCCGCGGCAGCCGTGCTCGCAGCGGCCGCGCTCGCGGTGCCCGCCGCTGCCGCCCCGGCCGGCGCCGCCACCGGGACGCCCCCGCAGGTGTACGGCGCCTGGCAGTGCAGCAACGACGCGTGCACATGGGCGACGGTGCGCGACATGGCCGACTTCGACCACGCCAACCACTGGCTGGTGGACCGCGGTGACGGCCGCCCGTCGGTCAACCTGGTGGTGCTCAGCTTCGTCAACCCGCTGACCCTGCTCAACGGCACCACGAACAGCGGGAATTCCGCCGGTGTGCCGGTCGGCATGAACCAGGCCGTCGTGGACTACTTCACCAGCCACGGCGTCCGCGTGATGCTCTCGATCGGCGGCATCACGTACACCGACGACTGGAACACCGCCCTGGCCCAGAACCCCACCCTGCTCGGGCAGAAGGCCGCCGCCCTCGCCTCCCGGCTGGGCGTCGGCATCGAGATCGACTACGAGCAGAGCGCGAGCCCGGACACCGCCGGCCTGCAGGCCTTCATCGACGCCTACCGGGCCGCGCACCCCTACGACGCCTCGGGCGCGGACCCGACGGCCCGCCTGACCATCGACGTCGCCGCCGGCGACCGCTGGCTCATCGCCCTCGACCAGTACGCGACCGCCAACTGGCTCACCCCCGCGAACCCCGTACTGGACTACGCCAACGCGATGGTGCCCAGCAAGCAGCCGTCCGCCGGCTCTGCCGAGTCCAACTGGCAGGAGCACATCACCGGCAAGTCCAACTACAGCCCGGCCATCCCGCCACTGGCCCCGGCGAAGTTCACCGGCGGCCTCTACATCGCCGAGGGTTCCCAGGTCCGCCCCGAGTGCACCGACTTCTCCTCCTCGCTGCAGAACGCCACCGGCACCTGGACCCAGAACGCGGCCCCCGCGGGCGCCGGCACCACCACCGGCCTGCTCGGCTACATGTTCTGGGCCGCGGAGCGCCCCTCGACCCGCGGTGTGACCACCACGCCGCCCAACTCCTGTGAGGGCGGCGTCGGCGCGGGAGCCACCGCCTTCGGCGTCCCCATCCCGATGGCCCCCCTGCGCCAGAGCTGACCCGCGGGGCGCCGCCGCAGCGGAGTGAAGGCCGCCGGTACTCCGTGATACCGTGTAGTGGTACTCGGTACTACGGAGTACCGGGGGTGGAAGGGGCGCTCGCGGTGGACGACCTGACGGAGATGCTGAAGGGCACGCTCGAGGGCTGTGTGCTGGAGATCATCGGCGGCGAGGAGACCTACGGGTACGCCATCACGCGCCGGCTGAACGAACTCGGCTTCGCCGACGTCGTCGAGGGGACCGTCTACACCATCTTGCTGCGGCTGGAGCGGAACGGACTCGTGCAGGTGACGAAGCGGCCGTCCGGCATGGGTCCGCCGCGCAAGTTCTACGCGCTCAACAACGCCGGGCGCGAAGAGGTCGCGAGGTTCTGGACGAAGTGGGAGTACCTCTCCTCGCGGATCGACAAGCTCAAGGAGGGCGGACGATGAGGTTCTGGGAGACCGTCACCGGCAGCGACCTCACCAGGGACTGGACGGCGTTCGAAGTCCGGGCCGCGGCACTGCCGGACGACCACCGGGCGGCCTGGGAGCAGATCAAGGCCCACCTCTTCCCGTACGGGAACTTCACCGGCCGCAACCTGATGCCGATCCTCGACGCCGCCCTGGGGCTGCTCGAGCAGACGGCGGCCGAAGGGCAGGGCGTCCAGGAGGTGCTGGGCGACGACATCGCGGGATTCTGCGCGGCACTGGCCGGCGGAGAGGGTGCCAGGACCTACCGGGACCGGTGGCGCGAGCAGTTGAACCGGAACGTCGCCAGGAAACTGGCCCGGCTGGGAGGTTGACGTGGGCATCCACGGCATCGTCGAGGGCAAGAAGCAGTGGCGGGCGCACATGGCGCGGGTCAAGGCCCTCCCGCCGGACTACCAGGTCGTCTACAAGGAGATGCAGAAGTACTTCTTCAAGGTCGGACCGGTCGGCCTGGCCGACGGGACCCTGCTCACGGGGGTCCTGGACTTCTTCGAGGCGGGGGCCGCGGACGGCACGCGGGTCCTGGCGCTCGTCGGCCACGACATCGCCGCCTTCTGCGACGACCTGGTGAAGGACTCGCCCACCTACGCCGAGATCCACCAGGAGTCCCTCAGGACGGAAGGCGGCGCCTCGGGTCAGGACTGAGGCCGTCCGTCGGTCCGCCTCCCGGGGGCGAAGAGGAGGGCGGTGAGGGCCAGGCCGGCGATCGTGCCGAGGAGTTGGGCGGCGATGAACCCGGGCAGGGAGCCGGGGGCTATACCGGCGAAGGTGTCGGTGAAGGTGCGGCCGATGGTCACCGCCGGGTTCGCGAACGATGTGGACGAGGTGAACCAGTACGCCGCCCCGATGTAGGAGGCGACCGCGGCGGGGGCGAAGCGGAGGCGGTCGGTGCGGGCGAGGCCGGAGATCAGCAGGATCAGGCCCGCGGTGGCGACGACCTCGCCGAGCAGCAGGTGCCCTGCCGACCGGTCGTGGGTGGAGAACCTCACCAGCGGCTCGGCGAACATCGCGTCGGCCAGGACTGCTCCGAGTATCGCGCCGGTGATCTGCGCGGGGATGTAGATTGCGGCTTCGCGCAGGGTGACGCCAAAGCCGCCGCGGCGGCCGGTCCACCACTCGGCGAGCGTCACGGCGGGGTTGAAGTGGGCGCCGGAGACCGGGCCGAGGAGCACGATGAGGACGCCGAGTCCGAAGACGGTGGCGGTGGAGTTCGCCAGCAGCTGCAGCGCGACATCGTGCGTGAGTGCGGTGGCCTGGATGCCGGAGCCGACCACCACGGTGACGAGGGCTGCGGTGCCGACCAGTTCGGCGGCGGCCCGCGCGGTCAGCGGGGCCGGGCGCGGTGTCGCTCTCGGGGTCGGGGCGGGTTCCGGCTCGGCGGAGTCCGTCGCAGCGGGCAGGGCGGCGTCGGCGGTGGCGCTCAACGGGTCTCCAGGAAGCAGGCGGGTACGGGTGGGTGGGGTCAGGGGCAGGACACCATGCCTGCCTCGCGCCGGACCTTGAGGTGGGGGTCGGCCAGAACCCGCAACAGATCAGCGTCGACTGACATCAGCATGGGGTGATACTTGCACATCGGCGGGTGCCGATGCCGGCCTTACCCGGTCTGCGGTGCCCAGGTGCGCCGAACGCCCGTGCTCGGTCAAGGCTTTGCCCTGCTTTGTGTGGCCCCTTGCGCAGCGCACCCGTTGGGCCTCACACTGCACCCTCAGTACGGGTGCCCGGCCCCTGCCGGGCGGCGATGCGGCTGGTCGGCGTGCCCCGGAGGGGTCCGCGTCGGCGGTGGAGGGAGCAAGTCGTGGCGTTCCGCGGGGCGATGGGGATGGGTGGCGGCGTACGGCGCCTGGGCGGCGGGGCGGTCGGGGTCGCCGGATTTTTCATGGTTGTCATGAGCCTGACATATTCGGCGGGAGCGATCAATTCCTACAACGCGGCGCCCGCACCCGAGCGGACCGAGGTGGGCGCGCTCGTCGTCCAGTGGGACGACGACGGCGACCCGGCCACACCCGACCGGGTGGACTGGGAGTGCTCGGGCACGATGCTGGACGGCGACACGTTCGTGACCGCGGCGCACTGCACGACCGACTGGGCACCGGGCGTCCGCTTCTACGTCTCGCTCGACCAGGACGTGCAGAGCGCCCTCGACGCCGCGGCGCACGCGCACCCGGGCGACCCCGCCGCGATCGGCGCGGCCGTGGGCGTCGAAGGAGTCGCGCACACCGACCCCGGCTATCCGGGACCGTCGGCGGACCCGCACGACATCGCCGTGGTCCAGCTGCCCGCGGCCGCCGTCGCCCGGCGCTGGACCTTCACACCGGCCCAGCTGCCCACCGCGGGGGAGTTGGCCGCCCTCGGACCGCAGCAGCTGAACACCACCCCCTTCGAGGTCGCCGGCTACGGCACCCAGGAGGCGCAGCGCGGACCGGGCGGCCAGACCCACCCCGGCGGCGGCGTACGGATGAAGGCGCCGGTCGCCTTCAACGCCCTCAACCCCTCGTGGGTGCGGCTGGGCATGACCGCACCGCAGGGCAACGGCGGTGCCTGCTACGGCGATTCCGGCGGCCCGAACTTCGCCGAGATCGACGGAGCCCTCGTCCTCGCGGCCACCACCATCACCGGTGACGGCCCCTGCTACGCCACCAACGTCGCCTACCGGCTCGACGCACCGGCGGCCCGGGCGTTCCTCGCGCCCTTCGTCGCCCTCCCCTGAACGCGGCAGCACCGGCCGCCGTCCACCCGACCCGGGCGGCGGCGGTCAGGACGGATGCCGAGGTCGACACCCCCGATCGACCACTATCCAAGGAGAGACACATGCAACTGCGCTCACGCGCACGGCTGTTCGGCACAGTCGTCACGGCCCTGGCGGCGATCCCGCTGGCGGTCCTCGGCACCGCGGCACCCTCGGGCGCCGCCGCCTCGGCCGGAGCGACCGCGCACTCCTGTGCGACCGCCAAGGCGGGCTTCGCCTCCTGCAAGGCGCTGGTCCGCACCGACGTCGTCGCCGCGAAGTCCGTCGCGCCGAACGCCACCCCCTCCGGCTACGGGCCGTCCAGCCTGCAGTCGGCGTACAACCTGCCCTCGGCGACGGCGGGTTCCGGCCGTACCGTCGCGATCGTCGACGCCTACGACGACCCGACCGCGGAAGCCGACCTGGCGGTCTACCGCAGCCAGTTCGGCCTGCCGGCCTGCACCACCGCCAACGGCTGCTTCAAGAAGATCGACCAGAACGGCGGCACCACCTACCCGCGCAAGGACGGCGGCTGGGCACAGGAGATCTCGCTGGACCTCGACATGGTCTCGGCGATCTGCCCCAACTGCCACATCCTGCTGGTCGAGGCCAAGTCCTCCTCCTTCGCCAACCTGGGCGCGGCGGTGAACCGGGCGGCGGCCACCCCCGGTGTCGTCGCGATCAGCAACAGCTACGGCGGCTCCGACGCCTCCGACGCGTCCTACGGCTCCTACTACAACCACCCGGGCATCGCGGTGACCGCCAGCTCCGGTGACGCCGGCTACGGGGCCAGCTACCCGGCGTCCTCGCACTACGTCACCGCGGTCGGCGGCACCACCCTCAACACCGCCTCCAACTCCCGCGGTTGGAGCGAGACCGCCTGGTCCGGCGCCGGCAGCGGCTGCTCGGCGTACAACACCGCGCTGAGCGGTGCCGCCTCCTTCGCCACCGGCTGCGCCAAGCGGGCCGAGGCCGACGTCTCCGCGGTCGCCAACCCGTCCACCGGTGTCGCGGTCTACGACAGCACGGCCTACCAGGGCTACGTCGGCTGGATGGTCTTCGGCGGTACGAGCGTGTCCTCGCCCGTCATCGCCTCGGTGTACGCCCTCGCGGGGAACACCGGCTCGATCGACAACAACTACCCCTACACCCACGCCTCGTCGCTGTGGGACGTCACCTCCGGCAGCAACGGCAGCTGCCCGACCACTCAGTGGTGCAACGCCCGCACCGGCTGGGACGGCCCGACCGGGCTGGGCACCCCGAACGGCATCGGGGCCTTCTGACCCCGTCCTGACCGGTCACACCCGCCCCGCAGGGGCACCGGCCGCGGGCCGGAGGGGCGTCCCCCTCCGGCCCGCACCTCTGCCGCCGGGTGCCCGCTCTCACTTGTGCCGGGGCGCGCTCGGCGCGACCCGGACGGACGCACCGGTCGGTGTGGCGGACTTGGGCACGACGGGCACGTTCGAGGACGCTCCGGGGTGCGGCTGGGCGGTCCGCTGCCCGTGCCCGTGACCGGGCGCGGGGGAGGAGCCGGTCAGCGCGGCGCAGTACGCGTCGACCCCGGCAGCGCTGCCCGCCGCCTCGGCGAGCCGCGCGATCACCGACCCCTCGGGCGTCGTTCCCTCGCGCTCCGCCTTCGTGTACGCCTCGCACAGCCCGCGGGTGCCGGTGGCGGTCGGCACACCGGGCGCGGGGGACACCGTCCCCGGCGTGGGGGACCCGGTCCCGGGGAGTGCGCTGGGTGATGCGGACCCGGTCGTCGCACCGGGAGTACGCGGCAGGCCGGGCGCCGTCCCCGTACCTCCGCCGGTGGGCGCGGGTGCCGACGGGCCGTGGGTGCTGCCGTCGGAGGAGCCGAAGGGGTGCGGGAGGCCGCCGCCCTGCGCGGCGATCGCGACGCCGCCGAGTGCGGAGACGGCCAGCGCGCCGCCGACCAGCAGCCGGACCGGGCGGGGCCCGCGAGCCGTACGCCACCGCCGGCCGCGGACGACCGGGACCGCCACCGCGGTGCGACGGGCGCCGGAACCTGCGGCGGACGCGCGGCGGAAGGCGTCGAGCACCGCGGCCTCGTCCTGCGGCCTGCCCGGCGGCAGTGCGCGCGCAGCCGCGAGCAGCCCGGCCACCTCGGCGGTACGCGGGTCGGTGTCGGCGACGTCCTCCCCGTTCAGCAGCTGTTCCGCGACGGCCGGCCGCGGCCAGCCGCCCGGCTCGCCGGGTAGGTCCTGCCCGCCGTGCCCCGGGCCGCGCCCGCCCGGGACGGACTCGTCCCGGGCGTCGTCGTCTTGCAGGCCGTACTCGTGGCTCTCGTTCATCCCTTACTTCTCCTCAGCGCCTCTCAGGCGCTCCGACAGACGCATCAGCCCCCGGTGGGAGGCCGTGCGCACCGCGCCGGGACGCTTCCCCAGCACCTCGGCCGCCATGGGGCCGTTGAGCCCCAGCACCACCCGCAGCAGCACGGCCTCGGCCTGGTCCTTCGGCAACTCCGCGATCAGCGAGAGCGCCCGTGCGGTGGAGATGTTCTCCAGGGCCGCACCCTCGGAGTCCCGGGCGCTGGTGCGCTCGGCGACCATGTCCGCGACGCTCTCGTCGAGTGCCGTGGTGCGCGGGCGTACGCGGCCGCGCCGTACGTGGTCCAGCGCCCGGTGCCGGGCGATCGTCGCAGCCCATCCGCGGAAGGACTGGCCGCCGCCGCGGAAGGCCCCGAGGTCGCGGACGATGTCGTGCCAGGTCTCCGAGGCGATGTCGTCCGCGTCGTCCCCGATCAGTCCGCGCAGATAGCCCAGCAGCATCGGATGGAGCTCCCGGTAGACGACGCCGAAGGCGGCCTCCTCCCCGGCACGTGCCCGGGCGACCGCGTCGCCCAGCGCCTCGTCGTCCATCCGCGTGTGCCGGTGCAGTCTCGCCTCGCCCACCCAGTCCTCTTCGTGCCCGCCCGCACCGCGCGAGTGCCGTCCGTGTCCTGTGCAGCAGAGTGCCACACCCGGGTCCGGCCCGCTCCGGGGGTCAGGTGATCGGGCCGGACCCAGGCTGCTTCCCTAGGGGGAGGCGCGGCCTGTCCGGGAAACGTCACACCCCTGGTCCGGGGTGCCGGTGCCGGCGGACTCGCAACGGCCGTCCGACGCACCGGTATTTATCGGTAAAGGGTGAGATGACCGGAATATACGCCGCGTCGCCACGGCGGCGGACGTCTTGTATGGTGCGCCGCTATGCACCACCCCGTAGGACATCCGCCCTCCGACGCCCGCCCGGCGCCCAGGGCGGCAGACGACCGGTCGGGCGACCCCGCGACGGCCGCCCGACCGGTCTTCGTCGATCCGTCAGGACGGCGGCAGCGCCGGGTCAGGCGGTTCGGTCGGCTCCTGGTCATACCCGCCGCCGGGTACGTCGCGCTGCTGCTCAGCGCCGCTCTCGGCGGCCCGTCGGTCGACTCGCCGTACCTCCCGCTGCCGGCCGGGGACGCCGACGGCGCGGGTTCCGCGTCCCCGCGGGCCACGGCTCCTGACACCGCGGGCAGTACGCCGTCGGCCGCCGGCAAGGGCGGCGCCCACGGCCCGGCCTCGCCATCGGCGAAGGCCACCGCCGGCAGCGCACCGACCGCCGCGGCGGCGTCGCCGCACCCGTCGGCGCCGGGCAGAACCACCGCACCCGCAGCCGGGAGCCCGGCCACCGCGACGCCCACCGTCACCCACGGCAGGAGCACCGCGACGCACCCCGTTCCCACGCACACCGCGCACGGCCGCGGATGAGCCGCAGAAGGGCCGTACGCAAGGGGCGCCGTGCCGGGCGCGGACGACGCGGCGTCGTGCGCAACGTGCCGCTGCGCACCCACTGGCTGCTGCTGACCGTGATGGTTCTCACACTCGCCGGTGCGCTGCTCATCCAGGGCTACACGCGGCACATGTTCGGCATCGGCGACGACGCCGCGGGGGCGGGCGGCGGAAGCGCGGGCCGGGTGCCCGCCGCGGTGGTGCACGGCGGCCCGGTGATCGACAGCGCCACCACCCCGGCCCGCACCGCCCGCCCGCGGGCGCACACCCTCGCTCTGACCTTCGACGACGGCCCCGACCCGCGGTGGACCCCGCAGATCCTCGCGGTCCTGCGCCGCCACCATGTGCACGCCACTTTCTTCGTGGTCGGGACCGAGGTCGCCGCCCATCCCGCGCTGGTCCGGCAGATCCTGGCCGACGGCAACGAGATCGGCGTCCACACCTTCACCCACGCCAACCTCGGCAGGCTTCCCGGCTGGCAGCGCTCGCTCGAACTGCGCGAGGCGCAACTCGCGCTGGCCGGAGCCACCGGGAAGACCAGTTCGCTGCTGCGCCCGCCGTACTCCTCGGGCAACGACGCGCTGGACGACCGCGACTGGGACGCGGTCGAGGCCGCAGGCGGCGACGGCTACCTCACGGTGCTGACCACCCAGGACAGCGAGGACTGGCAGCGCCCCGGCGTCGCCGCGATCGTCGCCAACGCCACACCGCACGGCAGCGCGGGCCAGATCCTGCTGATGCACGACGGGGGCGGCGACCGCTCCCAGACCGTGGCGGCGCTTGACCGGCTGCTGCCGCAACTGGCCGCCCGGGGCTTCACCTTCGCCACCGTCGGGGACGCCGTCGGCATCCCGCAGGCCATGCGCCCGGCGAGCGCGGGGGACCACCGGCTCGGCCTGGCCCTGATCGGGACGCTCACCGCCAGTGCCTGGGTGCTGCGGATCCTGGGCTGGCTGCTGCTCGCGGCAGGCGTGCTCGCCGTGCTGCGCGCCGCCGCGGTCGTCGCCGCCGCCCGCCGGCACGTCAGGCGGCGCGGCAGGGCGTGGGGTCCACCGGTCACGGAACCGGTCACCGTCATCGTGCCCGCCTACAACGAGAGCGCGGGCATCGAGGCCGCGGTCCGCTCGCTGCTCGCCTCCGACCACCCGGTCGAGGTCGTGGTCGTCGACGACGGGTCGACCGACGGCACCGCCGACCTGGTGGAGTCGCTGCGCCTGCCCTACGTGCGGGTGATCCGGCAGGCGAACGCCGGCAAACCGGCCGCGCTCAACACCGGGATCGCCGCCGCCTCGTTCGACCTGCTGGTGATGGTCGACGGCGACACCGTCTTCGAGCCGGACGCGGTCCGCGCCCTGGTCCAGCCCTTCGCCGACCCGCGGGTCGGCGCGGTGTCCGGCAACGCCAAGGTCGTCAACCGCGGCGGCCTGCTGGGGCGCTGGCAGCACATCGAGTACGTCGTCGGCTTCAACCTCGACCGCCGCCTGTTCGACCTCGGGCAGTGCATGCCGACCGTCCCCGGGGCGGTCGGCGCCTTCCGCAAGGACGCGCTGCTGCGGGTCGGCGGTGTCAGCGACGAGACGCTCGCCGAGGACACCGACCTGACGATGGCGCTGTGCCGGGACGGCTGGCGGGTGGTCTACGAGGAGGACGCCGTCGCCTGGACCGAGGCGCCCGCGTCACTCGGAGCGCTGTGGCGCCAGCGCTACCGCTGGTGCTATGGCACGCTGCAGGCGATGTGGAAGCACCGCAGGGCCGTCGTCTCCGGCGGGGCCGCGGGGAAGCTGGGCCGCCGCGGTCTGCTCTACCTGCTCCTCTTCCAGGTCCTGCTGCCGCTGCTCGCGCCGGTGGTCGACGTCTTCGCCGTCTACGGCCTGGTCTTCCTCGACCCGCTGCGCATCGTCGGCCTGTGGCTGGCCTTCCTCGCCCTCCAGGCGGCCATGGGCGCCTACGCCTTCCGGCTGGACGGCGAGCGCCCGGGCGCGCTGTGGACGCTGCCGCTGCAGCAGTTCGTCTACCGCCAGCTGATGTACCTGGTCGTCGTCCAGTCGGTGGCCACCGCCCTGGCGGGGAACCGGCTGCGCTGGCAGCGCATGGAGCGCTACGGCAGCCTCACCGTGCCGTCCGCCCCGGCGGAGGTGCCTGCACCCGCCCCGTCCGACGGGCACGTCCCGCAGCGGGAACTCGCCGAGGACTGGCTGCAGGAGGTCCATGGCGGGGTGGGAGCCGGCGAGGTCACCTACCTGCGCAGCGGCCAGACGCCGGGGCTCTACGGGGACCACTACGAGGCCCCGTCGCCGTACGGGCACGACCCGTACGGCGACGTCACCGACCGACCGCGGTGAGCAGCGCGGCGAGCACGTCCTCCGGCGTCTCGACCTGCGGCAGGTGGCCGGTGCGGGGGAGCAGCGTGAAGGTGGCCGCCGGTATCGCGGCGGCGAACTCCTTGCCGTAGGCGGGCGTCGCGACGCGGTCGCTCTCGCCCCACAGGACGTGGACCGGAATGTCGACCGCGGCCAGCCGCCCGGCCAGGGCGGGGTCCGACATCGCCGGGCCGGTGTAGCCGATGAGCGCCTGGACGTCCGGGCTCGGGCCAGTGCCGCCGCCGGGCGGGACCGGGGCCTTGTCCGGGTCGTGGAAGGAGTGCGCCAGGAGTTCGGCCCGCGACAGCCCGCTGACGTCGAGCATCGTGTGACCGGGGACCTCGACGCCGATACCGTCGACGATCACCGCCGCCGCGACGCGGGGGCTGTTCAGCGCGGCGATCTCCGCGGCGAGCCAGCCCCCGAAGGAGTTGCCGACCACGGTCACGCCGGTGAGGCCGAGCTGCTCCAGCATCGCGACGTAGGCGCGCGCCAGCGCGGTGACGCCGGTCAGCCCTGCGGCCTTCGGCGTACCGGCGAAGCCGGGGTGGGTGGGCAGCAGCACCCGCGAGCCGGTGCGCCCGGCCAGCAGTGCGGCGAAGCCGGCCATCGTCGGGGCGCCGCCTCCCCCGTGGAGCAGCAGGAAGGGCCGGTCGCCGGCGTGGTCCCGGACGGTGATGTCGACCGGGCACGTGGTGCCGATGCGGAGGGTGCGGGTGGTCGCGGGGGTGTCCATGATGCCTGCCGTCCGTCGAAGGGCTGATATCAGGAACCTTACCTAAGGAAGCTTAGGTAAGCAATATGAGACAAGCATGCTTGGGTAAGCATGCTGATGCCCTGGGGTAGGCTCGGCGGCATGGGATACCGCTCCGCCGACGTGGCCCTCGCAGTGAAGCGCCTGCAGTACCGCCACCACCGCGCCCTGAGCCGGGCGCTGGCGCCGCTGGGGCTCTCGCTCGTCCAGTGGGACACCCTGCGGCACCTGCATGCGCAGCCTGACGCCTCGCTGCACGACCTCGCGGTGCTGACCTTCCAGACCGACCAGTCCTTCGGCACCCTCGCGGTCCGCATGGCCGGCCGCGGCCTGATCGAGCGGGTCCCCGGGCCGGGGCGGGCGGTGCGGCACCGGCTCACCGGGGAAGGCGCCCGGCTCCGCGAGGCCGGGCAGGAGGTGGTCGACGGCGTGGTCGCGACCTCGTTCGAGCCGCTGTCGGCCGATCAGCTCGACCAGCTCGGCGCGTTGCTCGACACGGTCCTCGGCTCGGAGCCGCAGGACCTGGGCTGACGCCCGGTTCCTACCTCGTGCCGTCCTGGTCGGCTCTGGCCGCGTTGTCCACGTCGAACAGCGACAGCAGCGCCGCCACCGTGGGACCGGCGTCAGCGGGGTGGCGCAGCGGCGTGTCGGTGGGGATCGCGTAGACGTTGGTGCGTCCGGCGCGGGTGTGGCTGAGGTAGCCGTCGGACTCCAGGTCCGCGATGATCTTCTGGACGGCGCGCTCGGTCAGCAGGCACCGCCCGGCGATGTCCCGCACCCGGATCGCGGGGTTGCGGGCGATGGCGGCCAGGACGCGGGCATGGTTCGTGAGGAAGGTCCATCCGGTTCGAGGGTGGGCGGCATCATCCATGCAGGACATCCTACGACGGCGGATTCCGGTCAATCAAAGCACGAATTATATTTCGCGTATCGCTTGACGGGGGTCGCGTCCGCATCGCAGGCTGGTGTCGCCGGTACGCGGTCGTGATCGCCCTGCGACGGCCACCCGGCCGAAGCGCACGACAACCGAACCGCCACCGAGACGGACACCCTCAGACCCGGGAGGTCGCGACCCATGGCAGGTGCAGCCCACCAGTCGTACGACGGCACGTACCGCGGCGAGCCCGCGCTGCCGGCCGCCTCTGCAACACGGGTGGTCAGGCACCTCCGATCCGGGCTCACCCTCCGGATGACCGAAGCCTTCGGCCGCACCCGGATCGCGGTCCACGGCGAGGTCGACCTCGACACCGCCGACACCCTCCTGCGGGTGCTCGCCGACTGCCTGGAGTCGACCCCGGCCGGTGTGGACGTCGACCTGACGGGAACGGGCTTCTTCGACTGCGCCGGCCTGAACGTGCTGCTGCGCGCCCGCGCCAAGGCCCGCGCCACCGGCGCCGAGCTGACCGTCCTGGCCGTCTCGCCGGCGGTCTCCCGACTGCTGGCCCTCACCCACTGCGACGAGGTCTTCCCGGAAGCCGTGGTCCCCGCCCACCTGGCGGCAGCAAAGGCGCCGCGCCGCCCGTGACCTCCGGCGGCGACGGCGACAGGGGCCCGCAGCCGCAGGCGCGCGGCGCCGAGCGGGACAAGGACGACGGCCGGACCACCGGCACCGTCCTTGTAGCCCTGCTCGCCAACGTCGTCATCACCGTCGCCAAGGCCGTCACCGGTGTGCTGACGGCTTCCCCCGCGCTGCTCGCCGAGGCCGCGCACTCCGTGGCCGACACCCTCAACGAGGTCTTCCTGCTCGCCTCGGTCCGCCGCAGCCGGCGCCGCCCCGACGCGCTCCACCCCTTCGGCTACGGCAAGGAGCGCTTCTTCTGGGCGCTGCTCGCCGCGGTCGGCATCTTCGTCACCGGCGGCTGCTTCTCCTTCTACCAGGGCGTCCACGCGTGGGTGACGCCGGAGAAGCAGTCGACGGCCGGCTTCGTGGCCACCTATGCCGTCCTGGGCGTGGCGCTCGCCGCCGAGGGCACCTCCCTGCTGCGCGCCGCCGCGCAGCTGCACGGCCGGGCGCGGCAGCACGGGCGCTCCCTGGCGCGCGAGGTCGCCGCGAGCAAGGACCCGACCGTTCGCACGGTCTTCGCCGAGGACGCCACCGCCGTACTCGGTGTGCTGCTGGCCGCCGGGGGAGTGCTGCTGCACCAGGTCACCGGCTCGCAGCGCTGGGAGGCCGCTGCGGCCTTCGCCATCGCCGTCCTGCTCGTCCTCGTCGCCTACGGGCTCGGGCGTGCCGCCCGCGACCTGCTGGTCGGCCAGGCCGCCGATCCGCGCCAGCAGCAGGACGCGTACCGCATCCTCGCCGAACAGCCGGAGATCGACACCGTCACCACGCTGATGACCATGCGGCTGGGCGTGGACACCGCGCTGCTCGCGGCACGCGTGGACCTGCACGAGGGCATCGACAGCGAACAGGTCGAGGAGGTCAGCGTGCGCATCAAGGACGAACTGCACCGCAGGTGCCCGGCCTTCACCGAGATCTTCCTCGACATCATCGACGCCGACAGCGCCGAACGCACCCGCGCCCGCGAACGCCGCCAGGCGGTCGACCGGGCGGTGGCGGCAGAGGAAGCGGCCGACCGGGGCGGCCCGCCCCAGGACCACCCCGGGGACGGGTGACGCCCGGACCCCGGGCGCCGCGGAAGGCCGGAACACCCGGCCTCAGGGTGCCGGGAGGATGCGGCGGTTCGTCCCCGGACGCCGGGAGGGTGTGACCTCTGGCTTCCGGGTGCCGGGAGGTTGTGAGGGTTCGTTCCGGGGCGCCGGGTGGGTGTGACCTCTGGCTTCCGGGTGCCGGGAGGTTGTGAGGGTTCGTTCCGGGGCGCGGCGGCAGCCGCGGTGCGCGCACGCGCGCCGCAGGACGGGCACGGCGGGGGGCGGGTACGCCGGACGTGCGGGAGCGGATCGGGTTTTCGGCGCGGCAGCCGGGACAGACGGTGCGCATGGCATAGGAGTGGGCCGCCAGGCGTGTCCTCCACGCCGGCGGACCGTACGACCAGGACGGAGGCGACCGCGATGGCGCACAGCGCGCACGGCACCGCCGCCTCGGCGGCGACGGTTGCGGCCTGGACGGTCCTGCTGGTGGCCCTATACGTCGTCCTGATCTCCGCGGTCAGCCCGCTGGAGTGGGCCGTCGGCGGCGGCCTCGCCGTACTCGGCGGCTTCGCGGCGGACGCCGTCCGGCGAGCGGAACACCCTTCGGTCCACGCGGACCGGCGCACCGCCGCCGCGTTGGCGGCACTGCCCGCGACCCTGCTGCAGGACACGGCCGAGCTGGCCATGGCCGTCGGCCGGGCGGTACGCGGCTCCCGCCACCGCGCCGCCGCGGCCGACGCGCCCGTCGCCGTACGCCTCCCCGCGGGTGCCGACACCGGGCTCGCGGCCGTACTTCTGTCCGCGACGCCGGGCGCGTGCGTCGTCGACATCGCGGACGAGGCGCCGGACGGGGAGCGGGAGCTGCGCGTCCACCTGCTCGGCGCGAAACCCTCCGCCGTCGAACGCGCCCTCGGCGTAGGGCGGTTGCCGTGAACGCCTGGCTGCTCGCCGCCTGCGTCCTGCTGCCCGCGGGCGTCGTCCCGTGCGTATGGCGGGCCTGCCGCGGCGAACCCGCGCAGCGGCTCGCGGCCACCTCGCTGGCCGCGACCATGGCGGTCGCGGTCCTGCTGCTCGCCGCCCGCGGCCTGCACCGGTCCTCGTACGTCGACGTCGCCCTCGTGGCGGCGGTGCTGGCACCGACCTCGACGCTGGTCTACGCCCGCTGCCTGGCCGGCGGCGGCAACCGCGAGGAGGAGGCGCGATGAGCGCGGGCCACGTCCTCGCCCTGGTGCTGCTGTGGTGCGGCGCCGCCGCGCTGCTGCTGTCCGCCGCCGCGCTCGCCGTGCTCCCCACGGCCTACGGCCGGCTGCACGCCCTCGCCCCGGCGACGGGCCTCGGCGTCCCGCTGGTGTGCCTCGGCCTGGCGGTGGACGCGGGCGCGGGCCGCGCGGCCGTCAAGCTGCTGGTCGTCGGCGCGCTCACCGCGGTGTCAGGTCCCGTCCTGACCGTCGTCATCGGCCGCACGATGATCCGCACCGGAGAGCAGGACGCACCGGCGCAGGGCACGGGCACGAGGGCCGGTGAGCCGCCGGCATGAACACCGCACCCGCAGCCGCCGACTTCCTGGTCGCCGTCGCCCTCGTCCTGGTGGTCGCGGCGGCGACCGCCGCCGCCCTGACCCGCGACCCGGTGCGCCAGTCGGTGGTGCTCTCGGTGCTGGGCGTGTGCCTCGCGCTGCTGTTCCTGCTGGTGCAGGCGCCCGACGTGGCGCTGTCGCAGCTCGCGGTCGGCAGCGCGATCACCCCGCTGCTGGTCCTGCTGACGGTCCGCAAGGTCCGCCGCCGCCCGCGCGGCGGGCCGGGGGCGGACCGAGGGGACGACCGGGAGCCCGGGCGGTGAGCCGCCGTGTGCGCGGCACCGTCTTCCTGCTGGCCGCCGCCGTCTTCGCGGTCTTCTTCGCCCTCACCTGCACCCAGTTGCCGCACTTCGGCACCGCGGACCACCCCTACGGGGCCCGGGCGGTCGCGGCGGCCGTACGGCAGCACACCGCCAACGCCGTCTCGTCGGTCAACTTCGACCAGCGCGCCCTGGACACCCTCGGCGAGGAGTCCATCCTCTTCGGCGCGGTGCTCGGCGCCGTCGTCCTGCTGCGCCGGGCGCGCGACGAGGACCGGGCGGAACCCGCACCGCGCCCCGTTTTGCCGTCCACGCTGCTGCTCGGCGCGGGACTGCTGCCGGTCACCGTCCTGGTGGGCGGTTACGTCGTGGCCCACGGGCAGCTCAGCCCGGGCGGCGGCTTCCAGGGCGGGGTGATGCTCGCGACCGGGCTGCACCTGGCGTACGTCGCCGCCGACTACCGGGTGCTGCGCCGGGTCCGCCCGCTCGCGGTGTTCGCCGCGCTCGACGCGGTCGGCGCCGGGGCCTTCACCCTGCTCGGCTTCGCCGGGCTGATCGCGGGCGGCGCCTTCCTGGAGAACGTACTGCCGCTGGGCACCTTCAACCAGCTGGCCTCCGGCGGCCTGGTGCCGCTGGTCAACGCCGCCGTGGGCGTGGAGGTCGCCTCCGGGGTGATCGTGCTCGTCGCGCAGTTCCTCGACCAGGCCGTCGAGATCGACGAACCCGCACAGGACGCAGGGGGCCGCCGATGAGCGTGCTGCCCTTCCTCGCGGCCGGCTGGATCTTCCTGGTCGGCGTCTACGGCATGGTCACCAGCCGCAACCTCGTGCACGCCGTCGGCTGCCTGGCGGTGGCGCAGTCCTCGACTTACGTGCTGCTGCTCGGCATCGGCTACCGCCGCGGCGGCACGGCGCCGGTCTTCTCCGACATCCCCGTCGGCACCCCCGTCGTGGACCCGGTCGTCCAGGCCCTGGTCCTCACCGACGTGGTCGTCGGGGCCACGGTCACCGCGCTGCTGCTGAGCCTGGTCATCCAGATCCGCAAGCGCACCGGCACCGTGGACCCCGAAGCGCTCACCGACCTGAAAGGCTGATGACACCAGGTGCTGCCCGCCGGCCGGGAGACCGCCGACCTGCTGCCGCTCGCCGTGGCGATCCCGCTGCTGGGCGCGGCCGTCCTGGTGCTGGCAGGCCGGCTGCTGCCGCGTACCGGCGTCGACGCGCTCGCCACCGCCTTCGCCGCCGCCACCGCCGCCGAGACCGCCCTGCTGTGGGCGCGGCTGGGCGACTCGGGAGGGCGTGCGGTGTCCTGGGCCGGCGGCTGGACGCCGCACGGCGGGCACAGCGTCGGCATCGTCCTGGTCGCCGACCGGGTCGGCGCCGGACTCGCGCTGCTGGTCGCCGTCCTGGTCGCCGCCGTACTCGTCTACTCCTGGCGCTACTTCGACGAGCCGCCAAGCCGGCACCGAGGCACCTTCCCGGCGCTGCTGCTGCTCTTCGAAGCGGGCATGTGCGGATTCGCCCTGACCGGCGACCTCTTCGACGCCTTCGTCTTCTTCGAGCTGATGGGCGTGGTCGCCTACGCCCTGACGGGCTTCCGCATCGAGGACCCGCGCCCGCTGCACGGAGCGCTCAGCTTCGGCGTCGTCAACTCCCTCGCCGCGTACTGCTCGCTGCTCGGCATCGGGCTGCTCTACGCCCGCACCGGGGAACTGGGCATGGCGCAGATCGGTGCGGCCCTGGCAGGACACCGCACCGACACGCTCACCGTCACCGCGTTCGTCCTGGTCATGGCAGGACTGCTGGTCAAGGCGGCGATCGTGCCCTTCCACTTCTGGCTGCCCGACGCGCACGCGGTGGCGCCCACGTCGGTGTGCATGCTGATGTCCGGCGTCATGGTCGAACTCGGCCTCTACGGCGCCGCCCGCGTCCACCTCGTCGTCTTCGGCGGACCCGGCGGCATCCCCGAGCAGGCGGTGACGCGCACGCTGGGCACGCTCGGCGCGCTGACCGCCGTCACCGGCGCCGTCATGTGCTGGCAGCAGCGGCACCTCAAGCGGATGCTGGCCTTCTCCACCATCGCGCACGCCGGCCTGTGGCTGCTGGGCCTGAGCCTGCCCGGCGCCACCGCGACCGCGGGCACCGCCGTCTACGTCGCCGGGCACGCCGGAGTCAAGGCAGCGCTCTTCGGCCTGACCGGTGTACTGCTCGACCGGCACGGCTCGGTCGACGAACACGGCCTGTACGGCACGGAACGCGGCTCGCCGTACACCGGTGCCCTCTTCCTCACCGGCGCCCTCGCGCTCGCCGGGCTCCCGCCCTTCGGCACCGCCCTCGGCAAAGCCGTCGCCGAGGACGCCGCCGGGCACCACCTGGCGTGGCTGCCCGCGCTGTACGTCCTGGTGTCGGCGCTGACCGGCGGCGCCGTGCTGCGCGCGGGCCTGCGGATCTTCCGCGGCGCCGGTCAGCGCCCCGAGCCGCGCCCCTCCGACGTCGAGACCAGCGGCTCCGGCGAGGAGCCCGAGGTGCGCGACCCGCGCAGGCCCGTGCCGCGCACCATGACGGCGGTGCCCGCGGCTCTGCTTCTCGGGGCGCTCGCCCTGGGCCTGTTGCCCGCCGCGGGCCGCGCACTCGCCGCGGCGGCCACCGCCTTCACCGACCGCACCGGTTATGCGGCGCAAGTCGCCGGCCTGCGCGCGCCGCTGCCGCTCGTACCGCCCCCGGCGGCGGAGTGGACCACCACCGGCGTGCTGCTCGGCCTGCTGTCGGCGGCGGCAGCGGTCGCCCTCGCCCTGTGCGCCCTGTACCCCGCGACCGGATCCCTGCGCCCGCTGCGTACCGCCTCCCGCGCCGCCGAACGACGGCTGGTCGTGCCGCTGCGCCGCCTGCACTCCGGCCACCTCGGCGACTACGTCACCTGGCTGATGGTCGGGCTGGCGGGCCTGCTGGTGGCGCTGGCCGCACAGATCTGACGCGAGGTCAGCAGCCGTCGGACGGCGTCTTCGGGCGGCTCGGGCGGTGCGTCCAGCTCCGTCGGCGGGTGCACGCCCGCCCGGGCACCGACGGTGTCGACCGCCGCGGACGGCGGACGTGCGCGAGAATCGGCCCATGCTGAGAGTCGGTTCCGTGGTGCTGGGTGTCTCCGACATGCGCCGTGCGGCGGCGTTCTGGTGCGCGGCCCTGGGATACGTCCCGCGCGAGGAGATGGAGGACGACTGGGTGGTCCTCGTCCCCTCCCAGGGCGCGGGTGTGCAGGTGGCCCTCGCCCTGAGCCGGACCCCGGTCCAGGACCACCCCCGCGTCCACCTCGACCTCTACGCCGGGGACGCCGCAGACCAGGCCGCGGAAGTCACCCGCCTCCTGACCCTCGGCGCCCACCGCGTCCCCTGGGACCTCTACCCGGACGACCCCGACTTCGTCGTCCTGTCCGACCCCGAGGGCAACCGCTTCTGCGTCATCGACACCGGCCGCCACTGACGCCCGCGGAACAGCCCACAGGCCGTCTGCCACGGCGCGTAATCCGACAGCCGTCAGAAAGACCTCTCGCCCACACCGCGATGATCGCGGAGCGAGAGCTCAGACGACAGAAGGTGTCGTTTCGCCGTGACTCATCGCCGGCCATGGACGCTCGCCAACGTCGCAGTGGTAGCAATGCGCGACGAGCCCGTCGTGGTTGTACCACTCGTGTGCGCCGTAGTCACCGGCGCCTTTCGCGGCCACCCCGCGATCGACCAGAACCCGTGGCAGGCTGCGCCGGAGCCGGGTCCGCCACCGATACCTGCCCTTGCGTGTCATGCGACAAGGCTACGCAGTCGAGCCCACAGGGGCGGGCCGATCAGGCCGCATCGCTGAGCAGCGAGGACGTCGGGGTGGCGGGCGTTCTTGCGGGAGCGATGAGTTCCGGGCCCGGCAGGAGTCAGAACTTCCGGACAGCGGGCGTGCGGGACGCCCGTTCGGAGACGGATGTGGAGGGCGGCATGGCGGGCAACGGGACGGACGGGCGACCGGAGGTCGTGGACATGGCGGCCTGGCAGGCTGCCAGGGACGAGCTGCTGGTCCGGGAGAAGGCGCACACCCGCGAGGGGGACGCCATCGCTGCGGCCCGGCGGCGGCTGCCGATGGTGGAGTTCGACGGGACCGCCGAGGTCGTCGGTCCGAACGGACCGGTGCCGTTCCTCGACCTCTTCCAGGGGCGGGACGAGCTGATCGTCTACAAGCACATGTGGCACGACGGGGCCCCGCCGCAGGGGCAGTGCGAGGGCTGCACCTTCACCGCGTGGAGCCTGAAGGACGCGGTGTATCTGAACGCGCGGGGGGTGTCCTTCGCCATCGTCACGACCGGGGAGTGGCCGGAGGTGGCGGACTACGTGGACTTCATGGGCTATACCCAGCCCTGGTACTCGGTGCGCGGTACGGCCGAACCGATCGGCGGGAGCATGGGCTGTGTCACCTCGTACCTGCGCGACGGCGACCGCGTCTACCTCACGTACTCCACCACGGGCCGCGGCAGCGAGGTGACCAACCCGATGTTCGCGCTGCTCGACATGACGCCGTACGGGCGGCGCGAGGCGTGGCAGGACGTCCCCGAGGGCTGGCCGGAGGGGAAGGCGCCGTGCTGGTACTGGCGTGCGGACGCGGAAGGGAACCCCACATGGGGGGAGACCAGCCGGCCCGTACCGCAGTGGACACGTCCCGGTGCGACGCCGGTCGAGACGTCGGGGCGGCGCGGACACCACTGACGGATCGCCTCCTCTTCCCCCGCCGGCAAAGTGGCCTGTACGCGCGGTTCCGGGCGATCGTGGGGCAGCCGCAGCAGGGCGTCGGGCTGCCCGAGCGCCGTAGGGCCAGGGTGGCGGCGCTGTCCAGGAACCCGAGTCCCGCCGCTCAGGGCGCGTCCAGGCCGCCGTCGGGGTGGCGCACCCCGGCGGCCCAGCTCTCGTGGAGGAACTTCACCGGCGGGTGCTTCGCCGCTTCGCGCTCGTCCAGGTCGACGCCCCAGCCGGGCGCGTCGGACGGCGTCAGATAGCCGTCGCGCACCACCGGGGTGCCGGGGAAGACCTCGTGAGTCGCCTCGTTGTAGGTGTGCGACTCCTGGTAGCCGAAGGCGGGCGTGGACACGTCCACCGCGAGGTTCGCGGCCACGCCCACCGGCGAGATGTCGCCGGGGGAGTGGAAGGCGGTGCGCACACCGAGCAGTTCGGCCAGTGCCACCAGCTTGCGGGTGGGCGTCAGGCCGCCTTCGCCACCCGCCGCAGCCGCGACCTCCTCGGTTTCACCCCGCAACACACCTGGCGCCCGGCCGGCTGAACCGCCCCGGTCCCCCGGTCAGCCGGTCCTGAAGGCCGCCGCGTCCTGTTCGCGCAGCTCCATGCCGTGGCCCGGGGCGCCCGTAGTGCCGGGGTGGATCGCGCCGCCTGAAGGGTCGAGCGCGCCGGTGAAGAGCAGCTGCTCGATGCGCACGTGGTCGTGGAACCACTCCAGGTGGCGCAGGTTGGGGACCGCTGCGGCGGCATGGGCGTGCAGGTGGGGGGCGCAGTGGCCGGAGATCTCCAGGCCGCGGGACTCGGCCAGGGCCGCGGCGCGCAGCCAGACGGTGATGCCGCCGCAGCGGGTGGCGTCCGCCTGCAGGCAGTCCACGGCCTGCGCGGCCAGCATCTGCCCGAAGTAGGCCAGCGTGTAGCCGTATTCGCCGGCGGCGACGTCGCAGCGCACCGCGTCGCGGACCCGGGCGAGGCCCGGCAGGTCGTCGGAGGAGACCGGCTCCTCGAACCAGCTGACGTCCTCCGCGTCGAGGTGCCCGCCGAGCCGCACCGCCTGCTTGGCGGAGTAGGCGCCGTTGGCGTCGACGTACAGTTCCGCGGCGCCTGCCGAGCGGCGGGCGGCGCTGATCCTGTGCCGGTCGCGGTCCTCCTCGGCGCCCCACGACCCGCCGATCTTGATCTTCACCCGGGGGATGCCGTACTCCTCGGTCCAGGTGCGCAGCTGGCGGTCCTGCCGCGCGTCGTCGTAGGTGGTGAAGCCGCCGCTGCCGTAGACCGGCACGTCCTGGCGGGCCGCGCCGAGCAGGGCCACGAGGGGCAGGCCGAGCAGCTGGGCCTTGAGGTCCCACAGGGCGATGTCGACCGCCGAGACCGCGTGCCCGGCGATGCCGGGGCGGGCGGCGTTGCGCACCGCCCGGGTCATCGCCTCGTTGGCGGAGGGCACGTCCCACGCGGAGCGGCCGGTGACCGCCGGGGCGAGATGGGCGTCCACCACACCGGCCGCGGCGGGCGAGCCGTACGTCCAGCCGAGGCCGGTGGTACCGCCCGCGGAGGCGTGCACGGCCACGAGCGTGGTGTCGTCCCACGACAGGGTGCCGTCGGCCTCGGGCTGCTCGGTCGGCACCGTGTAGACGGCCGTCCGCAGCGACTCCACCCGCGGCGAGGCCGGGTTCACCCCTCGTCCCCGGCCCCGGGGCGGTCCTCGCGGTGGCGGCGTCCCGGCAGCATCTCCTGGATCTTGGCCTTGACGCCCTGCCGGACCATCGCGGCCCGGTCGGGGTCGCCCTGGAGGACGGCGCTGGCCGCGGCCTCGATCTGGTCCCAGGTGGCGTGCGGCGGGATCGGCGGGACCGCGGGGTCGGTGCGGAAGTCGACGACGAAGGGCCGGTCCGAGCCGAGTGCGCGCTGCCAGGCGTCCCGCACCCCGCCGGGCTCCTCGACGCGTATGCCGTCCAGGCCGATGGAACGGGCGAAGTCGGCGTAGCGGACGTCCGGGAGGGACTGCGAGGGCAGGAACTGCGGTGCGCCCTCCATGGCGCGCATCTCCCACGTCACCTGGTTGAGGTCCTGGTTGTTCAGGACGGCGACGACCAGCCGCGGGTCGGCCCACTCCCGCCAGTACTTGGCCGCGGTGATCAGCTCGGCCATGCCGTTCATCTGCATGGCGCCGTCGCCCACGACGGCCAGCGCGGGCCGGTCGGGATGCGCGAACTTCGCGCCGATGACGTACGGCACGCCGGGACCCATCGTCGCCAGCGTCCCCGACAGCGACCCGCGCATGGCGCCGCGCATCCGCAGGTGCCTGGCGTACCAGTTGGCGGCGGAACCGGAGTCGGCGGCGAGCATGACGTCGTGCGGGAGCAGTTCGTCCAGCGCGTGCACCACGTACTCGGGGTTGACCGGGTCGGCGTCCACGGCGGCCCGCCGCTGCATCACCTCCCACCAGCGCGCGGTGTTGCGCTCGATCGTCCTGCGCCACTTGCCGTGCTTCTTGGCGTCCAGCTGCGGCAGCAGCCGTTTCAGCGTCCCGGCCGCGTCGCCGACCAGGTTGACCTCGAAGGGGTAGCGCAGCCCGACCATGAAGGGGTCGGCGTCGATCTGCACCGCCCGCGCCTGCCCGAAGTCCGGCAGGAACTGCGTGTAGGGGAAGCTCGACCCGACCACGAGCAGCGTGTCGCAGTCCCGCATCATCTCGTACGAGGGCCGGGTGCCCAGCAGGCCGATGGAGCCGGTGACATACGGCAGGTCGTCGGGCAGCACGTCCTTGCCGAGCAGGGCCTTGGCCACGCCGGCGCCGAGCACGTCCGCGGTGTGCTCGACCTCCGCGCGGGCCGCCCGCGCGCCCTGCCCGACCAGGATCGCCACCTTCTCACCGGAGTTGAGGACCTCGGCGGCCCGGTGCAGGTCGTCGTCGGCGGGCACCGGCGCGTAGTGCGCGACGCCCAGGCTGGAGGGGACCATCTTGAACGCGTGCGTGGGCGCGCTGTATTCGAGTTCCTGCACGTCGGCGGGGATGATCACGGCCGTGACGGTGTGCCGCGCGTACGCGGTGCGCAGCGCGCGGTCCAGCACGTTCGGCAGCTGCTCGGGCACGGTGACGGTCTCGCAGAAGTCGGCGGCCACGTCCTTGTACAGGCTCGCCAGGTCCACCTCCTGCTGGTAACTGCCGCCCATGGCGCTGCGGTTGGTCTGCCCGACGATCGCGACGACGGGGACGTGGTCGAGCTTGGCGTCGTACAGCCCGTTGAGCAGGTGGATCGCCCCGGGTCCCGACGTGGCCGCGCACACCCCGACCTTGCCGGAGAACTTGGCGTAGCCGACCGCCTCGAAGGCGGCCATCTCCTCGTGCCGCGCCTGGACGAAGCGCGGCTTGTCGCCGGCCCGCCCCCAGGCGGCGAGCAGTCCGTTGATGCCGTCGCCCGCGTAGGCGAAGACGTGGTCGACGTCCCATTCGCGCAGGCGGTGCAGTACGTAGTCCGACACTTTCATGGACACGGGGTCGTCCTCTCTCGTCGCGCGTACAGAAGGTCCTAGCGGCTCGCCCGGCGCAGCAGGACGAAAAGACCGCCCGCCGCGGCTCCGGCGGCGGCCACCGCCGAGGCGGTGACCAGCCGGGCGCGGGCCGCGCTCGGCGGCTCGGGCCGGTCGGCGGCCTTCTCCGGGTGGTCGGCGGGCGCCGGCCCGTCCAGGCCGAGCGCCAGCGCCTCGGCCAGGTGCAGGGCGCGGCGGCCCGTGCCGCCCTGCTCGATCTGGGTGCGGCAGCTGAAGCCGTCGGCGACGACCAGCGCGCCGGGGGCGGCCTGGCGGACCGCGGGCAGCACACCCAGCTCGCCGATCGCCTCGGACAGCTCCTGGTGGCCGCGCTCGAAGCCGAAGTTGCCCGCAAGGCCGCAGCAGCCCTCGTCGAGGACGTCGGCGTCCAGGCCCGCCCTGCGCATCAGCTCGCGGTCGGCGTCGAAGCCGGTGACGGCGTGCTGGTGGCAGTGCGTCTGCACGGTGGCCGCGCGCGTCAGGACCGGCGGCGACCAGTCCTGAGGCGCCCGCTGCAGCAGCAGCTCCGACAGGGTCAGGAACTGCCCGGCCAGCCGCTGTACGTCCTGGTCGTCGGGCATCAGCTCGGGCGCGTCGGCGCGGAAGACGGCCGTGCACGACGGTTCCAGGCCCACCACAGGGGTGCCCGCCTCGATCCACGGCCGCAGCGCCGCCGCGGTCCTCGTCAGCACCCGCTTGGCGCGGTCGAGCTGGCCGGTCGAGATCAGTGTCAGGCCGCAGCACACGCTCTCGTGCGGCACCGCGACCCGGAAGCCGGCGCTCTCCAGCACGCGGACCGCCGAGCGGGCCACCGCCGGGTGGAAGTACGTGCTGAACGTGTCGGGCCACAGCAGCACCGCCCGCGGGTCGCCCGGTTCGGGCTCGGGGGTGCCGCGCTCGCGCCACCACCGCACGAAGGACTCGCCGGCGAAGAGCGGCGCGTCCCGTTCCGCGACCCCGGCGATCCGCTTGCCGAGCGCGGCCAGCCCCGGCGCGCGCAGCGCCGCGTTCACCACGCCCGGTGCCAGCTGTGCCGCACGCGCCCACAGCGGCAGCCAGCCCAGCGCGTAGTGCGCGACGGGACGCAGCCGGCCCCGGTAGTGGTGGGACAGGAACTCCGCCTTGTACGTGGCCATGTCGACGCCCACCGGGCAGTCCGACTTGCAGCCCTTGCAGGCCAGGCACAGGTCGAGGGCGTCCTTGACCTCGGGGGAGCGCCAGCCGCCGGTGACCGGCGAGTCCTCGTGGCCGCCGATCATCTCGAACAGCAGCCGGGCCCGGCCGCGCGTGGAGTGCTCCTCCTCGCCTGTCGCCCGGTAGGAGGGGCACATCACCCCGCCCTGGTGGCTGCGGCAGTTGCCGATGCCGACGCAGCGCATGACGGCCTGGTTGAAGGAGCCGCCGTCCTCGGTGTAGCCGAACCGCGCGTCGGAGTCGTCGTGCGGGCGCCAGTCCGCACCGAGCCGCAGGTCCTGGTCGGCGGCGTGCGGCCCGACGACCTTGCCGGGGTTCATCCGGTCGCGCGGGTCGAACAGCGCCTTCAACTCGCCGAAGGCGCCCACCAGTTCGTCGCCGTACATGGTGCACAGCAGCTCCCCGCGTGCCTGCCCGTCGCCGTGCTCACCGGACAGCGAACCGCCGTAGGACACCACGAGGTCGGCGGCGGCCCGCAGGAAGTCGTGGAAGCGCGCGACGCCTTCCGCGGTGCGCAGCCCGAAGGGGATGCGGGTGTGCACGCAGCCCTGCCCGAAGTGCCCGTAGAGGGACGGGTGGTCGTAGCCGAAGCGCTCGAACAGGCCCTTGAGGTCGCGCAGGTAGCCGCCGAGCTTTTCCGGCGGCACCGCCGAGTCCTCCCAGCCCTCCCACGTCTCGCGCTCGTCCGGCGGGCGGGCCGTCACACCGAGGCCCGCCTCGCGCGCCTTGAGCATGCGCTGCTCGCGTGCGGTGTCGTCGGACAGCGCCACGTCGGGGTCGTCCTTGCTCCTGCCCAGTGCGTGCAGCAGCTCCTCCGCCTGCCGGTCGGCCGCCTGCTGGTCGTCGCCGGTGAACTGCAGCAGCAGCCAGCTGCCGCCCTCGGGGAAGGTCCGCAGCGACTCCGTATGGCTGCCCTCCTCGTGCATCAACTGCGCCATCCGGTCGTCCAGCGCCTCCAGCTGGGCCGGTGAGCTGTTCGCCAGTACCCGCTGGACGTCGTCGGCGGCGGCGCAGATATCGGGGTAGCCGAGGATCAGCATCGCGTCGGCCGCGGGCACCGGCACCAGCTCCAGCTCGGCGTGCAGCACCGTCACCAGGGTGCCCTCGCTGCCGACCAGGGCGCGCGCGACATGGAAGCCGTTCTCCGGCAGCAGGTCGTCCAGGTTGTAGCCGGAGACCCGGCGCGGGATCTTCGGGAAACCCCGGCGGATGTCGGCCAGATGGCGGTCCCCGATGCGGCGCATCCCCGCGTACAGCTCGGCACGCCGGTCACCCAGGGCCGTCATCGCGTCGAAGTCCTCGGGCGAGGTCCGTCCCACCCAGCAGCGCACACCGTCGTATGTCAGGATCTCCAGCCGCCGCACGTTGTCGACGGTCTTGCCGTACGCCTGGGCCGACGCCCCGCAGGAGTTGTTGCCGACCATGCCGCCGACCGTGCAGTGGCTGTGCGTCGACGGCTTCGGGCCGAACATCAGCCCGCAGGCGGCCAGTTGCCGGTTGAGGTCGTCCAGCACGACCCCCGGCTCGACGATGCAGGTGCGGGCCTCGGGGTCGACGGACACCACGCCGTCGCAGTATTTGGTCCAGTCGATGACGACGGCCGCATTGGTGCACTGCCCCGCAAGGCTCGTCCCGCCGCCGCGGGACAGCAGCGGGGCGCCGAAGCGGGCGCACACCGCGACCGCCGCCGCCCCCGCTTCGACGTCCCGGGGCACCACCACGCCGAGCGGGACCTGCCGGTAGTTCGACCCGTCCGTGGCATAGGCGCCCCGGCTCCCCGCGTCGAAGCGCACCTCACCCGCCACCTCGGCGCGCAGCGCCTCCTCCAGCGCGGCCAGGTCCTGCGTGCTGTCGGCGGCGGTGGGCGTCGGACGTTCGACAGTGCTCATGAAAGGTCGGCTGCCCGAAGGCCGACGAGGTAATCCGGGCATTCCGCCGCCGCAGGACACGCGGGCGGCGACGGCGTACGGACCCTGCCGTGCGCATGACCGCCCGCCGATCGGGCACGCGCAGGGCAGCAACGACCGGGCAGCACCGCTGAGGGAGGCCCCCCATGACGCGTTACGGCTACTTCCTGTCCTGCGAGGAATTCGCCCCGCGGGACCTGCTGGAACAGGCACGGATGGCCGAGCAGGCCGGCTTCACCGCACTGGCAGTCTCCGACCACTACCACCCGTGGATCGACGAGCAGGGGGAGAGCCCCTTCGTCTGGTCGGTGATCGGCGCGCTGTCCCAGGTCACGTCGCTGCCGGTGACCACGCTCGTGACCTGCCCGACCGTGCGCATCCACCCCGCGGTCAACGCCCAGGCCGCGGCCACCGCCGCCGCCATGCTGGAGGGCGGCTTCCGCTTCGGCATCGGCACCGGCGAGGCCCTCAACGAGCACATCACCGGCCAGGCCTGGCCGGACGCACCGGTGCGCATGCAGATGCTGGAGGAGGCGGTGCAGGTCATCCGCAAGGTCTTCACCGGCGAGCAGGTCACCCACCGCGGCCCCCACTACACCGTGGAGAACGCCCGCCTCTACACCCGCCCCGACGAGCCGCCGCCGCTTTACGTGTCCGGCTTCGGTCCGCTGGCGGCAGCCACGGCCGGCCGGGTCGGCGACGGGTTCGTCACCATGAAGCCCGACGCCGACCTGGTCGCGAGCTTCCGGCGCGGTGGCGGGGGCGACAAGCCCGCCGTGGGCGGCCTGAAGGTGTGCTGGGACACCGACCGGGACCGCGCGATCGACACCGTGCACCGGCTGTGGGCCACCGAGCAGCTGCCCGGCGAACTCAACCAGATCCTGCCCACCCCCGAGCACTTCCAGCAGGCCCGCACCCTCGTCGACCGCGACACCGTCGCCGCGGCCGGCACCTTCGGCGACGACCCGGACGAGCACCTGGCGGCCGTCCGCGCCTACGCCGAGGCCGACTTCGACGAGGTGTACGTCGGCCAGGTCGGCCCCGACCAGCGCCAGTTCTTCGACGCCTACCGCACCAAGGTGCTCCCCGCCCTCCAGACCGCCGCCTGAGCGCCCACCGGCGCCCCGCCGATGTTTCGCACCGGGCGAGGCGGTTACCCGCCAGATATGACCCATCAGGACGAATTGCCAGTACCCGCCCCGATCTGCACCCCCGAGCCCGGGCCTGCCCCCTCCAGCTCCCAGCTGCCGGCGGAGCAGGTGCCGGCGGCGCGGGGGGAGCACAACGTCAGCGGCGACCCCAGCGTGCGGGCCGCCGCCACGGTCGCGGCGAACACCGCCCACCTCGCGCGGGTGCTGCGCGACGCCCCCCACCCGCCGAGCTGACCGGCCGTGAGTCCCGCCCGCGTCCGGACGAGAGGAGCCGACGTGACGTACCAGGCCCCCACCGTGCAGGCACCGTCGCTCGCGCCGGCGCTGGACCGGGTCTGGCGCCTGCCCGGCGTCTACCGGCCGCAGGCCGACACCGCGCTGCTCGCGGCGGCGCTGAGCCGCGAGGTCGTACCGGGCAGCGACGTGCTGGACGTCGGCACCGGCAGCGGCGCCCTCGCGCTGTACGCGTCCCGGCTCGGCGGGCACGTCGAGGCCGTGGACATTTCCTGGCGCGCCCTCGCGGTGACCCGGGTGAACGCCCTGCGGGGCGGGCACAGCATCGAGGTGCACCGGCGCGACATCCGCCGTCCCGGGCGCCGCGCCGGCGGGCGCACCTACGACGTCGTCGTCAGCAACCCTCCGTACGTGCCCGCCGGGCGGGCCGCCGCGGCGCACCGGGCCGAGCGCGCCTGGAACGCCGGCCCCGACGGCCGGCAGGTCGTGGAGGCGCTGTGCACGGCGTCCGCGCGGCTGCTGCGGCCCGGCGGTGTGCTGCTGATGGTGCACTCCGCGCTGTGCGGCCCGCAGGCCACCGTCGACCAGCTGGCCGCCCTGGGCCTGTCGGCCCGCGTCGGAGCCCGCACCCGGGTCCCGCTCGGGCCGGTGCTGCGCTCCCGGCTGCCCTGGCTGCGCGCCCGCGGCCTGCTGGCGGCGGCCGACGACGAGGAGGAGCTGGTGGTGATCCGTGCGGAACGCCGATGAGCACGCGCAGTCCCCGCGGCCGCGCCGGATCACCGTCGAGCGCGGCGGCCCGGTCGTGGTGGAAGGACCGGTCGAGGTCGTCACCGACGACGGCACCGTGGCCGTCTCACGGCGCTTCGCCGTCGCGATCTGCACCTGCCGGCGCAGCGCGACCTACCCGTGGTGCGACACCAGCCACCGCGCCCGCCGGCCGCGCCCGACAGGCCGGGAAGAGGACGGCGGGCGGTGACCGCGACGGTCCGGCGGTCCGGCGCAGGGGAGCCCGCGCTTCCCGCACCGCGCGGCCCGCTCTCCCACGGTGTGCTCCGGGCGCTGCGCACCGGGCGTGAGCCCGGCCCCGCCCTGCACGGCCGTGCCGCGGACGCCGACCCCTACGGCGACGACCTGCACCTGGCCCTGTACGTGCTCTACGAGCTGCACTACCGCGGTTTCGCGGGCGTCGGCGGCGACCGTGAGTGGGACCCCGCCCTGCTGGCCGTACGCGGCGCCCTGGAGGACCGCTTCCTCGCCGCGCTCCGCCGGGACGTGCCGGGGCCGCGGACACCCGCGGAGGTCTTCGCGGAACTGCTCACCGAGCCCGCCGACCCGGCCGGCTCGGTCTCCCACCACCTGCGGCGGCACGGCGACCTCGACCACTTCCGCCAGTACGCCGCCATGCGGTCGCTCTACCACCTCAAGGAAGCCGACCCGCACGCCTGGGTCCTGCCCCGCCTGCACGGGCAGGCCAAGGCGGCCATGGCCGCGATCGAGTACGACGAGTTCGGCGCGGGCCGCGCGGACCAGGTGCACGCGCGGCTGTTCGCCGACCTCATGGCCGACCTGGGACTCGATCCCGCATACGGCCGCTACCTGGACCGGGCGCCGGCCGAGATGCTTGCGGTGGTCGACCTGATGTCGCTGCTGGGCCTCCACCGCGACCTGCGCGGCGCACTGGTGGGCCACTTCGCCTGGGTCGAGGTCACCTCCTCGCCGGGCTCCCGGCACCTGGCGGCCGGCCTGCGCCGCGCCGGGGCGGGTGCGGCGGCCCAGCGCTTCTACGACGAGCACGTCGAGGCCGACGCGGTGCACGAGCAGGTCGTACGCCACCAGGTCGTGGACGGACTGCTGTCCGCAGAGCCGGAGCTGTCCGCCGACGTCGCCTTCGGCGCGGACGCCACGACCTACCTGGAGGACCGCCTGTCCGCCCGCCTGCTGGCCGCATGGGGCGACGGCCGCTCCGCACTACGCTGCTGAGCCGCAGCTCAGCCGGGGGCCAGCCGCGCCGCCGCCTCCAGCATCATGGCGTGCACGAACGCCTGCGGCAGGTTGCCGTGCATCTCGCGCTGCGCCACGTCGTACTCCTCGGCGTAGAGCCCGGCCGGGCCGCAGGCCGCCCGGTTGCGTTCGAACCAGCGGTACGCGGACCCGGTCCTGCCCTGCTGCTGCTCGGCCATCGCGACGACGAAGCCGCACATCACGAACGCGCCCTCGGCGTGCGCGAGCGGGCGCCCGTCGTGCCGGAAGCGGTAGGCGAAGTGGTCGTCGGCCAGCTCCGCCAGATACCCGTCGAGCGTCGCCGTGCTGCGCGGGTCGTCCGCGGGGACGGCGCCCCGCAGCGCGGGCAGCAGCAGGGCCGCGTCCGCCCGCGGGTCGTCGGGGGCGCGCTGCCAGCGGCCCGACGGGTGCAGGCCGCCCCGGTCGGTCGCGGCGACGATCGCATCGGCCAGCGCGTTCCAGCGGGCCGCCCGCCGCGCCGGTGCGCCCGCGCCCGCCAGTGCCCGCAAACCCGCCGCACAGACCAGGCGGCTGTGCGTCCAGTGCCGCGGCGACAGCTCCCAGATGCCCGCGTCCGGCTCCTGCCACCGCTTCCCGACGGCCTCGGCGGCGGTCAGCGCGGCCTGCCACCCGTCCGCGTCCAGCCGCCCGTGCCGGGCCGCGGCGGCGAGCAGCAGCAGGCACTCGCCGAAGGCGTCCAGCTGGAACTGCCCGCTGACCTGGTTGCCCACCAGGTCGAAGCCGCCGGGATAGCCCGGCAGGTCCAGCCGCCGCTGCCCGGGGATCGGCAGTCCCCCGCCGGTGTACGCGGGCCGCAGCCGCGCACCGTCCTCGGCCAGCCGGGCGGTGACGAAGCGCACCGCGTCGTCCAGCAGCGGGTACGCGCCCGCTGCGGCGACCGCCTGGCCCGCATAGCACTGGTCGCGGATCCACACGTACCGGTAGTCGTAGTTGCGGCCCTCCTCGGCCCGCTCGGGCAGGCTCGTCGTCGCGGCGGCCACCATGCCCCCAGCCCGGCCGGTGAGGCCGCGCATGACGGCGTAGGCACGCCTGGCGTCGCCGGGTGCCAGCGCATGCCCGAGGCCGGGCACCGCGTCGCGCCACGCGGCCCGGGTCGCCGCCCAGGCACGCCCGGGGTCGGGCGGTTCGCCCTCCAGCGGCCGGTCGGAGAACTCCAGCACCAGATCGCACCCTGTGCCGGGCGACAGCGCGAGGTCCAGCTCCAGGCCCCCGTCGACCGGGCGCGCACCCTCTGCGGCCCCGGACCAGCGCAGCCACAGCCCGCCCGCCCTGCCGTGCCACACACCGTGCTCGTCGCGCCGCACATCGCGCAGCGGCCCGTCGCCGAAGTCCGCGGCCGGCTCCAGCAGCGCCCGCAAAGCCGCCGGGCGTTCCTGGGGCAGCACCCGGCGCAGCAGCACGGCCCGGTGCGGGTCGCCGGGGAATGCCAGCGCCTCCCGGCACTCCACGACCCCGTGGTCGCGGGTGACCCACCGGCTGTGCCAGATCAGCGAGCCCTCCTCGTAGTAGCCGCCCGCGACGTAGCGGCCCACCGGCGCCAGCGCGTACCCGCCGCGCCCGCCGATCAGGGACGAGAAGACGGCACCGGACTCCCAGCGCGGCGCGCACATCCACACGTACTCGCCCTGCGGCCCGAGCAGCGCACCGCGCTCCCCGTCGGCCACGAGGGCGTAGTCGCGCAGCGACCGGGGTCCGAACGGATCCAGCCCGCGGCCCTCGTCCGGCCCGTGCTCCGCGGAGCTCCTCCGTCCGCTCACCGCGCTCCTTCCGCCACCGCCACAGACCCACCGGCTTTCCCCGGCACCGGGCGCCAAACCCCGGCCCCGGAGCCGGGCGGTGAATGCGGCCTCCCCCACCGGGTACCCGCCGGGGTGAGCGGGCACCCGCTCACCGGACCGGGCGAGGGAGGCGCACATGGCGCACGACGGGACTTCCGGCCGCGGCGCGGCGCTCTTCGACGTCGACGGCACACTGATGGACACCGTGCAGCTGCACACCGTCGCCTGGTGGGAGGCGCTGCGGCAGAGCGGGCGCACCGTGGCGATGACCGACATCCAGCGGGCCGTCGGGATGGGCAGCGACCACCTGCTCGACGCCCTCGCGGGCGAGGACCGCGACCGTGCGGGGGACACCGCGCTGACGAGCGCACACGACGCGCTCTACGCCCAGTTCTGGTCGCGCCTGGCGCCGCTGGAAGGCGCCGCCGACCTGCTGCGGGCCTGCGCCGGCCGCGGCCTGCGGGTCGTCCTGGCCTCCTCCGCGTCGGGCAAGGAGGCCGACGTGATGCTCCAGTCCCTCGGCGCGGGGGACGCCGTCGACGCGGTCACCACCGCCGACGACGTCGACTCCAGCAAACCCGCGCCCGACATCGTGCGCCAGGCGCTCGACCGGGCCGGTGTGCCGCCCGGACGTGCCGTCTTCGTCGGGGACGCGGTGTGGGACCTGGAGTCCGCCCGCAAGGCCGGCGTGACGGGCCTGGGCGTGCTCACCGGCGGCGGCTACTCACGCGAGGAGCTGCTGGAGGCCGGCGCCGCCCGGGTCTACCGCTCGCCCGCGCACCTGCTCGGGCAGCTGGACGCCTGCCCGCTCGGACGGCTGACCGCCCGGGACTGAAGGGTCCCGGGCGGTCAGAACACCAGGTTGTCGGCGCAGGGCGTCAGGGCAGCGTGTCAGGGCTGGAAGAGCATCTTGACGGCGCCGTCCTCCTTCTTCTGGAACGTCGCATACGCGTCCGGCGCCTCGTCGAGCGGCACATGGTGCGTGGCGAAGCCGTCCACGCCCAGCGGGTCGTCGTCGGTGAGCAGCGGCAGGATGTCGTCCGTCCAGGCCCGCACATTGGCCTGCCCCATGCGCAGCTGGACCTGCTTGTCGAACATCGTGAGCAGCGGCAGCGGGTCGGCCGCACCGCCGTAGACACCGCTGACCGAGATGGTCCCGCCGCGCCGCACCAGCGCGATGGCCAGGTCCAGCGCGGCCATCCGGTCGACACCCGCGACCTGCATGAGCTTCTCCGCCCACGACGAGGGCAGCAGGCCCGCCGCGGTCTGCGCCAGGCGGGCCGCCTGGCTGCCGTGCGCCTCGGTGCCGACCGCGTCGATCACCGCGTCAGGCCCGCGCCCGTCGGTCAGGTCCTTGACCGCGTCCACCAGGTCGTCGCGCGAGGTGTGCTCGCGCAGGTCGAGGACGGTCACCCCGTCGGCGCGCGCCCGCTCCAGCCGCTCCGGCACCAGGTCCACGCCGATGACCGTGCCGACGCCCAGGTGCCGGGCGATCCGGCAGGACATCGCGCCGATCGGGCCGAGCCCGAGCACCGCGAGGCTGCCGCCGTCCGGCACGTCGGCGTACCGCACCGCCTGCCAGGCGGTCGGCAGCACGTCGGAGAGGTAGACGAAGCGGTCGTCGTCGGGGCCGTGCGGCACCTTGATCGGGCCGAACTGCGCCTGCGGGACCCGCAGATACTCCGCCTGCGCGCCCGGCACCGCCCCGTAGAGCTTGGTGTAGCCGAACAGCTGCGCCCCCATGCCGTACTCGGTGACCTGCGTGGTCTCGCACTGCGTGGGAAGGCCGCGCGAGCACATCCAGCAGGTGCCGCAGGCGATCTGGAAGGGCACCACCACCCGGTCGCCGGCCTTGAGGTTGCGCACCGCGGGACCGGTCTCCTCCACGATGCCCATCGGCTCGTGCCCGAGGATGTCACCCGGTGTCATGAAGGGCGTCAGCACCTCGTACAGGTGCAGGTCCGAGCCGCACAGCCCGGACGAGGTGATGCGGATGACGGCGTCGGTGTCCTCCTGGATGCGTGGATCGGGGACGTGCTCCACCCGGACGTCCCGCTTGCCGTGCCATACGGTGGCGCGCATTGCTGCACCTTCCTCCGGACGTGCCTGTCGGCTGGTCTCCCGGCCGCCCCCGGCCCGTCACCGGACCCCGGCGGCCTCCAGTGCGGCTGCCCGGCGCATCCACCGCGAAACGGAACGTCTCCGGGTGTTTTGCCCGATCTTGCGGGAAAATGCGTGTCCACAGGGCGCAGGAGTCCGACACCCCCACCCCCGGAGGGCACCATGGCTGTTCGCCACCACCTGGGTCAGACGCCCGCGCGAGGAGGTGTGGGCGGTCCTCGCCGACCGCAGCGCCTACGCGGACTGGGTCGCCGGGACCTCGCGCTCGCACGGCGGTACGGGGGAGTGGCCGCAGGAGGGGGCGAGCCTGGAGCACGACGTCGAGCTGGGGCCGTGGTCGGTGTCCGGCACCACCGTCGTACGCGAGCAGCAGCGCCCCGCCCGGCTCGCCCTGGAGGTCGACAGCGGGGGCGCCGTCCACGGCGCCCCCGGCGCGAACGCCGCCCGGGCCGCGATGTCGCTCCCGCCGGTGAACGCCCTCGCCAGCCGCGTCCAGCGGGGCCTGGCCGGCGGATGACACCGGCACCCATGGTCCGCGGCTCGCGGGGTAGCCGAACGGTGTCGGGGGCCGGCCGGGAGAACGGCCGGGGACCTTCCAGGAGCGGAGGAGACCACCGTGTTAAAGGCCATCGCAGACGTCCTCAGGTCGGTCGGCAGCGCCGTTGCGACCGTCATGACGCTGCCCTTCCGGGCGCTGGCACGGCTCTTCGGCGGCGCGTCGGACACCGCGCACGGACACCACTGACCGGGCGGGGGTGAAACTGTGAGCACGTATCGGAACGCGCAGGTCACACCCGATCTGCCGCCCCGGACGGCGACCCCCGACCTGCAGGGCCAGGGCGGTCCCGGGCCGGCCGGCGGGCGGTCGTCCCAGGACGCGGGGCCCGCCCGCGGAGCCCGCCGGCCGGCGGAGCGGGCGCCGAGCCGGGACGAAGGCCAGCCGCGGCGGCGGTGACGCCGCAGGCACGGCGCAGGCCCGCGAGGGCCGTCCACGCGCCGGCCGCACATGCAGAAGCACGCAGAAGCACACAGAAGTACAGCAGAAGCACGGAGAGACAGGCAGAAGCACGGAGAAGGGGTGAAGGCCGGTGAGGACGACCACGACGGCCGGGACGGTGCTGCGGCACGCCCTGCCCGATCCCGAGGAGCCCGGGCGCGTCCTCGCGCTGATGGGCCGCGTCGAGCGGGCCGAGCCGCTCGACGCGCTCGCCGAGGCGCTGCGGCGCGCGGTCCGCGCCGTCCCCCTGGGCAAGGGCAGGGACCTGCTGCACGGCCGCTGGCTGGGCCACCCGGTGCACCCCGTGCTGGTGGAAGTGCCCGTCGGCGCCTGGATCTCGGCGGCGGTGCTCGACTCGAAACCGGGCGGCGGCCGCGCCGCGGGGCTGCTCGTCGCGGTGGGACTCGCGGGGGCCGTGCCCGCCGCTGCCGCCGGGCTCGTCGACTGGGCCGAACTGGAAAGGCCGCAGGCGCGTGTCGGCCTGCTGCACGCCGCACTGAACGTCGGCGCCGTCACGTGCTACAGCGCATCCCTCGCGGCGCGGCTGACCGGCCACGGGCTGCGCGGGCGGGCGTACGCGCTCGCCGGGCTGTGCACGCTGGGCGTGGCCGCCGCGGCCGGCGGCCACCTGGCGTACCGTCAGGCGGCGGGCGCCAACCACGCCGAGGACGTACCGCACCTCGTACCGCCCGGCTGGACCCCGGTCGGCCCCCTCGCGGAGATCCCGCACAAACAGCCGGTGCGCCGCATGGTGGGCGAGGTGCCGGTCGCGGTGGTCCGCGACGGCGACGGTTCCTGCCGCGCCCTGGCCGACCGGTGCAGCCACGACGGCGGCCCGCTGTCCGAGGGGAGCGTCGAGGACGGCTGCCTGCAGTGCCCGTGGCACGGCAGCTCCTTCCGCCTCGCCGACGGCTGGAACGCGACCGGCCCGGCCACCGCCCCCCAGCCGGTCTTCGACACGCGCCTGCAGGACGGCCAGGTGTACGTACGCCTGCGCACCCCGCCGCCCGTGCGGCACTGAGCGGCGTGCCGCCGCCGGCGCACAGCCCGGACGCACCACCGCGAGGAAGGACGGACGAGGCCGATGAAGCCGGCGACGGACCGCATCGCAGAGCCCCGGGGCGCCAGAACACCCTTCCCCGCAGGGGGCCGCCGGCCGGAGCGGGTGGACACCCAGCCGGCCGACGGCGTCGAACCCGAGGACGTGGAGGCGTGGGTCCGCTCCGCCTCGCTGCTGCACTCCAACGGCGACGCCATGGACATCGCGGTCGCCGGCGGCCGGATCGCGGGGGTGCGCGGCAGGCGGGCCCTCGGCCTTCGAGGCGTGGAAGCGGTGCATCGCCGGCCGCCCCTGCGACTACTCGGGCCTGTCGCACGAGCGGCTGCGCGCCGCGCCCAGCGGCATCCAGTGGCCGTGCACGGCACGGCACCCCGACGGCACCGAGCGCCTGTACGCCGGCGGCACCTGGTGGGCGCACCCCGACGTGTGCGAGACGTACGGCAAGGATCTGCTGAGCGGTGAGGCGGCGGGCGAGGACGAGTAGCGCTCGCTCAACCCCGAAGGCAAGGCGGTGCTGCGCGCTGCCGCCTACGCGCCCCCGCCCGAGACGCCGGACCGGGACCACCCGTTCTGGCTGGCCACCGGCCGCACCATCCACCACTTCCACACCCGTACCAACACCGGCCGCGTCCCGCAGCTCGACGCCGCCGCACCCGACGTGTGGGTCGAGGTCAGCAGCGCCGACGCGGGCCGGCTCGGGCTGGCCGAGGGCGACCTCGCCGAGGTCGGCAGCCCCCGCGGCACGGTCCACGCCAGGGTCAGGGTCAGCGGCACCCGGCCCGGTGTGCTGTTCCTGCCCTTCCACTACGGCTACTGGGACGTACCCGGCGGCGCCGAAGGCTCCGGCGCCCACCGGGCTGCCAACGAGACCACGATCACCGACTGGGACCCCGCGTCCAAGCAGCCGCTGTTCAAGACGGGCATCGCCGGCATCCGGCTGACCAGACGCGGCGACGGCCGCCCCGCCCCCGCCCCGTCGACCGCGGCCTCCGCCCCCGTCACCGGCCCCGCGCCGCCGGCTGCCGACGGGCGGTGAAGGCCGGGGAGGCGGTCACCACCGCATGTCGTCGACGGCGGTCAGGCGCGCGCCCATGTTGCGCTCCATCATCCGCAGCGCCGCCTCCGCCAGGTCGGCGTGGATGTGTGCGACGGCGTCGCGCAGCACGGTGACCTCCAGGTGCCTGATGTGCGCGTCCAGCGCCGAGTACAGCACGCACTGCTCGGTGGCCTGGCCGCACAGCACGATGTGGCCGATGCCCTGCTGCTGGAGCAGGTACTCGAGCGGCGTCTGGTAGAAGACCGAGTGACGGGCCTTCACCACGAAGAGCGACTCCTCGTCGGGCAGCAGCGGCTCCACCAGCTCCGCGTGCGGGCCGTCCAGCGCGGCGGCCACCAGCTCGTCGTGGTGCGAGCGCCAGCGCCCGAAGTTGTCGTTGACGTAGATGACCTCCACGCCGTGCCCACGCGCGCCCGCCAGCGCACGGGTGACGGCGGGCAGCACCTCCCGCACCGACTCGACCAGCAGGTCCGCGTCCGGATGGCCGTAGGTGTTGATCATGTCGACCACCACGAGCGCGCAGGCCTTGCCACCTTCCATGACGCCATCCTGCCGCGGACCGGCGGGCGCCGCCGCGGGGGCCGTGCCCCCAGGTGGTCCACTCGCGTGTGCGGGTTGCCGCCGGGCACCCGAGGCTGGGGGCATGGCAGAACAACGTGCCCGCTCGTCCAAGCCCGCCGCCCGCCCAGGCAGCACCCGCTCCACGCGGGTCAAGGGCGCCGAGGACGCCGCCCAGCGTGCGGCCCGCGGCCTCAGCAAGCTGATCGGCCACACGGCCGAGGGCTGCTCCGAGGTCGCACCTGCCGACGACCACGGCTGGCGCGTGTGCGTGGACGTGGTGGAGGTCCCGCGGATCCCCGACACCACGAGCCTGCTGGCGACCTACGAGGTGGACCTGGCCGGTGACGGCACGCTCCGCGGCTACCGCCGGGTCCGCCGCTACCGCCGGGGAGCCGTCGACGCATGACCCAGCCGAGCGGGCTCCGCAGGGAGTCCCCCCGACCGAAAGAAGCGTGCCGCCGTGACCGTCATAGCCGATGAAGTCGTCTGCGCACCCCGCGCGGGCACCCTCTACGACGTCCTGGACCTCATCCTCGACCGGGGCATCGTCATCGATGTCTTCCTCCGGGTGTCCCTGGTCGGCATCGAGATCCTGAAGGTCGACGCCCGCATCGTCGTGGCGAGCGTGGACACCTATCTGCGCTTCGCCGAGATCTGCAACCGGCTGGACCTCGACCACGACTCCACCAGCCGCACCGTCCCCGAGCTGTTCGGCGGGGCCGGCTCCGTGGGCCGCGCCGGCGCCAAGAAGGCCGCGCACTCGGTGGGCGGCAAGGTCAAGGACGCACTCGGCATCAGCGACGGACACGACGACGAGGAGGAGGACCGCAAGCCGGCCAGGCGCCGCAGCTCCGCCAAGTCCTCAGGAAGCAAGACCCGTTCCCGGCACCGCGACGACGAAGGCTGACCACGCGTGAGCATCTATCTGTACGGAGTGACACGGGCCGAGGTGCCCGTCCCCCGCGACGCCCGCGGTGTCGGCGACCCCCCGGGCAAGGTGCGCAAACTCGTCGCGGGGGACCTGGCAGCCGTGGTCGGCGACGCCCCCGAGGGCCTGCGCGCCCGCCGCAGGTATGTGCAGGCCCATCAGAGCGTGCTGCTCGCGGTGGCCGCCGCGGGTCCGCTGCTGCCCACCCGCTTCGGCGTCGTGGTCGCCGACGAGGCGGCGGTGACCGCAAGGCTGCACGCCGACGCCGCCGGCTACACGTCGGCACTGGAGCGGGTGGCCGGCCGCTGCGAGCTGAATCTCAAGGCGTCGCCGGTGGAAGCGGGGCTCGCCGACCTGGTCCGCTCGGACCCGCGCCTGCAGCGGCTGCAGCAGGAGAGCCGGCGGCGTCCCGGATACGACGTGAGCATCAGGCTCGGCGAGGCCGTCATGGCCGGCCTGCGGCGGCGGGCCGCCGGGGCCGCGCAGCAGGTGGCAGCGGCCCTCACGGCATTGGCCGACGAGGTGGCGCCGGGCCCCGACGTACCGGGCTGCGTCCTCAACGCCTCCTTCCTGGTCGCCGCGGACCGGGTCGCCGCATGCCGTGCGGCCTTCGACAGCGCCGCGGAAAAGCTCGCCGACCGCGCCGAACTCCGGCTCACCGGACCCCTGCCCTGCTACAGCTTCTCCGGGCTGCCCGCTCCCGCCGGGGCCTGACATGGGCGTACTCAAGGGCCTGCTCTTCCTGCCGCTCGCCCCGGTCCAGGGGGTCAGCTGGATCGCCGGCGTCCTGCAGGACGCAGCGGAGGCCGAGATGTACGACCCCGCCGTGCTCCGTGCGCGGCTCGCCGCCCTCCACCGCGCCTACGACGAGGGCGAGATCGACGACGAGCGGTTCGAGGCGGCGGAAGAACGGCTGCTCGACCTGCTCGACCGCCCGCTGACCGGCGGCAGATGACGCCCCACCCCGCGAAAGGTGCTCGTTGATGAACAGTACGTGCAGGGCCGCGATCGCCGCGGCAGTGGCCGGCGGATACGTCCTCGGGCGTACGCGCAAGGCGAAGATGGCCTTCGCGATCGGCACCTTCCTGGCCGGCCGCCGTTTCGGACTCACACCGGCGGCGCTCGCCGCGGAAGGACTGCGCCAGCTGCGGGAGAGCCCCCAACTGGCCGGGCTGCGCGAGCAGATCGGCGGGGACCTCCTGGACGCCGCACGCGCCGCGGCGTCCACGTCCGCCGACCGGCGCTTCGCCGCCTTCGCCGACACGCTCCGCGAGCGCGGGCGCGAGGACCTGCTGGGGGAGCCCCCGCAGGACGAGGCGGACGAGGCCGGCGAAGCGGAGGAGGAGGACGAGGAGGAGGCGGCGCAGGACTCGTCGGACCGCCGCCAGGCGCCCGCCAAGGGCCGGAAGAAGGCGCCCGCGAAGAAGGCGGCGGCCAAGAAGTCTGCCGCGAAGAAGACCCGGTCAGGGAAGACCGGCCCGGCCAAGAGGACCGCGAAGAAGACCGCGGCGAAGAAGACCGCGTCGAGCCGGTCGCGGTCCACGACGAACCGGCGCGGGAGGTAGGCGGACATGGCCAGGCAGAAGGAGAAGCCGAGCGCCCCCACCGGACTGGACGACCTCCGCGAGGAGTTCGGCCACTTCCTGAGCGATGTGACGCAAGGGTGGGTCGACAAGGCGAGCGACAAGGTGTCGGACCTGACAGACCGGCTCTCCGACATCGCCGAGGGCAAGGGCGGCGGCGAGGACGGCGGCAAGGGCGGCGGCCTGCTCGGCATCGGCAGCCGGGTCCTGCACGGCGACTCACCGCTCAAGGCGGCGGTCGGCCAGAAGGCCAAGGACGCCAAGGACGCGGTGGTCGGCAAGGTCAAGGACGCCGTCGGAGGCGGCGGCGGAGGAGGCGGCAAGGGCGGCGGCATCAAGGCCGTCAACATCGTGGAGTCCATCGACGTCGGTGTGCCGCTCCGCACGGCGTACGACCAGTGGACGCAGTTCGAGGACTTCAGCGGCTTCACCAAGGGCGTGCACGGCGTCTCGCAGGAGGACGACACCACGACCACGTGGAATGTCAAGGTCGGCCCCTCCAGCCGCAGTTGGAAGGCGACCATCCAGGAGCAGATTCCCGACGAGCGGATCGTGTGGACGTCGGAGGGCGCCAAGGGCAGCACAACGGGCTGCGTGAGCTTCCACGAACTCGGTCAGAACCTGACCCGGATCCTGGTCGTGGTGGAGTACAGCCCCGCCGGCTTCTTCGAGAAGACCGGCAACCTGTGGCGGGCACAGGGCCGACGGCTCCGCCTCGACCTCAAGCACTTCGGCCGGCACATCACCCTCCACGCGGACGAGGAGTTGGAGGGCTGGCGCGGCGAGGTCCGCGACGGCGAGGTCGTCCGCTCCCACGAGGAGGGCCTGGAGGACGACGAGGCCGCTGAGGACGGCGAGAACGGCGAGAACGGCGAAGATTACGACGAGGACGAGGACGCCTACGACGAGGCGGACGAGGGGCCGGAGGACGAGGACTGGGACGAGGAGCCCGAGGAGGGGGAGTACGAGGACGGGGAAGACGCGGAGGACGAGGAAGAAGAGGACGAGGACGAGAACGAGCCGCGCAAGAGCCGGCGGGGTCGCAGATGAGCGCGCTCGACCACCCTGGCGCCACCGCCCCCTACAGCCCGACTCCGTCCACGGCGAACCTCGCCGACATCCTGGAACGCATCCTCGACAAGGGCATCGTCATCGCGGGCGACATCAAGATCGACCTGCTGGACATCGAACTGCTCACAATCCGGCTGCGGTTGTTCATCTCGTCGGTGGAGACGGCCAAGAAGGCCGGCATCGACTGGTGGGAGACCGACCCCGCCCTCTCCTCCCGCGCCGCGCAGAGCGCCCTGGCCCGGGAGAACGAGGAACTGCGCGGCCGGGTGGCCGAGTTGGAGGGCCGGCCGCCCGGCACCCCGAAGCGCAACCGGGCCAAGGAGAGCGCATGACGGCCACCGACGTGGGGCACCCCCGTACCGGCACTTCCGGCGGCGGCGCCATGGCCACATGCGTCTTCGCGGTCCTGCGGACCGGCGGGCGGCAGGCACCGGCGCTGACACCCGGCCATGCCGGCGGGGGAGCCGTCGGCCTCCTGCCGCTCCCGGGCGGCGACCTGCAGGCCGTCGTCCAGGACGTGCCGGCCGCGGACTTCACCCAGGAGGCGCTGCGCCGGCGGCTCGGCGACCCGCTGGAACTCGAGCGCTGTGCGCGCGCCCACCACGCCGTGATCACCGCGGCCGCGGCGGGTGGCGCCGTCGTACCCCTGCCGCTGGCCACCCTCTTCACCGCCTCAGGACGGGCGTCCGCCGCCCTGGCCGACCGGCGCGACCGCATCCTCGATGTGCTCGACCGGGTCGAAGGACGGGCGGAGTGGGCGGTGAAGGTCCACGTGGCGCAGCACGCCCCCGCGCCGCCGGCCGCGGACGGCAAGGACCCCGCAGCGGCCCCCGGCCGGCCAGGTGCGGGGGCCGCGTACCTCGCCCGGGTACGCGGCAGGGAGCGGGACCGGCAAGCCCGCCACGAGGCCCTCCTGCGCGTGGCGGGGCGTGTCCACGAGGCAGCCGCGGCCCACGCGGTGGCCGCCGTACGCCGGACACCGCACGGCACCGCGATCACCGGCAAGGACCGGCCCCAGGTGCTCAACGCGGCCTTCCTGGTGGACGACAGCAGGGCCACCGACCTGGTCGCCGCGGTCCGCGCCCTCGGCGGCGCGCACGCGGGACTCGACGTGCACGTCGAGGTTTCAGGACCCTGGGTGCCGTACTCCTTCACGAGCCTTGGCGAGGAGCCGTGACCGCCGGCGGCGACGTCGTCCCCTGGCTGGGTCCTGACAGTGGTGCGCCGCTCGGCGTGCCGCTGGTCGACCTGCTCGACCGGGTCCTGGCCACCGGCGTGGTCATCAGCGGCGACCTGGTCATCGCGATCGCCGACGTGCCGCTCGTCCGGCTGTCCCTGCACGCCCTGCTGGCCTCGGTCAGCGAACGGGTTCCCGCCCCCTGGAGCGACGGAGGACCGCTGTGAGCGACGTCCGCGTGGACCTCGACCCCGGGAACGCAGCCCGTGACCTGGTCTCCCTCGTCCTCACCCTGATCGAGCTGGTCCGTCAGCTCCTCGAACGCCAGGCCGTCCGCCGCCTCGACCAGGCCGACCTCACTCCCGAGCAGGAGGAGCGCCTGGGCACCGCCCTGATGCAGCTCGACGCGGCCATGGACGACCTGTGCGACCACCACCAGCTGCGGCGTGCGGACCTCAACCTCCACCTCGGCCCGCTGGGGCCGCTGCTTGCGGAACATCCCTGGTGAACGCCGTCCCCTCACCCGGCCAGGGCCGCTTCGACCTCCCGCAGGAAGTCGTCCAGGTCGTCCGGCCTGCGGGAGGTGACCAGAGCCCAGCCGTCCGTACCGTCGCTGACAACGGGGCTGTCCACCCAGTGCCCGCCGGCGTTGCCGATGTCCGTTCGCAGGGACGGGTACGACGTCAGCGTCTTGCCGCGCAGCACGTCCGCCTCCACCAGCGCCCACGGGCCGTGGCATATCGCCGCGACCGGGCGGCCGGAGCCGGCGAAGGCGCGGACCGCCTCGACAGCCGCGGGCTCCATCCGCAGACGGTCGGCGTTCAGCGCGCCGCCCGGCACCAGCAGCAGGTCGTACGCTGCGGTGTCGGTCCGGTCGAGGGTCGTGGTCGGATCGACCTCGCGCCCGGGATCCTTGTCGCCGACCAGCGTCCGCACCGGCTCGTCGGACACGGCCGCCACGTCGACCTGTGCACCGCCGCCCCGCAGGCGTTCGACGGGCACGACCAGCTCGTCCTGCTCGACTCCGTAGTTGGTGACCACTGTGAGTACCCTGCGTCCCCGAAGATCTTTCCCGGTCATGGGTCGTCACCTTCCGTGTACTGCGGCCGGAGGCGGCCAGGCCGCCGCCGAGGTGATGTGCGCGGATGCGCAGACGGCCTCAGGCAAGGCCCCGCTGCGGGCCGCGGCGGGCGCCGCCGCGCTGGTTGAGGCGTGCCGAGGCGCGGTCGTTGAGGGCGCTGCCCCACGAGCGGAGCCTGCGCAGCACCGGCGGCAGGTCCGCCTCCGCCGCCGCCTCCACCTCACGGCCCGGCGCCATCGTGGGAACCCGGTCGTCGAACGGGGCGGAGGGCAGTGCCCGGGCCATCAGCGCGGTGAGCCGCGTGGTGAGGACCGGCGCCACTCCGCGGCCGAGGTCGGCCGCCTTCGCGGCCGGCGTGAGCACCAGACGGGTCCTGCGGCGCTCCACGGCCGTGACGATCCGCGAGGCGGCCCTGCGGGCGTCCATCGACAGCAGCGGGCTGCCGGCCGCGGCCGAGAACCACCCGAACTCCTGCTGCTGCCGCCCGCCGAACTCGGCCGCCACATGCGAGCCGGTCCTCATGAGACCCGGGTGCACCGCCGTGACGCTGACACTGCTGCCGGCCAGCTCGGCGTGCAGCCCGTCGGCCAGCCCCGCCACCGCGAACTTCGCACACGAGTACGGCAGCAGATGCGGTGCGGCCACCAGCCCGCCCACCGATCCGATCAGCGCGAGCCGGCCGCCTGCCGGGCTGCGGCGCAGCCGGGGCAGCGCCTCGAGCGCCGTGTGCACCGCGCCCATGAAGATCGTGTCGGACGCCGACGCGAAGTCCCGCGGCCCGAGCGCGTCGAGCGGCGCGACCTGGATGATGCCCGCGTTCGCCACGACCACGTCCAGGCCGCCCTGTGCCAGTGCCGCGTCCTGCATCAGGGCGGTCATCTGCCCGCGGTCGGCCACGTCGCACCGAGCAGTCCGCACGGCGGCGCCGGCCCGGTCGCGCGTCAGGTACTCGCGCGCCCTGTCCAGCTCGTCCCCGTCACGCGCCGCGATCGTCACGGCGCAGCCCCGCGCGACCAGCTGCTCGGCGATCAGCAGCCCGAGCCCGCGCGAACCACCCGTGACCACCGCGGAGAGCCCGTCCAGGGACCTCGTCCCGGCCGGGGCCAACATGCTGAGCATGACAAGTCCTCCCGGTGCTCCTCAGTGGCCGAGCGCCCTGCTCAACTCGGCCTTGCTCATCTGGGAGCGGCCCTTGAGATTGCGCTGCTTGGCCTCGTTGTAGAGCTGGTCCTTCGTCGGACCCTGCGACCCGGAGTGGGAGCGCTGCCCGCCGCGCCGGGACGAGGACATGTCCTTCGTCGAGGTGCGGCTCGCGGTCTTCGACTCACCCGAGCGCGCCCGCTCCTTGTTCACCGTGCGCGCGGCGATCTCCTCGGCGCGCTTCTCGGACTCGCCGCGCTGCTTGGCGCTGTCCTTGATGTGCTCGTACTGCCGCTCGCGCTTGGCACTCGATCCTCTGGGCATGGTGGCCGCCTTCCTGGGGCTTTCCCCGGCCTTTCCCGGCCGTCCCCTTCGCCTGCCCAGTGCAGTACCGCGTACGCACAGCCCTCCCGGCGCGTCCCGGGAACCCGGGGTGCGGTGTTTACTGGGGCGGATGAGCAGCGACAACGTCCCGAAAGCCGCCAGCCCAGGGCGCACGGTCCGCCGCAGGACCGACGCCGACCTCGACGCCTGCGTCGCCGCGCTCGCGGAGGTCCACACCCGCGACGGCTACCCGGTGAACTGGCCGGACCGCCCGGCCCGCTGGCTGGCCCCGTCCGCGCAGCTGGCGGCCTGGGTCGCGGAACTGGACGGCCGGGTCGTCGGCCATGCCGGGCTGTCCCGCAGTGAGGCGGGCGACGCGGCAGCCGCCCTGTGGAGCCGCCGCGAGGGCGTGCGCGCCGACCAGGCCGCGGTGGTCGGCCGGCTCTTCGTCGCGCCGGCCGCACGCGGCCACGGCCTCGGCGCGCTGCTGATGGCGCAGGCGCGGAGGCCCGTGAGCGCGGCCTGCACCCCGTACTGGACGTCGTGGAATCCGACGGTGCGGCGGTGGCCCTCTACGAGCGGCTCGGCTGGGAGCTGCTCGACACCGTCGAGCAGTGGTGGGGCCCCGGGCAGACCGTGACCGTGCGCTGCTACGCGGCAGGCAGCTGACCGCACCGGCCCCCGCGGTCAGAACCCCGGCTCGTCGGGAAGGCCGGTCAGCGACGCCGCGGTCCCGGTGTCGCCCGAGGCGCCCAGCCACTCGCACATCAGGACCGTGGCGTCGTCCTGCAGCTGCCCCTCGTGGTACTCCAGAACCGCATGGACCAGCCGGCGCAGCGTCTCCGGCAGCGGGAGGCCGTCGGCGTGGTGGCGTATGAGGAATTCGGTGAAGCGGTCCCGGCCGAACTCGGCGCCGCCCGGTCGGCGGGCCTCGGTGATGCCGTCGGTGAAGAGCACGACGCGGTCGCCGGGCTGCAGCTGCTCGTGGCAGACCGTGGCGGGCAGACCCAGGTCGGTGCCCATGGGGTGGCCGGGCGTGCAGCGCAGATGGCTCGTCCAGCGGTTGTCGCGGATGAGGATCGGCGGCAGGTGCCCGCGGTTGACCCAGCTGAGCATGCCGGTCCGGGTGTCGAGGGTGGCCAGGATGCCCGTGACGTAGCGCTCCTGGCCGTACTGCTCGATCAGCGCGGCCTCGACCGCGTCGCCCTTGGCGATCAGGTCCTCGCCCTGCCGCCGGGCGTTGCGGCAGGCACCCACCGCCAGCCCGGCGCACAGGCCCGCGGCGGTGTCGTGACCCATCGCGTCGAAGATCGTCAGATGGGCGAGCGGCCCGTCCAGGGCGTATTCGTAGGCGTCGCCGCTGATCTCGTAGGCGGGCTCCATGGACGCGGCGATCACGACCCGCCCGTCGGCGTAGGTGCGCTGCGGCATGAGATTCCACTGCATCTCTGCGGCGACGGTCATCGGCCGGTTCCGCACCAGCCGGGCCAGGGTGTCGCTGGACTCCTGCTTGCCGACGATGATCAGTGCAAGCAGCGCGGCCAGCCGGTTCGCGTCCTGCCGTGCGCGGTCGTCGTCGTGCACCGACCGCACCCGCAGCACCCCCACCCGCTCGGTGCCGTCGACCAGCGGCACCCACCAGTGGGCTCCGCCCGCGTCGGCCGGCGCGGCAGCCACCGGCCTGCCGTACTGGAAGGCGCGTCCGGCCGCGGTGCCCTCGATCCTGATGTCCGGCTCCGCCCCCGCTCCCGCGCCGCCGCGGCCCTCCAGCAGATGCAGGCCCGTGGCCGTGAGGTCCGCGACGTAGATGAGCACCTCGGTGAACCCCGCAGCACCGACGTGCTCAGCGGTCTTGTCCGCGAGTGCCTCCAGCGGCATCAGGTGGCTGGCGTCCAGCAGACCGGCGAGCATCGCCCGCCCGCCCGCGTCCCTGCCCTGGACCACGCTGCGCCCCTGACGTCCGTACCGGCTCCGGCCCTTCCCTTCCAGACAACCACACAAGCGGCATCCAGGGTCTGAGGCCGTGCCCCGGACGGCGGCGGGGTGGCGGCCGCACCGCTGTGCCGCCACCACCCCGCCGACCGTTCGAGGCCGGTGCTACCAGCGATACCAGCGGCCGCGGCGGCCGCTGGTGTGGGTGCCGCGGGCGAAGAACCCCAGCAGCCACAGGACGAGTACCACCACGGCGATCCACCACAGAAGATGGAGCGCGAATCCCGCACCGAACAGAAGCAGTGCGAGCAGTAGGACAACGAGCAACGGTCCCATGGATATCAACCTCCACGCAGCCGTCTGCCCCCGGTCCGCGCCCGTATGCACGGCCTTCGTGCCGCCGGCCCCGCGGGCAGCGGTGTCGGCGGGCCTGCCTACTCGAAGCGGGTGAGGTCGCCCGCACCGCGGCGCAGGACCTCGGCCTCGCCGCCGGAGAAGTCCACGACCGTGGTGGGCTCGGTGCCGCAGTCGCCGGAGTCGACCACGACGTCCACCACGTGGTCGAGGCGTTCCTTGATCTCCCAGCCCTGCGTCATCGGCTCGGCCTCGTCGGGCAGCAGCAGGGTGCTGGACACCAGCGGTTCGCCCAGCTCGGCGAGCAGCGCCTGCGTCACGACGTGGTCGGGGATGCGGACACCCACCGTCCTCTTCTTGGGGTGCAGCAGCTGGCGCGGCACTTCCTTCGTCGCCGGCAGGATGAACGTGTAGCTGCCGGGCGTGGCCGCCTTGACGGCGCGGAAGACGGCGTTGTCGACCTGCACGAACTGCCCGAGCTGCGCGAAGTTCTGGCACACCAGGGTGAAGTGGTGCCGGTCGTCGAGGTTGCGGATCGAGCGGATGCGGTCGATGCCGTCACGATTGCCCAGCCGGCAGCCGAGCGCGTAGCAGGAGTCCGTCGGGTACGCGGCGAGCGCACCGGACCTGATGCCGTCCGCGACCGCGCTGATGACGCGCGGCTGGGGGTTTTCCGGGTGTACGTCGAAGTATCGTGCCATCAGGCAAGCCTAGGGGCGGTGCGGGGAAGGGCGGCGGAGATGGCTGACGATCCCTCGGACGGGGGCAGGGGCGTGGACCCGGCGGCGGGCGGCGGACTGCCGCGGCGCACGCTGCTCGCGTCGTCGGCCGCGGCCGGCGGCGCGGTGTGGCTGCTGCGCGCACTGGTGCGGCCGGGCGCCGCCGCGGCGGCCTCGGCGCCGCCGCCCGGCTTCCCGGCGGGGCTCGACCTCTTCCAGCGCGTGTACGAGAACTGGGCCGGCGAGATCCGCACCGACCAGCTGTGGACCTGCGCCCCGCGCAGCCCGCAGGAGGTGATCGACGTCGTCAACTGGGCCTACGGCGCCGGCTGGACGGTACGCGCGCAAGGCATGCGGCACGGCTGGGCGCCCCTCACGGTGGCCGACGGCACCCCCGCCGCGGCCGACGTCGTGCTGCTGGACACCACCGCTCACCTGACCGCGATGTCCCTGGAGGGGCAGGCGGCCGACGGGTCGGCGGCGGTCCGGGTCCAGGCGGGCGCGTCGCTGGAGGCGGTGCTCGCCTTCGCCGGCGCCGCCGGATACGGGGTCACCTCCGCCCCGGCGCCCGGTGACCTGTCGGTGGGCGGCGCACTGGCGATCGGCGCGCACGGCACGGCCGTCCCCGCCGCCGGTGAGAGCCCGTCACCCGGTCAGGGCCACGGGTCGCTGAGCAACCTGGTCACCGAGCTGACCGCGGTCGTCTGGGACGGTGCCGCGGGCCGCTACGTGCTGCGGACCGTGGGCCGGGCCGAGGCCGACTGCGGTGCGCTGCTCACCCACCTCGGGCGGGCGCTCGTCATCGAGACCGTGCTGCGGGTGGGCGCCGACAGCAACCTGCGCTGCCGCTCCTACCTGGACATCCCGGCCGCCGAACTGTTCGCGGCGCCAGGAGCGCCGGCCGGTACCCGGACGCTGGCCGGCTTCGTGGACGCCACCGGGCGGGTGGAGGCGATCTGGTTCGCCTTCACCGACAGGCCCTGGCTGAAGACCTGGGCCGTCACCCCGAACCGCCCGCCGGCGGCCCGCGCGGTCACCGGGCCGTACAACTACCCCTTCTCCGACTCCCTGCCCGAGCCGGTGGCGCGACTGGCCGGGAGCCTGGTGTCCGGGGCCTGGGCGAGCGCGCCGCTCTTCGGGCAGGTCCAGTACCTGCTGGCCAAGGTCGCCCTGACCGGCGACATCACCGACGTCCTGCTGTCGGGGACCCTGGTGCGGGACGTGCTCACCGGCGACGTCCTCACCCACCTGCTCGCGGACGGCCTGCGCTCCGACCTGTGGGGCGCCTCCCGCAACCTGCTGGAGTACGTGCGGCCCACCACCTTGCGGGAGACCGCGAACGGTTACGCCGTCCTCGTCCGCCGCGCCGACCTTCAGTGGGCCGTCAGCCAGTTCGCCGACTTCTACCGCACGCTGCTCGCGCAGTACGCGGCCCGCGGCGAATACCCGGTCAACGGGCAGGTGGAGATCCGGGTGACCGGGCTGGAGGACCCGGCGGTGTGCGGTGTGCCAGGAGCCGTGCCCCCGCTGCTGTCCGCCCTGCGACCCCGCCCCGACCGGCCCGACGTCGACACCGCCGTGTGGTTCGACATCCTCTCCCTGCCGGCCACGCCCGCCCTGCACCGCTTCTACCGCGACATCGAGCAGTTCCTGCTGAGCCTGGACGGGGACCGGGCGACGGTCCGGGTGGAGTGGTCCAAGGGCTGGGCCTACACCGACAGCGCCGCGTGGTCCGACCCCGGCGTCCTCACGCAGGCTGTTCCCGCCAGCCAGCGGGCCGGGGGCGGACCCGGCTGGGACGAGGCGGTCGCGGTCCTCGACCGGCTCGACCCCCACCGGGTGCTGTCCAGCGCCTTTCTCGACGCACTGCTGCGGTGAGAGAGGGCGCGGCGGGAAAGCGGGAATTCACGGACGCAGGACTCCGCCGCGGCCGGGCCGGTGAACTTCATGTGACAGCGCGCACAGCGCGGTGAGCGTGCCGTGTCCGCTGAGCAGTACAGCGCCGGCGGCCGTGTCGTCGCTGCTGACGGGGATCACCGCACGCGCACGGTCGACGATGATCACGCGGGTGGGCCGCATGGGCAACGTCCGCACCTGCGCTCCCTGCGCCGTCAGCCACTCGACGTAACGCATCGTCGGCGGGCTGTTCCTGACGCTGTCCAGGTAGACGGCGCGACACCTCCAGCCGCCGCTGCTGCTCGGCGAGTTCCGCCTGCTGCCGGGACAGCAGCACCTCCATGCCCAGGTCGGGGGAGATCGCCTGCAGCCCGGCGTCCCCCTCCTGGGACGGGATCACCAGGACGAGTTCGCTGAGGGTGTCCAGCGCGGAACGTACCTCCTCCTCGGAAATGCCGAGTTCCTCCTGCAGCTCGCGAACACCGGATCCGGGACTGGCGAGCATCCTCCTGTACACAGCCTCTGACGCAGCATCAAGTCCAACGGTGCTTAGCACGGCAGGCCCCCCGGCCGAGATGAACAACCTGATTGTTCCGGCCCTCAATATGCAACGCAGGCAACGGGAATTCCGTTCGATGCAATCAGGAATCGCTGGCCTCTTTAGGCCATGGCCGGAAGTGTCCAGGAAGCCGTGTTTGTGCCTGAATTGCCGCGATGGAATGATCGGTTCATGTACCTCGTCCATGTGCACCTCCGACACCGAGAAGGCGCCTTGCTGCCGATCCAGGCGCCCTCCTGGATCGTCGACGCGGCCCGGCAGGCCGACTCCGTCGAACACGTCGTTGTGCACCGGCCCGCGTCGGCCACCCCCGTGCTGGGTGTCTACCTGCTCGCGGACCGCCTTGAGGACGCCGAGCAGCGGGCGGCGGACCTGTGCCGGCACGTGCTCTACGCCCGGCCGGAGCTGAGCGGCTGGGGCGTGACGGACGCGCAGGTGCCGCTGCTGCGGTTCGGCCTCGACGGGTGATCAGCCGTCAGGGACGGAACCGTCCACGGCCGCTGGTGGCCACCCGTCAGCCCTTCCACTCGGTCTGACCTGCGGGAAAGGTAGTGGGTGCCGCAAGGGCGACAGCCCGGGCGGCACACCGGACCCGGCGTCACCGCGGGACGCGGTCCGGGACGACACCCACTCCCTCGTGATCGGACAAGGACCCGTCATGTCGCGTATCCGCACCTCCCGTGCCGCCGCGGTCGCCACCCTCGCCCTGGGCGCCGCCCTGCTGGCCCCGGCCGCCGCACACCTCACCGCCCCGGCCGCGTCGCGCACCGCCGTGGTGCACGTCACCGCGGACGGTACGGCCGACCCCGCCCCGGTGGAGACCGGCGACCCGGGGACCGTGGACCCGCAGAACATGATCTGGGACTGACCCGCCGCGGGCCGCGCCGCCCGCCCGCCTGCTCACACCCACCCGCGCACGTCGATACGTTCACGCGCCCCCGCCCCGCTCGCGCACCGTCGGCGCACACCCACGCGCACCCATGCGCGCCCCTGCCAGCACACCGTCGCAGCACACCCATGCCGTCAGGAGACACGTATGTCCGTCACCCCGGTCAGCCGGGCCACATCGCGCTGTTCGCCGGCTGGACCGACTCCTCCCAGACCCGCTACTGGGCCTATGAGTTCACCGGCTCCGGTGTGCACTACCGGCAGGTCCCCTACCCCTACTTCAGCGGCTACGGGACGTTCAAGCCGGTCCGCGCGGACAACGTCGTCGACGACCCGGCGCCCACCCCCGCGGTCTCCACCGTGACGGCACCCTCAGCCGGTGACATCCTGTCCGGCACGGTGACGCTGTCGGCGAAGGTGACCGACACGACAACAGCGACTACCACGCCGCCCTGTGGACCTTCACCAGCACCGGCAGCGGAATCGCCGCCCCGGTCAAGAACTGGGACTCCGGCGAGGGCGGCTGGAACTGGGACCGCAGCGACCTCGCCTGACCCTCACCCCTTGCGGCGACCCGCCGCCACCGCCGCCGCGGCCAGCGTCAAGCCGGCCGCGGCGGCGGCCGCCGTGAGCGCCGCCGGATGGCGGGCGGCGAGGGCCTGCGGCGAGCGCGCGTGGGAGACCTCGTCGAAGGCGCCGTGCGCACCGAAGTCGCGGCCGCCGCCCAGCCGGTCCACCGGCCGCCACAGGTTGTGCGGCCGGCCGGTCGGCACCGGCTCCGCGGTCTGCTGCGAGTCGTAGCCGGTACGCGCCAGGTAGCGGTCCAGCAGCCCCGCCGCCGCCTTGTTGCCCAGGACCGTCGCGACCGTGGACGCGCCCACCGAGTACTGCCTGCGCCGCGGGTGCGCCGCCGCGTGGACGACCGCCCTGGCGGCCACCTCCGGCTGGTAGATCGGCGGCACCGGCTGCGGGTGCCGCGGCAGCCGGGACAGCACCCAGGAGAACTGCGGCGTGTTGACCGCGGGCATCTGCACCACCGTGATGTGCACGTTGCTGCCGCGGTGCATCAGCTCGGTGCGGACCGACGACGTGAAGCCGTTCACGGCGTGCTTGGCGCCGCAGTAGGCCGACTGGAGCGGGATCGACCGCTCCCCGAGCGCCGAGCCGACCTGCACGATGCTCCCGCGGTCGCGCGGCAGCATCCGGGCCAGCGCCTCGCGCGTGCCGTTGACGTACCCCAGATACGCCACGTCCGTCACCCGCCGGAACTCCTCCGGAGTGATGTCGGTGAACTCGGCGAACACCGAGGTGAAGGCCACGTTCACCCACACGTCGAGCGGCCCGAACGCCGCCTCGACCGCGTCTGCCGCCGCCGTGACCGCCGCGGCGTCGGCCACGTCGGTCGGCACCGCCAGCGCCTGCCCGCCCAGCTCCCGCACCTCGGCCGCCGCCGCCTCAAGTCCCGCGCGGCCCCGCGCCAGCAGCCCGATCCGGGCGCCGCGCCGGGCGAACTCACGTACCGTCGCCCGCCCGATGCCGCCGCTGGCGCCGGTCACCACCACCGTGGGACCCGCCGCCTCCGGCCGGCCGCCTGCCGCCTCGTCGCCGTTCGATGCCTCGCTCATGGCCACACGTCCTGTCCGGGTAGGGAAAGCGGTGTGGCTGACGGCTGCCCGCTCCGCGGGGCGGCATGCACGGCCTGCGGGGGCCGGCCATCCGGGGGCCACCGGGAGTACCGCACTCCCGGGCGGGGCAACCGCCCGCTATGGACCATTCCGTGGCGCCCGTCCTGGACGCCCTCGCCGCCTACCACCGCGAAGGGCAGTTCCCCTTCACCCCGCCGGGCCACAAGCAGGGCCGCGGCGCGGACCCGCGGGTGCGGGCGGTGCTGGGGGACGCCGTCTTCGCCGCCGACGTGCTGGCCGTGGCCGGTCTCGACGACCGGCGCTCGACCGGCGGGGTGCTGGAGCGCGCGCAGCAGCTGATGGCCGACGCGGTGGGCGCCGAGCACACCTTCTTCTCCACCTGCGGCAGCTCGCTGTCCGTGAAGGCCGCGATGCTCGCGGTCGCCCGGCCGCACGAGGAGCTGCTGATCGGCAGGGACGCCCACAAGTCCGTCATCGCCGGGCTGATCCTCGCCGGGATCCGACCGGTCTGGGTGGACCCGCAGTGGGACGCAGAACGCCACCTCGCCCACCCGCCGAGCCCGCAGGCCTTCGCCGCCCGCCTCGAAGAGCACCCGGACGCGAGCGGCCTGCTGGTCACCAGCCCCACGCCGTACGGCACGTGCGCCGACCTCGGCGGGATCGTCCGGGTCGCGCACGAGCGCGGCCTGCCCGTCGTGGTGGACGAGGCGTGGGGCGCCCACCTGCCCTTCCACCCGGGGCTGCCGACCTGGGCGATGGACGCGGGGGCGGACGTGTGCGTCACCTCCGTGCACAAGATGGGCTCAGGGCTGGAGCAGGGCTCGGTCTTCCACCTCCAGGGCGACCGCATCACCCCCGAGACGCTGGCCGCCCGGGCCGACCTGCTCGGCACGACCAGTCCCTCGGTGCTGCTCTACGCGGGCCTCGACGGCTGGCGGCGGCAGATGGTCGAGCAGGGCCGCGAGCTGTACGACGAGGCGCTCGCGCTCGCCGACCGCACCCGGGTACGTATCGCCGGCATCGACGGCCTGCACGTCAACGGGCGCGACGACTTCTGCGGCCCGGGCCGCGCCGCCGACATGGACACCCTCCAGGTCTTCGTCGAGGTCACCGCGCTCGGCGTGAGCGGATACGACGCCGCCGACTGGCTCAGGCAGCACCACAGGATCAACCTGCACGTCGCCGACCACCGCAGGATCAGCGCCCAGCTCACCCACGCCGACGACGACACCACCGCGGAGCGGCTGGTGCACGCCCTGTGCGACCTGACCGCGCACACCGGGGACCTGCGCCCCGCGCCCGAGGTGGCGCTGCCGAGCCCCGCAGAGCTGCGGCTCGACCAGGCCGTCTCGCCGCGTGACGCCTTCTTCGGCCACGTCGAGCAGGTGCCCTGCGGCGAGGCGGCGGGCCGTATCGCCGCCGAGATGCTCACCCCCTACCCGCCCGGCATCCCCGCCGCGCTCCCCGGCGAGCGGCTGAACCCGGCCGTCGTGGACTACCTGCGGTCCGGCGTCGCGGCGGGCATGGTCGTGCCGGACGCGGCCGACCCGTCGGCACGGACCGTGCGGGTGCTGGTCGAGAAGCACGGCTGAGCGGTGCGGTGATCCGGCTCAGGCCGGGTAGCCGGGCCGTATGAGGACTGCTGCAACACTCGGGGTGGAGGAGGAGTACGTCCTGCTCGACCAGGACACCGGGCTGCCCGTGCCGCGGGCCGCCCGCGTACAGGCCGCGGCGCGCTACGAACCCGTCCTGCGGCGCGGCGAGGTCGACAACGAACTGCTGCAGGCGCTCGTGGAGGTCGCCACTCCCGTCTGCACCGGGCTCGACGAGGTCACCGGTCACCTCGCCCGGCTGCGCCAGGCGCTGGCCGCGCCCACGCAGGAGGCCGGATGCCGGCTGGCGGCCACCGGCGCCGCACCGCTGACAGCGGCGTCCGAGGTGCCCGTCACCCGCGAGCGGCGCTACCGGGAGATGCGGGTCGACGCCGCGCAGCTCGTCGAGGAGCAGCTGATCGCCGGGATGCACGTCCATGTCGCGGTGCCGGACCGGGCGGCCGGCGCGGCGGCGCTGGGGCGGCTGCGGCCCTGGCTGCCGGTGCTGATCGCGCTGGCCGCCAACTCGCCGTACTGGCAGGGCGGCGACACCGGGTACGCCAGCTGGCGGACCGTGGTCTTCGGGCGCTGGCCGGTCAGCGGGCCGCCGCCCTTCACCGCGGACGCCGCGGGCTACGACCGGCACGTGCGGGCGCTGCTGGCCACCGGCGTCATACCCGACCGGCACCAGCTGTACTGGCACGCCCGGCTCTCCGAGGAGTACCCGACGCTGGAGGTCCGCGCCGCCGACGTGCAACTGGACGTGGACACCGCCGTCACCCTCGCCGGCGTCGCCCGCGCCCTGGTGGTGACCGGGCTGCGGCAGGCCCGCAGGGGAGTGCGGCCCCTGGACCCGCCGCCCGGGGTGCTCGACGCCGCCTCCTGGCACGCGGCCCGGCACGGCCTGGACGGCACGCTGGTCGACCCCCGGCGGTGCGTACCCGTTCCCGCGGCGGACGCCGTGGGCGCGCTGCTCGACCACCTGACGCCCGCGCTGGGCGACCTCGGCGACGAGCAGCGGGTCACCGAGGGCGTCGGGCGCATCCTGGACGCGGGCACCGGGGCCGCCCGCCAGCGCGCCGTCTTCGCGAAGGCCGGCACGGAAGGGCTGCTCGACCTGATCGCGCCGGGGCCGGGCACGCCGTGAAGACCGGGTACGTCCCGAGCCGGCTCAGCGCTCCCGCAGCAGGGCGTCGAGGCGGCGGCGCGCGGGGCCGAGCGAGCGGGGGCGCGGGGCGTCCCGCCAGGGGTCGGCCGCGGCCAGCGCGTCGGCGTCGGCGAGCGTCCAGCGGCGGGCACTCACCTCGGGGTCGTCCACGTCGTCCCAGGTCAGCGGGGCAGCGACGGGGGCGCCTGCCAGGGAGCGGAGCGCGTAGGGGGCCACCGACGTCTGGCCGTACGCGTTGCGCTGCACATCGAGGTAGAGGCGGCCACGGCGGGCGGCCTTGCGCGGCTCGGCGGTGAGGGTGCGCGGGTGGCGGGCGGCCAGCAGGTCCGCCGCGTCACGTGCGAAGGCCCGGACGTCGTCCACCGCGGCCCTGCCGTCCAGCGCGACCAGGACGTGGAGCCCGCGCGAGCCGGTCGTCATCACCGTCGAGGGCAGCTCCAGCTCGTCCAGCAGTCCCCGCACCCGCCGTGCCGCGTCCCGCACCGGCTCGAAAGCCGTGTCCGGCGGGTCGAGGTCGAAGACCAGGCGGTCCGGGTGGTCCGCCCGGTCCGCGCGGGACAGGAAGCGGTGCAGCGTCACGCACGCCTGCCCGGCGAGGTGGACCAGCGTCGCGGTGTCGTCGCAGACGGTGTAGGTGACCGTGCCGCCCTCCTTGGGCAGTTCGGCCCTGCGCACCCAGTCCGGTACGTGGTCAGGGGTGTCCTTCTGCATGAAGCCCGGGCCGTCGATGCCGTCGGGGTGCCGCTCCAGCGTGAGCGGCCGGCCGCGCACCTGCGGCAGCATCCGCGGGGCCACGGTCTTGTAGTACGCCGCCACGTCGGCCTTCGTCAGGCCGTCAGCGGGGAAGAGCACCTTGCCCGGGCGGCTGATCCGCACGCTCCGGCGGCCCGCCCGTACCGTCTCGTAGGTCGCAGCACTCATCGTCGGCCTCCCTCGCAGCCTCCCGGTCCGCGCGTCAGTCCGTACGGGTCCAGGTGTCTGCCTCGCCCGCCTCCGCCGCCGCCCGCATCTGCCCGAGGGTGCGGCCGCTGAGCGCGGACCGGGCGCGGTGCGGGTCGGGGGTGGGGTGCCGGCCCGCCTGGGCGTCCGCGCGCTTGACCAGCAGCCACGCCTCGCGCCCGCCTTCGTCGCCGGAACCGCGGAAGCGGGTCAGCGAGTAGCCGCCGTGCAGCTTGCGGCCCGCGAGCCGGAAGGACACATGGCCGCGTCCGACTCCCTCGGCGAGCGTGAGCGGACGGCCGCGCCGGTCCGCGGTCAGGTTCTCGTAGGTGCCCTCGTCCCAGACGATGACCGTGCCGGCGCCGTACTCGCCGCGGGTGATGGCGCCCTCGAAGGCGCGGTAGTCCAGCGGGTGGTCCTCGGTCGGCATCGCGAGCCGCTTGTCGTGCGGGTCGTCGGAGGGGCCTTTGGGCACCGCCCACGACTTCAGCACCCCGTCGGCCTCCAGCCGGAAGTCGAAGTGCAGGGTGGAGGCGTCGTGGATCTGCACCACGAAGGAGGCACCGCCGCCCTCGGGCGCACCGCCGGTCTCCAGCGCACCGCTCTCCTCGCCGCGGCCCGAGGGCTCGCGGGACTTCGAGAAGTCCCGCCGGCGTCGGTACTCCGCCAGCGCGTCGCGGGGGGCCATGGCGTGCCTCCTTTCACCGGCTCTCCCCGCGCGTACCCGCAACCCCGGCGGATATCCGCCCAGCACAGCGGCACCGCCGGGCACCGCGGCGGATACGGCCGGCGGACGCGCGGGCGGCGGCGGTACGGGGCGCCCCTGCCGGACACCTGTCCGGCACCAACTGGCCCACAAGTCACTTGTCGCACACTGTCGTCGGCCGCGGAAACGATCTTCGTAAACACGTTCGGCTCCCGTGGTCGCCGACCGTGCGGCGCATGGACCGTGTGCCGCCCACCGTCCTCACCTGGGGGAGTCTGTGATCAAGCGCAGGTCATTACTGCTGGGCGGCGCTGTGGCGGCGACGGGTGCCGCGAGTGCTACCGGCGCAGGCGTGCTCCTGCTCTCCGCTTCGCCGAGCAGCGCCGCGGCGCCCGCGCCGACGACGAGCGGCGCCACGACCGCCACGGGCATCGACCCGGGAAGCATCGCCAAATACGTCCTCAAGATGCCGGTGCTGCCCCACCAGCGCCCCCGCCGTGTGTCGTTCACGACCGACTACTACCGGATGACCATGGCGGAGGCCTACAAGGAGGTCATCCCGGGCTTCCAGACCAAGGTCAACACCTTCAACGGGAGCTTCCCCGGTCCGGTCATCGACGCCTGGTCGGGCCGGCGGGTGGTCATCGAGCAGACCAACAAGCTCGACGTCCCCACCTCGGTCCACCTGCACGGCGCGCACGTGCCCTCGTCCAGCGACGGCGGCCCGATGGACCTGATAGCCCCCGGCGGCGGCACCAAGACGTACACGTACCCCAACGAGCAGACGCACGCCAACCTGTGGTTCCACGACCATGCCCACCACATCGAGTCCGAGACCGTCTACCGCGGCCTGACCGGGACCTACATCCTGCGGGACCAGGTCGAGGCGCGGCTCGGCCTGCCGTCGGGGAAGTACGACATCCCCATCTCGGTGCGCGACGCCCGCTTCGACGCCGACGGCCAGCTGCACTTCGAGATGGACGACTTCTTCAACCGCCAGGTGGTCCTCGCCAACGGCAAGGCGTGGCCGTACTTCGAGGTCGCCGCGCGCAAGTACCGCTTCCGTATCTACAACACCGCCAACCTGCGCAGCTTCCAGTTCGCCCTCGGCGACGGCTCGCCCTTCACCCTCATCGGCACCGACGGCGGCCTGCTGGCCGAGCCGTACGTCACCACTTCGGTGCTGCTCTCGCCCGGTGAGCGCGCCGACATCGTGGTCGACTTCTCGCGCTACCCGGTCGGCACGGAACTGGAACTGAGGAACGTCATCACCCAGGCCCCCGGGACGCCGCCCGACGTCAACCAGGTCCTGCAGTTCCGCGTCACCCGCACCGAGCGGGACCACAGCGTCGTCCCGGCGAAGCTGCGCACCCTGCCCGCGCTGCGGCCCGCCACCGTCGAGCGCTCCTTCAGCCTGCTGATGGACGAGTCGTCGCAGGAGCCGGCGTGGGCGTACATCAACGGCAAGGAGTACGACCCCGACCGCATCGACACCACGATCGACTACGGCACCACGGAGATCTGGACCGTCACCAACGACAACAAGATCGCACCGCACAACTTCCACATCCACCTGGTGATGTTCCGGGTGCTGGAACGCGGCGGTGTGCCGGTCACCGAGGGCGCCGAGACCGGTCTGAAGGACACGGTCTTCCTGCGGGCCGGCGAGACGGTGAAACTGCAGGCCACCTTCACCGGTTACCGCGGTGTCTACCTCTACCACTGCCACCTGTTCGACCACGCGTCGATGGGCATGATGGCGCAGATGCAGGTCGTCTGAGCCGTACGGCGGCGCGTACCGCAAGCGCACGGCCGGCGGGGTGTCCCGAGGCGCCCCGCCGGCCGTGGTCCACTCCGGCCCTGCCGCGCTTCCGGCCGGGCGCACGGGCGGGCGTTCGTAAGCCGGCCGGGCCGTCCCGCGCACCGCGAACGAGGAGCAGGCCATGCCCGGCAGCACCAGGATCCGCCTGATAGAGCCCGCCGACGCCGTCCGGATCGCCGCGCACAGGACGCGGGACGCCGAGGCCCTGCGGCGGTGGGAGCCGGAACGGCCGGCCGGCTTCCTGACCCCCGAAGGCCAGGCCGAGCGGATCGAGACGCTGCTGGCCCGATACCGGGCCGGTTCCTCCTGGCCGGGGGTGGTCCTCGCGGACGGTCAGGTGATCGGGCAGGTCACCGTCCTGGACATCCGGCCGGAGCCGCACATGCGCCGCGGCACCGTCGGCTACTGGATCGCCGGCGCGGCCCAGAACCGCGGGCATGCGGGGCGCGCCCTCGGGCTCGTGCTGCAGGTGATGACCGGCGAACTCGGACTGCGCCGCGCCGAGGCGGCCACCCGCCTGGAGAACCTGGCGTCGCATCAGGTGCTGCGCCGCAACGGGTTCAGCCCCTACGGCATCGCGCACTCCTCGATCTTCATCGACGGGAGCTGGCGGGACGACCTGCTGTGGGAGCGGAACCTCGGCGACACGGCCGAACCTCCGCGGACTTCGCGCTAGCGTGGCCCGCATGCCGGAACTGAGCCCTGTCATATGGCCGCCAGAACCGATCAGGACGGCGCGGCTGGTGCTGCGCCGGCCCGAGGCCCGCGACCGTGCCGCCTTCGTCGAACTGCTGGCTTCCCCCGAGGTGCACACCTACCTCGGCGGCCCGCGCGCACGCGAGGAGCTGGAGCGCGAGCTGCCCGCGGCGCCCGAGCAGTGGCCCGGGAGCTTCGCCGTCGAACTGGACGGGGAGATGATCGGCCAGATCCTGCTGCGGCGGGCGCCGGCCGAGCACCGCCCGGCCGCCGCGGGCCGTGCCGACCTGGGCTACCTGTTCCTGCCGCGGGCCTGGGGGCTCGGTTACGCCGCCGAGGCCTGCTCTGCGGCACTGGACTGGTTCGACGGCGTCCTGCCCGGCGAGCCGGTGGTGCTCGCCACCCAGACCGCGAACACCGCCTCGATGCGTCTGGCGGCCAAGCTCGGCTTCACCGAGGTGGAGCGCTTCCGCGCCTGGGACGCGGAGCAGTGGCTCGGCAGGCGCCCGCCGGCGTCCCCGCACCGCGACCAGTACGGTGACGGTGAGTCAGACTCGGGCCTGCGGTAGCCTCCTGGGGCGATCCGCAACCGAGAGGGCGACCATGTACGCAAAAGACGCTGAGCTGGCCGAAGTTCTGAGCGGGCAGCTCGGTGACGAGACGATCACCGCTGCGGCCTACGCGCGGGTCAACACCAGCCTCAGCCCGGCCCGCATGCTGACACCGCTCGGCAACTACCTGGTCGCCCGGCCCGCCGCCCGTTCGTCGGCGAAGAAGATCACCGAGCAGACGGGCGTCCCGCTCGACGCGGCAGTCGTGTTCGGCGCCGGAAGCAGCGCCCTGCACGTGTGGACCGCCGACCCGATGCTCAACCGGGTCGGCAAGCACCTGGGGCAGGTCCCGTACGAGAACATCGCGTCCATCAAGGTGGAGGGCGGCAAGAGCTGGCAGCCGGTCACCATCACCATGGCGGACGGCGCGAGCATGACCCTGGAAGGGCGCGGCGCCATCCACGCCGTGGCGGCCGAACTCGACAAGCACAAGGCCTGATCCGCCGCCCGCCCGCCCGCCCGCCCGCCCGCCCGTCAGCCGGCCGGCAGTTGCGGGCCGCGGCCATCAGCGGGCCGACGCCGCTCCAGTAGGGCATGGGGCGCACGGCGGTGGCGCCGGTGGTCATCAGGAAGGCGCCGTCGCCGCCCTCCTGCCGACGAGGGCGAGGATCCCCGCCGGCCCAGTACACCCTGACCCCGCTCGGCCGCGGCCTGCACGAGATCGTCATGCAGCTGATCGGCTGGGTCTGCGACCACCACGACGAGATCCGCGCGAACCGCTACCGGGCCGGTACCTCTTCGGCCCGGTAGCGGTTCGCGTCCGTGATGGCGGGTGTCCGCCGCTGCGTCAGCTCAGCGACCAGGTCTGGTTGGCGCCGCCGTTGGCCGTCCACTGCTCGACCTCGGCGCCGTCCGCGGTGGAGCCGCTCACCACGTCGGCGGCCAGGCCGCTGGAGAGGCTGACCAGGACGTAGCTGCGGTTGGCCGTGGAGGTGTAGCTGCCGGTCGCCTGGAGCACCCACTGCTGGTTGGCGCCCGCGTTCGCGGACCAGATGTCCAGCCGGGTTCCGGTGGCCGTCGAACTGCCCGGGACCTCGAGGAGTTTGCCGCTGCCGACCCCGGTGACGGTGTAGGTGCTGCCCGTGGTGCGGGCGAGCCGCCACTGCTGGTTGGTGCCGCCGTTGGCGCTCCACTGGACGACTCCGGAGCCGTCCGCGGTGGCGGCGTCCTTCACGTCCAGGCGCTTGCCGCTGTGGGCAGCGGTGAGCTGGTAGGTGCCGTCGGCCGGGTTCGAGGTGCCGGTCCAGGTGCCGGACGCCGCGTCCAGCGTCCAGGAGTTCTGCCACGTCACGACGGCCGTGCTGCCGCCCAGGGTGAGCGGCAGCCACACCTCGGGGGAGGAGCCGAGGTCGCCGGTGGTCCACCGGTCGGCGGCGAAGACGTACGTCGTCCCGCTGCTGCCCGCCACCGGGATCACGTTGGCGGTCTGCGAGTTGTAGGTGTGCGTGCCGACCGGCGCGAAGGTGCGGAAGGAGGACCAACTGCCGGTCAGGGACGTGGCGGTGGAGTACACGTTGTCGTTGGTCGACCACCCGGTCAGGCTGGAGGCGAACAGGTAGTAGCGCCCGTTCGCCTTGACCATGGCGGGTGCCTCGTAGTCGCCGAACAGGTGCACCGACTCGGTGACGGACAGGTAGTCGGCGGAGAGCCGGTCGATGCGCAGCCCGTTGGCGCGGTCCTCGGTGAGCAGGTAGGCGGAGCCGTCGGTGTCCTGGAAGAGCCCGATGTCGCGGCTCTGCTGCCCCAGCGGCTGGAAGCTGCCCCGGTAGGAGTACGGCCCGCAGGGCGAACTGCTGGTGGCGACGCCGACCTTGGCCTCGCCGTAGGAGCTGCTGTCGATGTGCAGGTACATCACATACGTCCGGGTGGACGCGTTGTAGATCACCTTGGGACGCTCCACCACCCGGCCGGGGCCGAGGTCCCCGCTGCCCTGCCGGGTCAGCGCGTCGGCCTGCCGGCTCCAGTGCGCGAGGTCGGTCGAGCTGTAGCAGGCGATGGACTGGAAGGACGCCGAACTCGACGACTCGCCGGACTTGTTCTCGCCGAAGCCGTACCAGGTCGACCCGGACTTGACGATGCCCAGGCCGTGCAGCTGCAGGGGCGCCCCTGAGCTGTCCTGCCAGGCGGCGCCCGGGGTGAAGACGGCCGCGGTCGCGGCGGGCGCCCGCGCGGCGCCGGCGACCGCGCCGGCGAGGACGACGAGCACGGCGGCCAGCAGCCGCCACAGGCGGGTACGAGCGAGCAGGCCGGGCCGTGCGTGTGCTGTGAGCAGAACCGGTGGGGCGGACATGCGTCACCTCTTCGTAGGTGGGACACGCGGAAACCGGAGCCGGGGGTGGGGGACCGCCGGTCGAGCTGGGAGGCCCGGCCCGCCGGGGATGGTTGCGCAACCATCCCTCGGCGGTCGAAAGTCTCGCCCCGTGCCCGGGACCCGTCAAGGGTCCGCGCAACCCTTCCCGCTGCGAGCCTTGACGGCCGCCCGGGTGCGGTGCCAGCATCGCCGCACCGAAATGTTTACGTAAACGTCGGCCGCATGCAACGGCGGATGTTTACGCAAACTTCCTCCTGCCCGCTCATGTCAGGGATCAGCCATGGCCGTCATCTCACCGCCGGGGACCGGGAAGCGGACCACCCGCGGCTCCGCCCCGCCCACCCGCGCCGCATCCCGCAGGCAGTGGGCCGGGTGGGGCTTCGTGAGCCCCTTCCTGATCGTCTTCGCGCTGGTCTTCCTGGCACCGATCGGCTACTCGGTCTATCTGAGCCTCTACCGCAGCCAGTTGATCGGCGGCACCCGATTCGTCGGCCTCGACAACTACCAGCAGGCCTTCGGCGACCACGAGTTCTGGTCGGGCCTCGGCCGGGTGGGCCTCTTCCTGCTGGTCCAGGTGCCGATCATGCTGGGAGTCGCGCTGCTGGTCGCGCTGGCCCTGGACAGCGGGCGGCTCTACGGCAGGAACTTCTTCCGCATCTCGATCTTCCTGCCCTACGCGGTGCCCGCCGTCGTGGCGTCGCTGATGTGGGGCTTCATGTACGGCAAACGCTTCGGCCTGGTGGCAAGCGTCAACGAGCACCTGCACACCTCCTTCCCCGACCCGCTCGCCCCCGGCTGGGTGCTGGCCAGCATCGGCAACATCGTGACCTGGGAGTTCGTCGGCTACAACATGCTCATCTTCTACGCGGCGCTGCGGGTGATCCCCGGATCGCTCTACGAGGCCGCCGAGATCGACGGCGCCGGGCAGTGGCGGATCGTCGCCGCCATCAAACTCCCGGCGATCCGCGGCGCCCTGGTGATCGCCACCGTCTTCTCGATCATCGGCAGCTTCCAGCTGTTCAACGAGCCCAGCATCCTCAAGAGCCTCGCCCCGAACGCGATCACCACCTACTTCACCCCCAACTACTACACGTACTCCCTCTCCTTCGCCGGGCAGCAGCACAACTACGCGGCCACCGTCGCGATCGTGATGGGCCTGGTCACGATGATCGTCGCCTACGCCGTCCAGTTGCGCGGCATGCGGAAGGAGGTGTGAGCGGTATGAGCACCGCCACCCGCACACCAGGACGCCCCCGGCGCAGCGTCCTGCTGACCGGGCTCACCGCCGTGGTGACCCTCTACTCGCTGCTGCCGCTCGGCTGGCTGCTGATCAACGCCACCAAGACCCAGCCGCGGCTGCTCGACTCCTTCGGCCTGTGGTTCAGCGGGCACTTCGCCCTGTGGGACAACGTCAGCGAGACCTTCACCTACGACCACCACATCTTCGTCCGCTGGCTGCTCAACACCCTGCTGTACGTCGTGCTCGGCGCGGGCGGCGCGACCTTCCTGGCCGTGCTGGGCGGCTACGGGCTGGCGAAGTTCGACTTCGCCGGACGGCGGGCGGTCTTCGCCGTGGTCATCGGCGCGGTCGCCGTGCCCGGTGCGGCGCTCGCGGTGCCGACCTTCCTGATGTTCAGCAAGATCGGCCTGACCGACACCCCCTGGGCGGTGATCGTGCCGTCGCTGATCTCGCCGTTCGGCCTGTACCTGATGTGGGTGTTCGCCGCCGAGGCGATACCCGACGAACTGCTGGAGGCCGCCCGCATGGACGGCGCCGGGGAGATCAGGACCTTCTTCCGGATCAGCCTGCCGCTGCTGGCCCCCGGCATCGTCACCGTGCTGCTCTTCACCACGGTCGCCACCTGGAACAACTACTTCCTGCCGCTGATCATGATCAGGAACCCGCACTGGTACCCGCTCACGCTGGGCCTGAACTCCTGGAACCAGCAGGCCGCGACCGTCGGCGGCCAGCCCGTCTTCCACCTGGTGATCACCGGCTCGCTGCTCACCATCGTCCCGCTGATCGCGGCCTTCCTGCTGCTCCAGCGGTACTGGCAGTCCGGCCTGGCCGCCGGAAGCGTCAAGGAATGACGCAAGCCCCCCTGCTCTTGCCCACCGACCACCACCCACAACGGAGTGAATCCAGATGACGAACAAGCTGCTGCGCCGCTGGGCGCCGGGCATCGCGGTGGCCGCCGCGGCCGCCCTGGGGCTGACGGCCTGCGGGTCGGGGGGCTCGGGCTCCGACTCGGGCGCCGACGCCGACTCCGCCGCGTCCGCGCTGGCCAAGGGCGGCTCCATCACCGTGTGGGCGTGGGAGCCGACCCTCAAGCAGGTCGTCACCGACTTCCAGGCCAAGTACCCCAAGGTGCACGTGAACCTGGTCAACGCCGGTACCGGCAACGACCAGTACACCGCACTGCAGAACGCCGTGGAGGCCGGCAAGGGCGTGCCCGACGTCGCCCAGATCGAGTACTACGCGCTGAGCCAGTTCGCGCTCGGCAAGTCGGTCGCCGACCTGAGCGCATACGGCGCCAAGGACCTCGCCAAGACGTACTCGCCCGGCCCCTGGAACGCCGTCAACATCGGCGGCGGGGTCTACGGCCTGCCGATGGACTCCGGCCCCATGGCGCTGTTCTACAACAAGAAGGTCTTCGACAAATACCACCTGCCGGTGCCCACCACCTGGGACCAGTACCTGGACGACGCCCGCAAGCTCCACCAGGCCGACCCCAAGGCGTACATCACCAGCGACACCGGCGACGCCGGTATGACCACCAGCCTGATCTGGCAGGCCGGCGGCAAGCCCTACAAGGTCGACGGCACCAAGGTCTCGGTCGGCTTCGACAGCGACGCGGGCACCGCCGCCTTCGCCAAGGTCTGGCAGCCGCTGATCTCCGAGCACCTGCTCTCGCCGGTCGTCCCCTGGAGCGACCAGTGGTACAAGGGCCTCGGCGACGGCACCATCGCGACCCTGGCCACCGGCGCCTGGATGCCCGCCAACTTCACCTCCGGCGTCAAGGCCGCCGCCGGCGACTGGCGCGCGGCACCGCTGCCGCAGTGGCAGGCCGGGCAGCACGCCAGTGCCGAGAACGGCGGCAGCTCGCTCGCGGTGATGAAGGCCGGCAGCAGCAAGGCCCTGGCCTACGCCTTCCTGCAGTACGCGAACCAGGGCGCCGGGGTCCAGGCCAGGATCAAGGGCGGCGCCTTCCCCGCGACCACCGCGGACCTGAACTCGCAGGCCTTCCTGGACGCGCCCTTCCCCTACTTCGGCGGCCAGCAGGCCAACCGGATCTTCTCGGACTCGGCCAAGAACGTCCTGCCCGGCTGGTCCTACCTGCCCTACCAGGTCTACGCCAACTCCGTCTTCAACGACACCGTCGGCAAGGCCTACGTCTCCGGCACCCCGCTGACCGAGGGCCTGAAGAACTGGCAGGACAAGTCACTGGACTATGCCAAGCAGCAGGGCTTCAGCGTCGGCTGACACCGCCGTCCCCGCAGGTCGCGGGGAGTGCGGCCGGCGCACCCCCGCGACCTACAATTTCGGTTCACGGCACCACCGGCGAACCACGTATGAGGTGCGAGCAGCAAGTGGACAGCAGCGACACGGCCAGTACGGAAGACAGCGGCGCCCCCGAGGCGCGGCGCAGGCGCGGCGCGTCGATGGCCGACGTGGCCCAGCTGGCCGGGGTGTCCGCGCAGACCGTCTCGCGGGTCTCCAACGGCTACGCCGGAGTCCTGGAGTCCACCCGCAAGCAGGTGCTGCAGGCGATGAAGGAGCTGGGCTACCGGCCCAACAGCGCCGCCCGCGCCCTCAAGAGCGGGCAGTTCCACACCATCGGCGTGATCACCTTCAACCTCTCCAGCACCGGCAACACCCGCACCATCGAGGCGATCGCGACCTCCGCCGCGGTCGAGGGCTACGCCACCACGCTGCTCCCGGTCGCCGTCCCCACCCAGGACAGCGTGCGCGGCGCCTTCACCCGGCTGGGGGAGCTGGCCGTGGACGGCATCGTCATCCTCATGGAGGTCCACCTGCTGGACGCCGTGACGGTCGCGCTGCCGCCCAACGCCCATGTGGTGGTCGCCGACTCCAACGCGGGCGACCGCTACTGCGTCGTGGACACCGACCAGGTCGGCGGGGCGCGTGCGGCCGTCGAGCACCTGCTCGGCCTCGGGCACCGCACGGTGTGGCATGTGGCGGGGCCTGCCGACTCCTTCTCCGCCGAACGCCGGGTCGGCGCCTGGCGCTCGGCGCTGGAGGCGGGCGGCAGGGCGGTGCCGGCGCCGCTGCGCGGCGACTGGTCGGCGCAGTCCGGATACCGCGCCGGGCTGCGGCTGGCCGAGGAGGCGGACTGCACCGCGGTCTTCGTGGCGAACGACCAGATGGCGCTTGGGGTGCTGCGCGCGCTGCACGAGCGGGGCCGCCGGGTCCCGCAGGACATCAGCGTGGTCGGCTTCGACGACATTCCCGAGACGGCCTCCTTCCTGCCCCCGCTGACCACCGTCCACCAGGACTTCTCCGAGGTCGGCCGGCGGTGCGTGGACGGGGTGCTGCGGCAGATCCGCAACAACCAGGAGGAGACCGGCACCACGCTGGTCCCGACCCGGCTTGTGGTGCGCCAGAGCACCGCGCCGCCGCCCGCCGCGGGCTGACCGCCCGCTCCCGCCCGCCGCGGGCCGAGCCCCGCACCACCCGCGCCGACCTGCGAACAGCCGTGCCTTGACACCTGGTCGGAGGACTGACCAGACTCGACATGGTTACGCAAACATCCGATCTTGTGAAACCGGCCCCTTCGGGAGAACAGGCAGACCATGGCAGAACTGCAGACAGCCGCCGACGGCTTCCTCCTGGACGGCGAGCCGTTCCGCATCATCTCCGGTGCGCTGCACTACTTCCGCGTCCACCCGGCGCACTGGCAGGACCGGCTGCGCAAAGCACGCGGCATGGGCCTGAACACCGTCGACACCTACATCCCGTGGAATCTGCACGAGCGCACCCGCGGCACCCTCGACCTGGCCGGCGGGCTCGACCTGCCGCGCTTTCTCGACCTGGCCGCGGCAGAGGACCTGCACGTCCTGCTGCGGCCGGGACCGTACATCTGCGCCGAGTGGGAGGGCGGGGGCCTGCCGTCCTGGCTGCTCGCGGAGCCCGGCATGCGGCTGCGGACCACCGACCCGCACTACCTGGCCGCCGTCGACGGCTACTTCGGCATGCTGCTGCCGCGCCTGGCACCGCATCTGTCCACCCGGGGCGGGCCGGTCATCGCGGTGCAGGTCGAAAACGAGTACGGCGCCTACGGCGACGACCGCGGCTACCTGGAGCACCTGGCGGAACTGCTGCGCCGCCAGGGCGTGGACGTGCCGCTCTTCACCTGCGACCAGCCGGGCGACCTGGCCCGCGGCAGCCTGCCCGGGGTCCTCGCGACCGCCAACTTCGGCAGCGGCGCCGCCCGCAACCTGGCGCTGCTGCGCGCCCACCAGCAGCAGGGGCCGCTGATGGTCACCGAGTTCTGGAACGGCTGGTTCGACCGCTGGGGCGGCGTCCACACCACCCGGCCCGCAGCGGACGCCGCAGCCGAACTCGACACCGTGCTCTCGGCCGGCGCCAGCGTCAGCTTCTACATGTTCCACGGCGGCACCAACTTCGGCTTCACCAGCGGCGCCAACGACAAGCACACCTACCGTGCCACCGTCACCTCCTACGACTACGACGCACCGCTGACCGAGGCAGGCGACCCGACCCCGAAGTACGCCGCCTTCCGCGAGGTCATCGCCCGGCACGCACCCGTGCCCGACACCCCGCTGCCCGCGCCGTCGAAGAAGCTCACCGTGCTGGACGTGCGGCTGCCGCAGAGCGTGCCGCTGCTGGCCGCGGCCGAGCTGCTGGGCCACGCGGTGCCGGGGCCGCGGCCGCTGACCATGGAGGAGCTGGGCCAGGACTTCGGGTTCGTGCTCTACTCGGCCGACCTGCCCGCCGCGGGTCCCGTGCTGCTGGAGGCCGAGGGCGTCGCCGACCGGGCGCAGGTCTTCGTCGCCGGGCAGCCGGCCGGGGTCCTGGAGCGGGAGAGCCACCACCGGGCCCTGGCCTTCACCTCGCCCGCCGCTGGCGCGCGGCTCGACCTGCTGGTGGAGAACCAGGGCCGGGTCAACTACGGCCGGGGCATCCACGACCGCAAGGGTGTGCTCGGACAGGTCCGTGCCAACGGGCGCCCGCTGCCCCGGTGGACCAGCCGCCCGCTGGACCTCGCGGACCTGGCGCCGCTGCCGTTCGGCAGGACGGACACCCCGCCGGTGGGACCGGCCTTCCACCGCGGCGTCCTGGCTCTGGAAGAGGTGGCGGACACGTATCTGGACCTGACCGGCTGGACCAAGGGCAACGCCTGGGCCAACGGCTTCCACCTGGGCCGCTACTGGTCGCGCGGCCCGCAGAACCGGCTGTACGTGCCAGGCCCCGTGCTGCGGGCCGGCGACAACGACATCGTCGTCCTGGAACTGCACGCCACCACCAGGGCGGCCGTCGACCTGCGGGACACCCCGGACCTCGGGCCGACCCAGGAGTGAGGCGGGACACCCGTGCCGGGCCGGCCCCCGCGGGACCGTCCCGGCACGGGCGGCAGGATCAGCTCAGGCCGACCGACTTCAGCCACGCCTGGGCGACGTCCCGCGGGTCCTTCTTCTGGTTCTGCACCTGGTCGTCCAGGTCGAGCAGCGACGTGGTGTCGAGCTTGGCCGACACGGCGTTGAGCACCGAGACCGCGGCGGGCGACAGGGCCGTCTTGGACACCATGGGCTGGACGTTCGCGAAGCCGAACAGCTTCTTCGGGTCCTGCAGGACCACGAACTTCTCCCGGGCCACCGACGCGTCGGTGCTGAAGACGTCGGCGGCCTGCACGTCGTTGTTCTTCAGCGCCGCCACCGTCAGCGGCCCACCCGCGTCGAGCCGCTTGTACGACTTCGGCACCAGGCCGTAGAGCGCCTTGAGGCCCACCAGGCCCTGCTGCCGGGTCTGGAACTCCGACGAGCCGCCCATGGTGATCTGGGAGCCCACCTTGGCCAGGTCGGCGATGGTGGACTGGTTGGTCAGGTGGTACTTCGCGGCGGTCGCCGCATTGACCGTGACCGAGTCCTTGTCCTCGGCCGCCGCCGGGTCGAGCATCGTCAGCGCCGGGTCGAGCTTGGCCTTGAGCGCGGCCGTCGCCTCCTCCACCGAGGTGGGGGCGGCGTTCTTGTCGAGGTAGGACAGCAGTGAGCCGTTGAACTCCGGCAGCACGGTGATCGTGCCGTTCTTGACCAGTCCGTAGGTGATCTCCCGGGTGCCGATGTCCGGCTTGTAGCTGACCTTGATGCCCTTGGCCTTGAGGGCCTCGCCGTAGACGTCCATCAGCAGGACGCTCTCGGCGAAGTTGTTCGAGCCGACGACGACGGTGTCGCTCGCCGCGGGCGGCGCCGCCAGCGGGTCCTTGGGCTTGCCCTTGCTGCCGGAGGACGAGGACGGCGACGAGGAGGAGTCGGAGGAGTCGGAACAGCCCGCGAGAAGCGCCGCGGCCGTTGCTGCGGCGATGACGATCGCCGCTGCTCGCAGGTGTCGAGGGCCAGTGTGCGTGCTGCTCTGCGTGTGTGAAGTCACTATTCCCGCTTCCGGGGGTGGGTTCGGATGGCGTTCAGCTGTCATCCGAACGTCGGTTCCGTACTTCAACTGATCCAATCCAGCGGCCTCAAACCTCGTCAAGTGCGTCAGGGTCACCGATAGGTATCGATGACGGATACGAAACACGGTGTTCACATGTCACCGGCCGCCCCGCACACCTGGGGACACGGCCACTCGCCCGACCAGCCAGAACAGCGCGATCATCGCCAGCGCCAGACCCGCGATCAGGGTCGCGCCGCCCACCACGGTCTCGTAGTTGCGCTGGTAGAGCCCGTCGATGACGAAGCGTCCGAGACCGCCGAGCGAGACCGTCGCGGCGATGGCCGTCGTCGAGACGACCTGGATCGCCGCGGACCGCAGACCGCTGAGGATCAGCGGCAGCGCGACGGGCAGTTCGACCTGGAAGAGCACCGCGGCAGGACCCATCCCCATGCCGCGCGCCGCGTCCACCGGGGCCGGGTCCACCGTGCGCATCGCCTCGTAGGAGGTCAGCAGGATCGGCGGAACGGCCAGTGCGACCAGCGGGATCATCACCGGGGTGAGCCCGATGCCCAGCCAGAAGAACATCAGCACCAGCAGCCCGTAACTGGGCAGTGCGCGTGCCGCGGTCGCGATCAGCGCCAGCGCGTTTCCGCCGCGCCCGGTGTGCCCGGTGACCAGGCCCACCGGCAGCGCGAGGCCCGCCGCGATGCCCAGCGCCATGAAGGAGTAGCCGAGGTGCTCGAGCACCCGGTGCGGGATGCCGTCCTGGCCGTGCCAGTGCGCGCTGTCCCGGAAGAAGTCGCTGATGAACTGGAAGATGCTCATACGGACGCGTCCTCCAGTGCCGCGCGGCCCGCGGGTTCGACGGCCGCGTCACGCGCCGCGCGGCGGGCCGCCCGGCCGCTGCGCGGCATCCACGGCGTCAGCGCCATCCGCAGCAGCACCAGCGCGATGTCCAGCAGCACCGCGAGCACCGCGGTGGTGAGCACCGAGTTCAGCGCCAGGTTGGAGCGGTGGTAGAGGATCGCGTCCTGCAGCAGGTTGCCCAGCGCGCCCTGGTTGCCGATCAGTGCGCCGATGCTGACCAGCGAGATGCTGGAGGCCACCGCGACCCGCAGCCCTGCGATGATCGCCGGTACCGCGATGGGCAGTTGCACCTTCAGATAGCGCTGCACAGGACCGAAGCCCATCGCCTTGGCCGCCGACAGGGTCTCCTGCGGCACCGATCTGACGCCGTCGACGAAAGCGGGCACCAGCAGCACCAGGCTGTAGACGGTCAGCGGGATCATCACGGTGGTGCGGGTCGCACCGGTGTAGTCGATCAGGAAGATGAAGAAGGCCAGCGACGGGATCGCGTACAGCACCGTCGTGATCCACAGCACCGGCGGGTACAGCCAGGAGAAGCGCACGCACAACTGGCCCAGCGGCAGCGCCACCGCGAGCCCGATCGCCACCGGGATCAGCGCCTCCTCGACGTGCAGACCGACCAGGCCGAGGTAGGAGTTCTGCAGGTCGCTGGGTATGTCGAAGAAGCCGGGGCCGCTCATGTGGCCACCTCGGCCTTGGTGGTGCGGACCGGGACGGCGGGGCCGTCCTCCCGCTGGCCCGCGTGCGCGCTGCGGATGGCGGCGCCGATCGCCTCCTGGGAGACGACCCCGGCCACCGCGCCCTGCTCGTCCACCGCGACCGCCCACCCGGTGGGGGACAGCACCGCGCAGTCCAGCGCGTCCCGCAGCGACTCGCGCCCGGCCGCGAAGGGCCGCCCGTAGGGCAGCAGACTGCCCACCGCGACCTTGTCCGCACCGCCTGCCGCGTCCTGCGGCGCCACCCAGCCGAGCGGCTTGCCGTCCGCGTCGGTGAGCAGCAGATACGGCGCTCCCGCCGCGGTAGCCCGCGCGACCTGCTCGGCGCCGGCGTCCACCGCGACGACGGGGCCGCGCTCCAGCGCCAGTCCGTCCGAGGTGAAGAAGGACAGCCGCCTGATGCCGCGGTCGGTGCCGAGGAAGTCCTCGACGAACTCGTCGGCGGGGGAGCTGAGCAGCTCCTGCGGCGGGGCGAACTGGGCCAGCCGGCCGCCGGTGCGCATCACCGCGATCATGTCGCCGATCCTGATGGCCTCGTCGATGTCGTGCGTGACGAAGACGATGGTCTTGCCCAGCTCCTGCTGGATGCGCAGCAGTTCCGCCTGCAGGCTCTTGCGGACGATCGGGTCGACCGCGGAGAACGGCTCGTCCATCAGCAGCACCGGCGGGTCGGCGGCGAGCGCCCTGGCCACCCCGACGCGCTGCTGCTGCCCGCCGGAGAGCTGGTAGGGATAGCGCTTGGCCAGCGCCTCGTCGAGGCCGACCCTGCCCATCAGCTCCCTGGCCCGCTCCCTGGCCTTGCGGCGGTCCCAGCCCAGCATGCGCGGCACGGTCGCGATGTTGTCCACGATGGTGCGGTGCTGGAAGAGCCCGGCGTTCTGGATGACATAACCCATCGAGCGGCGCAGGGCGTTCACCGGCTGCTCGGTGATGTCCGAGCCGTCCAGCAGGATACGGCCGGAGGTCGGCTCGACCATCCGGTTGACCATGCGCAAGGTGGTGGTCTTCCCGCAACCCGACGGCCCCACCAGAACCGTGATCGAGCCGTCCGGGATGTCGAGCGACAAGTCGTCGACCGCTGTCGTGCCGTCGGGGTAACGCTTCGTGACTGATTCTATCTGTATCAAAGTGCCGAATACCCCTCGGGATCGGGCATGGACGGCCTGTCTCCGGTCACCTTCGAACAGGCCGGTGCCAGGAGAGTTTAGACCGCGGCCCCCGCGGGCGCTCATGGCCTCACGTGCGCGGCGGCTCCTGCTGCCCCTGCGCGGCCGCGCCCTCACCCTCCGGATGCTCGGCCTGCAACCCCGCCTGGAGGCCGAGGAAGGCCACCACCGCGGCCACGGCCATGATCCCGGCCATGCAGGAGAGCACCGTCCGTGTCGACTCGGCGAAGTCCATCCGGACGAAGCCCGGGATCGAACCCCCGCCGCCCTGCGCGCCGGAATGCGCCTGCGCCATCGATGCCGCCTGGTCGGCGGCCTGCGGTGCCGGGACGCCGCGGGCGATCAGCGACTGCCGCAGGTGGTCGCGGAATTCGGTGACCGAGACGGTGCCGAGCACCGCGAGGCCGAGCGAGGCCGCGTAGTTGCGTACGGTCTGCGTGATACCGGTGGCCTCGCCGTACGACACCCGGGAGGCGCGGTTGACCGCGTCGGTGCTCGCCGGGGTGAGCATCATGCCCATCCCCGCGCCGGCCAGGATCACCGACCAGGTCTGGTCGGAGAAGTCCAGGTCGGTCACCTTGCCCGCCCACAGCCAGAAGCCGACCGCCGACAGCGCGCACCCCAGCACCACCGGGCGCTTGGCGCCGCCGCGGTCCAGCATCCGCCCGCCGAGCTGCGAGGCGATGATGAAGCCGAGGAAGAAGTACAGCAGGTACAGGCCCGCCTGCGAGGCGGACTTGCCGAGCGCGATCTGCGCGTACTCGCTGACGAAGAAGAAGACCGGGATGAAGGTCAGCATCGTGATGCCCAGCACGATGTTCTCGAACCTGAAGGCCCGGTCGCGGAAGATGCGCACCTGCATCAGCGGGTCGGCGGTCCGCAGTTCGACCAGGACGAAGGCGACGAGCAGCAGCGCGCCCGCGCCGATCGCCAGGCCGATGCCGGGGTTTCCCCAGCCCCAGATCTCGGCCTGCTGGAAGCCGAAGACGCTCAGCGTCACACCGGCCGCGATCAGGACCAGGCCGCGGTAGTCCATCGGCGCCGGGCGGTGGTCGGTGACGGGCTTGGAGACCGCGATCAGCACCAGGGCCACCGCGGCGACCGGGATGTTGACCCAGAAGATCGCCCGCCACGTCCACTCGGTGAGGTAGCCGCCCAGGATCGGCCCGACCGCGGTGAGGCCGCCCGCGATGCCGAAGAAGAGCGCGAGCGCCTTGCCGCGCTCGCGCAGCGCGAAGGTCTGCACGACGATGCCCAGCGCCGCAGGGAACATGATGGCGCCGCCCGCGCCCTGCACCGCTCGGAAGACCACGATCCAGGCCTGCGCCACGCCGCCCTTCGGGGTCAGCCCGCACAGCAGCGAGGACGCGGCGAAGACCACCACGCCGAGCACCACGACCTTGCGGTGCCCCACGGTGTCCGCGAGCCGGCCGCCGTAGGCGAAGAGCGCGGCGAGCGTGAGCAGGTAGGCGTTGACCGCCCACTGCACACCGGTGTTTGACAGGTCCAGCTCGCGCTGGATGTCGGGCACCGCGATCGAGACGATGGTCTGGTCGATGAAGGTCATCGCGACCGCGAAGATCATCGCCGCGAGTACGAGGTTCCGCGACCCCGCGGCAGGCTTCGCAGTGGCGGTCATGGTGCTCCTCGCTGCCGGCGGCCGCCCGCGCCGGCGCGGGCATGATGGCCACCACGTTCTGCCAGCGGCGTCCCCGACGCCACCCGACGGGCGGGCGGGTCACCCGGATGCCGCGCCCGGGCGACCCGCCCGCCGCCTGGTGTGGCGCGTGCGGTGTCCTGCCGTACGGCTCAGCCGGTGATCAGGTCGAACTGCTCCCAGCCGCCGACGGCCGTCCGGTTGGCGACCAGGGCCGCGGCGCCCGCGTTCTCCGCGGTCACGTACATCCCGTTCACCTGGGCTTTGAGGCTGACCGTGCCGCCCGAGTTGTGGACCAGCTGGAAGGTCTCCCAGGCGCCGGCGGAGGTGCGGTTGGCGATCAGCGGGGAGGCCCCGGCGTTGTCGGCGCAGACGATCAGGCTGTTGGCGTGGGCGCGCAGGGCGACGTTGCCGCCGCCCAGGTCCAGCAGGTCGAACTGCTCCCACGGCCCGATCGCGGTGCGGTTGGCGATCAGCGGGGAGGCGCCGCCCTCGTCGGCGGTGACGTACTGCCCGTTGGCGCGGGCTCGCAGGCTCACCACCGTGCCCTGGCTGCCGGTGGAGCCGGTGGTCGGCTTCGTCGGGCGGGTCGCGGTGAGGGCGATCTGGCCCTTGAGCATGCGGCCGCCGTCGCCGGTCAGGCGCAGGTAGTAGTCGGAGGAGCAGGCGGTGCCGTCCTCGTCGAGGGCCAGGAAGCCGGAGC
>NZ_JAFFIX010000079.1 GCF_016916835.1 Actinacidiphila bryophytorum | reverse complement strand
CCGGCATCCTGTCGACGTACGTCACGCATGCGGTCATCAGCCACAACGAGGTCTCGAACCTGGCCTACGACGGCATCGACGTCGGCTGGGGCTGGGGCGCCAACGACCCCGGCGGCAGCCAGGACTACCGCAACCGCGGCCTGTACGACTACCAGCCCGTCTACACCACGCCCACCACGCTGAAGAACACCGTCGTCAGCTACAACTCGGTGCACGGCACCAAGAAGGTGTTCCACGACGGCGGGAGCATCTACAACCTGTCGGCCAATCCCGGCGCGAGCATCGACCACAACTACATCTACGACAACCAGCACACGGTGGGTCTCTACCTCGACGAGGGCTCCCGCTACGTCAGCCTGAAGAACAACGTCATCCAGGACTCCGGCGTCTGGGCCTTCACCAACGCGGGCAGCACCAACAACACCAACGACAGCACCTTCGACACCAACTGGTACAACTCCGGAGCCACCCAGGTCGCCACCGGCTCACCCCACAACAACATCCTGACCGGCAACGTCCAGGTCAGCGGCACCAACTGGCCCTCCGGTGCACAGCAGGTCATCGCGCAGGCGGGTGCGTCGAGCGGTACGGGCACGGGAAGCTCGGGTGCGC
>NZ_JAFFIX010000078.1 GCF_016916835.1 Actinacidiphila bryophytorum | reverse complement strand
GGGCTGGCCGTAGACGTTCTGGTAGCGGTCGTAGAGCCGGTCGATGTCCGCGTCCGCGATCGGCAGCGGATCGCCCAACTGCCGTGAGATGTGCACCGTGCGCGCGACGTCCTCGCACATCACCGCGGCCTTCACCGCCGCACGGGCGTCCTTGCCGACGGTGAAGACCCCGTGGTTCCGCATCAGCACCGCGGGCGAGCGGTGACCCTTGAGCGTCCCGACGATGCCGCGCCCGATCGAGTCGTCACCGATCAGCGCGAACGGCCCCACCGGTATCTCGGCGCCGAACTCGTCGGCCATCGCGGTCAGCACGCACGGCACCGCCTCACCGCGGGCCGCCCACGCGCACGCGTACGTCGAGTGCGTGTGCACCACACCCCCGACCTCGGGCATGTTGCGGTAGACGTACGCGTGCGCCGCGGTGTCCGACGACGGCGACAGGCCGCCGCCCTCCACCACCGCGCCGTCCAGGTCACACACGATCATGTTCGCGGGAGTCAACTGCTCGTAGTCGACCCCGCTGGGCTTGATGACGAACAGATCAGCACCCGGAACCCGGGCGGAGACGTTTCCGGCCGTCCAGACCACCAGGTTGTAGCGCACCAACTCCTGGTGCAGATCACTGAC
>NZ_JAFFIX010000077.1 GCF_016916835.1 Actinacidiphila bryophytorum | reverse complement strand
CGGCGTTGTCGGTGGTGTGGTGGGGGGTGTGGTGCCGGTGCAGGTGACGCCGTTGAGGGAGAAGCTGGTGGGTGCGGGGTTGGTGGTGGTCCAGGTTCCGTTGAATCCGGGTGAGACTGTTGCGTTGGTTCCCAGCGTTCCGTTGTAGGAGAGGTTGGTGACGGTGACGTTGGCGCCGGACTGGGTGAGGTTGCCGTTCCAGAGCTGGGTGATGGTCTGGTCTGCGGGGAAGGCGAACTTCAGTGTCCAGTTGTTTATCGGGTCGCCGAGGTTCTTGATGTCGATGTTGGCGCCGAAGCCGCCGGACCACTGGCTGGTGACGGTGTAGGTGACCTGGCAGCCGGCCACGGCGTGGGCCTGGGTGGCGACGGCGAGGGTTCCGCCGGACACGACGGCGAGCGCCGCGGTCGCTGCGAGCGCGCTCCTGCGTGTGCGGGGGCTCATGGCTGGGAATCGAGGATGCCTCATCGGCTTGCTCCTTCCGCCACGGTCGCGGTGCGGTGCGTGGCGTGTGTGGGGGGATGCGGCGGTGCCGTTGTGCCCTGGCTGGGGGCGGCGGGGAGGCCGGGCTCCGCTGCGTGCGTCGTCGGTCATGATGGCGACGGGAGTTGCGGGAGGCAATAACCGTTCACACATGAATAGATATTCA
>NZ_JAFFIX010000076.1 GCF_016916835.1 Actinacidiphila bryophytorum | reverse complement strand
GCGCGGACGGTCGTCACGAGCCGGCCGGTCGTAACGCGGCCTGTCGTCACGGCGGTAGCCGCCACCGCCACCGGGGCGGTCGCCTTCGCGGCGCGGGCCGCGCGGGCGGTCGTCCCGCCGGTCGTCGCGGCGGTCATCACGAGGACGGTCGTCACGTCGGTCATCGCGGCGGAAGCCGCCACCGCTGGGACGGTTGCCGTCCCTGCGCGGGCCACCACTGCGGTAACCCCCGCGGTCGCCACCGCCGTTCGGGCGCGAGTCCCGGCGTTCGGGACGCTCGGGCCGGTCTTCAGGCGAGTTGGACATCGACGTGACTCCTCGGATCGTGCTGCTGTAGTACAAGTCTCCCGTAACCACGGGAAGGCTGCGCTCTGCGAACGCCGCAACAAAAAGACCCCTGGCCCCGGCGCGAAGGCCAGGACCAGGGGTCCGGAATGATTGTTCGGCGGTGTCCTACTCTCCCACAGGGTCCCCCCTGCAGTACCATCGGCGCTGAAAGGCTTAGCTTCCGGGTTCGGAATGTGACCGGGCGTTTCCCTAACGCTATGACCACCGAAACGCTATCGGGCAGGCCTCACCGCGCCGGTGAGACCTCGACAGTGTCCAAGCGAACAAGCACACTTTTCAGTTAAGTGAATCTGTTCAACCGGTGCGACTGTTCGCAACCCGGGAACCAA
>NZ_JAFFIX010000075.1 GCF_016916835.1 Actinacidiphila bryophytorum | reverse complement strand
CAGCCCGCGACGCTGTTCTCCTCCTACGACCAGCAGACCGTCGACACCCACTTCCTGTGGATGCAGCAGAACAACATCGACACCGCCGCGCTCCAGCGCTTCAACCCCACCGGCGGCGAGGGGCCGACCCGCGACGCGATGACCGCCAAGGTCCGCACCGCGGCGGAAGCCCACGGCCGGAAGTTCTACATCATGTACGACGTCACCGACTGGACGACCATGCAGTCGGACATCAAGACCGACTGGACCAACAAGATGAAGGCGTACACCGCGTCCTCGGCGTACGCGACGCAGAACGGCAAGCCCGTGGTCTGCATCTGGGGCTTCGGCTTCAGCGACGACAAACGGCCCTTCGCACCCGCCCCGTGCCTGGACGTCGTCAACTGGTTCAAGGACCAGGGCTGCTACGTCATCGGCGGGGTGCCGACCTGGTGGCGTACCGGCGACCGGGACTCGCGCCCGGGCTTCTCCGACGTCTACCACGCCTTCCACATGATCTCGCCGTGGATGGTCGGCCGGATCGGCAACGTCGGCGACGCCGACAACTTCTACAACGTCGCCACCGTCCCGGACCTCGCCGAATGCGCGGCCCACGGCATCGACTACCAGCCGTGCGTCCTGCCCGGCGGCGTCACCGACCGGCAGCGCGCGCACGGCGACTTCATGTGGCGGCAGTTCTACAACATGTGCCGCGCCGGGGTGCAGGGCATCTACATCTCGATGTTCGACGAGTACAACGAGGGCAACCAGATCGCCAAGACCGCCGAGTCCCAGGCCTGGGTCCCCACCA
>NZ_JAFFIX010000074.1 GCF_016916835.1 Actinacidiphila bryophytorum | reverse complement strand
TCGCTGCCGCAGCAGAGCCGGATCGAACTGGAGAGCCAGAACTCCTTCACCGACCGCTATGCGCCGGTCCAGTCGATCAGCGGCTCCACGATCACGATGCAGCAGCCGGCCTGGAACAACAACAACTGGGGCTACGACACCCTGGCCAGCCCCTTCGCCGGCGGCAGCCTCCAGCTGGAGAACTCCTACAGCTTCCTGAAGACCGCAGGCCAGTGGTACCTCGACCCCCAGGCGGGCCAGCTCTACTACAAAGCCCCCAGCAACTGGTCGCCCACGTCCCACGACATCGAGCTGCCGCGGCTGACCTCGCTGCTCCAGATCGGCGGCAGCTACAGCAGCCCCGCCCACGACATCACCGTCAGCGGTATCGCCTTCCAGCACACCACCTGGCTGCAGCCCAGCACCTCCGCCGGCTACGCCGACCAGCAGAGCGGTGCCTTCCTCGGGAGCGCCTTCAGTCAGCCGTCGGACTTCATGACGTCCTGCCAGTCGGGCTGCCGGCTCTTCGAGGCCGCCCGCAACAGCTGGAGCCAGGTGCCGGCGGCGGTGCAGGTCTCCGCGGCGCGCGGCATCACCTTCACCGGCGACACCTTCGCGCACCTGGGCCAGGTGGGCCTCGGCATCGGCAACGACGCCGACGCGCACGCCTCCGGTGTCGGCCTCGGCGCCTCCTCCGTCACGGTCTCCGGCAGCACCTTCACCGACGACTCCGGCGCGGGCATCGTCGTCGGCGGTGTGCGGCCCGACGCCCACCACCCGTCGAACGCGGCGATGACCAACCAGGACATCACCATCCAGGGCAACCGGATCAGCGGCGTGGCCAAGGACTACAAGGACATGG
>NZ_JAFFIX010000073.1 GCF_016916835.1 Actinacidiphila bryophytorum | reverse complement strand
TGGGTGTCGCTGAAGGACTTCACCAACGTCGTCTACAACGGCAAGCACCTGGTCTACGCCTCCAACGTCAACGGCTCCTCCTACGGATCCATGGCCTTCGCCCCCTTCACCAACTGGTCCGACATGGCCTCCGCCGGCCAGACCGGCATGAACCAGGGCACCGTCGCACCCACCCTGTTCTACTTCGCCCCCAAGAACATCTGGGTCCTGGCCTACCAGTGGGGCCCGTCACCGTTCATGTACCGCACCTCCTCCGACCCCACCAACCCCAACGGCTGGTCCGCGCCCCAGGCCCTGTTCACCGGCAGCATCTCCGGCTCCGGCACCGGCCCCATCGACCAGACCCTCATCGGTGACGGCCAGAACATGTACCTGTTCTTCGCCGGCGACAACGGCAAGATCTACCGCGCCAGCATGCCCATCGGGAACTTCCCCGGGAACTTCGGCTCCAACTACACCACCGTCATGAGCGACTCCCAGGCCAACCTGTTCGAAGCCGTCCAGGTCTACAAGGTCCAGAACCAGAACCAGTACCTCATGATCGTCGAAGCCATGGGCTCCGGCGGACGCTACTTCCGCTCCTTCACCGCCACCAGCCTCAGCGGATCCTGGACCCCCAACGCCGCCAGCGAGAGCAACCCCTTCGCCGGCAAGGCCAACAGCGGCGCCACCTGGACCAACGACATCAGCCACGGCGACCTGGTCCGCAACAACCCCGACCAGACCATGACCATCGACCCCTGCAACCTCCAACTCCTCTACCAGGGCAAGAACCCCAACGCAGGCGGCTCCTACGACCAACTCCCCTGGCGCCCCGGCCTCCTCACCCTCCAACACTGACCCCACAC
>NZ_JAFFIX010000072.1 GCF_016916835.1 Actinacidiphila bryophytorum | reverse complement strand
GGCGTGCATGAACGTCGCGCGCTGCAACGGCATCACGGTGTGGGGCATCCGCGACAGCGACTCCTGGCGCTCCGGCGACAACCCCCTCCTCTTCGACAGCAACGGCAACGCCAAGGCGGCCTACAGCGCCGTACTGAACACGCTGAACGGCGGCGGCACGACCTCGTCGCCGACCTCGCCCACCACCCCGCCGAGCAACGGCGGTACCAGGGCGATCAAGGGCGTCGCCTCAGGACGCTGCGTCGACGTGCCCAACTCCACGACCACGGACGGCACCCAGGTGCAGCTGTGGGACTGCAACGGGCAGGCCAACCAGCAGTGGACCGCCACCTCGGCCGGCGAGCTGACGACCGTGGGCGGCAAGTGCCTGGACGCCGCAGGAACCGGCAACGGCGTCAAGGTGCAGATCTACTCCTGCTGGGGCGGCGACAACCAGAAGTGGCGCGTCAACTCCGACGGAACCATCGTCGGGGTCCAGTCCGGGCTGTGCCTGGACGCGACGGGCGCCGCCACCGGCAACGGGACGCTGATCGAGCTGTGGTCCTGCAACGGGGGCGGCAACCAGAAGTGGAGCTGAAAAGACCGCAGGGCAGCAGGAGCTGACCCGGCAGAAGTGCCGCCACCCCCCGGCCTCGCCGCAGGCCGGGGGGTGGCGTTCGCGGCAGCGTGGTTCAGCTCAGCGTCCACTGCTGGTTGCTGCCGCCGTTGCAGGTCCACAGCTCCACCAGGGCGCCGTTGGCCGTCGAGGCCCCTGTGACGTCCAGGCACAGGCCGGACTGCGTACTGGTGACCGTGCCGTTGGAGTTCACACTCCACTGCTGGTTGGCACCGCCGTTGCACGACCAGGTCTCCACCTTGGTGCCGGCCGTGGTCTGGTTGTTGTAGGCGTCGAGGCACAGCTGCGCGCCGCCGGAGACGACCGTCAGC
>NZ_JAFFIX010000071.1 GCF_016916835.1 Actinacidiphila bryophytorum | reverse complement strand
TCCAGCTGGATCTGCGGGTTGGGTTCGGTGAAGTGCACCAGCGGCGGCACCTGCCGATGCCGCAACGCCAACACCGCCTTCAGCACACCCGCCACACCCGCAGCCGCAGCCGTATGCCCCACATTCGCCTTCACCGTCCCCAGCGACGCAAACCCCCGAGCATCCGTCCGCGCCGCAAACGCCCGCGACAACGCCTCGAACTCCACCGGATCACCCAGAGCAGTCCCCGTCCCGTGCGCCTCCACCACACCGATCGACCCAGGATCGATCCCGAACCGATCCCACACCCCACCCAGCAACGCCTCCTGCGCCCCCACACTCGGCGCCGTGATCCCGTTACTCGCCCCGTCCTGATTCACACCCCAACCACGCACCACCGCATGCACGAAATCACCATCGGCAACCGCATCCCGCAACCGCCGCAACACCACCACCCCGGCACCCTCACCAGGCACAAAACCATCCGCCCCCACATCGAAAGCCGCACACCGACCCGACCCCGACAACATCCCCGCAGCCTGCGCCGACGCATAGAACTCCGGCGTGCTCAACACGAACACACCACCCGCCAACGCCACATCCACCGCACCCGAACGCAACGCCTCACACGCCAGATACAACGCCACCAACGAACTCGAACACGCCGTATCCACCGTCACCGCAGGACCACGCAAATCCAGCAGATACGCAATCCGCGCCGACAGAATCGACCCGGCCTGCCCCATCATCGCCTGGGGTGAGGAGTCCTCCGTGCGGTACAGGGTGTGGTAGTCGCCGCCGGTGAAACCCGCGTACACACCGCAGTTGCTGCCACGGAATCCCGAACCGGCATATCCGGCGTTCTCCAACGCCGTCCAGCACTCCTCCAGAAACACCCGCTGCTGCGGGTCCATGAACTCCGCCTCAAGACCCGACACCCCGAAGAACAACGGATCGAACTCGTCATGCCCGTCGAGGAA
>NZ_JAFFIX010000070.1 GCF_016916835.1 Actinacidiphila bryophytorum | reverse complement strand
CAAGCCGTTTCTGCACCTGCACACCCAGGCGAACGTCGAACTGCCCTGGTCCACCATCGACATGGACTTCATGAACCTCAACCAGGCCGCCCACGGCGACCGGGAGTTCGGGTACATCCAGTCCCGGCTGAACGTGGCACGCAAGACCGTGGCGGGGCACGTCAGCGACCCGGCGGTCGGCGTCCGTGTCCACGCCTGGATGCGGGCCGCCGTCGGCCGCGCCGCCCTGCGCGAACTGCGGTTGGCGCGTTTCGGTGACAACATGCGGGATGTCGCGGTGACCGAGGGTGACAAGGTCGAGGCGCAGCTGCGTTTCGGGGTGTCGGTGAACACCTACGGTGTCAACGACCTGGTGGAGGTGGTCGATTCGGCCTCGGAGGCCGAGGTGACCGGGCTGGTGAAGGAGTACGCCGACGCCTACCGGCTGGTGCCGGAGCTGGCGGTGGGCGGGGACCGGCACGAGTCGCTGCGCTACGCGGCCCGTATCGAACTGGGTCTGCGGGCCTTCCTCGACGGCGGGGGCTTCGGTGCCTTCACCACCAACTTCGAGGACCTGGGCGGTTTGCGGCAGTTGCCGGGTCTTGCGGTGCAGCGGCTGATGGCCGACGGGTACGGCTTCGGCGGCGAGGGCGACTGGAAGACCTCGGTGCTGCTGCACACCGTCAAGGCGATGGGCGCGGGCCTGCCCGGCGGTACGTCCTTCATGGAGGACTACACCTACCACCTGGCGCCGGGCAGCGAACTCATCCTCGGCGCGCACATGCTGGAGGTCTGCCCCACCATCGCCGCCGGGCAGCCCAGTTGCGAGATCCACCCGCTGGGCATCGGCGGCCGCGAGGACCCCGTCCGCCTGGTCTTCGACGCCGCCCCGGGACCCGCGGTCGTGGTCGGCCTTGCCGACATGGGCGACCGCTTCCGGCTGGTCGCCAACGAGATCGACATCGTGGACCCCGTAGAACCGCTGCCCGCGCTCCCGGTCGCCCGCGCGGTCTGGCGGCCGGCGCCGGACCTGCGGACCTCCACCGAGGCCTGGCTGACCGCGGGCGCCCCGCACCACACCGTGCTCTCCTCGGCCGTCGGCACCGAGGAACTCACCGACCTCGCCGACATGCTCGGCACCGAACTCCTGGTGATCGACGCCGACACCACCGTGCGGCAGTTCACCAAGGAGATCCGCTGGAACCAGGCCTAC
>NZ_JAFFIX010000007.1 GCF_016916835.1 Actinacidiphila bryophytorum | reverse complement strand
CGAGTTTTGTCTCGGGGGCCGGGGCTTTTTTGCTGCCCGTTACCCGGTGTTCACGTCGTGCAGAGACTCTGGGCGCCCCGACAGGCGGAGGTGTGGAGACGTGCAGCAGATGACGACTGCCGGACGGCGGCACAGGATCGCTTCGGACACGACGGCCACCGCTCTGCGCGACGCGCTGGTGAAGCTGGGGATAGGGGCGGGCGACGAGGTCATCGTGCCGTCCTTCGGGCCGGGCGCGCCCGCCGATGCCGTACGACTGGCCGGTGCCGTACCGGTGTTCGCGGACATAGACCCGCGGACGTTCTGCCTGGACCCGGACGCGGTCGCGGCCGGCGTCACCTCACGGACCGCGGCCATAGTGCCGGTTCACGTGTTCGGGCACCCGGCGCCCATGTCGCAGCTCAACGAGCTGGCCGAGCGCCGCTCGCTGGCCGTGGTGGAAGAGGGCGCCGAGGGCGGGCGTGCGGAGGACACCGGAGCCGTCGCGCGGCGCCGGGCGCACGCGCGCTTCCTGGACTCGGCGTTGAAGGGGGTCATCGTGCCCTACACCGAGCCGGGGGCGCACCACCTCTACCACCGCTACACCGTGCGGATACCGGGCAACGGCCGGCCCGACAGGGACGCCTTCGCCGCCGCCCTGGCCGCCCGGGGGGTGCAGGCGACGGTGAGCGTGCCCGTACCGGTGCACCGGATGCCTGCGCACCGCTCGGGGGCCGTGCTGCCGCAGACGGAGCGGGTGGTAGCGGACACCCTGTCGCTGCCGGTGCACCCGGGTATCACGCAGCGGGAGTTGACGCACATGGCGGACACTTGCAACGCCCTGGGCGGGCTGATCTGAGCCCGTTCGACCCCGGCCCGGGCGGGAACTGAGCCGGGGCTCGGCAGAACCTCGGCCGAGTTTCCCGCACAGCCGTTCATGGGCTACGATCTTCCCGTCGACGCGCCCCAATAGCTCAGTCGGTAGAGCGTCTCCATGGTAAGGAGAAGGTCTACGGTTCGATTCCGTATTGGGGCTCTGACAAGGAAAGGCCTCCCGCCGTCGGCGGGAGGCCTTTCTGCATGTACGGGAAGAGCGGGGAGAAGGGGACACCGCCCGCCGCGGTCAGCTTTCCGGGAGGGCCGGCACCCGCATCGCGAGAATGGCCATGTCGTCCGAGGGCGCGTCGGAGGCGAAGCGTTCGACGGCGCGCTGGATACGTGCCGCGACCGCACCCGCCGTCAGGCCCGTACAGGTCGCCAGGACGTCCGCGAGGCCGTCGTCGCCGAGCATCCTGGTGCCCTCGCGGCGCTCGGTGACGCCGTCGGTGACGCAGAGCAGGACATCGCCCGGGTCCAGCGTGACGGACTGCTCGACGAGTTCCAGGTCGTCCATGACGCCCAGCAGCGGCTGCGGTTCGGCCGCGGGCTCCACCGTGCCGTCCGGGCGCAGCCGCAGCGGCAGCGGGTGGCCCGCGCAGACCATGCGCAGCACCGCACTGCCGTCGTGCTGCGGCCACAGCTCGCCGTAGAGCAGGGTCAGGAAGCGGCTGCGGGCGCCTTCGTCGAGGATGGCGGCGTTGAGGCGTTCCAGGACCGCGGGGCCGCCGAAGCCCTCGCGGGCCAGCAGGCGCAGGGCATGCCGGGCGAGGCCCGTGACCGCTGCAGCCTCGGGTCCCGTACCGCAGACGTCGCCGATGGCGAAGCCCCAGCAGCCGTCGCGGATCGGGAAGAGGTCGTAGAAGTCGCCGCCGACCTCGTTGCCCTCGCCTGCGGCGCGGTAGACGACTTCGACCTCGACGCCGGGGACCTGGGGCAGTTCCGGCGGGAGCAGGCTGCGCTGGAGGGCCTGGCTGATGGCGGTGCGCTCGCTGTAGAGGCGGGCGTTGTCCAGGGCGAGTGCGGCGCGGCGTGAGAGGTCCTCGGCCAGCTCCAGGATCTCCTGGCGGAAGCGCTCGTCCGAGGGTTTGCCGAGGGTGAGCATGCCGATGACGCGGTTGCGGGCGACCAGCGGCAGGACGACCGTCTCGCCGCCGACGGCCGCTGCCGTGGCAAGGGCCACGCCGGGGGTGCTGGGGGCACGCCCGGGGATCGTGCCCGAGCCGCTGGGGCCGACGCCCAGGCTGCGCAGGGAGGCGCGCAGGGCGCTGGAGTGCGCCGCGTCGGAGGGGGCGGTCCAGGCGCGTGCGCCGGGGGTGGGGTCCGGTTCGGGGGCGCGGACCTGGGAGAGCAGGGCCTTGATGCCGTCGATGCGGTCCTCGTCCTCGTGCAGGACGAAGGCCAGTTCGGGTTCCGACTGCTCGGCGATGGTGTAGACGGCGCACCAACTGGCCAGCGTGGGCACGGTCATCTGGGCCATCAGCGCGAGTGTCTGGTCGCGTTCCAGAGTGCCGGCCAGCAGGTCGGAGGCCTCGACGAGGAAGGACAGGGAGCCGCGGCGGAGCCTTTCCAGCTCGGTGAGCCGGGCGCTCTCGACGGCCAGGGCGATGCGGTCGGCCGCGAACTGCAGCCGCAGCGCCTCCTGGTTGGAGTAGCGGCCCGGCGCCTCTGCGGCCACCCCGAGGGACCCGGTGAGCCGGCCCTCGACCTTGAGCGGCACGGTGACGACCGAGCGCATCCCGGTGCCCGACAGCAGCGGTACGGCGCCGGGTACCGCCGTCAGGTCCTCGTGCACGGCCGGCATGCGGGCGCTGCCGTAGCGGCCGGTGCCGGCCTCGACGGGGACGCGGGCGAAGCGCTGGCGCGCGGAGGGCAGGCCGGTGGAGGCGCGTACTTCGAGTTCGGTCTCGTCGTCGGTGGCGAGCAGCAGGTAGGCGGCGTCGCCGTCGAGCATGTCGCGGGCGCGTTCGACGGTGCGCTGGAGCAGGCTGTCGAGGTCGTCGGGTGCGGGCGAGCCGATGAAGACCTCGAAGGCGTCGGCGTTCTTGCCGCGTTGGGCCAGGCCCGCGTCGGAGGGTGCGCTGCCGCGGGCCGGGGTCTGCAGGACGGCGCGCTCCTCGACGCGCACGAGCAGGCAGACGGTGGAGGGCTCGCCCGAGCTGTCGCGGACGCGCAGGTGGGAGCCGTAGACGGGCAGGACCCTGCCGTCGCTGTTGCGCAGCCCGTAGGTGCCTTCCCAGCGGGAGAGTTGGAGTGCCTCGGCCAGGCCGATGCCGGTGCCGGGGGTCTGCGGCCAGGCGGTGAAGTCGGCGAGCGACTTGCCGACGACGTCGTCGGCGGGGTGGCCGAAGAGGACGGCCGCGTCGTCGTTCCAGCGGGTGATGGCGCCGCGGCTGTCGACCTGGACGACGGCGACCCGCACCCGCTCGTCGGCGACGGGCAGGTCGGCGGCGGGCAGCAGCGGTCCCGCGGAGCGGGTTCCGGCGGGGCGCTCGGGCAGGTCGAGCTGGAACCAGACGTGTTTTCCCGCCGCCGTGTACTCCACGCCCCAGCGGCTGGCGAGGGCGGCGCACAGCAGCAGTCCGCGGCCGCCTTCGTGGTCGGGGTCGCGGTGCGTCCTGCCGCGGCCCTGCAGCGGCACCTCGCGCTCCGGGTAGTGGTCGGCGACCTCGACGCGTACGGCCGTCTCGTAGCGCAGGCAGCGCACGTCGGCGGCTGTTCCGGCGTGCACCACCGCGTTGGTGACCAGTTCGCTGGTCAGCACCACGGCGTCGTCCACGACGTCGGCGAAGCCCCAGCCGTGCAGGGTGTCGCGTACGAAGGCCCTGGCCACGGCGACCGACCGCCCCACCGGTTCGAAGCTGGCCGATGCCCGAGCCGTGATCACGGATCTCCTCTTGACGGTTTCGGTGGTGTCCCGCAGCAGGTGCCGGGTCGCGCCACGTTCGGTCTCCCGCCCGTGCACCGTGCGTCGTACTGCCATCAGGCAAGGCTAGTGCGTAGCGCCCCGGGCGTCAGTTGCGGCTGTCAAACCGGAACGTGCCTTGCCGGATGCGCTGTGTGCACGGCGGGCCGCCGGTGCCTAGCGCCAACGAGGTCGCCGTGCACGGGTTACGCAGGATGTTGTCGGCCCGGTAGGTGAAGGTGGAAGACTGGAGGCGCCTAGGTCAGGTACATGCAGGTCGATCGACCCTCCAGGAGGGACACGGTGGAGTCTGGCGCATCGGCGCGGGGCGCAGTCACGCGTACGAAGAACGGGCGTTCCCGGGCCGGCGGGACCGTAGAGGTCGATTCTGCCGCGCTCACCAAGCTGCTCGCCGCGCTTGCCGCGATGCGGGACGGCAATTTCCGCCGGCGTCTGACGGTGACCGGGGACGGGGTGATGGCGGAGGTCGCCGCCGTCTTCAACGAGGTCGCCGACCGCAACCAGCACCTCACGGGCGAGTTGGCGCGGGTGCGCCGGGTCGTCGGCCGCGAGGGCAAGCTCACCGAGCGGCTGGAGACCGGTGCCTGCGAGGGTGCGTGGGCTGCGGCCATCGAGGCCTCGAACGCCCTGGTGGACGACCTGGTGCGGCCGGTGTCCGAGGTGGGCCGGGTGCTGTCGGCGGTGGCCGAGGGCGACCTGGAGCAGCGCATGGACCTGCGTGCGCAGAATCCCGACGGGTCCGCGCACCCGCTGCGCGGCGAGTTCCTCAAGGTCGGCCGTACGGTCAACGGCCTGGTCGACCAGCTGTCGGCGTTCACCGACGAGGTGACCCGGGTGGCCAGCGAGGTCGGCACCGAGGGCAAGCTCGGCGGTCAGGCGAAGGTCCGCGGCATGGCGGGGTCCTGGAAGGACCTGACGGACTCCGTCAACACCATGGCGTACCGGCTCACCGCGCAGGTCCGCGACATCGCGATGGTGACGAACGCGGTCCTCAAGGGCGACCTGTCACGCAAGGTCACCGTGCATGTCGCGGGCGAGATGCAGGAGCTGAAGAACACCGTCAACACGATGGTGGACCAGCTCTCCTCGTTCTCCTCCGAGGTGACCCGGGTCGCCCGGGAGGTCGGCACCGAGGGCGAACTGGGCGGCCAGGCGCAGGTGCCGGGCGTGGCCGGGGTGTGGAAGGACCTCACCGACTCGGTGAACCTGATGGCCGGCAACCTGACGGCCCAGGTGCGGGACATCGCGCAGGTGACCACGGCGGTCGCGAACGGCGACCTGACGCAGAAGATCACCATCGGCGCGCGCGGCGAGGTCGCGCAGCTCGCCGAGACGATCAACGCGATGACCGAGACGCTGCGAACCTTCGCCGACGAGGTGACCCGGGTCGCCGGTGAGATCGGCGCCGAGGGCCAGCTCGGCGGTCAGGCGCAGGTGCCTGGTGCGGCGGGCACGTGGAAGGACCTCACCGACTCGGTGAACACCGCCTTCCGCAACCTGACGGCCCAGGTGCGTGACATCGCGCAGGTCACGACCGCGGTCGCGGGCGGCGACCTGTCGCAGAAGGTCACGGTCGACGTCTCCGGCGAGATGCTGGAGCTGAAGAACACCGTCAACACGATGGTCGACCAGCTGTCGGCCTTCGGCGCCGAGGTGACGCGGGTGGCCCGCGAGGTCGGCGTCGAGGGCATCCTGGGCGGTCAGGCGCAGGTGCCGGGTGCGGCGGGGACGTGGAAGGACCTCACCGACTCGGTGAACACCGCCTTCCGCAACCTGACCGGCCAGGTCCGCAACATCGCGCAGGTCACCACGGCGGTCGCCAACGGCGACCTGTCGCAGAAGGTCACCGTCGACGTCTCCGGCGAGATGCTGGAGCTGAAGAACACCGTGAACCGGATGGTCGACCAGCTCGGCTCCTTCGCGGCCCAGGTGACCCGGATGGCCACCGACGTGGGCACCGAGGGCCGGCTGGGCGGCCAGGCGCGGGTGGACGGGGTCAGCGGCACCTGGAAGGACCTCACGGACTCCGTCAACTTCATGGCGGGCAACCTGACCAGCCAGGTGCGGCAGATCGCCCAGGTGACCACGGCGGTCGCGCGCGGCGACCTGTCGCAGAAGATCGACGTGGACGCGCGCGGGGAGATCCTGGAGCTGAAGAACACCATCAACACGATGGTGGACCAGCTGTCCTCCTTCGCCGAGCAGGTGACGCGGGTGGCCCGCGAGGTGGGCACCGACGGGCGGCTGGGCGGGCAGGCGCAGGTGCCGGGCGTCGCCGGTGTGTGGCGCGACCTGACCGACTCGGTGAACTTCATGGCGGGCAACCTGACCGGCCAGGTGCGCAACATCGCGCAGGTCGCGACGGCGGTCGCGCGCGGCGACCTGTCGCAGAAGATCGACGTGGACGCGCGCGGGGAGATCCTGGAGCTGAAGAACACCCTCAACACGATGGTGGACCAGCTCTCGTCGTTCGCCGAGCAGGTCACCAGGGTCGCGCGCGAGGTGGGCACCGAGGGCATCCTGGGCGGCCAGGCGGAGGTCAAGGGTGTCAGCGGCACCTGGAAGGACCTCACGCAGTCCGTCAACTTCATGGCCAACAACCTGACCAGCCAGGTGCGCAACATCGCCGACGTGACCAGCGCGGTCGCCCAGGGCGACCTGTCGCGGAAGATCACCGTCGACGCCAAGGGCGAGATCCTGGCGCTGGTCACCACCGTGAACACGATGGTGGACACCCTGTCGGCGTTCGGCGACGAGGTGACCCGGGTGGCCCGCGAGGTGGGCACCGAAGGCCAGCTCGGCGGGCAGGCGCGGGTCCGCGACGCGTCCGGCATCTGGAAGGACCTCACGGACAACGTCAACCTGATGGCGGGCAACCTGACCAGCCAGGTGCGGTCGATCTCCTCGGTGGCCACCGCCGTCGCCAACGGCGACCTGACCAAGAAGATCACCGTGGACGCGCGCGGCGAGGTCGCGCAGCTCGCGGAGACCATCAACACGATGGTGGACACGCTGTCGGCGTTCGGTGACGAGGTGACCCGGGTGGCCCGCGAGGTGGGCACCGAGGGCATCCTGGGCGGCCAGGCGCGCGTGCCGGGCGTCAGCGGCACCTGGAAGGACCTCACCGAGTCCGTCAACGGCATGGCGTCCAACCTGACGGGCCAGGTGCGGCAGATCGCCCAGGTGACCACGGCGGTGGCCCGCGGTGACCTGTCCAAGAAGATCGACGTGGACGCGCGCGGGGAGATCCTGGAGCTGAAGACCACCATCAACACGATGGTGGGCCAGCTGTCCGCCTTCGGTGACGAGGTCACCAGGGTCGCGCGCGAGGTGGGTACGGAGGGCAGGCTCGGCGGCCAGGCGCGCGTGCCGGGCGTCAGCGGCATCTGGAAGGACCTGACCGAGTCCGTCAACCTGATGGCCAACAACCTGACCAGCCAGGTCCGCAACATCGCCCAGGTCGCCACCGCCGTGACCCGCGGCGACCTCAACCTGCGCATCGACGTGGACGCGGCGGGCGAGATCCTGGAGCTGCAGGACTACATCAACACCATGATCGTCCGGCTCCGCGAGACCACGCTCGCCAACAAGGAGCAGGACTGGCTCAAGGGCAACCTGGCGCGTATCTCCGGTCTGATGCAGGGCCGCCGGGACCTCGGCGACGTGGCCGCGCTGATCATGAGCGAACTGACCCCCGTGGTCTCCGCGCAGCACGGCGCCTTCTTCCTCGCCGAGGACACCACGGAGGTCGGCGAGGAGTACGAGCTGCGGCTGCGCGGCAGTTACGGCTTCTCGCGCAAGACCATGTCGACGGTCTTCCTGCCGGGCGAGGGGCTTATCGGGCAGGCCGCGGTGGAGAAGCGGTCGATCCTCATCGAGCATGTCCCGCCGGGTTATCTGAAGATCACCTCGGGGCTGGGCGACGCCCCGCCGTCGCATGTGATCGTGCTGCCGGTGCTGTTCGAGGGCCGGGTGCTCGGCGTCATCGAGCTGGCCGCCTTCCAGCCCTTCACGCAGATCCAGAAGGACTTCCTCAACCAGATCACCGACATCATCGCGATCAGCGTCAACACGATCAGCGTCAACACCAAGACCGAGGGCCTGCTCAAGCAGTCCCAGGAGCTGACCGAGCAGCTCCAGGAGCGCTCGGCCGAGCTGGAGAACCGGCAGCGGGCGCTGCAGCTGTCCAACGCTGAGCTGGAGGAGAAGGCGGAGCTGCTGGCCCGGCAGAACCGCGACATCGAGGTCAAGAACACCGAGATCGAGGAGGCCCGGCAGGTCCTGGAGGAGCGCGCCGAGCAGCTCGCGGTCTCGATGCGCTACAAGTCGGAGTTCCTCGCCAACATGTCGCACGAGCTGCGCACCCCGCTCAACTCGCTGCTGATCCTGGCGAAGCTGCTGGCCGACAACGCCGACGGCAACCTCTCGCCCAAGCAGGTCGAGTTCGCCGAGACCATCCACGGCGCCGGCTCGGACCTGCTGCAGCTGATCAACGACATCCTGGACCTGTCCAAGGTCGAGGCCGGCAAGATGGACGTCTCGCCGACCCGTATCGCCCTGGTGCAGCTGGTCGACTACGTGGAGGCGACCTTCCGGCCGCTGACCGCGGAGAAGGGCCTGGACTTCTCGGTGCGGGTCTCGCCGGAACTCCCGGTCACCCTGCACACCGACGAGCAGCGGCTGCTCCAGGTGCTGCGCAACCTGCTGTCGAACGCGGTGAAGTTCACCGACAGCGGCTCGGTGGAGCTGGTCATCAGGCCGGCGGGCAACGAGGTGCCGCAGTCGATCCGCGAGCAGCTGCTGGAGGCCGGCACGCTGCGCGAGCCCGACCAGCCGCTGATCGCGTTCTCGGTGACCGACACGGGCATCGGCATCGCGGCCGGCAAGATGCGGGTGATCTTCGAGGCGTTCAAGCAGGCCGACGGCACCACCAGCCGCAAGTACGGCGGTACGGGCCTGGGCCTGTCGATCAGCCGGGAGATCGCCCGGCTGCTCGGCGGCGAGATCCACGCGGACAGCCAGCCCGGCCGCGGCTCGACGTTCACGCTGTATCTGCCGCTGAGCCTCGGCGAGGTCCCGCAGGCGCTGCCGCAGCTGCCGCCCGGCACGGGCGACCAGGAGGCCGCCTCCCGTACTCGCAGCCCCGGCAGCAGCCTGGCGAGGCTGCGCCGCCGCTCGGCCCAGCAGCCGGCCCAGCTGCCGGCCGCCCAGGCGCAGAACGGCGCCGCGCAGGAGGCGTGGCCCGAGGAGAGCCAGCCGCCCTCCTACTCGGGCTTCTCCGGCGGTTTCAGCGGCGAGAAGGTGCTGATCGTCGACGACGACATCCGCAACGTCTTCGCCCTCACCAGCGTCCTGGAGCAGCACGGCCTGACGGTGCTGTACGCCGAGAACGGCCGGGAGGGCATCGAGGTGCTCGAGCAGTACGACGACATCGCGATCGTGCTGATGGACATCATGATGCCGGAGATGGACGGCTACGCCACGACGACGGCGATCCGCAAGATGCCGCAGTTCGCGGGGCTGCCGATCATCGCGCTGACCGCGAAGGCCATGAAGGGCGACCGGGAGAAGAGCATCGAGTCGGGAGCGTCGGACTATGTCGCCAAACCGGTGGACACCGACCACCTGCTGACGCTGATGGAGGAGTGGATGCACGCCCGCTGACGAAGAAAAGTTGAAGTTTTACCAACTCATGCGTCTGACGGGGTGTGAGGACGAGAGGATCAGGGAACCTTCTCGTCTCCGCCAGCGTTTTCGGTGTGTGGTGAGTGACGTGGCGGTGACAGGGTGTGGCGAACGGCGGGGTGCGGCTACCATGACCGGCACAAGGACGGGCGGCGCGACGGAGTCGTCCCCGGGGGCGGCGACCGGTGTGATGCCGGGGCGAGGAGGGCGGGCCATGGTGCAGAAGGCCAAGATCCTCCTGGTCGATGACCGGCCGGAGAATCTGCTGGCGCTGGAGGCGATTCTCTCGGCGCTCGATCAGACTCTGGTCAGGGCATCGTCCGGGGAGGAGGCGCTCAAAGCGCTGCTCACCGACGATTTCGCGGTGATCCTGCTCGATGTCCAGATGCCGGGCATGGACGGGTTCGAGACCGCGGCGCACATCAAGCGGCGGGAGCGGACCCGGGACATCCCGATCATCTTCCTGACCGCGATCAACCACGGCCCGCACCACACCTTCCGGGGTTACGCGGCGGGCGCGGTCGACTACATCTCCAAGCCGTTCGACCCGTGGGTGCTGCGGGCCAAGGTGTCGGTCTTCGTCGACCTGTACATGAAGAACTGCCAGCTGCGTGAGCAGGCGGGACTGCTGCGGCTCCAGCTGGAGCAGGGCCTGCCCTCGGGGGCGGAGTCCAACGGCTCGAAGGAGCCGGCCGGCCTGCTGGCCGAGCTGTCGGCGCGGCTCGCGGCGGTCGAGGAGCAGGCCGAGGCGCTGAGCAAACAGCTCGGCGAGTCCGCCGACGCGGCGGCCGTGGCCACCGCTGCCCACCTGGAGCGCAAGCTGACCGGTCTGCGCCGGGCGCTGGACGCGCTGGAGCCGGGCAGCGGCGGGAGTATCGTGCGGCAGGCCACCGGGGACTGACCCCGCGGGGTGCGGTGAGTACGGGTCCGGTCCGCGGGGGGCCGGACAACGCCGGTTGACGCCACGTCAACGCCGTGGCGGCGGCGGCCCGACACGAACGGGCGTATCCGCAAGCACGCGTGTTCCCCGATCACAAGGGCGGTAACCTCGGCACCATGGCCCCACGTACGTCCGGCACCGCCAAGAAAGCCCCGGCGAAGCCTGCGGCCAAGAAGTCCGCCGCGAAGAAGCCCGCGGCGAAGAGCGCCGCCGCCAAACCGCCCGCCAAGAAGGCGACAGCGGCGGCCAAACCCGCGCCCAAACCGGCCCCTTCGCCGACCAGCGGCATCTACCGGATGTTCCGCGCCCTGTGGCTGGGCGTGGCGCACACCGTCGGCGCGGTCTTCCGGGGTATAGGACGCGGCGCCCGCGGCCTGGACCCCGCGCACCGCAAGGACGGCCTCGGCCTGCTGCTGCTCGGCCTGACCCTGGTGGTCGCGGCCGGCACCTGGTCCAACCTCCAGGGACCGGTCGGCGACCTGGTCGAGATGCTCGTCACCGGCGCCTTCGGCCGGCTCGACCTGCTGGTGCCGCTGCTGCTCGGGGCGGTCGCGGTGCGCCTGATGCGGCACCCCGAGCAGCCCGAGGCCAACGGCCGGATCGTGATCGGCCTGTCCGCCCTGGTCATCGGCGCCCTCGGGCTGATCCACCTGGCCTGCGGCTCACCGACCCGCAGCGACGGCGCCACGGCCCTGCGCGACGCCGGCGGCCTGATCGGCTGGGCCGCCGCCGCCCCGCTGGTCTCCACCGTCGGCAGCTTCCTGGCCGCCCCGCTGCTGCTGCTCGTGACCGCCTTCGGCCTGCTGGTCGTCACCGCCACCCCGGTCGCCGCCGTACCGACCCGGCTGCGGGCCGCCGGTGCACGACTCGGCCTCTACGCCCCGCCGCCGGATCCGGACGCGGTGCCGCTGGAGGACTTCTTCGACGCCGACGAGCCGGACGCGCTGCCCGGCCGCCGGGACGACGAGGACGAGTCACCGGTCCGACGGCTTCCCACCCGCTTCTCCAAGACGTCCGACGAGCCCTACGACGTCGACAGCGACCTGGGCGCCGACGGACTGCCGGCAGGCGACGAGCCCAAGCCGCGCCGCAGACCCCGCCGCCGCCCCGAGGCGCTGCCCGCGGGCGCCCAGGCACCCGACGCGGTGGACGTGGCGGCGGCGGCCGCGGCGGCACTGGACGGCGCGGTCCTGCACGGGCTGCAGCCCTCGCCGCTGGTCGCCGACCTGACCACCGGGATCAAGAAGCCGGTGCCGGCCGCCCGCGCCGAGGAGGACACCGGCTCCGGCGTCCCCGACCTCACCAAGCAGTCCGCCGACCCCGGCGAGCCGCTGCCGCCGCGGGCCGAGCAGCTGCAGCTGTCCGGCGACATCACCTACGCGCTGCCCTCGCTCGACCTGCTGGAGCGCGGCGGCCCCGGACGTACCCGCAGTGCCGCGAACGACGCGGTGGTCGCCTCGCTGAGCCAGGTCTTCAAGGAGTTCAAGGTCGACGCGGTCGTCACCGGCTTCACCCGCGGCCCGACGGTCACCCGCTACGAGGTGGAGCTGGGCGCCGCGGTCAAGGTCGAGCGGATCACCGCACTGGCCAAGAACATCGCTTACTCGGTGGCCAGCCCCGACGTGCGGATCATCAGCCCCATCCCCGGCAAGTCCGCGGTCGGCATCGAGATCCCCAACAGCGACCGCGAGATGGTCAACCTCGGCGACGTGCTGCGCTCGGCGGAGGCCGCGGGCGAGGACCACCCGATGGAGGTCGCCCTCGGCAAGGACGTCGAGGGCGGCTACGTGATGGCCAACCTCGCCAAGATGCCGCACGTCCTGGTGGCCGGCGCCACCGGCTCCGGCAAGTCGTCCTGCATCAACTGCCTGATCACCTCGGTGATGGCCCGCGCCACCCCGGACGAGGTCCGTATGGTGCTGGTCGACCCCAAGCGCGTCGAGCTGACCGCGTACGAGGGCATCCCGCACCTCATCACCCCGATCATCACCAACCCCAAGCGGGCCGCCGAGGCCCTGCAGTGGGTGGTGCGCGAGATGGACCTGCGCTACGACGACCTGGCCGCGTACGGCTTCCGGCACATCGACGACTTCAACGCGGCGGTGCGCTCGGGCAAGGCCAGGACCCCTGAGGGCAGCGAGCGCGAGCTGACGCCGTACCCGTACCTGCTGGTGATCGTCGACGAGCTGGCCGACCTGATGATGGTCGCGCCGCGCGACGTCGAGGACTCGATCGTGCGCATCACCCAGCTGGCCAGGGCCGCCGGCATCCACCTGGTGCTCGCCACCCAGCGGCCCAGCGTCGACGTCGTCACCGGCCTGATCAAGGCCAACGTGCCGTCCCGGCTGGCCTTCGCGACCTCCTCGCTGGCCGACAGCCGGGTCATCCTGGACCAGCCGGGGGCCGAGAAGCTCATCGGGAAGGGCGACGGGCTGTTCCTGCCGATGGGCGCGAACAAGCCGATCCGCATGCAGGGCGCCTTCGTCACCGAGGAGGAGATCGCCAAGGTCGTCGACCACTGCAAAGCGCAGCTCACCCCCTCCTACCGCACCGACGTCACCGTCGGCAGCGGCCCGAAGAAGGAGATCGACGAGGAGATCGGCGACGACCTGGACCTGTTGTGCCAGGCCGCCGAGTTGGTGGTCTCCACACAGTTCGGCTCGACCTCGATGCTCCAGCGCAAACTGCGTGTGGGATTCGCCAAGGCGGGCAGGCTGATGGACCTGATGGAGTCGCGCGGCATCGTCGGCCCCAGCGAGGGGTCCAAGGCGCGCGACGTGATGGTGAAGGCGGACGAGCTGGACGGAGTGCTCACCGAGATCCGCGGCGGGGCGTGAAAGCGACCCCGGGACGGCCGTTCGCGACGGGCGTGATCGCGACACGCGGACGGTGGGCGAAAGCGGTCGGATTTTCCGGGCAACCGTTTGATCTGTTCGTACGTCAACTTCGGCAGGGAGGACGACATCCTGATGGCGGACAGAAACCGGCCGTCCGCTTGCCCACCGTTTTCCTGCCCCCCCTAGACTGAACTCCCAGCAGGCGGCTGCACGCTCGAAAGGCGCCCTCGTGTCCATCGGCAATACGCCCACCGAAGACCGGCCTTCGGTCGGTCATGCCCTCGCCCAGGCCCGCATCGCCGCCGGGCTCTCCATCGACGAGGTCAGCACCAGTACCCGGGTGCGCGTCCCCATCGTGCAGTCGATCGAGCAGGACGACTTCTCCCGCTGCGGCGGCGACGTCTACGCCCGCGGCCACATCCGCACGCTCGCCCGCGCCGTCGGCCTCGACCCCGAGCCGCTGATCGCACAGTACGCGGCCGAGCACGGTACGGAGGTCGTGGCGGCCCCGGTCGCACCGCTCTACTCGGCCGAGAAGATCCGCTCCGAGCCGCGCCGGCCCAACTGGACCGCGGCCATGGTCGCGGCCATCGTCGCCGTCATCGGCTTCGTCGGGTACACCGCCTTCACCGGCAACGACAACGGGAACGGCGCGAAGGCCGACCCCGCCCCGCCGACCCCGAGCAGCACCGCCACGACGCCCACCACCCAGACCACGCAGGGCACCCTGCCGCCGACCCCCGACCCGACGGGCAGCGCCATCGCGGCCGCCCCGCCCGGCAAGGTCACGGTCAAGATCAGCGCCGAGGGCGGCGTCAGCTGGGTGCAGGCCACCGACCACAACGGCAAGCGGCTCTTCCAGGGCTCGCTGAAGAAGGGCGACTCGCAGACCTTCACCGACGACAAGAAGATCAAGCTGGTCGTCGGCAACGCGGGCGCGGTGCAGCTCTTCGTCAACGGCAAGGACCTGGGTGCGGCCGGTGACGACGGCCAGGTGGTGCGCCTGACCTACACCCCAGGGGACCCGACCCAGGGCTAGGACATGCCGGCGCCGGGCCCCGCGAGGGGTTCCGGCCATCGGCGGCCGAGGCGCGAGGGGTGCGAGAAGGCAGCGGGTAGTCTGAGTGCATGCCCGAAACCCGTACCGTCGCCCTTGTCACGCTCGGATGCGCCCGTAACGAAGTGGACTCCGAAGAGCTCGCCGGCCGGCTGGCGGCGGACGGTTGGCGACTGGTCGAGGACGCGGCGGACGCCGACGTGGCTGTCGTCAACACCTGCGGCTTCGTCGAGGCGGCCAAGAAGGACTCCGTGGACGCCCTCCTGGAGGCCAACGACCTCAAGGACCACGGCCGCACCCAGGCCGTCGTCGCTGTCGGCTGCATGGCCGAGCGGTACGGCAAGGAGTTGGCCGACGCGCTGCCGGAAGCCGACGGCGTGCTCGGCTTCGACGACTACGCCGACATCTCCGAGCGGCTGCGGACCATCCTGGCCGGCGGCGTCCACGCCCCGCACACCCCGCGCGACCGGCGCAAGCTGCTGCCGATCACCCCCGCGGAACGCCAGGCGTCAACCGTGGCACTGCCGGGTCACGCGCAAGAGGTTCACCCGAACGGTGGCTTGTCGCCGGCAGGGCAGGGTGCCGCGGCGGACGGCGGGCCGGCCGTGGACCTCGCGGACCTGCCCGAGGGCGTCGCGCCCGCGTCAGGCCCGCGCGCACCGCTCCGGCGGCGGCTGGACTCCGGGCCCGTCGCCTCGGTGAAGCTCGCCTCCGGCTGCGACCGGCGCTGCACCTTCTGCGCGATCCCGTCCTTCCGCGGCTCCTTCATCTCCCGCCGCCCCTCCGACGTCCTCGGCGAGGCCCGCTGGCTGGCCACCCAGGGCGTCAGCGAGGTGATGCTGGTCAGCGAGAACAACACCTCCTACGGCAAGGACCTCGGCGACATCCGGCTGCTGGAGACGCTGCTGCCGGAGCTGGCGGCCGTGGACGGCATCGAACGGGTCAGGGTCAGCTACCTGCAGCCCGCCGAGATGCGCCCCGGGCTCATCGACGTGCTGACCTCCACACCCGGCGTGGTGCCGTACTTCGACCTGTCCTTCCAGCACTCGGCGCCCGCGGTGCTGCGGGCCATGCGGCGCTTCGGCGACACCGAGCGCTTCCTCGACCTGCTCGCCTCGATCCGCGCCAAGGCGCCCTCCGCGGGCGTCCGCTCCAACTTCATCGTCGGCTTCCCCGGCGAGACCGAGGACGACCTGGCCGAGCTCGAACGCTTCCTGAGCGCCGCCCGGCTCGATGCGATCGGGGTGTTCGGCTACTCCGACGAGGACGGCACCGAGGCGGCCGGCTACGACGGCAAGCTGGACGACGACGTGGTCGCCGCACGGCTGGCCCGGGTCTCCCGGCTCGCGGAGGAGCTGACCGCGCAGCGCGCGGAGGAGCGGCTCGGGGACACCGTCCGGGTGCTGGTCGAGGCGGTGGACGAGGAGACCGGCGAGGTCACCGGCCGCGCCGACCACCAGGCGCCCGAGACGGACGGCCAGGTCATGCTGTTCTGCGACGACGAGACCTGGCAGCCGAGGCCCGGGAGCTACGTGACCGCGAAGGTGACCGGGACGCGGGGCGTGGACCTGGTCGCGGAACCGCTCGGCGGGGCCGCCTCCGTCGGCGCTCCCGCCTCGCCGGGCGACGACGCGGCCGCGGCGGGACCGGCGGTGGTGGGCAGATGAGCGGAGCCCCCGCGCCGGCCGCGTCCCCTTCCCCCTCTTCCTCCTCATCGTCTTCTTCCTCCTCGTCCTCCTCGGCCTCCCCGAACGGGGCCGGCACACCGCAGGAGACGGCGTCGGGCACGGGCGCGGCAGGTGCCACCGTCGCGCCCGCCTCGCTCGTCGACCCGGTCGCGGACAGCGCTCAGGCGGCTGACTCCGGGGCGGGCAAGGCCGGCCTGTGGAACATCGCCAACCTGCTGACCATGACGCGGCTGGTGCTGGTCCCCGGCTTCGTGCTGCTGCTCGTGCACGGCGACGGGCAGGACCCGAAGTGGCGCTCCTTCGCGTGGGCGGCCTTCGCCATCGCGATGATCACCGACCTCTTCGACGGCGAGCTGGCCAGGCGCTACGGGCTGGTCACCGACTTCGGCAAGATCGCCGACCCGATCGCCGACAAGGCGATCATGGGGGCGGCGCTCGTCGGCCTGTCGGCGCTGGGCGACCTGCCGTGGTGGGTCACCGCGGTGATCCTCTTCCGTGAGCTGGGCATCACGCTGATGCGGTTCTGGGTGATCAGACACGGGGTGATCCCGGCGAGCCGGGGAGGCAAGCTCAAGACGCTCACCCAGGGCGTCGCGGTCGGCATGTACATCCTGGTGCTCACCGGTCCGCTGGCCAGCACCCGCGCCTGGCTGATGGCGCTCGCGGTGCTGCTCACGGTGGTGACCGGGCTCGACTACGTACGGCAGGCCGTCGTGCTGCGCCGGGCCGGTCTGGCCGCGGAGCGGAAGGCGGCGGGGGAGGCCGCCCGGGAGGCCGCCGAGCCCTCGGGCGGGCCGGAGCAGGGCGTATGACGGCCGCAGCGGACGATATGGCGGCGTCGGCCGCGTCGGCGGCGGCCTCGGCCGTCGAGGCGCTGGGGCTGTTGGAGGGGCGGGGCGCCACGCTGGCGGTCGCCGAGTCGCTGACCGGCGGCCTGCTGGCCGCCGAGCTGACCGGGGTGCCCGGTGCGTCCCGCAGCTTCCGCGGGTCCGTCACGGCGTATGCGACCGTGCTCAAGCAGGAGCTGCTCGGCGTGGACGGCGCCCTGCTTGCCGAGCGGGGAGCGGTGGACGCACAGGTGGCGCGCGAGATGGCCGAGGGCGTACGCCGGCGGCTCGGCGCGGACTGGGGTGCCGCCACCACCGGCGTCGCGGGCCCGGAACCGCAGGACGGGCAGCCGGTGGGCACCGTCTTCGTGGCGGTGGCCGGTCCCGGCGGGGCCTGCGAGGTCACAGCGCTGCGGCTGGCCGGGGACCGCGCCGCCATCCGCGGGGCATCCGTCGCGGCCGTGCTCGATCTGCTGGTCGGACAACTTCGGAAGGTCTCCGAATAACCGGCCCGGTGTGCGTTCAGCGGCGGAGTACAGGGAAGAACACCGGGGGGGCGGGATGTTTGCAGCCCTGAGTGAACACGTCTTTGCTCCCCGCACGGCCGGTGCCCGAGGCGGTACGGTGGGGCGAGAAGGATGCGGTACCGCGATCCGAGGAGGGAGCCACCGATGATTCTGCTCCGTCGCCTGCTGGGTGACGTGCTGCGTCGGCAGCGCCAGCGCCAGGGCCGCACCCTGCGCGAGGTCTCCTCGTCCGCCCGGGTTTCGCTCGGCTATCTGTCGGAGGTCGAGAGGGGGCAGAAGGAGGCCTCCTCCGAACTGCTCTCCGCGATCTGCGACGCCCTGGACGTACCGATGTCCGAGGTGATGCGTGAGGTCAGCGACGATCTGTCGCTCGCCGAGCTGGCACAGTCCGCGGCGTCCGAGGCCACTGCCGCACCGATGCGGCCGCTGCTCGGCACAGTCACATCGGTCACGTCCGTCACGTCCGCTCCGGACGAACGGATCACCATCAAGGCACCGAAGAAGTCCGCGGAAGCCGTGGACGTCGTCGCCGCCTGATTTCCCGCCGCCCGCCCAGGCGGGCGGTGCGTGCGGCGGCCTGCCGCGGCGGATCTGCCTTTGCCGTGTTCGGAACGGCGAGGCAGGGTAGGCGGAGAAGGTCCGATTACGACCGCAACCGGTCATATCGGGTCCGAACGCGTCGATCCGCAGGGAGAACCGCATGAGTGTCGTGAAGAGCCCTCTGTCCGAAGCCGACCGCAAGGCCGTGGGAGACGCCCTGCAGGGCGCTCTGGTCGACCTTCTCGACCTGTCGCTGCTGGCCAAGCAGGTGCACTGGAACGTCGTGGGGCCGCGCTTCCGGTCGATCCACCTTCAGCTCGACGAGGTCGTCGACAGTGCAAGGACCCACGCGGACACCGTGGCCGAGCGTGCCTCCGCCATCGGCGTCTCACCGGACGGCCGCGCCGGGACGGTCGCCAAGACGAGCGGCATCGACACGGTGACCGACGGCTGGGTCAAGGACACCGAGGTCGTCGAGATCATGGTCGCCGCGCTCGGCGCCACCATCACCCGGTTGCGCGAGCGGATCGAACTGACGGACAAGCCTGACCCGGTCAGCCAGGACATCCTGATCGGCGTCTCCCGCGACCTGGAGAAGGCGCACTGGATGTTCCAGGCCGAGAACGCCTGACCCTCCTGATCCGCCCGTCCCGACTGACCGTCCCGCTGCCCGAGCGCCTGGTCCGCCTCGTTCGGGTACGGGAGTCCGTCGGCAGTACGGGGGCCGCCACCGTGCGGCCCCCGCCGCGAACTCGGGGTCACAGGAGGCAGCCATGCATGCGCTCCAGGAACTCCCGCAGGAACCTCCGGCAGTCCCGCCCCGCTTCCGCCTGCTACCCGCCCGGCGCGCGTCGTGGCCGCGAATACTGCGCTGCGTCATCGGTGTGATCGGCGGGGTGCTGTGGTGGGGGGCGCTGCTGCGGCTCGCGGTACGCCCCGAGGCGGTGGCCGGCTGGCAGGGCGCCGTGGCCGCGGGCGGCTGGAGCCTCGGCCTCATACCCCTGCACGCCGTGCCGGCGCACATCCGGCGCTCCCGCCGGGCCGGAGCTGCCTGAGGGCGCCCGAGTCCGCCGGCTAACCGGCCGGTACGGGTCCGCGCTGGCAGCGCGGACACCAGTAGGCCACCCTGCGCTGCCCCGCCGGGCCGTGCTCGCCGCCCCTGACCGGGGTGCCGCAGCGCAGGCAGGGCCGGTGCGCCCGGTCGTACACCCAGTGCGTACGCCCGCGCCGCGTGTCCCCGGTCGTCACATGGCCGGGACGGGCCTTGTTGGCCTCCAGCAGCCGCTTGGCCAGCACCACCAGCTTCTCCGGCGCCCCGACCTCGCCGAAGGGGGTCCACGGGGTCACCCCGCGCAGGAAGCACAGCTCGGCCGCGTAGACATTGCCGATCCCGGCCAGATTGCGCTGGTCGAGCAGCGCCTCACCCACCGGCCGCTCCGGCCCCGCCGCCAGCCGGGCCAGTGCCGCCGCCGGGTCCCAGCCCGGTCCGAGCAGATCGGGTCCGAGGTGGCCGACGACCTGCGCTTCGTCCGCCGTGGGCAGCAGCTCCAGGACCGGCAGCCGGTAGCCGACAGCCGTCCGGTCCGCATTCCCCAGCACCGCCCGCACCTGGTGCTCGGCGCCGCCCCGCCACCGCTCCCCGGGCGCGTAGAGGTGCCAGGCACCGTCCATCCGCAGATGCGAGTGCAGCGTCATGCCGCCGTCCAGCCGGGTGAGCAGGTGCTTGCCCCGCGGGGTCACCTCCAGCACGCGCCGGCCCTCCAGCCGCACCGTGGCCAGCTGCGGCACCCGCAGGTCCGCCCGCACCAGCGGCCGGCCCGCCAACGCCGCGTCCAGCCGCCGGGCGGTCAGCCACACCGTGTCTCCTTCAGGCACCCCTTCATCATCCCCCCGGGCGCCGCAGCCCCGCACGGGGTCTGGTCAGCGGGAGTCGCGCAGCCGCAGGCCGCGGGGGGTGGCGTGGAAGCCCGCCGCCTCCAGTGCCCGGCCGAGCGGCGAGGTCAGCGCCGGCTCGCCGTTCGCCCGCTCGACGGTGAGCCTGCCCAGCGCGCCCTCCCTGACCGCCAGCGCCAGCGCGTCGGCCGCGGCCTGCATCCGTATCTCGTCCATGGGCCAGGCCAGCAGCGTCTTGCCGCCCCGCTCCACATACAGGGCGACCTCGCCGTCGGTGAGCACGACCAGGGCGCCCGCTTTGCGGCCGGGGCGGTGCCCGACGCCCGGCGGCTGCTCGGGCCACGGCAGCGCGGCGCCATAGGGGTTGGCCGGGTCCGCCGCGGCCAGCACGACGGTCCTGGCGCGGCCTGCCTGCTCCTCCTCCCGCTCCCGGGCCGTGCTCAGCGCACGGAGGCGGTCCACCGCCCCGTCCATCGCGAACTGCGCCGCGCCCAGCCCCTCGATCACATAGCCGCGCCGCGCCTGGCCGGTCTCCTCCAGCGCCGCCAGCACCCGGTAGGCCGCGGAGAAGCCGCCCTCGACGCCCTCCGCGGCCACCGCACCCCTGGTCACCACGCCGTGCCGGTCGAGCAGCGAGTGCGTGAGGGCGTGGGCGCGCAGCGTCGGGTCCTGCTCGGCCTCCGGCACCAGCGACCATCGCCCCGCGGCGGTCGGCGGACCGTTGCGCGACGCGGTCGCGCGGGGCACGGCCCGGGCGGCGAGCGAGCTGTACCGGCCGCGTGGCACCGAGCGAGGCGCCCGGTGCGCGGTCGCCCCCGCCGTGCGGCCGGAGCCGAGCAGCGCGCGCAGCGGTGCCAGTGTGTCGTTGGTGAGCCGGCCCGACCACGCCAGGTCCCACACGGCCTCTGCGAGCTGCGGTTCGCCGACCTCCAGGCCACTGGCCCGCACCTGGTCGGCGATCTGCCGGAAGAACAGCCCGTACCCGCCGGACAGCGCGGTCAGCACCGCCTGGTGGAGCGGGGTCAGCTCCAGCGGCTGCGGGTGGGGGAGCAGCAGCGGTGCGGTGTCGGCGAGGTAGAGCGAGACCCAGCCGTCCTTGCCGGGGAGCGCACCGGCGCCCGCCCAGAGGATCTCGCCTGAGGAGGTCAGCTCGTCCAGCATCGCCGGGGTGTAGCCGGCCACCCGGGACGGCAGGACCAGTTTCTCCAGCGCGGAGGCCGGCACCGACGCGCCCTGCAACTGCTCGACGGCCCGCGCCAGTCCGTCCATTCCGCGCAGACTGTGCGTGCCGATGTGCTGCCACTGCGGCAGGAAGACGCCCAGCGTCGCCGGCGGCACCGGCTCCAGCTCCTGCCGCAGCGCCGCGAGCGACCTGCGGCGCAGTCGGCGCAGCACTGCCGCGTCGCACCACTCCTGGCCCGCCCCGCCGGGCCTGAACTCGCCCTGCACCACCCGCCCCGCCGCGGCCAGCCGGTGCAGCACGCCGTCGGCCACCGCCGCCCCCAGCCCGAAGCGCGCCGCCGCCTCCCCGGTCGTGAACGGCCCGTGCGTGCGGGCATAGCGGGCCAGCAGATCCCCCAGCGGGTCCTTCACCGGCTCGGTGAAGGCCACCGGCACCCCCACCGGCAGGGCGGTGCCCAGCGCGTCCCGCAGCCGCCCCGCGTCCTCCACCGCAGCCCAGTGCTCGGCCCCGGCGATCCGCACCCGGATCGCCCGCCGGGCGGATTCCAGCTCGGCCGCCCACGCCGGGTCCGCACCCCTGGCGGACAGCTCGGCCCCGGTCAGCGGCCCGAGCAGCCGCAACAGGTCCGCCACGCCCTCCGCGCTCCTGGCCCTGCGGTCCTCGGTCAGCCACTGCAGCTCGCGGTCCAGTTCGGCCAGCACCTCGGCATCGAGCAGCTCGCGCAGCTCCGCCTGACCCAGCAGCTCGGCCAGCAGCCGCGAGTCCAGCGACAGCGCAGCCGCCCGCCGCTCCGCCAGCGGCGAGTCCCCCTCGTAGAGGAACTGCGCGACATAGCCGAACAGCAGCGACCTGGCGAAGGGCGACGGCTCGGTCGTGGTCACCTCCACCAGCCGCACCCTGCGCGCCTCGATGTCGCCCATCAGCTCCACCAGCCCCGGCACGTCGAAGACGTCCTGGAGGCATTCGCGCACCGCTTCGAGGACGATCGGGAAGGAGCCGTACTCGGAGGCGACTTCCAGCAGCTGCGAGGCACGCTGGCGCTGCTGCCACAGCGGGGTGCGCTTGCCGGGGCTGCGGCGCGGCAGCAGCAGCGCCCGGGCCGCGCACTCGCGGAAGCGGGACGCGAACAGCGCCGACCCGCCCACCTGGTCGGTGACCAGCTGCTCGACCTCGCCCTTGTCGAAGGCGACGTCGGCGGCCCCGACCGGCGACTGCTCGGGGTCGAACTCGGCCCCCTGCCGCGACGGGTCGACGTCCAGCAGGTCGAGCCCCATCAGGTCGGCGTCCGGCAGCCGCAGCACGATGCCGTCGTCTGCGTGCATCGCCTGCGCGTCCAGGCCGTACTTCTCCTGCAGCCGCGCGCCGAGCGCGAGCGCCCACGGCGCGTGCACCTGCGCGCCGAACGGCGAGTGGATGATCACCCGCCAGTCGCCCAGCTCGTCGCGGAAGCGCTCGACCACGATCGTCCGGTCGTCCGGGACGTGGCCGCAGGCCTGCCGCTGCTCGGCGAGATAGGCCAGCACGTTGTCCGCGGCCCAGGTGTCCAGGCCCGCCGCCGACAGCCGCTCTCTGGCCGGCCCCTCGGTGAGCGCCCCGACCTCACGCAGCCACGCGCCCAGCGCCCGGCCGAGCTCCAGCGGGCGGCCCAGCTGGTCGCCCTTCCAGAAGGGCAGCCGCCCCGGTGCCCCCGGTGCGGGTGTGACCAGCACCCGGTCCCTGGTGATGTCCTCGATCCGCCAGGACGTGGTGCCCAGGGTGAAGACGTCGCCGACCCTGGACTCGTAGACCATCTCCTCGTCCAGCTCGCCGACCCGCCCGCCGCCCTTCTTCGGGTCGGCCCCCGCCAGGAAGACTCCGAAAAGTCCCCGGTCGGGGATGGTGCCGCCCGAGGTGACGGCGAGCCGCTGCGCCCCCGGCCGCCCGGTCAGCGTGTTCGCCACCCGGTCCCACACCAGCCGCGGGCGCAGCTCGGCGAAGGCGTCGGAGGGGTAGCGCCCGGCGAGCATGTCCAGCACCGCCGTGTAGGCGGAGTGCGGCAGCGAGGCGAAGGGTGCCGCGCGCCGCACCACCGCCAGCAGCTCGTCGACGTCCCAGCTGTCCAGCGCGGTCATCGCGACGATCTGCTGGGCCAGCACGTCGAGTGGATTGGCGGGGACCCGCAGCGACTCGATCGCCCCCGCCCGCATCCGCTCGGTGACCACCGCGGACTGCACCAGGTCACCGCGGTACTTCGGGAAGACCACGCCGGTGGAGACCGCGCCCACCTGGTGCCCCGCGCGCCCGACCCGCTGGAGCCCGGAGGCGACCGAGGGCGGCGACTCCACCTGGACGACCAGGTCGACCGCGCCCATGTCGATCCCCAGCTCCAGGCTGGAGGTCGCGACGACGGCCGGCAGCCGGCCGGCCTTCAGGTCCTCCTCGACCAGCGCCCGCTGCTCCTTGGACACCGAGCCGTGGTGCGCTCTGGCCAGCACGGGGGAAGCCCCGCGGGCCGCCCCCGACTGGGCCATGACCTGGGCGGGCGAGTGGGCCTCGGGCAGCGCCTCGCCCTCCGCCCGCTCGTGGCCGATCTCGTTGAGCCGGTTGCACAGCCGCTCGGCCAGCCGCCGCGAGTTGGCGAACACGATCGTCGAGCGGTGGGCCTGCACGAGGTCGGCGATCCGCTCCTCCACGTGCGGCCAGATCGACGGCCGCTCGGCGGGACCCGCGGCGGGGCCGCTGTGCTCGGCCTGGTCGGCGACCGGCGAGCCGCCCAGCTCTGCCAGGTCCTCGACGGGCACCACCACCGACAGCTGGAAGTCCTTCTGCGACGGCGGCTGGACGACGGTGACCCTGCGCTGCGGCGACAGGTAGCGGGCGATCTCGTCCACCGGGCGCACGGTGGCGGACAGCCCGATCCGGCGGGCGGGCCGGTCCAGCAGGTGGTCCAGTCGTTCGAGGGACAGGGCCAGGTGGGCGCCCCGCTTGGTGCCCGCCACCGCGTGCACCTCGTCCAGGATCACCGTCTCCACCCCGCTCAGCGCGTCCCGTGCCGCGGAGGTGAGCATGAGGAAGAGCGACTCGGGGGTGGTGATGAGGATGTCGGGCGGCCTGGTGGCCAGTGCGCGGCGCTCGGCCGGCGGGGTGTCGCCCGAGCGGATGCCGACCCGCACCTGCGGCTCCGGCAGCCCGAGGCGCACCGACTCCTGGCGCAGGCCCGCCAGCGGGCTGCGCAGATTGCGCTCCACGTCCACCGCCAGGGCTTTCAGGGGCGAGACGTACAGGACCCGGCAGCGCTTGCGGGCTTCGGCCGGCGGCGGGGTGGCGGCCAGCCGGTCGAGCGCGGCCAGGAAGGCGGCGAGTGTCTTGCCGGAACCGGTGGGTGCGACGACCAGCACGTCGGAGTCCTCGGCGATGGCCGTCCACGCCCCGGCCTGGGCGGGTGTGGGCTCGCTGAACGCCCCCGTGAACCACGCGCGGGTGGCGGGGGAGAAGGCGTCGAGGCTGCTGCGACTGGACATGCCACCATCCTGCCTCGCCGCACCGACAGCGCGCTGAGCCGGAATCGCCACCTGTGGATAACTCCTGGCGCGGTCACGCCACAATGGCCCCATGACGGCCCGCGAGCAGGCGAGACACTGGGAGCACCCGGCGCTGCCGGGGGTGGACCTGCTGCGGGCGCGTTACGTCCGGCACACCTTCCCCCGGCATGCCCATGACGGCTACGTGATCGCCGCGGTCACCGCGGGAGTGGAGGGCATCGGGCTGCCGGACGGCGCCGAGCGCGCCGGTGCCGGCGGTGTCGTGCTGATCAACCCCGAGACCCCGCATTCGGCGTACGCGGGCACCGAGGAGGGCTGGGCCTACCGCGTCCTCTACCCCGCACGGCAGGTGGTCGCCTCGGTGGCCGCCGACCTCTCCGCGGCACGCGGCACGCCTGCCTTTGACACCACCGTCCTCGCCGACCCGGTCACCGCCCGGATGATCGCCGACGTCCACGCGGCGGCGGAGGGCGACAACGCGCTGGCGGCGGACACCGCGCTGCGCCTCCTGCTGGCCCGGGTGCTCGCCCGGCACGGGGCCGGCCCCGTCGCGGTGCGCGGACGCTCGGCCGGGCAGGCCGTCGCCGCCCGCGCCCGCGACGTGCTGACGGCCGACCTCGCGCAGCCGCCGACCCTGGAACAGCTCGCCGCGGACTTCGGCACCAGCCCCTTCGCGCTCCTGCGGGCGTTCAAGTCCGCCTACGGACTGCCCCCGCACACCTGGCTGACCGGCGAGCGCGTCCGGCAGGCCCGCAGACTGCTGGACGCGGGCGTCGCGCCGGCCGCCGCCGCGACCACCGTCGGCTTCACCGACCAGTCGCACCTGAACCGACACTTCACGCGGATCGTCGGCGTCCCGCCCGGGGCGTACCAGCGCGAACGCAAGAACGTACAAGACCCGCCGCCTGCGCCTTCCTAGTCTGGGCCGATGACCGCACCGCCGATATCCGGCAGGGCCGACGCAGACCGGCCGCAGCCCCCGCACCCGTCCCGCTCACGCGTGGTCCGCGACGCCCTCGGCGTCGGCGTGGCCGTGGGCCTGTCAGGATTCGCCTTCGGCGTGACCTCCGCCGGCGCCGGGCTCACGGTGCTGCAGAGCTGCCTGCTGTCGCTGCTGGTCTTCACCGGCGCCTCCCAGTTCGCCCTGGTCAGCGCGCTCGGCTCGGGGGGCAGCCCGTTCGCTGCCGCCGCCGGAGCCTTCTTCCTGGGCGCCCGCAACGCCTTCTACGGGCTGCGGCTGTCCCAGCTGCTGCGGCTCCCGGCGGGCTTGCGGCCGCTCGCGGCGCAGTGGGTCATCGACGAGACGTCCGCGGTCGCGCTCGCCCAGCGGGACCGCTCCCGCGCCAGGCTCGGCTTCACGGTGACCGGGGCGAGCCTGTACGCCCTGTGGAATCTCACGACCCTGGGCGGAGCGCTCGGCGCCTCCGCGCTGGGCGATCCCGCGGCCTGGGGCCTGGACGCGGCAGGTCCTGCCGTATTCCTCGCCCTGCTGGCCCCGATGGTCAAGGGGCGGACGGAGCGGTCCGTGGCCGCGCTCGCCGTACTGCTCGCCCTGGCCGCGCTGCCGCTGCTGCCGGCCGGGGTGCCGGTGCTGGTCGCCGCGCTCGCCGCGCCACTGGTGCTGGCGGCCACCCGGCGCGGCCGTGACGGCCGTGGCGGTCGCGCAGGGCAGGCCGGTACGGCATCGGGGGAGGCGGGGCGATGAGTACGGCAGCCGACTCCTGGACGGCGATCGCGGTGACCGCGGCAGGCTGCTACGCGGTGAAGCTGCTGGGCCTGTCGGTACCGGCGGGGCTGCTGGAAAGGCCGCTGGTCAAGCGGCTCGCGGCGCTGGTGCCGATCGCGCTGCTCGCCGCGCTCACCGCACTGCAGACCTTCGGCACCGACCAGCTGCGGCTCACCCTCGACGCACGCGCCGCCGGGCTGGCGGCGGCCTGGGCCGCGGTGCTGCTGCGGGCGCCCTTCCTGGTGGTCATCGCGGCGGCGGTGCTCGTGACCGCGGCAGTACGCGCTCTGTCCGGCATGTGACGGCGGCCGGGCGGGATCCACGCGGCGGGCGCGCGATACTGGCAGCCATGCGGTTGACGATTTTCTGGGAACGAATGCGCGCCCACTTCGGTGACGCCTACGCCGACTCCTTCGCACGTGACCATGTCATGGCGGAACTTGGCGGCCGTACGGTCCACCAGGCGCTGGACGACGGGTGGGAGGCCAAGGACGTCTGGCGCGCCGTGTGCGCCGCGATGGACGTCCCCGCCGCCCGCCGCTGACCTGACTGCCGGGCGGACGCCGACGCGGTGTCCGCCCGGCGGCGCGGGCCAGGCCGCAGCAGGCCTACCTGCTGCGCCGAATGAGTCGATATCAGGACTTTCCCCCCGCCCGAGGTGACACTTGGCGCGTGGCAGGAAGTGACGACACCCCCGATCCGGCCACGCCTCCTGCCCCGCCGCCCGGCGGACCCGCTTCCCATGGCACGCCCGGCGCCCCGCGAGCCCGCATGCCGCGCTGGCTGCCCCGCGCACTGGTGCTCGCCTTCGCGCTCCTCGGCTGCTACCAGTTCGCGCACTGGGTTTTCGACCGGCTCCTGGGGCTGCTGGTCAACGTCGTGATCTCGTTCTTCTGCGCGGTGGCCATCGAACCCGCGGTGGACTGGATGGCCACCCGCGGGGTCCGCCGCGGTGCGGCCACCGGTCTGGTCATCCTCGTGGTGCTGGTGGCCGCGGCGGGCTTCGTGCTGGCGCTCGGCTCGCTGCTGGTCGACCAGATCGGCACCATCGTCCGCAACCTGCCGCACTACGTGGACGACATCGTCGTGTGGATCAACAAGACCTTCCACTCCGACCTCGACACCGGAAAACTCCGCGACAACGTCCTGCACTCCGACTGGGTGCGCACCTACCTCGCGAACGGCGCCAGCAGCGTGTGGGGGCTGTCCGCCACCGTCATCGGCACCGTCTTCCAGCTCTTCACTGTGCTGCTCTTCACCTACTACTTCGCCGCCGACGGCCCGCGGCTGCGGCGCGCGCTGTGCTCGGTGCTGCCGCCGGCCCGGCAGGCCGAGGTGCTGCGGGCGTGGGAGATCGCGGTCGCCAAGACCGGCGGCTACCTCTACTCCCGCGCGCTGATGGCGCTGATCTCCGGTGTCGCCCACTACGTCCTGCTCCAGGTGCTCGGCGTGCCCTACGCGCCCGCGCTGGCCGTCTGGGTCGGGCTGGTCTCGCAGTTCATCCCGACCGTCGGCACGTATCTGGCGGGCGCGCTGCCGGTCCTGATCGCCTTCACCGAGGACCCGTGGGACGCGCTGTGGGTCCTGTGCTTCGTCGTGGTCTACCAGCAGTTCGAGAACTACCTGCTCCAGCCGCGGATCACCGCGCGGACCGTGGACATCCACCCGGCGGTCGCCTTCGGCTCGGTCATCGCGGGCACGGCCCTGCTCGGGGCGGTCGGCGCCCTCATCGCGATCCCCGCGACCGCCACCCTCCAGGGCTTCCTGGCGGCCTACGTGCGGCGCTACGACGTGACCGACCCGCGGGCGTGAGGTCCCGGCGGGTCGCTTGACACGGAATTCGAACATCCATTCATATGGAAGCGCCGGGCGGATTCTCCGGGTCGGCGGCACGGATTCCGGCGGGAAAAAGCCGGGCGGTACCGCCCCAGTTATCCACAGGCCGGAGCGACGTCCGAGCGCATTGTCAGTGGCAGGCGCTAGCGTCGTGGACGTGAAGCGATCGAACCAGACATCCCGGGTGGAACCCATGGCAGGAAACGACCGCGACAAGGCGCTCGACGCCGCGCTCGCACAGATTGAACGGCAGTTCGGCAAGGGCGCGGTCATGCGTCTCGGCGACCGGCCGAATGAGCCTATCGAGGTCATCTCCACCGGGTCGACCGCCCTGGACGTGGCCCTCGGTGTCGGCGGACTGCCGCGCGGCCGCGTGGTGGAGGTGTACGGCCCGGAGTCCTCGGGCAAGACCACGCTGACCCTGCACGCGGTGGCCAACGCGCAGAAGGCCGGCGGCACGGTGGCGTTCGTGGACGCCGAGCACGCGCTCGACCCCGACTACGCCAAGGCGCTCGGCGTCGACACCGACAACCTCCTGCTGTCCCAGCCGGACACCGGTGAGCAGGCGCTGGAGATCGTCGACATGCTGGTCCGCTCCGGCGCCATCGACCTCATCGTGATCGACTCCGTGGCAGCCCTCGTGCCGCGGGCCGAGATCGAGGGCGAGATGGGCGACTCGCACGTGGGCCTCCAGGCCCGCCTGATGAGCCAGGCGCTCCGCAAGATCACCAGCGCGCTCAACCAGTCGAAGACCACCGCGATCTTCATCAACCAGCTCCGCGAGAAGATCGGTGTGATGTTCGGCTCGCCGGAGACCACCACCGGTGGCCGCGCACTGAAGTTCTACGCGTCCGTCCGGCTCGACATCCGCCGCATCGAGACGCTCAAGGACGGCACCGACGCGGTCGGCAACCGCACCCGCGTCAAGATCGTCAAGAACAAGGTCGCGCCGCCCTTCAAGCAGGCCGAGTTCGACATCCTCTACGGCCAGGGCATCAGCCGCGAGGGCGGTCTGATCGACATGGGCGTCGAGCACGGCTTCGTCCGCAAGTCCGGCGCCTGGTACACGTACGAGGGCGACCAGCTCGGCCAGGGCAAGGAGAACGTCCGCAACTTCCTCAAGGACAACCCGGACTTGGCGGACGAGATCGAGCGGCGGATCAAGGAGAAGCTCGGTGTCGGCGTGCCGAAGACCGAGGCCCCGGCGGCCCAGCCGGGCGCCGACGCGGCAGTGGCCGCGGTGCCGGCCAAGGCCGAGGTCCCGGCGCCGAAGAAGGCGACCAAGGCCACCGCCGCCAAGGCCTGACGCCGTGGCGCGCAGGTCCCAGGAGCGCGGCGGCTCTTCCGAGTCGAGGGCCTCGCGAGAGCCGCCGCTCGATCCCGAGGAGCAGGCGCGGGCGCTGTGCCTGCGCCTGCTCACCGGGACCCCCCGCACCCGCAGGCAGCTCGCCGACGCCATGCGGAAGCGGGAGATCCCCGACGAGGTCGCGGAACACGTCCTGGAGCGCTTCCAGGACGTGGGGCTGATCGACGACCAGGCGTTCGCCAACGCCTGGGTCGAGTCGCGGCACCGCGGCCGCGGCCTGGCCCGCCGAGCCCTCGCCCGCGAGCTGCGGCACCGCGGGGTGGAGGCCGAGCTGGTGACCGAGGCCGTCGGCCTGCTCGACTCCGAGCAGGAGGAGGAGACCGCCCGCGCCCTCGTGCAGCGCCGGCTGCCGGGCACCCGCGGCCTGGACCGCGACCGGCGGATCCGGCGGCTGGCCGGGATGCTGGCCCGCAAGGGCTACAGCGAGGGCCTGGCCCTCAAGGTGGTGCGCGACGCCCTCGACCAGGAGAAGGAGACCGACCCCGACGGCGCCGAGCCGTGGGCAGGCGAAGGGGAGCTGGACCCATGGGAATAGCCGAGCGGCCGGGCCGGCCGGCGTCATGCCGCCCGCACCGGCCGGCGCCTACCGCGTACGCCCGCTGACCCGGGTGCCCGCGGCGCCGCCTCCCGGCACCCCGCGGGCCTCGTCGTGCTGACCGCCCGCGCCCTCGGCCCTGTCCTGCCCGTCGTCCTCGTCGCCGACCGCGGCCGGCGGACCGCCGCGGGCCAGGTCGGCGTAGGAGTAGAGCTCCGCGGGACGGCAGCCGACCATGGCCGTGACCAGATGCCCGTCGGGGCGGATCAGCAGCACGCTGTGCGCCGTGGCCCCCGGGTAGGTCTCGGCCACCAGCAGCTCCGCGGGAGTGGGCAGCGCGGCGACCGCCGACGCCAGCCGCGGCATCAGACCTGCCGTCAGCCAGTGCCTGCTCTCCCACACCCCCGTGCCGGGCGCGACCAGGACGACCACCAGGCCCTGCCCCAGCCGGTCCCGCAGCCGCCCGACCGTGCCGTCGAGCGCCGTCACCTGCACATCGGCGACCCGCCCGCCCGGCGGGGTGTCGCACCCCGCCACCAGCGGCGACGCCCCCGACTTGCCGCCGTTCGAGCGCGGTGCCGGCACGGTCAGCGGCGAGCGCCCGTAGACCCGGGAGGCCGCCGCCGTCCCCCGTCCGAGGTGGCTGTCGGTCAGCATCTCCGCCTGCCCGCGCGCCGACCCCGACAGCAGCGACTGCCGTACGGTCTGCCAGGTGCCGCTCGCCCGGAGCAGCGGAAGCACCTGGTCGGTGGCCCGCAGTCGGGCGCCGACCGCGCCGCGCCGCTCGGCCTCGTAACTGTTGAGCAGCAGCTTGGACGCCCCGTCGTGCCAGGCCAGCGCCAGCTTCCAGGACAGGTTCTCGGCGTCCCGCAGCCCCTCCTCGACGCTCTGCGCCCCCAGCGCACCCATCAGGTGCGCCGCGTCGCCCGCCAGGAAGACCCGGCCCGACCGCCAGCGCCTGGCCAGCCGCTGGTGGACGGAGTAGTCGGCGGAGCCCACGACCTCGTAGGGCACGACGCTGCCGCACCAGGCGGTGAGGGTGCCGCGCAGCCGCTCCACCAGGGCGTCGGGCGTCAGCGCACGCGCCTGCACCGGCAGCAGCCAGTCGAGGCGCCACAGCCCCTCGGGGAGCGGCCGTGCGGTCACCTCCTGCCCGGCCGGTGCGCCCAGCGGGTCGCGGTGCAGCAGCGCCACGCCCGGCTCGGGCAGCTCGGCCCGCACCACGGCCACGGCGTGCCGGTCCACCGCGGTGCGCCCGGGGAAGCGCACCCCCAGCAGTTTGCGGACCGTGGACCGGGGGCCGTCGCAGCCCGCCAGGTAGCTGCCCCGCCACCAGGTCTCGTGCGACCCGCTGGTGTGCACCGTGACCCCTCGCCCGTCCTGCTCCAGCGCGTCCACCCGGCAGCCCGCGACGATCCGCACGGAGCCGCAGCCGAGCAGCGCCTGCCGCAGGCCGTTCTCCAGCCGGTGCTGCGCGATGTGCACGGGCGCGTCGTCCGCGCCGAATTCGATGCGCGCCACCTCGGCCCGCCGCCGCACCGTACGCCAGCCGGTCCAGGCGGCGCCCTCGGCACGGACGCCGGGGGAGCCCAGCCGCTCGACCAGCGCCACCGCCGCGGGTCCCAGCACGGCGGTACGGGAGCGCCGCAGGCCCTCGGCGTCGGCGATCACCTCCGCCTCGTCCAGGAGGATGACGGGGACGTCGCGGCGGGCCAGCGCGAGGGCGAGGGTCAGGCCCACAGGGCCGGCCCCCGCGACGATCACCGGGTCCACAGTGCGGCCCCCGGAAGTAGTGCGGTCACAAAGCGTATGCAACCCACTGCGCCTGCCCACGTCAAGCGAGCGTCGCACGTCGGCGCGGTGCGGCGACGGCACGACCGGCGCATGCCGTATGCACCGCAGGGCGTCAGGGACGCGTACCGGCTCGGTAACGGTCGGAGCCGTGAGCCGGTACCCCCTTGACGCACCCCCGGCCGATCGGCGTGGATTCGGTCACACGGGCCGGGCGGAGTCGCCCGGCTGAACGGACGAGGTCGGGCGGATGACCGGCCGAAGGAGGAGACCGCAGATGCGGCTGCTGCTGGTGGAGGACGACGACCGTGTTGCCGCGGCCGTCTCCGCACTCCTCGGCAAGCACGGGTTCGAGGTCAGGCACGCCCGCAGCGGCGAGGAGGCCATCCACGCCCTGCTGCCCGACGGCGGCCCCGCCTTCGACTGCGTCCTGCTCGATCTGGGCCTGCCCGACCAGGACGGCTTCGAGGTGTGCAGCCGGATCAGGCGCAGGACGGCCACCCCGGTGATCATGGTCACCGCGCGCGCCGACGTCAGGTCCCGCATCCACGGCCTCAACCTGGGCGCCGACGACTACATCGTGAAGCCGTACGACACCGGGGAGCTGATCGCCCGCATCCACGCCGTCAGCCGCCGCTCGCCGCTCAGGGAGGCCGAGCCCGTACCGCAGGAGCCGCGGCCCGGCAGCGGCCCGGCTCCCGCGGCGCAGGCCCCCGTGCCCGCCGCGCAGCGCAGCCGGCTGCAGCTGGGCCGGATCGCCATCGAGCTGCCGACCCGCAGGGTCACCGTGGACGGCGACCCGATCGTGCTGACCCGCAAGGAGTTCGACCTGCTGGCGCTGCTCGCCGGGCGGCCCGGGGTGGTTTTCCGCCGGGAGCAGATCATCAGCGAGGTGTGGCGGACCGCGTGGGAGGGTACGGGCCGCACCCTGGAGGTCCATGTGGCGTCGCTGCGTTCCAAGCTGCGCACCCCGGCCATGATCGAGACGGTGCGCGGGGTCGGCTACCGCCTCGTCGTGCCGTCGGCCGGCTGACCGGGGCGGACCAGGTCCCGCGTCGTGCGCTCCCGACTCCTCCCGCTGCTGATCGTGCTGATGGCGGGCGTCCTGCTGGCCCTGGGCATCCCGCTGGCCGCGAGCCTTGCCGCAGCCCAGCAGCAGCGAGTGGTGGTCGACCGGATCGACGACACGACGCGTTTCGCGGCGCTCGCGCAGTTCGTCACCGCACGCGACGAGCAGCGCTCGGTGGTGGACAGCGTGGACGACGAGCGGCTGCACACGCTGCGCACGGAACTGGCCAGGTACCAGCAGCTCTACGGCATCAGCGCGGGCGTCTTCTACCGTGACAGCGGCGCCATGGCGGCGGCCCCGAAGAGCTGGCGGCTGCCCGCGGAGGGCGAACTGTACGACGCCTACGAGTCGGCGCTGCTGGGCCGCCGCGCCCACGACCCCGCGCAGGTGTGGCCGTGGCAGCACCGCAGGCTGGCCATCGCGTCGCCCATCGTGCGGGACGGCGACGTCGTGGCGGTCGTCGTCACCGACTCCCCGACCGGCGCCCTGCGCTCGCGCATCCTGCACGAATGGATGCTGCTGGCGGCGGGCGAACTGGCGGCCATGGTCATCGCCGTGCTGTGCGCGGTACGGCTGACCGGCTGGGTGCTGCTGCCGGTCGCCACCCTCGACCGGGTCACCCACGACATCGCCACCGGCCGGATGAAGTCCCGGGTGCGGGCGGCCGGCGGGCCGCCGGAACTGCGCCGCCTGGTCCAGTCGTTCAACGAGATGGCCGACAACGTCGAGGCGGTGCTCGACCAGCAGCGCGCCTTCGTCGCCGACGCCTCCCACCAGTTGCGCAATCCGCTGTCGGCACTTCTGCTGCGGATCGAACTGCTCGGCCTGGAGCTTCCCGAGGGCAACACCGAGGCCGAGTCGGTCAAGGAGGAGGGGCACCGGCTCGCCCAGGTGCTCGACGACCTGCTGGGCCTGGCGCTGGCGGAGCGTTCCGGCAGCCACCTGGAGGTGACGGACATCGCCGCGACGGCGCGCACCCGCACCGCGGCCTGGCGGCCGTACGCGGAGCGAGCCGGTGTCGCGGTGGACTTCAGCGCACCGCAGGACGGCGCGGCGGTGACCGGGTGGGCGGACCCCGTCGCCCTGTCCAGCGCGCTGGATGCGGTGCTGGACAACGCCATCAAGTTCACGCCCGCCGGGGCCGCCGTCACGGTCGTGGTGGCGGCGGAGGGCGACAGCGCCACGGTCGTGGTCGCCGACAGCGGTCCCGGGCTGGCGGACGAGGAGCTGGCCAGGATCGGCGACCGCTTCTGGCGCAGCGCCCGGCACCAGAACGTGCAGGGCTCCGGGCTCGGCCTGTCCATCGCCAAGGCGCTGCTCAGCCAGGGCGGCGGCGCCATCGCCTACGGCCACCACGACCCGTCCGGGCTTGAGGTCACCCTCCGCGTGCCGCGCACGGCGCGGGCGGTGGCGACGTAGCGCTCCGCCCGCGAAAGGCGGCGCTACGGCTTGACCGACCGGTAGTAGCGTTCGGCGCCGACATGCAGCGGCAGCGGGTCGGTGAAGACGGCGGTCCGCAGGTCCACCAGCTGGGCCGCGTGCACGACGGTGCCGATGGTGTCCCGGCTGTCGATCACCGCCCGGGTCAGCCGCTGGACGAGGCCGTCGTCGGCGCGGTCCGTGGTGATGAGCAGGTTGGCCACCGCGACGGTCGGCACCGCCTTGCCGTCCTGCGCCGCCGGGTAGGCGTCGGCCGGCATGACCGCCTGCCGGTAGTAGGCCATGTCGGAGCCCATCGCGTGCAGCGGCGCCACCAGGTCCCCGAGCTGCACCAGCTTGATGCGCGCCACCGGGGTCGCCATCGCGGACACCGCGGCGGTCGGCAGCCCGCCGGACCAGAAGAAGGCGTCGAGCCGGCCGTCGAGCAGCATCGCGGGCGCCTGGTCGATGCCGACCGGCTCCGCCGTCACGTCCTTGTTCATGTCCATGCCCGCCGCGGCGAACAGCCGCCGGGTGATGAGACTGACGCCGGAGTCGGCCTGCCCGACCCCGACCGTCATATGGCGCAGGTCCCGGATCGAGCGGACCGTGGAGTCCCGCGGCACGACCAGCTGCATGTAGTCGTCGTAGAGCCGCGCGACCGCCCGCAGCCGCGACTTGCCGGGGCCGTCGTAGCTGGCCACGGCGTCGGCCGCGGCAATGGTGAAGTCGTCACGCCCGGATGCGACCCGCTTGATGTTGTCGACGGACCCCTCGGTGTGCTCCAAGGTGACGTCGACCCCGGGCAGCGCGGTGCGCAGGTCGCTCTGCAGCAGCATGCCGTACTTCTCGTACACGCCGTTGGCGACGCCCGTGGCGAAGGACACCGGGGCCTTGGGGTAGCCGGGGCCGCCGGACGGGAGCAGCCACCACAGCAGCAGGGCCAGCGCCGACCCGGCGGCCAGCACGGTCTGCAGCGCCCGCCGCTGCCGGGCGCGGCGGCCCTGCGGCCACAGCGCGCGGAGACGGGGGAGGTCCATGCCCCGGGATCCTGCCAGGCCGCGCAGGTACGCGGTAGTGCCGGCGGACGCCGGCCGCGGGCCTGGGGCGGGCGGACGTCGCCAACACCGGGGCGGCACCGGCCGGGAAGCACGTACTCTGGGGGATTGTTATGAGCGCGCGTACTTACGAGGTCCGCACCTACGGGTGCCAGATGAACGTCCACGACTCCGAGCGGCTGTCCGGCCTGCTGGAGGGCGCCGGCTATGTGCGGGCGCCCGAGGGCGCCGACGGCGCGGACGTCGTCGTCTTCAACACCTGCGCGGTGCGGGAGAACGCCGACAACCGGCTCTACGGCAACCTCGGCCAGCTGGTGCCGAAGAAGGCCGCACGGCCCGGCATGCAGATCGCCGTGGGCGGCTGCCTGGCGCAGAAGGACCGCGACACGATCGTGAAGCGCGCGCCCTGGGTCGACGTGGTCTTCGGCACCCACAACATCGGGCAGCTGCCCGTGCTGCTGGAGCGGGCCAGGATCGCCGAAGAGGCACAGGTCGAGATCGTCGAGTCGCTGGAGACCTTCCCCTCGACGCTGCCCTCGCGCCGCGAGTCCGCGTATGCCGCGTGGGTCGCCATCTCCGTGGGCTGCAACAACACCTGTACCTTCTGCATCGTGCCCGCGCTGCGCGGCAAGGAGAAGGACCGTCGCCCCGGCGATGTGCTGGCCGAGGTCGAGGCGCTGGTCGCCGAGGGCGTCATCGAGGTCACCCTGCTCGGCCAGAACGTCAACGCCTACGGCTCCGACATAGGCGACCGCGAGGCGTTCGGCAAGCTGCTGCGCGCCACCGGCGCGGTCGAGGGCCTGGAGCGGATCCGCTTCACCTCCCCGCACCCGCGCGACTTCACCGACGACGTGATCGCGGCGATGGCGGAGACGCCGACGGTGATGCACCAGCTGCACATGCCGCTGCAGTCGGGCTCCGACCGGGTGCTCAAGGCGATGCGCCGGTCCTACCGGCAGGACCGCTACCTCGGCATCATCGAGAAGGTGCGCGCCGCGATGCCGGACGCCGCCATCACCACCGACATCATCGTGGGCTTCCCCGGCGAGACCGAGGAGGACTTCGAGCAGACCCTGCACGTGGTGCGCGAGGCGCGCTTCGCGCAGGCCTTCACCTTCCAGTACAGCAAGCGCCCCGGCACCCCCGCCGCGGAGATGGACGGCCAGATCCCCAAGGCCGTCGTCCAGGAGCGCTACGAGCGGCTGGTGGCGCTCCAGGAGGAGATCTCCTGGGAGCAGAACAAGACCCAGGTCGGCCGCACCGTCGAGGTGCTGGTCGCCGAGGGCGAGGGCCGCAAGGACGACGCCACGAGGCGCCTGTCGGGCCGCGCGCCCGACAACAGGCTGGTGCACTTCGAGCGCCCCGAGGGCGAGCAGGCACGGCCCGGCGACATGGTGACCGTCGAGATCACCTACGCGGCCCCGCACCACCTGCTGGCCGAGCGGCCCGCGCTGGCGGTGCGCAGGACCCGGGCGGGCGACGCCTGGGAGCGGCGGACCGCCGCACCCGCGCCGCAGCCGGCCGGTGTGATGCTCGGGCTGCCCACCGTCGGGGCGCCCGTGCCGGCGCCGATGGCCGCGACGGGCGGCTGCGCGGTCGACTGAGGAAAGCCGGGCAAGGGCGCCGGGCAGGGGCCAGCTGGGGCCGAGCAACGGCTGCGCCAAGGCGGCGGCCCTTCCCGCGGCACCGGCGGTAAAGTGTCGATCATGCTGGTCGCCGCCGCCGTATGCCCCTGCCCGCCGCTGCTGGTGCCCGAGGTGGCCGCCGGGGCCGCGCCGGAACTGGACGCGCTGCGGGACGCCTGCGGGGACGCCCTGCGCTTGCTGGCCGCGTCCCGGCCCGACCTGCTGGTCGCCGTGGGGCCCGCCGAGGTGCGGGACACCAGTGCCTTTCCCGCGGGTACGCGCGGCTCCTTCCGCCCGTTCGGCGTCGCCCTCGACATACGGCTGGGTATGGCGCAGCCGAACGCCGACTGGCAGCCTTCGCCCGATGTGGAGCTGCCGGCCTCGCTGGCCGTCGCCGCCTGGCTGCTGCGCGGCTGGAAGGCGTGCCCGGTGGAGGGCCTGGCAGTGGGAGAGCAGCTGGCGCCCGAGCGGTGTGCGGCTGCCGGGCGGGTGGCCGCCGCATCGGCGGGGCGGGTCGCCCTGCTGGTGATGGGCGACGGCAGCGCGTGCCGTACGGTCAAGGCGCCCGGCTACCTGGACGAGCGCGCCGAGGCCTTCGACGCCGGTGTCGCCGCCGCGCTGGCCGCCGCGGACACCTCCGCGCTGGCGGGGCTCGACCCGGAGCTGGCGGCCCGGCTCAGAGCAGCAGGGCGGGCGCCCTGGCAGCTGCTGGCCGGCGCGGCCGGCGGTGCGGGCCTCGGTGGGCAGCTGCTGTACGAGGACGCGCCCTACGGCGTCGGCTACTTCGTGGCCGGCTGGACGTAGTTTCCGGAAGCGCAGGCCGCGTCCGCGGCAGACATGGACAGGCCGCGGAAGGTGGAATTCCGCGGCCGTCCGGCATCAGCGGCCGTATCCCCGCGGTATTGCGGAGGGATGCAACGGCCTCGTCAGGCGCAGTCGTTCAGGTCGTGCCGCCGGAGTCCTGGCCGCCGCCCTCGTCGCCGAGCTTGCCCATGGCGTCCTTCGCCTTGTCCGAGCCGGTGTCGATCTTGTCGGAGTACTTGCCGCCCGTCTTCGAGTCCGCGGTCTGCGCCGCCTTGTCGATTCCGGAGTCGACCTTGTCAGGGTGCTGCCGGGCCATGTCACCGGCTTTGTCCTTGGCCAGGCCGAGCTTGTCCTTGATGGTGTCCATGAAGCTCATCTGGCACCTTCCCTCGAATTCCCTCGAAGATGACGCAACCAGGGCGGCGGGCCTTCACCACCCGGCGGGCATATGACCGCAGAGCGGTAGAAGCATCGCAAAATGCCCTACTCCCTCCGACCATACTCGCGCCCCGGCGAATGCGCGCCGCCGGCGCTGACCGCCGCCGTCCCGGCCGATCGAGGTCGGAACCGGATGTTTGGGAGACTGGCGGTGTGAAGAACCGTGTGATCGCCGTCGTCGGCCCCACCGCGGCAGGCAAGTCGGATCTCGGGGTGGCCCTGGCCCGGACTCTGGGCGGCGAGGTGATCAACGCCGACTCGATGCAGCTCTACCGCGGCATGGACATCGGCACCGCCAAACTCCCGCCGGAGGAGCGGCAGGGCGTCCCGCACCATCTGCTGGACATCTGGGACGTGACGCAGGCCGCGAACGTCGCCGACTACCAGCGGCTGGCCCGCGCCCAGATCGACCGCCTGCACGCGGAGGGCCGTGTCCCGGTGCTGGTCGGCGGCTCCGGGCTGTACGTCCGCGCAGCGATCGACCCGCTGGAGTTCCCCGGCACGGACGCCGCCGTGCGGGCCAGGCTGGAAGCCGAACTCGACATGCGGGGCCCCGGCGCCCTGCACGCCCGGCTGGCCGCCGTCGACCCGGCCGCCGCCCAGGCGATCCTGCCGAGCAACGGCCGCCGCATCGTCCGCGCCCTGGAAGTGGTCGAGATCACCGGCCGGCCCTTCACCGCCAACCTGCCGCAGACCGAGGAGCTGCAGTCGGTCTATGACACCGTGCAGCTCGGTCTTGACGTCCCGCGGCCGCTGCTCGACGAGCGCATCGCCTTGCGGGTGGACCGCATGTGGGCGGCGGGTCTGGTCGAGGAGGTCCGCACCCTTGAGGCGGCCGGGCTGCGCGAGGGCCGCACCGCCTCCCGCGCCCTGGGCTACCAGCAGGTGCTGGCCGCACTCGCGGGGGAGTGCACCGAGGAGCAGGCGCGCGAGGACACCGTGCGGGCCACGAAACGTTTCGCGCGGCGCCAGGACTCGTGGTTCCGGCGCGACGGACGTGTGCACTGGCTCACTGCCGCGGACCCGGAACTCACCGACCATGCGCTGACGTTGCTCGAAGAAGCGGTCACAGCCTGATCACGTGATGGCATCGGGACGCTCAGGCGTCCAGGAGCAGCACTCCGACCGTGCCATCATCGAGCATCTAGCTACGGTGTCGGAGACTTGGGAGGGCGCGTGGCGATGGCAGCCGGCCCACGCGACACCCCCCAGGGGCGCGACTCAGCAGCGGACTCCTACGAGTCCCATGCGTCACAGGAGATCGACGGTGTCCCGGGAGACCGCACGGAACACCTCGAAGGACTGGCCCACTTGGAGTCCCTCGACCCGCTCGGCGACCCGATCGACGGGCTCGACCCGCTGGACCCGCTGAGCACCATCGACCCGGTCCTGCCGCTCGACGGTGCCCAGTCCTTCCGCGAGCTGCGCCCGCAACGGCGGTTGCGGATCTGGCAGCTGGCGCCGATCATCGCGCTCGCGGTGGGCGGGTCGCTCATGTTCGCCTTCCCTCTCGCCTTCGAGTCCGGCGACGCGGGACCGGTCGTCGCCATGCTCGGCTTGCTGCTGTGCTGCTGCTCCGCGGGCTGGGGCCTGACCGCGGCCCGCCGGGTCGGCTACACCTGGCCGGGCCTGCCCGCCCGCGGCTCGGGCGCCCGGGTCGACTGGCGCTTCGTCGCCGGATACGCCGCCGCGACGGTGGTGCTCGCCGCGCTGGCCGTCTGGCGCGTCGCCCGGCTGCGCTGACCCCGCGCACGGACCCGGCCCCTGCACCGCCCGACCTGCCCGCTCCCCTTACGGCCGACCTGCCCGCCGTGACGGCGGAACCGCCGGTCCGCGTACGATCGACCTGTGACTGATGCGAGCCACGGCACCGCCCCCTCGACCTTCCTCAAGGGCCACGGCACCGAGAACGACTTCGTGATCGTCCCCGACCCGGACGGCCTGCTCGACCTGTCCGCGGCCCAGGTGGCCCGGCTGTGCGACCGCCGCGCCGGGATCGGCGGCGACGGCCTGCTGCGCGTCGTCCGGTCCGCCGCCCACCCCGAGGCGGCCGCGCTGGCCGACCGGGCCGAGTGGTTCATGGACTACCGCAACAGCGACGGCAGCATCGCCGAGATGTGCGGCAACGGCGTCCGCGTCTTCGCCCGCTACCTGCAGCGGGCCGGCCTCGCCGAAGCGGGTGACCTGGCCGTCGCCACCCGCGCCGGCGTGCGCGAGGTCCACATCGCCAAGGACGGCGACGACGGTGCCCCCGGCGGCATCACCGCGGGCATGGGCCGCGCGAACCTGCCCGGGGGCGCGGTCACGGTCACCGTCGGCGCCCGCAGCTGGCCCGCGCTGAACGTCAACATGGGCAATCCGCACGCCGTGGTCTTCGTCGACGACCTGGACGACGCGGGGGACCTCTTCCGCGCCCCCGCCGTCGCCCCCGCAGCGGCCTACCCCGCAGGCACCAACGTCGAGTTCGTGGTCGACCGCGGGCCGCGCCACGTGGCCATGCGCGTCCATGAACGCGGCTCGGGCGAGACCCGGTCCTGCGGCACCGGGGCCTGCGCCGTGATGGTCGCCACCGCCCGCCGTGACGGCCTCGACCCCGCGGTCACCGGCCACCCGGTGACCTACACCGTCGACGTCCCCGGCGGCCGGCTGGTGATCACCGAGGACACCGACGGCCTGATCGAGATGACCGGGCCGGCGGTCATCGTCGCCGAGGGCGTCATCGACCCCGCCCTCTGGACACCTCACCCCGCCGGCTGACCCCTGCTCGGCCGTTCGCGCCGGAGCACAATACGCCAGGAATCCCCGTACACCATCCCTCGAACGGGTGATGGGGATCACTCTCGGCGAGAGCGCGACAGCCGCACGTGGTGGGCTCGATAGCATCAATCACCGGCGCGGCCCCGCGGGTCGTGTGAGGGCTTCCGCCGCCGGTTCATGCTGCCGGAGGTGCCGATGAGCGCAGACAACGCGATGGACGTCCAGCGCGCCGCCGAGGCCCGCCGACGCGGTCTGCGGCGCATCGACCTGCGCCGGCTCGGCCGGGCCGCGCTGCTCGGCCCAGGCACCAGGGACCGGCTGCCCGGCGCCATCGAGCACCTCATCAAGGTCCACCGCGCCCGGCACCCGCAGGCAGGCCCGGAAGCCGTCGAGACGCTGCGCCGCGCCTATGTGCTCGCCGAGTCCTCGCACCGCGGGCAGACCCGCAAGAGCGGGGAGCCGTACATCACCCACCCGCTCGCCGTCACCTTGATCCTCGCCGAACTCGGCGCCGAGACCACCACGCTGACGGCCTCCCTGCTCCACGACACCGTCGAGGACACCGACGTGACCCTGGATCAGGTGCGCGAGGAGTTCGGCGCCGAGGTGACCTACCTGGTGGACGGGGTCACCAAGCTGGAGAAGGTCGACCACGGAGCCGCGGCGGAGCCCGAGACCTTCCGCAAGATGCTGGTCGCCACCGGCAGCGACGTGCGCGTGATGTCGATCAAGCTCGCCGACCGGCTGCACAATGTGCGCACCCTCGGGGTGATGCGGCCCGACAAGCAGGCCAGGATCGCCAAGGTCACCCGGGACGTGCTGATCCCGCTGGCCGAGCGCCTCGGGGTGCAGGCGCTCAAGACCGAGCTGGAGGACCGGGTCTTCGCGATCCTCCACCCCGCCGAGTACGCCCGTACCCAGGCCATGATCGCCGCCAACGCCGAGCGGCCCGACCTGCTGGCCACGATCGCCGAGGACCTGCGCAAGGTGCTGCGCGAGGCGGACATCGCGGCGGAGGTGGCCATCAGGCCCCGGCACGCGGTCTCCGTCCACCGGCTGCTGCTCAAACGCGGCGGCGCCCAGCTCGGCGGCGGCGACTTCGGCAGGCTGCTTGTCCTGGTCGGCGAGGACGCCGACTGCTACGCGGTGCTCGGCGAGCTGCACACCTGCTTCACCCCGGTGATCGCCGAGTTCAAGGACTTCATCGCCGCCCCCAAGTTCAACCTCTACCAGTCGCTGCACACCGCCATCGCCGACGGCCGCGGCCGTATCGCCGAAGTCCTGGTCCGCACCCGGCAGATGCACCGGGTGGCGGAGGCCGGGGTGATCGCGCTCGGCGACCCGCACGCCACCGCGGAGCACCTGCAGGCCGCCGACGGCACCGCGCCGCCGGCCGCGGGCGGCGCGGGCAGGACCGCCGCGCGCTCCGCCGTCGCCGAGGCCTGGGGGAGGGTGGACCCGACCCAGCCCGGATGGCTCGCCCGGCTGCTCGAATGGCAGCGTGACGCACCCGACCCCGACACCTTCTGGTCGGCCCTGCGGGACGACCTCGCCCAGGACCGGGAGATCACCGTCTTCACCGCGGAGGGCGGCGACGCCTCCGGGACGATCCGGCTGCCGGCCGGTGCGAGCTGCGTGGACGCCGCCTACGCGGTGCACGGTGAGGGCGGCCGCAGGTGTATCGGCGTACGGGTCAACGGCCGGCTCGCGCCGCTGGGGACCCGGCTGCGCGACGGCGACAGCCTGCAGCTGCTGCTGGACGACGCGGCGGCCTCGCACCCGGCCGCGGAGTGGCTGGAGCACGCCACCACGCCCGCCGCCCGGATCGCCATCACCCGCTGGCTGGCCGAGCATCCCGCCCCGGTGGACGACGACCAGCCGGCCGCCGCCCCCGCCGCCCGGCCCGCCCGGGCGGCCAGCAGCGTCCCGTCCGCCCAGCCGGTGGCCGTCGCCGACCTGCCCGGTGCCGCGGTGCGGCTCGCCCGCTGCTGTACGCCCGTCCCGCCCGATGCGGTGACGGGCTTCGTCATCAGGGGTGGGGCCGTGACCGTCCACCGGGTCGAGTGCCCCAGCACCGCCCGGATGACCGCGGCCGGCCGCACCTCCGTACCCGTCGGGTGGCGGGACGTCACCCCGGCCGGCGGCTACCGCGCCACGGTGCTCGCCGAGGCGCTGAGCCGCCCGCGGCTGCTCGCCGACCTCACCGAGGTGATCGCCACCGAGGGCGTCGGCATCGTCTCTGCCGCGGTGGAACCACCGCAGGAGCACCGCGTTCGCCACACGTACACGGTGGAGCTGCCCGACCCGCAGGCGCTCGCCGGCCTCATGCGCGCCATGCGGGCGGTGCCCGGTGTCTACGACGTCTACCGCGCCAAGCCCGCGGTCACCGCCTGCCGCAGCTGACCTCGCCGCGGCCTTTCCTTCTCCTGCCGTCCTGCGCTCGCGCACCGCGCCCACCCCCTCAGATCCGCCACCGAGCCGGCTGTTCCGTCTCGATGATTACTCTGAGTGAACGGGTGGCTGTGCGACCGCGTTCCCGGCCGGCCTCACCCGTACGGGTGGTCCTCACGTTCTGCGCACCCGCCGGGAAACCCGCGTGACCGCGACCGCCCGGCGTGCGACCATCGTAGTGACGGCACGAACGGGTGCCGGACCTCTTCCGACCGACCTAAGGATCCGATGACCTCCTCCTCTTCTTCCTCTTCGAACAACCGCCAGCGCCTCCCCGAGAGCCTTCGGGCCGACGCCCTGATGGAAGAGGACGTCGCCTGGAGTGCGCACATCGACGAAGACCGGGACGGCGACCAGTTCGACCGCTCCGAGCGCGCTTCGCTCCGCAGGGTCGCGGGACTGTCCACCGAGCTGGAGGACGTCACCGAGGTCGAGTACCGGCAGCTGCGGCTGGAGCGCGTGGTGCTCGTCGGCGTCTGGACCTCGGGGACCGTGGACGACGCCGAGAACTCGCTGGCCGAGCTGGCGGCACTCGCCGAGACCGCGGGCGCACTCGTCCTCGACGGCGTCATCCAGCGCCGCGACAAGCCGGACCCGGCCACGTACATCGGCTCGGGCAAGGCGCAGGAGCTGCGGGACATCGTCCTGGAGAGCGGCGCCGACACCGTGGTCTGCGACGGTGAGCTGAGCCCCGGCCAGCTCATCCATCTTGAAGACGTGGTGAAGGTCAAGGTCGTCGACCGCACCGCGCTGATCCTGGACATCTTCGCCCAGCACGCCAAGTCCCGTGAGGGCAAGGCGCAGGTCTCGCTCGCCCAGATGCAGTACATGCTGCCGAGGCTGCGCGGCTGGGGCCAGTCGCTGTCCCGGCAGATGGGTGGTGGCGGCTCCGGCTCGTCCGGCGGCGGCATGGCAACCCGTGGTCCCGGTGAGACCAAGATCGAGACCGACCGGCGCCGCATCCGCGAGAAGATGGCCAAGATGCGCCGGGAGATCGCGGAGATGAAGACCAGCCGCGACCTCAAGCGCCAGGAGCGCAAGCGTCACAAGGTGCCGTCGGTGGCCATCGCCGGCTACACCAACGCGGGGAAGTCCTCGCTGCTCAACCGGCTCACCGGTGCCGGAGTCCTGGTGGAGAACGCGCTGTTCGCCACCCTCGACCCGACCGTGCGCAGGGCGGAGACGCCCAGCGGGCGGCTCTACACCCTCGCGGACACCGTCGGATTCGTCCGGCACCTGCCGCACCACCTGGTGGAGGCCTTCCGCTCCACCATGGAGGAGGTCGCGGACGCCGACCTGATCCTGCACGTGGTGGACGGTTCGCACCCGGTGCCCGAGGAGCAGCTCGCGGCGGTCCGCGAGGTGTTCCGCGACGTCGGCGCGCTCGATGTGCCCGAGATCGTCGTGATCAACAAGGCGGACGCCGCGGACCCGATGGTCCTGCAGCGGCTGCTGCGCAACGAGAAGCACGCCATCGCGGTGTCGGCGCGCACCGGCAAGGGCATCGAAGCCCTGCTGGAGATGATCGACGACGAGCTGCCGCGCCCGGACGTGGAGGTGGAGGCCCTGGTGCCCTACACGCACGGCGGGCTGGTGTCCCGGGTGCACGCGGGCGGTGAGGTCCTCTCCGAGGAGCACACCGGCGACGGCACCCTGCTCAAGGTCCGGGTGCACGAGGAGCTGGCGGCGGAACTCGCCCCCTTCACCCTCGCCGCGCACCACTGACCGACCCGGCAATGGGCGAGGCCCTGTCTCCTGGAGACGGGGCCTCGCCCATTCTTCGTTCTTTTTACCGGGCCTGCGGCCTCAGCTGAACTTCTTGCTGACGGCGTCGAAGACCTTCTCGGCGTCCGCACCGAGCCGCGGACCGGCGAGCCATGTCGCTGTCACCGGGCCGATCGAGGTGTTGCTGACCAGCGCGGTCGTGCCGTCGGGCCGCTTGGCGAACCAGCCGCCGCCGGAGGAACCCGCGGTCATGGTGCAGCCGATGCGGTACTCGGTGGGCTGCTGCGCGTCGAGGGACAGCCGCCCGGGCTTGCCCGCGCAGTCGAACATGCGCTGGCCGTCGTAGGGCGGCGCCGCGGGATACCCCCATGCGTTCAGCGTGCCGACCTGCGCCGTCGCGGGGGCGTCGAACCACACCGGCATGGCGGAACCCACCGTCTCCTCCAGCGACTTGCCGCCCTTCTCCGGCTGCACGTGCAGCACCGCGAAGTCGTAGGGCGAACCGCTGCCGCCCGACTCGGCCCCGGTGTCTATCCACTGCTGCGACGTGCTCGCCCCGTCGGCCCAGAAGACCCCGTAGGGCGCCAGGACGTCACGCCCCGCGTTCTTCAGGTCCGCGGCGCTCCTGCCGGAGTCGTTGTAGGCGGGTACGAAGGCGATGTTGCGGTACCAGCCGCCGTCGGCCCCCGCGTGCACGCAGTGCCCGGCCGTCCAGACGAGGTTGGACTTGCCCGGGTGCGCCGGGTCCTGGATGACGGTCGCCGAGCAGACCATCGAGCCCTTGGGGCTGTCGAAGAACAGCTTCCCCACGGCGGGCGCGCTCTGGTGGTACGGCGTGGCCACCGGCCGGGCCACCACGGGGGCGGGCGTGCGGTCGGTCTGGCCCTGGTCGGCGGGAACGTCGACGGGGACGTTCTTGTCCTCGGGGTCGGCCCCCTTCATCCGGTCGTCGTTCCACAGGCCGTCGATCACCGGGTTGACGAAATCCGCCGCCTTGCGCAGCCACTGGGACTTGTCCCAGTTCTTCCACGCGCCGCGCTTGTACGCCTCCTCCCATCTCTTCAGGTCGTCGATGCTGGTCGGCAGCGACGTGGGAAGGGAGAGGTCGAGCTTCGGCTTCACCGTGGCCGTCCTTGTCGGCGCGGGCGTGGAAGTGCCCTCGGAGTCCGACGACTTGCACGCGCCGGCGGTGGCCACCAGGGCCGCCACGGCTGCGGCCGCCATCAGCGAACGGCGTTTCGATGACATGAACGTGAGCCCCCTGCGAAGTCTGCATGCCGGTGCCGCAGTTGCGGGTGCCCGGCACGGACGGCGCAGCTCGCGCCATCGGTGTGATGGACGGTCACCGCCTGCTCACCGGTTCCGCCGTGAAACTTCTGTGTGCGGCCCGTGATCGGTCCGTCACCGCGTCGTTAGTACGGACGGGGGACGTAGCGACGGCAGGCGACTCGGAGGAGACAGCACGTGGCGGCCATTTCGAGCGCGTCGGAACATCTCGCGGCGGCCGGAGGCTTTGACGGGCGGAACGGCATGGCGGCGGCGGAGGGGATCCTGCGCAGGCAGGCGCAGCGCGAGTCGGCGGCCCGCACTTATGCGCGGTCGCTGCCGGTGGTCCCGGTGCGCGCCCGCGGCATGACCGTCGAGGGCGCCGACGGCCGCCGCTACCTGGACTGCCTGTCGGGAGCGGGCACCCTGGCGCTCGGCCACAACCACCCCGTCGTGCTGGAGGCCATCAGGGGTGTCCTCGACTCCGGTGCGCCGCTGCATGTGCTGGATCTCGCCACGCCGGTCAAGGACGCCTTCACCACGGCCCTCTTCGAGACGCTGCCGCCCGCACTGGCCGGCCACGGCCGCATCCAGTTCTGCAGTCCCGCGGGCACCGACGCCGTCGAGGCGGCCATCAAACTCGCCACGACCGCCACAGGCCGCGACGGGCTGCTCGCCTTCTCCGGCGCCTACCACGGCATGACCGCCGCGGCACTCGCCGCAACGGGTGACACCGCGGTCCGCGCGGCCGTCCGCGGCTCCGACGCACAGATCACCCGGCTGCCCTACCCGTACGACTACCGCTGCCCCTTCGGCGTCGGCGGCGAGCGGGGCGCGGAACTGTCCGCGCGCTGGACAGCACACCTGCTGGACGACCCCAAGGGCGGTGTGCGCCCGCCCGCGGCGATGCTGCTCGAAGCGGTGCAGGGCGAAGGCGGTGTGATCCCGGCCCCGGACGGCTGGCTGCGGCGCATGCGGACGATCACCGCGGACCGCGGCATCCCGCTGGTCGTCGACGAGGTGCAGACCGGGGTCGGCAGGACCGGCACCTTCTGGGCCGTCGAGCGCAGCGGCATCGTGCCCGACGTCATGGTGATGTCCAAGGCCATCGGCGGCAGCCTGCCGCTGGCCGTCATCGTCTACCGCGAGGAGCTGGACGGCTGGCTGCCCGGCGCGCACGCCGGCACCTTCCGCGGCAACCAGCTGGCCATGGCCGCCGGCACGGCGACGCTGCGCTTCGTCCGCCGCAACGCCCTGGACGAGCGGGCCGATTCGATCGGCGCGCGCATGCTCAGCCGCCTGCGCGGACTGGCCGCGCACCACGCGTGCATCGGCGACGTCAGGGGCCGCGGTCTGATGATCGGCGTCGAGATCGTGGACGCCGACGCGGAGCCGGACGACTACGGTGCCCAGCCCGCGGCCCCGCACCTGGCCGCGCAGATCCAGCGCGAGGCGCTGCGCCGCGGGCTGATCATCGAACTCGGCGGCAGGCACGGCAGCGTCGCCCGGCTGCTGCCACCGCTGACGATCACCGACGAGCAGGCCGAGGCCGTACTCGAACGCCTCGCAGGAGCCATCGAGGCCGCCCGCACCACCGCATCCGGCGCCGCCGCATGACGCCCGCACCCGACATCCCGCGCAGCCCCGCGGCAATGACCAGTGGAGCCCCTGTATGACCGCCCCCGCAGAAGTCGCCACCGCCCCGGCCGCGGAACCGGCCCTGGAACCCGAGGCAGAACCGGCCGGGGTGCCGCCCCAGCGCCCGCACCTTCCGCAGCCCGCCGGGCCGCAGCTGCCCGGCTCCGCGGCGGCCGAAGCCGACCTGCTGCGGCACCCCGACGCCTATCGCGTCGCCGACGCCGTGGCGACGGACAACCTGCTGCGCTGCTGGGTACGGGAGCGGGGCCTGCCCCGGCCCGCCGACGGCGTCCTGCGGGTGGCGCTTCCCGCCAGCGGCACCGAGGCCCTGGCTGCGGTCATCCACTGGTCGCCCACCGGGCACCACCGCTTCGGCCCGGCCCACCCCGCAGTGAGCGGCCCTGCGCTGACCGCGGTGGAGCTGTCCGCCCTGCTGGCCAGGGAAGGCGGCGGCGAACCCGCACAGTCCGCCGACCTGGTGGCCAGGGTGGCCGACTCGGTCCGCCGCACTGCCGGCTTCATCGCCGAGCGCCGCAGCCGTCCCGGACCCGCAGACCCGGACCTGCCCTTCCTCGACTCGGAGCAGGCCCTGGTGCTCGGGCACCCGATGCACCCCACCCCCAAGAGCCGCGAAGGGCTCAGCAGCGCCGAGAGCGCGGCCTATTCGCCCGAAGCGTGCGGCTCCTTCCAACTGCACTGGCTGGCCGTGCACGAGGACCTGCTCGCCACCGACTCGGCCTGGACCGAACGGGGGCGCCCCATCCCCGCGGTCGACCTGATCGGCTCCTTCGCGGGCGCGGGACCGGCCCGCCCCGAGGGCACCGCGCTGCTGCCGCTGCACCCCTGGCAGGCGCGCGACATCCGGCACAGGCCGGGCGTACGGGCGCTCTTCGACGCCGGGCTGCTGCACGACCTCGGCCCGCACGGCGAGGCATGGCACCCGACCTCGTCGGTGCGCACCGTCTACCGGCACGACGCCCCGGCGATGCTCAAGCTGTCCCTCGGCCTGCGCATCACCAACTCCCGCCGGGAGAACCTGCGCAAGGAGCTGCTGCGCGGCACCGAGGTCCACCGGCTGCTGCGCAGCGGACTGGCTGCCGAGTGGCGCGCCGCCCACCCCGGCTTCGACATCGTGCGCGACCCGGCCTGGCTCGCCGTCGACACCGCGGACGGCGAAGCGGTACCGGGCCTGGACGTCGTGCTCCGGCACAACCCCTTCGGCCCCGGGGACGATGCGCACTGCGTCGCCGGGCTCGCCTCACCGCGGCCCTGGCCCGCCGACGGCGGCGCGCACGTTCTGCGTTCGCGGCTTGCCGTGACCGTCACCAGGCTCGCGGAGCGGACCGGGCGCCCGGAGCCCGCCGTCGCCACCGAGTGGTTCCTGCGCTACCTCGACGCGGTGGTCCGCCCGCTGCTCTGGCTGGACGGCGAGGCGGGCATCGCACTCGAAGCGCACCAGCAGAACACCCTGGTGCTGCTCGACGCGGACGGCTGGCCCAGCGGCGGCCGCTACCGGGACAACCAGGGCTACTACTACCGCGAGTCGCACCGCCCGGACCTGGAGCGGCGGCTGCCGGGCCTCGGCGCCGCCAGCGACACCTTCGTCGCGGACCGGACCGCCGACGAACGCTTCGCCTACTACGCCGGCATCAACAACGTCCTCGGTCTGATCGGCGCCCTCGGGTCGCAGCAGCTGGCCGACGAGCGGGTGCTGCTCGCCGCCTTCCGCCGCTTCCTGGCCAGGGAGGCGCAGACCGGCCGCAGCGGCCTGTCCGGCCTGCTGCTGGACAGCACGCACCTGCGCTGCAAGGCCAACCTGCTGACCCGGCTGCAGGGCATGGACGAACTCGTCGGCCCGGTCGACACCCAGTCGGTGTACGTCACCATCCCCAACCCGCTGGCCGGTTGACCGGCGGCCCCGCCCGGGAGAGGAGGAGCGACCTTGCCATCTGCCGACTCCGGCACCGAGGACACCCTCGACCTGACCCTGCCGCCGGACTTCCTGGCGCTCTTCGCGGCCCGCGACGACCTGCCGCGCCCCGCGACCCCCGGCCCGCGGTCCCCGCACTCCGCCGCCGGGTCCGCCCTGGTCGGGGACATCGCCGGCTGGGCCACCGCCGACACGCCCGCGGGACACTTCCGGCTCGCCCCCGTCGATGCGGAACGCGACATTGCCCTCGTCAGCGCCTGGATGAACGACCCGTCGGTCGCGGCCTTCTGGGAGCTGGCGGGCGCGCCCGCGGTGACCGCCCGGCACCTGGCCGCCCAGCTCGGCGGCGACGGCCGCAGCGTCCCGTGCCTCGGCCTGCTCGACGGCACCCCGATGAGCTACTGGGAGGTCTACCGCGCCGACCTCGACCCGCTGGCCAGGTGCTACCCGGCCAGGCCGCAGGACACCGGCGTCCACCTGCTCATCGGCGGCGCCGCCGACCGCGGCCGCGGCCTGGGCGGCACCCTGATCAGGGCGGTCGCCGACCTGGTCCTCGACCACCGCCCCGGGTGCGTCCGGGTCGTCGCGGAACCCGACCTGCGCAACACGCCTTCCGTGGCGGCCTTCCTGGCCGCCGGCTTCCGGCTGTCCGCCGAGGCCGAAGTGCCGGGCAAGCGTGCGGCCCTGATGATCCGCGACCGCGCTCTGCGCCACCTGCTCTGACCGGAAGGACCCGATCGGAAGGTCCCGATCCGCAGTTCCCGACCGGAAATACGCCACCGGAAACCCCACCCGCAGCACCCCCCCGAGCGGTGCCGGCCGAGAGGTACCGGTCCCCACCCCCCACCCCCCGCCCGCACCCCGGTCCCCCCGCTGGAGCCCACCGTGATCAGCACCCCTCCCGCCCCCGACCCGTCCGCCTGGCAGAGCGCGGCCCGGCGCCTGCTGGCGAAGATGCTCGCCGAGTTCGCCTACGAGGAGGTCATCGTCCCGGAGCCGGACCCCGCGGCCGGGCCCGCCGCCTACCGCCTGCGGATCAGCGACACGCTCACCTACCGCTTCCAGGCCGGCCGGGGCGCGTACGGCAGCTGGCAGGTGGACCCGGCGAGCATCGGCCCCGACGGCGACCCGCTGCACTTCGTCAGCCAGGCGCACGACGCAGTGCTCGGCCTGGGCGGCGACACCACGGGGCACCTCATCCGCGAACTCCTCACCACGCTGCGCGCCGACCTGCGCCTTGCCGAGGAGGCGCTGCCAGCCGCCGACTTGGCGGACCTGGACTACGCGGAGCTGGAAGGGCACCAGACCGGGCACCCGTGGCTGGTCGCGAACAAGGGGCGTATCGGCTTCTCGGACGCCGACGCGGCCCGCTGGGCGCCCGAGGCCCGCAGGCAGCACCGCCTGCCGTGGATCGCCGTGCACCACAGCCTGGCCAAGTACCGCGGTGTCGACACGCTGGCCACCCCCGATCTGCTCTACGCGGACGAGCTGCCGCCCGCCACGCTCGACTCCTTCCGGCACACCGTCGCCGACCGCGACAAGGACCCGGCGGACTACCTGCTGCTGCCGGTGCACCCCTGGCAGTGGGAGCACGTCGTCCTGCCGCTCTTCGCGCCCGCGGTCGCCGACGGGTCCATCATCGCCCTGGGCACCGACAACGACCTCCGGCTGCCCCAGCAGTCCGTCAGGACCTTCCTCAACACCAGCCGCCCGCAGCGCCGTACGGTCAAGCTGCCGCTGTCGGTGCTCAACACCCTGGTCTGGCGCGGCCTGCCCACCGAACGCACCCTTGCCGCGCCCGCGGTCACCGCGTGGGTCCAGCGGCTGCATGCGGAAGATCCGTTTCTGTGCGACGAGACCCGGGTGATCCTGCTCGGCGAGGTCGCCTCGGTGACCGTCGCGCACCCGCAGTACGACCGGCTGCCGACCGTCCCGTACCAATACCGCGAACTGCTGGGCTGCATCTGGCGCGAACCGCTGGCCGCGCACCTCGAACCGGGGGAGCGGGCGCGCACCCTTGCCGCGCTGCTGCACACCGACACCTACGGCCGCTCGTTCACCGCGGAACTGGTCACGCGATCCGGGGTCGCGCCCGCGGTCTGGCTGCGGCACCTGTTCTGTGCGCTGCTGCCGCCGCTGCTGCACTTCCTCTACCGCTACGGCACGGTCTTCTCCCCGCACGGAGAGAACGCCATCGTGGTCTTCGACGAGCACGACGTGCCGGTGCGGCTCGCCGTCAAGGACTTCGTCGACGACGTCAACGTCAGCGCCGAGGCGCTGCCCGAGCACGGCACCATGCCCGACGACGTCAGGGCTGTGCTGCTCACCGAGGAGCCCGGATTCCTCACGCAGTTCATCCATTCGGGTCTCTTCGTGGGCGTCCTGCGCTATCTGGCACCGCTGTGCAGGGACCAGCTCCACGTCCCCGAGGCGGACTTCTGGGCACTGGTGCGCGACGAGATCATCCGCTACCAGGAGCGCTTCCCGCACCTCAAGGAACGATTCGCCAGCTTCGACCTGCTCACCCCGCGGATCGACCGGCTCTGCCTCAACCGCAACCGGCTGCACCTGGACGGCTACCGCGACCGCGCCGAGCGGCCGCACGCCGCCGTGCACGGCACTGTGCCCAACCCGCTGCACGTGGTCTGACGCGCGTGGTCCGACCTCCGATCGCGCCATCCCGACGCGCCAGCCGATACGATCGCGGCACCGGTCGTACCGCGGAGGGATGGGGGCGGATGCGCGAGGAAACGGGCGTCGGATCCTGCCCGGAATGCGGCATGCCCCGCTCCTTCGCCGGCCAACTGGTCTGCCAGGGCTGCTTCGTGCCGTTCGCCCTGATGGCCGCGGCACATGCCGCAGCCGCGCCGTCGGTCTCGCCGACCGCCCCGACCGAGCGGCTGCCCCGCCCGGGAGTCCCCCCGCAGGACCGGCCGCCGGGCGACATCCAGGGGCCGGGGCCTGCCGCCGGCGAGCCGCCCGAGGCCCGGGCGGACACCGAGCACACCCGGGTCATCAACGTCATCCCCGGCGCCCTGCCCAGGGCAGCGCGGACCCGCAGGGACATCCCCGTGGACGCGCTGCGGCTGCACTTCCCCAGCGGCGACGTCGTCGAGGTGGCGCCCGGCTACTCGATCCGGCTGGGCCGCGACCCGCAGCTGTGCCCCGCGGTCACCTTCCTCGCCGACCGCGACAACCTGTCACGTATCCACGCGCGGGTCGGTGTCGAGGCCGACGGCTCGGCATGGATCACCGACGAGGGCTCCACCAACGGCACCTATGTGCGCGGCTACCGGCTCACCGCGAACCACAAGGCGGCACTGCGGCCGGGGGAGACCTTCCGGCTGGCCGCCGACGTCCACGTCAGTGTGCTGCCCTGACCGACGCGTAGGCGGCGGTGCACCGGGAGAGCGGATGGTCGGCGCCCAGCGCCTCCGCCGTGCTCGCGGCCAGCTCTTCGAGCTGCCTGCGGGTCGACTCGACGCCGTTGAGGCCCTCCAGCGCCCGCGCCCGGCCGAAAAGCGCGGCAAAGGACGCCGGTTCGCTGTCCGCGCCCTGCCGCAGGATCTGCTGCCGCGCCTGCCAGTACCGGTCGTCCGCGTCGTGGAAGCGCCCGGCGGAGAGCAGCGCCTCACCCTCCTCGATCAGCGTCCACACCAGGTGCCGGGCGCCGCGGTCCAGGGCCGTCGGGGTCCGCCGCAGGGGCGAGGGCCGCATCATCGCCCGCAGGCGCGCGCCCACCTCCGCGGCACTGGCCGGACGGTCCCGCGGGGCCTTCGCGAGCAGCTGGTGGATCAGCTGCGCCAGCTCCGAGGGCACCTCGGGGCGCCGGTGCACGATCGGCTCGGGCTCCTCGTGTACGTGGAGATAGGCGTAGCCGATGTAGTTCCCCGCGGTGAAGGGCGGCCCTTCCGCGAGCATGGCGTAGAGGACGCAGCCGAGCGAGTACAGGTCGGACTGCGCGGTGACCTCGCCGCCCTGCGCCTGCTCCGGGGTGAAGTACGGCGGCGAGCCGAGCAGCGCCTGCGGCTCGGTATAGCGCGTCACATTCTGGTCCTGCGGGGCGACGAGGCCGAAGTCGCAGATCTTGACGACGCCGTCCGGGAGCAGCATCAGGTTCTCGGGTTTGATGTCGCGGTGCACCAGGCCGCGTTCGTGGGCGTGCTGCAGCCCGGCGCAGATCTGCGCCCCGTACGCCAGCACGTCGGGTACAGGCAGCCCGCCCCGGTCCAGCAGCACATTGCGGAAGTCGGTGCCCGGCAGCAGCTCCATGACGATGAAGGGCTGCCCCTCGTGCTCGCCCGCGTCATGGATCGTCGCCACGTTCGGGTGGCTCAGCGCGGCGGCCGCGATCGCCTCGCGGCGGAAGCGCCCCTGGCGCTCGCTGCGTTCGACGTCGGCCCACTCGGCGCGCAGCGTCAGCACCTTCACCGCGACCCGTCGGCCCAGACCCTGGTCGAGGGCCGCGTAGACCTGCCCGAACCCGCCTCCGCCGAGCAGCTGCTCCAGCCGGTAGCGACCGCTCAGGACCGTACCGACACCGATCTCCACCGCCACTGCGCCCCCCGTTCAGCCCATGTCGTGCAACGGCAGCTGCATCATCGTGGGTTCCGCTGCCGCGCTGCTGCCCCGCGCTGTGACCGTACCGTCCGCCGGGTCGTCCTCGAAGACGAACTGCCGCCCGCTCGGCAGCAGTTCCAGCCGGTCGTGCAGCACCACCGACTCGCCCCTGCGCAGCCTGCGGGTGACGCCGTGCGCCAGCGGGCCCGTCGAGTCGCCGCCCGGCAGCCGCCGCCGCACCCAGGTGCCGTTCGCGCTGCGCTCGTCCAGCACGCTGAGGGCGCCGCCCTCGTAGCTGAGCACCACGTGGGTTCTGCTCACCGACTCCACCGCGCTGTCCTCGATCCAGGCGCCGAGCGCCACCCCGCCGCCCGCCGGGGCGCGGCCCACAGCCACCGGGTCGCCCTCGGTGACCATGAAGCGGCCCCGCACCGTCCCGTCCATGACCACCTTGACCTGCGCACGCGGGCGCAGCGGCCCTGCGTCGGTCAGCTGCACACCGTGCGTGGGGCACAGCACCCGGTCCTTGCGGCGCCGCGGCAGGGCGGTGCCGGGCCTGCCGGTCGCACCGAAGAGGGGGCAGCCGGCCTCCGGGCAGCGCCAGTCGCGGCTCAGCACCGCCCGGTGCGCAGCCGAGTGCTCCCAGCGCCTGACCACCCCGGCACGCAGCAGCAGGCCCTCCTCCTCCTTGCGGGACACCTGCCACTCCTCGGGCACCGGCATGATCCTGGGCCGGACCCCTATGCGCCCGCCGGGCTCCAGGACCGGGCGCAGGAAGCGGTCGCGGTCACCGGGGATCCACGGGTAGGCGCGGTGGAAGTCGAGGAAGTTGTCGGCGCTGACCACCCGCAGGCCGAGGGCGTCGGCCAGCTCCAGGATGCGGTCGTCTGCGCGCGGCAGCACCTCCAGCTTCCCGCCCCGGTACCAGCCCTCCAGCAGGTCCCGCTCCCGCGCCGTCAGCCGCCCGTCGGTCAGCAGCGAGCGGTCGGTGATCGCGTAGACCTGCACCGCCGGGTCGCGGGCGAAGTCCGCCAGGGCGTCGAGCAGTCCCGCGAGCCGGTCCAGGTCCGCCGCCCGCGTCCCGCCGAGCGCCGGCTCGCGCACCACGTTGGCGACGTCGATCACGTACTCGGCGGCCGAGGAGTCAAGGGTCAGTCGGCGCTCGAACGGCATGTGACCAGAAGCTAGCACCGCCAGGCGGGACCGGTCCCGCGGACGGGCGGCAACAGCGCGACGGGACGCCGCTGTCGGTGGCTGCCCGTAGGCTTGCCCTCCTATGACTGACACGCCCCCACCCGCACTCACCGACCTGCTGCACGCCGCCGTCACCGCCGTCGGAGGCGTGGAGCGGGCCGGTCAGGTCACCATGGCCGAGGCCGTCGCCGCCGCCGTGGACGACAAGTCCCACCTGCTCGTCCAGGCGGGCACCGGCACCGGCAAGTCCCTCGGGTATCTCGTGCCCGCGCTCGCCCACGGGGAGCGGGTTGTGGTCGCCACCGCCACCCTCGCCCTGCAGCGGCAGCTCGTGGAGCGCGACCTGCCCCGCACGGTCAGCGCGCTCAAGCCGCTGCTGCGCCGCGAGCCGCAGTTCGCGATGCTCAAGGGCCGGTCCAACTACCTGTGCCTGCACCGCCTGCACGAGGGGGCGCCGCAGGACGAGGAAGAGGGCCTCTTCGACCCCTTCGAGGCGGCGGCGCCGACCAGCAAGCTCGGTCAGGACCTGCTGCGGATGCGGGACTGGGCCGACGACACCGAGACCGGGGACCGCGACGGACTCACCCCCGGGGTGTCCGACCGCGCCTGGGGGCAGGTGTCGGTCAGTTCGCGCGAGTGCCTGGGCGCCACCAAGTGCGCATACGGCGCCGAGTGTTTCGCCGAGGCGGCGCGCGAGCGCGCCAAGCTGGCCGACGTGGTCGTCACCAACCACGCGCTGCTGGCGATCGACGCCATCGAGGGCACACCGGTCCTGCCCGGCCACGAGGTCCTGATCATCGACGAGGGGCACGAGCTGGTCTCCCGGGTCACCGGTGTGGCCACCGGTGAGCTGAGCGCGGGCGGCGTCAACCGCGCGGTCAAGCGCGCCGCCCGGCTGGTCAACGAGAAGGCGGCGGACGCCCTGCTGAGCGCCGCGGAGGGCTTCGAGCGGGTGATGGAGCTGGCCCTGCCCGGACGCCTCGAAGAGATCCCCGAGGACCTGCTGTACGTCCTGTCGGCGCTGCGGGACGCCTGCCGCCAGGTGATCACCGCGCTCGGCGACACCCGGGACAAGTCGGTGCAGGACGAGGACGCGGTGCGCAAGCAGGCCCTGGCCGCCGTCGAGCACGTGCACGAGGTGAGCGAGCGGCTGGTTGCGGTCTCGGAGTACGACGTGGTCTGGTGCGAGCGCCACGACCGCTTCGGCGCCTCGCTGCGGGTCGCCCCGCTCAACGTGTCGGGGCTGCTGCGCGAGAAACTGTTCACCGACCGCTCGGTGGTCCTCACTTCCGCCACGCTCAAGCTCGGCGGCGACTTCAACGGGGTGGCGGCCTCCATGGGCCTGTCCGCCGAGGGCACCGAGGGCGAGGACGTGGCGCGGTGGAAGGGCATCGACGTCGGGTCGCCCTTCGACTACCGCAAGCAGGGCATCCTCTACGTCGCCAAGCACCTGTCGCCGCCCGGGAGGGACGCGGGCCGCGAGGACATGCTGGACGAACTCGCCGAGCTGATCGAGGCGGCGGGCGGCCGTACGCTCGGGCTGTTCTCGTCCATGCGCGGCGCCCAGACGGCCGCGGAGGCGATGCGTGCGCGGCTGGACCACCCGGTGCTGCTGCAGGGCGAGGAGACCCTGGGCGAGCTGATCCGCGCCTTCTCGCAGGACGCCAGGACGTGCCTTTTCGGCACGCTGTCGCTGTGGCAGGGAGTGGACGTGCCGGGGGTCAACTGCCAGCTGGTGGTGATGGACCGGATCCCCTTCCCGCGGCCCGACGACCCGCTGATGAGCGCCCGGCAGAAGTCGGTCGAGGAGCACGGGGGCAACGGTTTCATGGCTGTCGCCGCGACCCACGCCGCGCTGCTCATGGCGCAGGGCGCGGGCCGGCTGATCAGGGCGTCGGGCGACCGCGGGGTGGTGGCGGTGCTCGACCCGCGGCTCGCGACGGCCCGCTACGGCGGCTTCCTGCGCTCGTCGATGCCGGACCTCTGGTACACGACCGACCGGCAGCAGGTGCGGCGCTCGCTGGCCGCCATCGACGCGGCAGCGAAGGTCTGAGCGCCCGCCCGGGGGACTGCCCGGGCAGGAACAAAGCCCCGGGCGCCATGAGCGGCGCACGGGGCCTTACACGAGTCCGCCCCGGAACCGGCGTGCGGATTCCGGGGCGCTCGGACGAGTCGCCTTTCAGACCCTGCGCAGGACCGCCACGACCTTGCCGAGGATGGTGGCCTCGTCACCGGGAATGGGTTGGTAGGCGGCATTGTGCGGCAGCAGCCACACATGCCCGTTGTCCCGCTTGAATCGCTTCACGGTGGCTTCGCCGTCGAGCATCGCGGCCACGATGTCGCCGTTCTCTGCGACCGGCTGGCGCCGGACGGTGACCCAGTCGCCGTCGCAGATCGCCGCCTCGATCATCGAGTCGCCGACCACCTTGAGAACGAACAGCTCGCCGTCGCCGACGAGTTGGCGAGGCAGCGGGAAGACGTCCTCGACCGATTCCTCGGCGAGGATCGGGCCGCCTGCCGCAATACGTCCGACCAGCGGCACATAGGAGGCCGACGGCTTGCCCGAGGTGTCCGTGGGCTGCGGATGTCCGGCGTCGGAGGCGCGTACCTCATAGGCGCGGGGGCGGTGCGGGTCGCGGCGGAGAAAGCCCTTCCGCTCCAGCGCCATCAGCTGGTGGGCGACCGACGACGTGCTCGACAGGCCGACGGCCTGGCCGATTTCCCGCATCGACGGCGGGTATCCGCGGCGCTGGACCGAATCCCTGATGACTTCGATGACCCGGCGCTGGCGTTCGGTGAGTCCGGAGCTGTCGGCGCGAATACCCGGGGGCCGTCCGGGAAGTGAGCGCGCGGGCTTCGGGCTGTTCTCTTCGTTCATCACGTCCAACGGGCCGATTCGATCCGGGGAGCGGTCATGGGCGGTCAATGTCGCGGTGGCGCTCTCTGCGGCGGTGGTCACGGCGGCCCCTTTCGAGATGTTCTCCCACCGCTTGAACTGCGGGAGGCCCGCTTCGCAGCCGCGGGCAGTTAGTACAACGGTAGTGGGTTTCGAAAGGTTGCGCCAAACACACGTTCGAGTGAATTTGCATAAATCCGCTGACGCGATCAAGGTACCGGGTGTATTGATCGAATGGAAGTTCGACCCCCGGAGTTCCTGCCGCCGCCCCTCGGCCCGGCCGCGCACCGGGCGACCCTCCGGGGTGACGCTCCGGGAGTGGCGTGCCCCAGTGTGTCACCGGGCTGGCGACTTGTGACGCGCTCCGGCGAGTCGGTGGATTCGCCGCACCACATCTAGTGGTTGGATAGGGACCGGCCCCCACGGGTTGTGGTCCGACTGCGGACCCGGCGGGTCCAACGCCGCAGGAATCACCTATGCTTGGGGACTGCTTCACGGGGTCGCACGACGCCGCGGAAGCGTCTTTGTCGCGCGCTCACCACGGAGTGAGGGAGGGAGTAGGAACGATGCACTGCCCCTTCTGCCGACACCCCGACAGCCGTGTCGTGGACAGCCGCACCACCGACGACGGATCCTCGATCCGCCGCCGCCGCCAGTGTCCCGACTGCGGTCGCCGGTTCACCACGGTGGAGACCGCGTCACTGATGGTGATCAAGCGCAGCGGCGTGACTGAACCGTTCAGCCGCAGCAAGGTGATCGCCGGCGTGCGCAAGGCATGCCAGGGTCGCCCCGTCACCGAGGACGCCCTCGCCCAGCTCGGGCAGCGGGTCGAGGAGGCGGTCAGGGCCACCGGCAGCGCGGAGCTGTCGACCCACGACGTGGGACTGGCCATACTCGGTCCGCTCCAGGACCTCGACCTCGTCGCGTATCTGCGGTTCGCCTCGGTCTACCGCGCGTTCGACTCGCTCGAGGACTTCGAGAGGGCCATCACGGAGCTGCGCGAGCAGCTGCCACCCACCACTCCTGGCGGGCTCGACGAGGACCTCGGTGTCCCCGCCCCCGCATCCGCCGCCGACTGAGCGGCGCGCAGGACACAGACTTCTGCCGGAGCGCGACGCGCGCCGAGGCCGTAGGACAACACCGTGCTGCGGGAAGAACCGCGCACATCAGGGCGTTTTCGCCCGTATAGGGAGGCGGAATGACAGAGACGACGAGCGGCCCGGCACGCGGTTCCCGCACCAAGGGGTCCAAGACGAGCAAGGGCCTGCACATGGAGCGCATCCACACCACCCCCGGCGTGCATCCGTACGACGAGGTGGTCTGGGAGCACCGTGACGTCGTCATGACCAACTGGCGCGACGGTTCGATCAACTTCGAGCAGCGTGGCGTCGAGTTCCCCGACTTCTGGTCGGTGAACGCGGTCAACATCGTCACCAGCAAGTACTTCCGCGGCGCGGTGGGCAGCCCGCAGCGCGAGAAGAGCCTGAAGCAGCTGATCGACCGGGTGGTGCTCACCTACCGCAAGGCGGGCGAGAAGCACGGCTACTTCAGCTCCCCCGACGAGGCCGAGATCTTCGAGCACGAGCTGACCTACGCGCTGCTGCACCAGGTCTTCAGCTTCAACTCGCCGGTCTGGTTCAACGTGGGCACCGCGCAGCCCCAGCAGGTCTCCGCCTGCTTCATCCTGTCCGTCGACGACTCCATGGAGTCGATCCTCGACTGGTACAAGGAAGAGGGCATGATCTTCAAGGGCGGCTCCGGCGCCGGCCTGAACCTCTCCCGTATCCGCTCCTCCAAGGAACTGCTCTCCTCCGGCGGCAACGCCTCGGGTCCGGTCTCCTTCATGCGCGGCGCCGACGCCTCGGCGGGCACCATCAAGTCGGGCGGTGCCACCCGCCGCGCCGCCAAGATGGTGGTCCTGGACGTGGACCACCCGGACGTCGAGGCCTTCATCGAGACGAAGGTCAAGGAGGAGGAGAAGATCCGCGCCCTGCGCGACGCGGGCTTCGACATGGACCTGGGCGGCGACGACATCACGTCCGTCCAGTACCAGAACGCCAACAACTCGGTGCGGGTCAACGACGAGTTCATGAAGGCGTACGAGTCGGGTTCGGCCTTCGGCCTGCGGGCCAGGATGACCGGTGAGGTCATCGAGGAGGTCGACGCGCGCTCGCTGTTCCGCAAGCTCGCCGAGGCCGCCTGGGCGTGCGCCGACCCAGGCATCCAGTACGACGACACCATCAACCACTGGCACACCTCGCCCGAGACGGGCCGGATCACCGCCTCCAACCCGTGCAGCGAGTACATGCACCTGGACAACTCCAGCTGCAACCTGGCCTCGCTGAACCTGCTCAAGTTCCTGCGCGACGACGGCAAGGGCAACCAGTCCTTCGACGCCGAGCGCTTCGCGAAGGTCGTCGAGCTGGTCATCACCGCGATGGACATCTCCATCTCCTTCGCCGACTTCCCGACCGAGAAGATCGGTGAGACCACCCGCGCCTTCCGCCAGCTGGGCATCGGCTACGCCAACCTCGGCGCGCTGCTCATGGCGACCGGCCACGCGTACGACTCCGACGGCGGCCGGGGACTCGCGGGGGCCATCACCTCGCTGATGACCGGTACGTCCTACAAGCGCTCGGCGGAGCTGGCCGCGGTCGTCGGCGCCTACGACGGCTACGCCCGCAACGCCGACGCCCACAAGCGCGTCATGAAGCAGCACTCCGACGCCAACGCCGCCGCCCGCCGAATCGACGACCTGGACACCCCGGTGTGGGCCGCGGCCACCGAGGCCTGGCAGGACGTCGTCCGGCTCGGCGAGAAGAACGGTTTCCGTAACGCGCAGGCCTCGGTCCTCGCGCCCACCGGAACGATCGGCCTGATGATGGACTGCGACACCACCGGTGTCGAACCCGACCTGGCCCTGGTCAAGTTCAAGAAGCTCGTCGGCGGCGGCTCGATGCAGATCGTGAACAACACCGTCCCCACCGCGCTGCGCAGGCTCGGCTACCAGCCCGAGCAGATCGAGGCGATCGTCGCCCACATCGCCGAGCACGGCAACGTGGTCGACGCGCCCGGGCTCAAGACCGAGCACTACGAGGTCTTCGACTGCGCCATGGGCGAGCGGGCGATCTCCGCCATGGGCCACGTGCGCATGATGGCCGCCGCCCAGCCCTTCCTGTCGGGTGCCATCTCCAAGACGGTGAACCTGCCCGAGTCGGCCACCGTCGAGGAGGTCGAGGAGGTCTACTACGAGGGCTGGAAGCTCGGCCTGAAGGCGCTGGCGATCTACCGCGACAACTGCAAGGTCGGGCAGCCGCTGTCGGCCAAGAAGAAGGACGAGGCCAAGGCCGAGACCGCCGCGCAGGCACCCGCCCAGGTCGAGAAGGTCGTCGAGTACCGCCCGGTGCGCAAGCGCCTCCCCAAGGGCCGTCCCGGCATCACCACCTCCTTCACCGTCGGCGGCGCCGAGGGCTACATGACGGCGAATTCGTACCCCGACGACGGTCTGGGCGAGGTCTTCCTGAAGATGTCCAAGCAGGGCTCGACCCTGGCGGGCATGATGGACGCCTTCTCGATCGCGGTGTCCGTGGGCATGCAGTACGGCGTCCCGCTGGAGACCTACGTCTCGAAGTTCACCAACATGCGCTTCGAGCCGGCGGGACTGACCGACGACCCGGACGTGCGGATGGCGCAGTCGATCGTCGACTACATCTTCCGCCGCCTGGCGCTGGATTTCCTGCCCTTCGAGACCCGCTCGGCGCTCGGCATCCACTCGGCCGACGAGCGACAGCGGCACCTGGACACCGGCTCCTACGAGGCCGCAGACGACGAGGTCGACGTCGAGGGCCTGGCCCAGTCCGCACCGCGGCACGTCGAACCCCGTACGCCGCTGACCGTGGCGCAGCCGCCGGCGGCCACGCCCGCGCCCAAGGAGGCGCACAACTCCACGGAGCTGCTGGAGATCCAGCTCGGCCTGAACGCCGACGCCCCGCTGTGCTTCTCCTGCGGCACCAAGATGCGCCGCGCGGGCAGCTGCTACCTGTGCGAGGGCTGCGGCTCGACCAGCGGGTGCAGCTGACGGCACGGCCTGACCGGCCGGCCCGCACATGACGGCGGTGGGGAGCGGACCTTCGGGGCCGCTCCCCACCGCCGTCTGCGCCGTCCGCCGGCGGATCGGCGGGGCATGGGTCGGCGGGGGCGGCGCAGTCGCGGACAGGGGACGATCTCCGGCCCCGACGCCACTACGATGGCGCGGTGTTGGTGAAGTGGATACGCTGCGGCGTCCTCGACCAGGCCGGTTTCGACCGGGGGCAGCGCAGGTGGGCGGCGCTCAGGGAGCAGCCGGGATTCCACGGCCAGGGCGGCGGCTGGAGCCGTTCCCAGCCCGGCGTGGCACACCTCTTCGCCTTCTGGGACGGGCAGGCGCCCTACGACGCCTTCATGGCGGGGCCGCACGCCGGTCTCGCGGCGACGCAGGCGGGCACCTTCGAGATGCTGGCGGCGCGCACCTTCACCCGAAAGCTGGACGTGAAGGTCGGTTTCGAGGCGCGCTTCTCCGACGCCGACCTGCTGCGGGTCGCGCTGTGCAAGGTGCGGCCCGACCGCGCCGACCACTTCGTCCAGGCGCAGCAGCGGGTCTGGAACCCGGCGATGGCCGGGTCACCCGGGATGCTGCGGGGCGTCTTCGCGGAGGGCGCGGACAGCGACTTCCTGGTGCTGTCGGCGTGGAATTCCGCCACGGAGCACGGCAAATACCGCGAGGCAGCCGTCGCCCGGCTCTCCGACCGGGCCGGGCTGGACGGCGATGTGCTGTCGGTCGCCGGCGACGTGGTCGACGTCGTGCAGGCCTGGACCGTCTGAGCCGGCAACCTCACCCGGAACCGGCGGGGCGGTCCGCGGGCGGCTGTGCGGCGCCCGGCACGGGGCCGGACAGCGCGGCGGCGCCCGGGTGCAGCAGGGTCGCCAGGGCCGCGGTGATCTGCCCGGCCAGGGCGGAGTCGACCACGCCGTGCCGGCTGATCAGCCGGTACCACATGGTGCCGAAGGCGAAGTCGACCGCGAGGTCGAGCGACGCCGCCTCGTCGGAGAGCGAACCGTCGGCGACCCCGCGGGCCAGCAGCGCCCGCAGCGCCTGCCGCCGCGGGCCGATGACGGTGGCCTGCAGGCGGTGCGACAGCGCCGGGTCGTGCTGCGCCTCGGCCATCAGCCCGATCAGGGCGTTGCCGGTGAGGGCGGTGGTGAGGGTGAAGGTGGCGTCCAGCAGGGTGCGGACGTCGCGCAGCGTGTCGCCGGTCTCCGGGGACAGGCCCTCCGCCTTGCGCAGCGCCAGGTCGCGCAGGGCGTCGATCAGCACGTCCTGCTTGGCCGGCCACCAGCGGTAGACGGTCTGCCGGCCCACCCCCGCGGTCTCGGCGATGCCCTTCATCGTCAGCGCCTGGTAGCCGCCGCTCTGGCACAGCTCCAGCGCCGCGTCGAGCACGGCGCGCCTTGCCGTCTCGCTGCGGGGTCTGCCCCGTGCGGGTGTGTCGTCCATGAGGGCACTTTACAAGGCACCGTGTCTCGCATACTCTTTACGAGTCAGCATGTCTCGTAATTGGGGGAGCGCAATGCCCGCATCGACAGAACGTGTCGTCGTCATCGGCGGCACATCGGGGATCGGCCTGGCCACCGCGCAGGAGCAGCTGCGGGCCGGCCGCGAGGTCGTCGTCACCGGCCGCGACAAGAACAGGCTGGACGCCGCGCTCGCACAGCTCGGCGACGGCGCGTCCGGCGTGTCGATGGACGCGCTGGACGAGACGGCCACCCATGACTTCTTCACCGGGCTCGGCACGGTCGACCATGTGGTCGTGGCCGCCACCGGCAGTACGGCCGCAGGCCCCTTCGGGGAGCTGCCGATCGCCGAACTGCGAGCCGCGGCCGAAGGCAAGCTGGTGGCCCAGACCGTGGCCGCCCAGGCGGCCCTCAAGGCCCTGCGCCCGGGCGGTTCGATCACCTTCGTCACGGCAGGCTCGGCTGGCTCGGCCCGTCCCGGTACGGCAGGGCTCGCGGCGGTCAACGCGGCCGTCGAGGCGATGGTCCCGGTCCTGGCCGTGGAACTGGCGCCGATACGGGTCAACGCCGTCTCGCCCGGCATCGTCGACACCCCGTGGTGGGACTGGATGGACGCCGAGACCCGGCAGCAGGTCTTCGACGGCTTCGCCGCGACCGCACCCGCGGGACGGGTGGGCCGCCCGGAGGACATAGCCGGTGCGATCGGCTATCTGATAGGCGCGACCTTCACCACGGGCGTGGTGCTCCCGGTGGACGGCGGCTCGCGCCTGCGGCCCGCCGGCCTCTAGGCGGATCCGGTGGCGGGACCTGGTCGCGCGGCCACTCGCGGACCCGTCGCGGCGCGCCCGTAGCGGCGGCCCCGGCGAGCCGGTGACCTGGCCGCACCCTAGGCTGACAGGCATGGGACGCCCTCGCCGCATCGTGCTCATCCGGCACGGCGAGTCCCAGGGCAACAGGGACGACACGATCTACGAGCGCGTGCCCGACCACGCCCTGGAACTCACCGCGACCGGTCTGCGCCAGGCCACCGAGGCCGGTGTGCGGCTGCGGGAGCTGTTCGGCGACGAGCGGGTGCAGGCGTTCGTCTCGCCCTACCGCCGCACCTGGGACACCTTCCGCGCCCTGCGGCTCGACCCGCGGCTGACCGCGGCCCGGGAGGAGCCGCGGCTGCGGGAGCAGGACTGGGGCAACTGGCAGGACATCGAGGACATCCAGCGGCAGCGCAAGGCGCGCGACGCCTACGGCCACTTCTTCTACCGATTCGCGATGGGGGAGAGCGGCGCGGACGTCCACGACCGCGTCGGGGCCTTCCTCGAGACCCTCTACCGGGCCTTCGACAAGGAGGACTTCCCGCCCAACGTCCTGCTCGTCACCCACGGGCTCACCATGCGGCTGTTCTGCATGCGCTGGTTCCACTGGACGGTGTCGGAGTTCGAGGCGCTGTCCAACCCCGACAACGCCGAGACGCGCACCCTGCTGCTCGGCAGGTCCGGGAGCTACGCGCTGGACCGGCCGTTCGAACGCTGGCGCACCCCGGCACCGCCCGGCGGCGGGGACGAGTGAATGCCGGCGCGCTGGATGCCGGCATGGTGAGTTTCGGCACATGGAGATTGACCCGGAACAGGCGCGATGTCAGAGTTTTCGACGTCATGACGGCTCACACCACCCACTCCGCGCGAGTCTCCCGCGCCCTCACCAGCCTCCGGGGCCTCGCCGTCGGCGACGCACTCGGCTCCCAGTTCTTCGTCCCCGCCCACTACACGGCACTGCAGAAGGGCGAACTCCCGCCCGGTGCCTGGCAGTGGACCGACGACACCGAAATGGCCTGCTCCGTCGTCGCCGTGCTCGTCGGCCACGGGCGTATCGACCAGGACGCGCTGGCCCTGTCCTTCGCCGAGCGGCACGACTTCGACCGCGGGTACGGCCCCGCCGTCAACCGCATGCTGCGGCTCATCCGCCAGGAGGGAGCCGACTGGCGTGAGCTGGCGGCGGCCCTCTTCAACGGGCAGGGCTCGTGGGGCAACGGCGCCGCCATGCGCGTCGCCCCGCTCGGCGCCTGGTACGCGGGCGACCCCGTCCAGGCCAGCCACCAGGCCGAGATCTCCGCCTACACCACCCACCAGCACCGCGAGGCGGTCGCCGGAGCGATGGCGGTCGCCGCCGCGGCCGCGCTCGCCGCCGACCCCGACGGGCCGCAGGCCCCCTCGGACCTGCTCGGCGCGGTCCTCGACGTCGTGCCGCGCAGCGCCGTGCAGGCCGGCATCCGGCGGGCGCGGGACATGCTCGACTACGCCGACGTGGCCACCGTCGCCGCGGTGCTCGGCTGCGGCCGTCGCACGAGCGCCCACGACACCGTGCCCTTCGCCCTGTGGTCGGCGGCCCGCCATCTCGGGGACTACGAGCGGGCCTTCTGGGCCACCGCGAAGGCCGGCGGCGACGTCGACACGACCTGCGCGATCGTCGGCGGCATAGTCTCCGCCCGGCCCGGCGGCGAACCCCCGGCGGCTTGGACCGAGCGGACCGAAGCGCTGCCCGACTGGGCCACGGCGTCCTGATCGGCGGGGCGCCGGCGGGGCACGGGACGCCGCCCGCCGCCGGCAGCCGGCATCGCCCTGCACCCGCCGCAAGTGCGGCGAGTAGGCTGGTCCCCGCCATGGCGTACGAACCTCCCACCCACAGCGTCGAGCGCTCCATGCGTGCCACGCTCGGCGTGCGGACCGTCGCAGGCATCGACGAGGTGGGACGCGGCGCCTGGGCGGGTCCTGTCACCGTTTGCGCGGCCGTCACCGGCCTGCGCCGCCCGCCCGAGGGCCTGACCGACTCCAAGCTCATCACCCCCAAGCGCCGCACCCGGCTTGCTGCGGTGCTCACCGGCTGGGTCACCTCCTACGCGCTCGGCCAGTCCTCCCCCGAGGAGATCGACGCCCTCGGCATGACCGCCGCCCTGCGGCTGGCGGCGCTGCGCGCCCTCGACGGCCTGCCCGAGCCCCCGGACGCCGTGATACTCGACGGCAAGCACAACTACCTGGCCGGCGGCGGCCCGTGGCAGGTCAGGACGGTGATCAAGGGCGACCAGTCCTGTGTGTCGGTCGCCGCGGCCTCCGTCATCGCCAAGGTGCGACGGGACGGCGAGATGGCCGAAGTCGGCGCGGAATACGCCCCGTTCGCCTTCGCCGACAACGCGGGCTACCCCTCGCCCGTGCACCGCTCGGCGCTGGAGGAGCTGGGGCCGACGCCGCTGCACCGGATGTCCTGGTCGTACCTGGACTCCCTGCCGCGCTGGCAGCATCTGAAGAAAGTCCGCAACCCGGACGACTCAGGGGAACAACTCGGTTTCGATTTCTGATCCGGCACCCACCCGCCGCTGCGCATTCGGTGCGCATTTGATAGACATCAACTCATGCCTCTCACCCCCGAGGAGCCTCAGATTCACGAGAGCGTCCCGGGTCCCCGCACTGCTCCGACCAGCGGCCGGAGTGCGTCGACCCCCCGTCCTGTCCCAGGCCCGCCCCGGCCCGCCGCGCCGCGGCCGGCACCGCCGAGGGCAGTTGCCGCCGTCGGTTCCGGCGCTGCCGGAACCGGCCGCCAGATCGGCACCGCCGGTCCCACGGCTGCGAACCAGCCGGCCCCGGCCGCGCCGGTGCCCCGGCAGCGCCCGGCGACCCCGGAAGCCGCACAGATCCAGCTCATCCCCGCCCCGGCCGAGGGCGCGCTCGACGCGGCGGAGGAGACCGTCGACCTGCTGCTCGACACCGGTCGCGCCCCCGGCGAGATCCTGGTGCTCACCACCGGCGAGCAGCACCCCTGGGCCGTTCACGAACTGAGCTTCGGCGAGGCGTCCTACTGGGCGCAGCACGACGCCGCCGACGACGTCTTCTACGCCGACATCTCCGCTCCCCGTGCCACCGGCCGACCGGTGGTGATCGTGGCCCTCAACGGCGGCAGCGACGACACGCTGCCGCGGGCGCTGGCCACCGCGCTGACCCGGGCCGGCCTGCTGCTGATCGTGTGCGGCGACCCGGCCCGTATCAACAGCCTGCTCGGCGCCAGCGCCTGAGCGCCCGCCGGGCGGGCGCACGGTCCGCCCGGTGCCGCTCGGCCGGACTCAGCCGCGATCTCAGCGCGCGGAGGCGTGGCGCAGCGGCGCAGGTGTGCCGTTCGCGACGGCCGGCGGCGGTTCGCTGCCGGCGCGTGACCAGGAGGCCGCGTTCGGCGTCCGCCCTGCCCGGTTCTCACCGATCACGTGCCAGCCGTCGGCGGTCAGCGTCACGTAGGACCCGCAGCGCAGCCCGTGCAGTGTGCAGGCGTCGCGCAGCCCCCACATCCAGGCGCCGTCCTCCGGGGTCCACCCGGCGGCGCCGTCGCGGCAGATCATCAGCACCGCGGTGCGAACCGGCCGGCGCAGGCGCAGGTCGTGCGGGATGACGCGGCGCAGGTGCGACAGCAGCGCATTGCGCCGCTCCCAGCCGTCCACGACGCCGGTGCGTCCGGCGAAGGACGCGCTGGCCCTGATCCGGCCGTCCGGGTCGTAGACCGCGACGACCGCGGTGGCGGGCGGCGGCAGATGCCGGGAGTGCAGGTCCTTGACGACCTCGCGCGGGTTGGCGAGCAGCGGTACGCCGATGTCGGTCCACTCGGTCGGCTCCAGGCTGCGCGACGCGGGGGAGGCGAGGGCGGAGGACGTCTCCGGAACGAAGCCGATGGTCACGGTCCTCCCTTCACGGATGCACCCGTGGACCGGCCGCGGGCGTGCGCCGGTCAGGGGGCTCGGAGAGCCGTTCGGGGATCCGCGTCCAATTCTTCCCCGCATATTGCTTTGCGGCAACGGGCAATTGGCGCCCGCGACCGGAATGGTCCCGTCCGTCGGATAGATCCCGGCCCCCGTGCCGCCCCCCGGCCCGGCACCCCCAACCGCCCCGGGACCAGCGGGAACACCGCTGCGCCCACCGGTCGTGCACAGCGTGTGCGCGGTCACAGCCAGTGTCTGGCGGTGGCCGGGGAATTGGCCGGTGAGCGGTACACGTACCGGCGCCGCCTTCACAGCTTCAAACAATTCCGGATGCGGGATGCGCGGTGCATGCAGTGCCCGTATGCGCCCGGCACGGGCGGCACACCCGTCCTGAGCCCGTCCTGAGCACGGCCGGAGCGACCGGGGCGCCCCCGCTGCGACGCGGCGGACTGGCTGATTGTCCGTGCCATCGGGTTGCATGGGGGCATGGACAACCTGGACCTGCATGCAGAAGCCGACGCCGTACTCGCGGGCCTCGTGGGCGACCCCGGGGGGACCGCGCGGCTGCGCGAGGACCAGTGGCAGGCGGTGTCGGCGCTGGTCGAGGAACACCGCAGGGCGCTGGTGGTGCAGCGCACCGGGTGGGGCAAGTCGGCGGTGTACTTCGTGGCCACGGCCCTGCTGCGGAGGCGCGGCGCAGGACCCACGGTGATCATCTCGCCGCTGCTCGCGCTGATGCGCAACCAGGTCGAGTCGGCGGCCAGGGCCGGCATCAGGGCGCGCACCATCAACTCGGCCAACCCGGAGGAGTGGGAGGCCATCCACGGGGAGGTGCAGCGCGGCGAGACAGACGTGCTCCTGGTAAGTCCTGAACGCCTCAACTCGGTGGACTTCCGCGACCAGGTGCTGCCGCGGCTCGCCGCGACCACCGGCCTGCTGGTGGTCGACGAGGCGCACTGCATCTCCGACTGGGGCCACGACTTCCGGCCCGACTACCGGCGGCTGCGCACGATGCTGGCCGAACTGCCGGCGGGCGTGCCGGTCCTGGCGACCACCGCGACCGCCAACGCCAGGGTCACGGCGGACGTGGCGGAGCAGCTGGGCACCGGCGGCGACGAGGCCCTGGTGCTGCGGGGGCCGCTGAACCGGGAGAGCCTGCGGCTGGGCGTGCTGGACCTGCCCGACGCCGCGCACCGGCTGGCGTGGCTGGGGGAGCGGCTGGGGGACCTGCCCGGCTCCGGGATCATCTACACGCTGACCGTGGCGGCGGCCGAGGAGGTCGCGGCCTTCCTGCGCCAGCGGGGCTATCCGGTGGCCTCCTACACCGGCAAGACCGAGAACGCCGACCGCCTCCAGGCCGAGGAGGACCTGCTCGCGAACCGGGTGAAGGCGCTGGTGGCGACGTCGGCGCTCGGTATGGGCTTCGACAAGCCGGACCTGGGCTTCGTCGTCCACCTGGGCTCGCCCTCGTCGCCGATCGCGTACTACCAGCAGGTCGGCCGCGCCGGCCGCGGGGTGGACCACGCGGATGTGCTGCTGCTGCCGGGGCGCGAGGACGAGGCGATCTGGGCCTACTTCGCCTCGGTGGGCTTCCCGCCGGAGGAGCAGGTGCGGCGCACGCTGGGCGCGTTGGAGGATGCGGGCCGCCCGCTGTCGCTGCCCGCGCTGGAGCCGCTGGTGGACCTGCGGCGCTCGCGCCTGGAGACCATGCTCAAGGTGCTGGACGTGGACGGCGCGGTCCGGCGCGTCAAGGGCGGCTGGACCGCGACGGGTCAGCCGTGGGAGTACGACGCGGAGCGCTACGCCTGGGTGGCCCGGCAGCGCAAGGCCGAGCAGCAGGCCATGCGCGAGTACGCGGCCACCACCGGGTGCCGTATGGAGTTCCTGCAGCGCCAGCTCGACGACGAGAAGGCGGCACCCTGCGGGCGCTGCGACAACTGCGCAGGCCCCTGGGTCGACCCCGGGGTCTCGCCGGCCGCCCTGTCTGGCGCGGCCGGTGAACTGGAGCGGCCGGGAGCGGAGGTCGAGCCGCGCAAGATGTGGCCCTCGGGGATGGCCGCGGTCGGCGTCAGCCTCAAGGGCCGCATCCCCGAGGACCAGCAGGCGGCCACCGGGCGTGCGCTGGGACGGCTGTCCGACATCGGCTGGGGCAACCGCCTGCGCCCGCTGCTGTCCGCGCAGGCCCCCGACGGCCCGGTCCCCGACGACGTGCTGGCCGCCGTGGTGACCGTGGTCGCCGACTGGGCGCACGCGCCGGGCGGCTGGGCCGGCTCCGCACCCGCGACGGCCCGCCCGGTGGGCGTGGTCGCCATGCCCTCGCGCACCCGGCCCCAGCTGGTGGGCTCCCTGGCCGAGGGCCTGGCCAGGGTCGGCCGGCTCCCGCTGCTCGGCAGCCTCGGATACGCCCCGCAGGCCGGTGACTTCGCCGCGCACCGCAGCAACTCGGCCCAACGGCTGCGCGCCCTGGCCGCCTCCTTCACGGTGCCGGACGACCTCGCCGCCGCCCTGGCCGCCGCTCCGGGCACGGTGCTGCTGGTCGACGACTACACGGAGACGGGCTGGACGCTGGCCGTCGGCGCGCGCCTGCTGCGCCAGGCAGGAGCCGCGCAGGTCCTCCCACTGGTCCTGGCCCTGACGGGGTAGCCGGCTCCGACCGGTCAGGGGGTACGTGCCAGCGCCCCGCCCGGGGAGCCGCCACCCGGCCGTACGGTCGCGAGCATGGTGCCGCACGGGCGCTGCCCTGATCGGGTGAGAGGTTTTTGACGTGCCCGATTTGCCGCTGCCAGCATGGGCGGCGACTGACCGGCAGGCGGGCCGGCGGGTCGACGGGTCGGCCTGGGGGTTCACGGGTGAGCGGTCGAGCGGGACCGGTCGGACAGACCGGCAGGGCCGGGAAGGCCGACAGGACCGGGCAGGCGGGCGGGGCCGGACAGGCCGCGCAGGCAGGCAGCAGCGCGCAGGTCACGCTCCGGCTGCTCGGCGACTTCGAACTGCGCTGCGGTGACACCGCGGTGCCGGTCGCGGCGGGCAGCCGCCGCCTGATGGCCTTCGTCGCACTGCACCACCACCCGGTCTCGCGCTGCATGACCGGCGCGGCGCTCTGGCCGGACGCGGCGGCGGAACGCGCCGCCGCCAGCCTGCGGACGGCGCTGTGGCGGCTGCCCGAGCCCGCGGGACGCCCGCTGGTGTCCGCCGCGGGCACACAACTGTCCCTGGACGCCGCGATCCTGGTGGACCTGCACCAGGGCTCGGCACGGGCGGGCGAACTGCTGGAGCCGGACGGCGCCGCGGCCACGGGCCCGCCGACGGTGCCCGCCGTGCTGCGCGGGGACCTGCTGCCCGGCTGGGACGAGGAGTGGCTGCTGCCGGAGCGCGAGCGCTTCCGCCAGCTCCGGCTGCACGCGCTGGAGCGGCTCTGCGAGCGGCTGACCGCCGAGGGACGCTACGGGCACGCCCTGGAGGCCGGGCTCGCGGCGGTCGACATCGAACCGCTGCGGGAGAGCGCGCACCGGGCGGTGCTGCGGGTGCACCTGCGCGAGGGCAACGCGGTGGAGGCGCTGCGCACCTACCGCGCCTACGGCCGGCTGCTGGCGGCCGAATTGGACCTGCGGCCCTCGGTGGCGATACGGCGCCTGATCGAGCCGGTGCTCGCCGCCCGCGCCGACTCGCACGTACCGCCCCAGGTCCCGCCGGCGGCCGCGCACGTACCGGCGCAGGCCGCCGGGCCGCCCGGGTCACTTGCCGGGCTGCGACCACTCGATGTTCCGGGCGGTCGCCTGCCGGATCGTCGCCTCCAGGACGCGTGGGCGCAGTTCGTCGAAGGACACTGACGCGTCGTGCAGGTCGTGGATCTCGATCGCCCCGACCGACACGCGGTGCCCCTCGACGGTCAGGTCGACGTAGGGGACGGTCAGTTCGGCGACCTGGAAGGCCAGCTTCCCGAGGTCGGAGTGGCCGGGGCGGGCCGACAGCACGAGGCTGCCGCTGAGCCTCAGCCCGGAGAAGGGATCGGAGCCCAGGCCGATGCGGCCGTTGACGCCCTGTGACGCCAGCTGCAGCCCGACCGGTTCGCGGCTGTGGACGGACAGGCCGCTGCCGGGGCTGATGCTCACGTCGATGCCCGTCGGCGCGTCCTTGGCCGCCTGCACCTTCGCCTTCTCGGCATCGCTGTCGGTCGCCGCCTCGTCGGACTCCTGGACCATGTCGTCGAGCAGGGTGCGCAGCCGGACCCGGTGCCGGAGGCGGGCCAGGTCGAGATCCGCCGGAGTCCTGAGCCGCCATGCCAGGAGGTTGCGGCGGACGTTCTTCCCCACGCCGTGGAAGGTGACGGGAATGATGACGAACAGGAAGAGCCGGCTGCCCTGCACGTCGAACTGCGGATGGCGGACCGCGAAGTCCAGGAGGGAGTCCGGTGCGAAGGCGATGGCGCCGGGCGCGGACAGCGATGCGGCCAGATCGGCGGTGTCGACCTCGCCCCCTTCGAGGGTGACAGGCGTGGTGATGACGACGTCCCGGCGGTACTCCGTGTGCTCGATCGTCCCGCTGGGCAGGATCGCCATGTCGTGCAGGACCGCCTGGATGCCGAGGGTGCCGTTCAGCGAGTCCAGCAGCGCCTTCGGCTCGGGCGTCACCGTTAGCGGGTCCGGCCGGCCCGCGGCCGGCGGCAGCGCTCGGAAGTCGATCCGCAGGTGCGCGCCGCTCAGGTCGAGCCTGGGCACGGTCATGCTGCGGGAGCCGGGCAGGGCCGTGACGGCCTCGGGCAGCTTGGCGTGCTCCACGTCGATCTCCACACCGGGCCGCTCGTAGTGCAGCAGGTCGGCGTAGCCGCCGGTGAGCCGGGTCGTGCCGTCGGCGCGGTGCAGGTGTTCTGCTCCCGCCGCCCCCACGCTGATCCGCTCCTGCGGGCTGCCGAGTGTCGCGCTGCCGAGCAGCCGCAGCGCGAGCCGGTCGACGTCGAGTTCGCTGCGGCCCCGGCGGAGCAGTCCGAGGTGGATCGCGTCGGTGGTGAGGGTGAGGTCGCCGCGGAAGGCATTGGCGGCCTCGACGCGCAGGCGGGGCAGTGACAGGCGGTCGGCGTGCAGGGTGCCCAGGAAGGGGTCGGCGCCGCCCGGCGTCCACACGAAGCCGCCGGGGCCGCCGAGGTCGAGTCCCGTGAGGGTGGCCGGGGCGCCGCCGGGGACCACCGGCACGCTGACGTACAGCGGTTCCGCCCCGGCGCCGAACTGCGCGTCGAGGCCCTCGAAGGCGATCCGGTCGGCGCGGGCGCGGCTGAGCACGACACGGGTGAACACCGGCTGCCCGGGGCCTGCCGCGCCGGGCCGGGGGCGCTCAAGCCGCGCGGCGACCCGGACCCCGCTGACGTCGACACCGCCGCCGTCGGTCATGTCGACGGCGACATAGCCGGAGCCGGCGCCCGAGCGCAGCCGGAAGGCGGACAGGGTGAGGTTCGGCAGCCGCAGGTCGGCGACCTCGACGGCCTGCGGGGTGATCGTGACCTCGCCGCTGTCCAGGCCGCCGAAGGTGAGCCAGGTGTGCAGGCCCGCGCCCTTGCCCGCGGTGTGCCCCGAGGCCAGGTCGACCTCGCCCGCCACGCCGGCCGCGTGCGCCGTGACCGGCCCGCCGGGCCGCAGCCGTACGGACAGGGACCCGACGTCGAGGCGCCCGGCTGCCCGCAGCCCGTCGCGCAGCCCCCCCGCGGACAGTACGAAGGGCAGGGAGGCGCCCCGGACGTCGAGCTGTGCCGCCACCGCGTCGGTGTCCGGTGTCCCGGCGGGCGTGAAGGGCAGGACGACGTCCCGCAGTTCGACGGAGGCGATACGCGGTCCCGCCGAGCCGCGCTCGGCGCTTCCGGCCAGCTGGAGGTCGACCGGCGGGTCCGTGTAGTGGACCCTGGGTGCCCGGATGTCCCGGACGGTCAGCTGCGCCACGGTCAGGCGGCGCGCGCGCCGGGCGATGTCCTGGGCATGCGGGTCCGGTTCGGTGAGGACCGCGTCCCTGAGCTCGACCCGGCCGACGGTGACAGGCCCCGGGGCGGTCACCTTGCGGGCGCCGGAGTGCCAGGAGATGGCCCGCAGTTCGGTGTCGGTCAGCTCCAGGGACAGGCCGGTGTCGCGTGCGGTGCTGCGCACCCGCCCGGACAGCAGGGTGCGGGTGATGACCAGGCCGGCGGCGGGGGTGCGTACCGCGGTCTGCTGGATTCCCAGGCCTGCCACGGCGAGTTCGAGGGTGTGGTCGTCGCCGCCGACGCGGGCGTAGTGCGCCGTGACGACAGGACCGGTGCCGGCCGCCGACGTGAGAGTGCCCCTGACCGACGTGCCGCCGGTGGACGGGGCCGGCGCGGCCTGCCGCCCGCCGCCGGTCACCGCGGCGGCGAGGATCTCGTACCGCACGTCCTCGAAGCGGCCGACCGTCAGCCCCGCGGAGCCGAGCTGCCAGCCGTCGCCGCCCGGGGCCAGCACGACGTCCGTCGCCCGGACGCCGACCAGGGCGCCGCTCTCGACCGAGGCGTGCAGGCTGCCCTGGGCGTCGGTGCGGTGGTAGCCGAGCCCTTCGCCCTCGATCCGTTCGACGGTCAGCTCGGCGATCCGTGCGTGCTCCTGCTGCGTGCCCGCCCGGTGGTATTCCGCGTCGAGGGTGACGCCGACCAGGGTGGCGCGGCGGCCTGTGACTCCGTTGGCCTGGTCGCCGACGGCGAAGTCCAGGACTTCGACCCGGTCCGCTGCCAGGTCGGGGACCGCGTAGCCGTCGGCGGTCCGCCGCAGCGAGCCGCGCAGGCCGGTGACGCCGAGCGTGCCGAAGGTGCCCTGCCCGGCGTGGACGCCGTGCGCCGTCAGGTCGGCGCTCACCTCGGGCGTGAGGGTGCCGTCGGCGAAACGGGCGCCCAGGCCGACCGCCCCGGTGACCTCCGCGGCCGAGAAGCCCGGGCCGCGGACACCGGTCAGCTTGATGCCGGAGACGCGCAACCCCGCCCGCACGGCGGTCTTCCCACCGTCCTGCGTCGCGGTGACCGGGTCCGCGCTGACGGCACCGATGACCACGCTGTCGGCGGAGTAGCCGAGCAGGCCGCGCAGTTCGTCCTCGGCCTCCAGCAGCTCCTGGGCGGGCGGGTCCGGCCGGACGTGCCAGGTGTCGATCTGCTCGGCCAGGCGGACCGCGCGGGCCAGGTGCTCGCGCACGGCAGGGTCGGCGCCGGGCGGCAGGGACGCGAGCCGCGCCCGGATCGCGTCCACCGGCGGGATTTCGGTGGCGGCGATCAGCAGGGCCGGCTGTCCCGGCGGCCCGGGCAGCAGCCGGATCGGGCCGGCTTCGAAGACGAACTCCGGCCGACGCTGCGGGTCGGCGAGCAGGCCGGCGTCCGCCGGGCGGGGGCCGCCCGCCTGGAAGCGGGCGATCAGTTCCGGGTCCGCGAGGTAGCGGGCGTCGAGTCCGAAGCGGGCGAGGACTTCTGAGGGGGCGCGGGTGTGCGCGTGGACCGGTCCGATCTCGGCACCGGCCGCGGTGACCCGGCCGTGCAGGGCGCCGATCGTGATGCTGCCGATGTCCATGATGAAGCCCGCGTCCGCCCGCAGCAGGTCGGAAAGTCGGGCGAGTTCTTCCCTCTCGGCCTTGTCCAGCGATCCGGGGCGCAGCCGGTCCCGGCTCTCCAGGCTCTCCAGCCGTGCTTCCTGGACGCGCAGCGGGGCCAGCTGCTTTTCGAGGTCCCGGATCTCGGCGGTGATCCGGTCGTGCTCCGGTCCCGCCGGTGTGCGCTTGCGGGTGCGTTCCAGGGCGCGCTGGCGCAGCCGCAGGTAGGCGGGCAGGCTGCGGGCGGCGCCGATGCCGAAATCCGTGATGGTGACCGAGGCGACCTGCTGGTCGCCGCCCAGGACCAGGCCGGTCAGGGAGAGTTCGTCGAAGGTGACCTCCAGTGCGCGCAGCCTGCCGATCGCGTCCCGGGTCCGCTCCTCGACGCTGTGCGGCGGGCGCAGGCCCCCCTCGGACGCGAGGCCCCACAGGTAGTCGACAGGGGAGTCGGTCGGGTCGTAGTGGCCCACGACCCGGTCGGTGAGCAGGTCGAGCGGGGAGGGGACCGGGCTGGGGTACGGCAGCGTTGCCAGGTCGAGGAGGCTGGGCGCGCCGGGCACCCCGCCGGTGAGCGCGACGAGGTTCTCCAGCGCCTGGAAGAGCGGCCCGAACAGCGGCACGGGAATGCTGCCGGGCCGCGGGGCGGGCAGCGCCCGCCCGGTGACGTCGGCGGCGTGCAGCGTCAGCGATGTCATCAGCAGCCGGGCCAGCGCGGCGGCCCCGCCGGGCAGCAGCTGCGGGTCGGCGGCGACCACGTCCCGCGCGTCCAGGCTCCCCAGCTGCGCTCTGACCCCCACCGGTGTGCGGTAGCGGCGGTCGGAGTAGCCGGCGCGGATCTCCAGGCCGCGGATGTGCACGTCCCCGGTGTGGAAGGAGGCGCCGGGGCGGGAGACGTTCAGCTGCCGCAGGTCGAGCGACGCAAGGCGCACGGTGAGCGCACCGGCCTCGGGTTCCAGCTCGATCGAGATCCGGTTGCCGCCGGGCTCGGCGGGCCGGGCGGCCTCGGCACCCGCAAGCGGGCCGCGGACCGCCTCGCGGAGGTCGTCGACGTCGAGTTCCACCCGCAGCGTGCGCTCGGGCAGCGTGCTCGCCACCTGGAGCAGCAGGTCCCCGCCGGCGACCAGCAGCCGGAAGCCGCGGCCCGCGGCGGCGACCAGTTCGTCGCCCCAGCCGGGGATCGCGATGTCGCCGGCCTCCTCGATCCGCTGGGCCAGGTCTTCCAGGCCCGCGAGGTCGCGGTGGGCGTGGATCTGGTCCAGCACCCAGCGCCGGTCGTCGGAGCGGTAGGCCAGATCGAGCAGCGCGCGCAGCACGAATCGGCGCGCGGGGTCCTTCCACAGCCGCTGGTCGCGCAACTGCGCGCGCAACTGCTCTCGGGTCGGGAACTCGCCGCGCCCGGTGAGCGCGCCGACGGCGGCGGAGGCGAGCATCCGCGGGGTCATCGCGGACATCGCCGAGGCCCAGGCACCGGGGTGGTCGGCCTCGAAGCGGTCCTGCTCCGCGGTGCTCAGGGCGCGCAGCAGCTGGTGGGCGAGCCATGCCTCGGCGGCGCTGACCCACCAGTCGAAGCTGAACAGACCGGTCCTGAGCAGTGCGGCGGCCTGCCGCTGCACGTTCACCGGGTCGCGCAGCGCGGTGAGGTCGAGCAGTTCGTGCCGGCTCGCCTCCGCCGTCAGATACGTCTCGGGCAGCGCCTCGACGATGTCCGGGAGGTCGCCGAGCGCGTCGAGCCGCCGGACGACGGCCGCGGCCAGGCCCCGGGAGACGCCGGGCGTACCGCCGGGCGGTTCCTCGCCGCCGGGGCCGAGGCCGAGCAGGCGGCGGACGACGGACACGGCGGTGGCGCCGTCTCCGGGGCGGGCCTTCCAGGTGACGAGCACGTCCTTGAGCAGTCCCGCGACGGCCTCCCCGGTCACGCCGGGGCCGGCCACCGCGAACTCGCCGCCCACGCCCTGGTATTCGCCGCCGGTCACCATGCCGGCGGGCAGGTTGGCCTCCAGCCGCTGGTACCACTTTCCGCCGTCGAGCCGCCGCCAGGCGTCCTGTTCTGCAAGGGGCAGGCTCCGGACGAGCAGGTACGCGAAGCGGGCGTCCTCGTCGGTGACGGCCCAGTCGAACAGGCCGTAGGACAGCAGCGACTCGATACGCGCCAGGGTCCGCGCGGGACGGCGTACGGACAGTACCGCCGTCAGGACCCGGGAGTAGTCCGGGTCGTGGCGGTCCGCGGCGGGCAGGTGGTCGAGCAGGCGGTCCACCAGGCCACGGGCGTCGAGCTCCGCGACCAGCAGGCGCAGCCGGATCGCGGCGGCCGGGCCTGCGGGGGCGGCCTCCGCGCCCCGCCCGCCGACCAGGCCGGCAAGCAGGTCGAGGGCCTCGCGGGCGGCCGTCGCGCCCGGCGAGGCGAGCCGGCCGGTGAGGTCGCGCAGCAGCAGGGTGCCGGTACCGCTCGCCGTGGAGCGGTCGGTGACCGGGCCGTCGGTGCCGTACACCTGCCGGCGGTCCGCGCTCACCCGCCGCTCCTCGGCGAGCGCGGTCGTCAGCAGGTCGGCGTCCGTGCCGGGGGGCGTCGGCAGCGAGATGAGCGCGCGCAGCACCGTACGGGCCGGCCCGTCGAAGAGTTCCGCCGTCACGTCGGGGGCCTCGGCGAACAGCCGGTGCAAGGTGCCGTGGACACCGCGCAGTTCCGCCGGGCCGAGCGCGCCCGGCGCGAGCCCCGCCAGCGCCTGCGGCAGGTCGTACACCGGGTCGTGGCGCAGCGCGGTCAGCTGCCGGGTCGTCAGGACGGAGAGCACGGCCGCTGCGGATCGCGGATGGGCACCGTACTGGCTGCCGCTGATCCGGGCGAGCCGGTCGCGGGTCTGCGGACGCAGGCACTGCACCAGGGCGCGGGCCACCACGAAGCCGAAGCCGTCGAGGACGGTGAGCGCGGATTCGACGCGGTCCTCCGCGGTGGTCCAGACGTCGCTGAACAGCTCGCCGAGCAGGGCGATCTCGTCGGGGTGGTTCGCGGCCACCCGCTCGGTGAGTTCGACGGCGAGCTGGTCGGCGGTCCTGGGGGCGATGCCGCTGGCCCCCGTGTCGCGGGCCAGCACGCCGTCCGGCAGCACGGCGCGCGGGCGCCAGAGGGCTCCGCCGCTCCTGGCGGCGTCGGCCACCGCCGCGGCCTCGGCCTCCGCCGCGGTGAGGTCGGCGGCGGCCCTGGGGCGCGCGGGCAGGGTGGCCGAGGGCGGCCGGGCGCGGTTGCGGTGCTGCGCGAGGTGGGCCAGCTCGTGGGCGACCAGGGCGGGTTCGGGGTCGAGCATCTCGGAGGGGCGCAGCAGCAGGCCGTGTTCGCCGGCCGCCGCCCGGGCGCCGCCGAGCCGGCCGCCCAGTCCGGACTCGGCCGCCTCGACCCTGACCTGGCCCGGGTCGAGGCCGAGTTGCGGGGCGAGCCGGTGCACCAGGTCGCGGACGGGGCCGGTGTCGGGCCGGGCGGCACCGACGTCGGGGGCGGGCTTGCGCCCGGCGTCGGGGGCGGGGGCGGGCGAGCCGGCCCGCGCGGCGTCGTACATCACCGCCTCACGGGATGACGGTGTTGAGCGGCAGCCACGTGTCGAACGGGGAGGTGAGCGGGCGGTCCGGGAGGGCGGGCCGGCCGGTCAGGACGTTGCCGGTCACCGCCGTCCGGTCGTCGCGGCTCAGCACGGTCAGGCTGTTCGCGGCGGCCCCCTCGCCGTCCGTGAACCGGTTGGCGACCATGTTGCCGGTGACGGTGGACACCGGCACCTGCAGAACCCCCGCGACCGGCCCGTTCCAGCAGGCGGTCAGCTCGTTGCCGTACAGGGTGAGCATCTGCACACCGACGTCGTCCTCGGTCTGCTGGGGCGGCTGGCCCCAGACCACCACGGCGGGGCCGCAGATCCGGTCCTCCTCGTCCTCGCAGGCCGCGCAGTCGACGCGGTTGTCGCGCAGCACGACGGACGGCTCCAGCCACGGCGGCGCAGGCGGCTCGGGCTGCGTGAACAGGTCGGGCGCCGGGTAGGCGCGGGCCGCGGTGAGCAGGTCGCCGAGCAAGGTGTCCGGACCGCCGGCGAGCAGCTGCCCGCGCACCTCGATCCCCAGCTCCGCCGCCACCTCCTTGAGCTGCTCGGCTTCCTCGTCCAGGGTGCTTGTGAGGGGCGGCGGGAGCAGCCAGACACCGCCGAAGCAGCCGCGTACGCGGTTGTCCTCGATCCGCTGGTCGCCGCCGCGGGCGACGCTGGCCGCGACCCCCACAGAGAGCCCGCGGAAGACGTTGTCGCGCAGCAGCATGTCGAAGAGCCGGGAGACCGGCGTCTGCGGGTCCTCGTCCGGGACGGTCGTCACCAGCAGCCCGGCCAGCAGCTGGCTGCTCCGCGGCGGGACGCCCGTTCCCGCCGGCTGCCCCCGGCGCAGCTGCCGCTCGAAGCGGCACCCGGTCACCTCAAGGCCGCGGCAGTCGCCGCAGGCGAAGACGCCCGCGCCGAACATCTGGTGCTCGGGCAGCTCGGGGAAGCCGAAGGTGCACGCGGTGACCTCCAGCCCCGAGCACCCCGCCACGCGCACCCCGACCGAGCGGACCGAGTCCGCCAGCACGTCCGGGCCTTCCCCGGCAGGCGGCACGCGGGGCAGCTGGAAGTCGATCCCGCTGATCCGCAGATCCTCGGTCCCCACCACGGTGACCAGCCCCTGCGCGAAGCGGCCGTCGTCCGGCTCGCCGCGGACGGCCAGCACCGCGCCCTCGCCGCAGCCCTCCAGGTGCAGCCGGTCGTGCCGCCCCGTCAGCACCAGCGGCTGGTCCAGCTCGTAGCGGCCGGGCCGCAGGCAGACGGTCACCCGCGTGGCCCGCTCGTCGCCCCGGTGCTCCTGCACCGCCCGGTCGACGATGTCCTGCAGGCCGCTTCCGCCGGCGTCGTCCGGTGTGGCCACCGCCGTGCAGCAGCCCTGGTCGCCCGTGGGTTCCGGCTGGGTGCAGGGCTCGATGCCGGTCAGCGGCACGAACTGCCGGCGGCAGTCGTCCAGCACCCGGAAGGCGCCGAAGGGCCAGCCGATCACCGCCAGCGGTGCCGCCCACAGGCGCGGTCCGTCAGGCGGCTGTGCGGTACGCAGCAGCCGCGCGGGCAGCACCGTGTCCGGGGTGGCCGGGCGGACGGAGAAGCTCCAGTGGTCGCCCGGGTGCAGCGGGCCGCCGCCGTCGGCGGTCACCCGTACGCGCAGGCCCGTGCCCGGCAGCGGCACCGCCTCGCCCTGGGCGACACCGTCCAGCCGACCCTCCCAGACCCGCAGGTACAGCTGCGGGGTCGCCGCCGGGTCCAGGCAGTACGCCGGGAGCGGCCCCGGCAGGACGACGGTCCTGGTGTCCGGGTCGTACGGCGCCGCCAGCACCGCGCTCACCCCGGTCCGTGCCGCCGCCCAGCCTTCCACCTCGCCGTCCGCCGCCGCCAGCTCGGCCGCCGCCCGCAGGACCTGCACGGCCTGGCCCGCGCGCGGCTGGTGGTGGGTGTCCACCGGGCTGCGGTCCAGCGTCACTTCGCGGCCGCCGGCCGTTGCGGGCGTCACCCGGTAGAGGAAGGAGGCGTTGTCGTAGCCCCAGAGCAGGGCGAAGCGACCTGTCTCCGGGTCCACGCCGTCGACCTGCACGCGGATCGTCTGGTTGTCCGCGCCGAGGAATCCGGTGGCGCTGCCCGGCTCGCAGGGGTCGGGTTCCGCGTCGGGGGCGTCCGGCTCGACCAGCAGCCTGGCGGTCGATTCCAGCCGCATGGTCGCCGGGTCGAGGGCCAGGCCCTCGGCCGCCCACTGCTGCTGCGCGCTGCGCAGGGCGCCCGCGCAGCCCGAGGTGTCGGTGTCCACCCGGCGCACCCGCTGGACGGTACGCAGCCGGGCCGCGCCGTCCGGGCCGCCCAGCGCCGGTTCGCGCAGCGCCGGGTCCTCGGTCGCGGTGACCTCGTACTCGGCCAGTTCCAGCACCACCAGCTCGCGCCCGCCCGGAACCGTCAATGGCACGGGGGCGAACCGCGGGTCGCCGTCGGCGTCCCGCCAGTCCGGCTGGGCGCCGTAGCGCAGCGGCCGGTCGAGCCGGACCCGTACGCCGCCCACGTACATCGTGCCCGCGCCGATCAGCAGGTCGTAACCGCCGCCCGCGGCCACGGCGTAGCCGTCGTCGGGCGTGCCGGCCGCGCCGACGGTGTCCAGCAGGTCGCGCACCCGCTCCCGGGCGGCGATCGCGCCCTGCTCGTTGGTCTCCGCGTCGAGCGAGACCCGGCCCTGCTGCGCCACCACACCGGTGTAGCGCCGGCCCGGGTCGTAGGAGGTACGTGTCACATCGGTGGCCATGCTCTGCCTCTCAGGGTCTGCCCGTCGGCGTCCGGCGCGGGCATGGGGACGAGGACCGGGGTGAGGCCGACGGGCAGGTACTCCCGGTACTTGATCAGCAAGGAGCGCTCCTTGACCGCGCTGCCGACCCGGCAGAAGGCGCCCATCTCCGAGCCCTCCCGGCTGCCGGAGCGGATGGCGGGCCGCCCCGCACCGTCGGCGGAGACGACCAGGGCGTCGGCGTTGTCGGCCAGTTGCGCGTAACCGGCCTCGCCGAAGCGGCGGCTGGCGAAGAGCGGGGCGCCGGGGGCGATCTCGACGCTCTCATAGCGGCGCGGCAGCGTACTGCCGCTGGACCAGGCGCTGAAGCGTACGCAGCCGCTCTGCGGGTCGGCGACCCGCACGGGGCCGTCCAGGATCGACTCGCTCGCCTCCAGCCGGTGCAGGTGGCCCGCGCCGATCACCGTGCAGCGCTCGACGCAGGCCACGCCGTCGCCGAACGCGAGCGCGGCATCGAGGAGTTCGAGCGGGAAGGCGGCCGCCAGCAGGGCGCGGTTGAGCCGGAAGAGGTCGGCGCCCGCAGGTCCCGCCCCGGCCGCCGCGGCCAGCGACGCGGGGACGGCGCGGCCGGCGAAGCGCACGGCGTCCCAGATCGGCGCGGCGAGCACATGGTTCAGTGCGGCGACCACCGCGGCGAGGTCGTCTGCCGCGACGGCCGCGCCGTCTTCGTGGGCGTCCACGACGGCCGCCGCAGGACCCAACCGCCCGTGCAGCCACGCGGTCAGCGCGTCGCGCCGGTCGCGCAGCAGCCGCAGCAGGCCGTCCGGATCGAAGACCGCCTCGGGGCGCAGGGCGCCGCCCGTGTCGCTCGGCACCGCCTGGATCACGGAGTCGGCCGCGCACAGCGTCTCGACCGTTCCGCCGCCGCGCTCGCGCAGCGGGCCGGTCACGCAGCGGTCGAGCGTCAGCCTCCGTACCGTGCCCTCGACCCAGACCCGGCCGGCCCGCAGGTCACGCCCGTCCGCACTCGGCTGCCACATGGTCGGGGGCTCGCACAGCTCGCCGCCCGTTCCCGGGTCGACGGTGCAGCACGCCAGGGCGACGTCGGCGAAACCGCCGCGCAGCACGATGTCCTGGCCCGACAGCAGCAGGCCTTCGAGCCGCAGCCGGGCCGACGGTTCCGCACCCGGCGGGCTGCCGTGGAAGACCCAGGGACCACCGCTGTCGTCCAGCCGCACCACCGCGCGTACCGCGCCCGCCGCCCGTACCACCACGTCGGCCAGCGGTGCGTCGGCCGAGCCGACGTCGGCCACGGCGGTGCTGGTCAGCCCGTCGGTGACGACCACCGTGCCGGTGCCGTCCAGGTCCGCAAGCGCCGCCCGCAGCGCGCCCGCCGCACCGCCCGCCACCTCGGCGACCGGCAGCGGGTCGGCCACCGGCGGCACACCGAGCACGCGGCGGTCGTACGGGCCCGCGCCGATCCGCGAGAACAGGCCGTAGTGGTAGCCCACTTCGACCTCGCCGGCCTCGGGACCCACCGCGAAACGCCCGACCTGCGGCCATACCTCCACCTGGCCCTGCGGCAGCAGGCCGCCACCGGCAGAGCGCCGTACCGCGAGCGAACCCGGCCAGAAAGTGCCGGCGTCCAGAGGCGCAGAGCCACTCCCTGCGGCGTCCGGCGGTGAACTGCGGCCCGCGGCCCGGTACATCTCCTCGGTCAGCGGCCCCGGGACCTGCCAGGCGGCCAGTGGCGTCCAGCGTTCGCCGAAACCGGTCGCCGGGCGGTCGCCCGCCTGCCACAGGGCGATCCGGCGACCCGTCGGGTCGAAGCAGTAGTGCCCGGGGCAGCCGGCCACCGGCACCGGTGTGGCCCGGTCCACCGCGAGTACGGCTCCCCGCCACAGGAACACCCCGACCTCGGGAATGCCGTACCGCCCGAGCGCGCCCTTGCCGCGCCGCACGTCGGCGCTGTGGTGGAACTCGTCGAAGGGGCCGCCGCTCTGGCGGGCGCCGACCACACTGCGCAGGTCGGCGAAGCCCCCCTGCGGAGTGCCGGTGAGCGCGCCGACCAGGCCGCTCACCTCCTGCAGCCGGCGCACGGCCGGCGGGTCGGCGTCGTCGGCGGGCCGGCCGATCTCCGGGTCGAGCGAATGCCGGGTGCGGCCCAGGACCCGGAAGAACTCCACCACCCGGCATTCCCAGCCGGTCACGTCGGCGGCGAGCTGTTCGAGCAGGCCGACGGTGCCCTTGCGCCGGCGGTAGTCGATGGTGTTGGCCACGTCCAGCCGCCGGCCGCGCGCGTCCATCGACGCCACCAGGCTGGTGCCGAGCAGGTCGGCCAGATACGGCAGCACCCAGTCGTCGCAGGTCTCGACCGACTGGTTCTCCCAGAGCCGGTCAAGGCCGCGGCGCAGCACCGCCACCTGGCAGGCGATCCGGTCCAGCAGCTCGCGCAGCGGCCCCGGCAGGTCCGGGTCCGCGCTGTCGGCCGCCCGGTGCACCGCGGGCAGCAGCGCCCACAGCTTCGCCGCGGCGGCCTCCTCGAAACCGTCGGCCACCGGCAGGTCCTGGCCCGCGGCCTCCGCGGTTCCGGTCGCGCTCATCGGTCCTCCTCCGCTTTCACTGTCAGCCGGTCGGCCGCCAGGTCGAAAAAGGCACCCTCGCCGGGCGCGAACCGCGTCCCGCCCGCCGGCCCCGCACTCCCCGCGGTGCCGTGGGCCGTCCGCAGCCGCAGCCCGTGCACCGCGAGCACACCCGGCACCGTGCAGCACTCCTCGATCCGGCTGCGGTACAGCACCTCGCCGAGCCCGAGCACACCCGGCGCGAACAGTCCGCCCGGCGGATCGAGCAGCGCCGAGCGCAGCCGGGACAGCACCGGGTCCGCCTCGTACGCCGGGTCCAGCCGCAGACCGAGGCGCAGGCGCACCGCCCGGCGGACCGCGGGCAGCACGGTCAGCGGCCGGTTCGGGTCGGCGGCGGCACGCAGCGCGGCACGGGCCGAGGCGAGAGCGGCGTCGTCGTCACCGACGAACACCCGCACCAGGGCGCGCTGCTGGAGCGGGTCCCAGGACCAGGTGGCAGCCGCGCGGGTCACCCCGGGCGCCCGGGCGGCGACCGCCTCGTAGTCGTCCCCTGAGACGGCCCGTCCGAAGGTCAGGACCGACCGCGGCCCGTCCACGCGGACCCGGTCCGGCGGGTCGGCGTCGCAACCGCCGCCCGGCGGCACGGGATTGCGTACGGCGACGAGGTTGTCCACCGGCGTGCGGATCTGCGTGAGCGACCCGGCGGGCGGTACGGCGGCGCCGGCGCCCACCCGGTAGGTCGCGGTGACGACCGCGCCCGTACGCAGGCGTGCCCCGTGCACCCCGTCGCCGGTCATGACGTGGGTGCGGCCCTGCTCGTCCTCCCGGGTGACGAAGACCCGCTCGCCGGGTCCCCTGCCGTACAGCATCGGCACTTCCGTCCAGCGGACCCCGTCCACCGCCAGCTCGACCGTGCTGGAGTAGCCCTCGCCCGAGCGGGACCCGCCGGGCAGGTACGTCACGGGGCTGCGCTGCAGGACGAAGTCCTGTTCCGCCAGGCCCGCGTCGCCGACCCCGACGACCTCGGCGGGCACGGTGGCGCCCCTGCTGACCGGGAAGAGGTCCCACAGCAGCCGCAGCGGCGGGACGAGCGTGCCGCCCGCCTGTGCGCCCGTGCCCGCCGCGCCCACCGGGCCGAGCGCGACCCGGCTGCTGCCGGACTCGGGCGTCGCCACCACTGCCGCGCCGTTCCCCCGGGCGTCCTCCAGCAGCGCGGGCCGCGGGCGGCCGGGCGCCGCGGCGGGTGCGGCGGCAAGGGTGACGGCCGCGGGCGCGGCGGCCAGGGCGGCGACGGGCGTGTCCAGCAGTGCCCCGACCGGCGACCACGCGGAACGCACCGTCAGCGCCGGATTGCTGCTGCCGTAGACGGCGCTCGGGTCCGTACCGTCGGAGGTGACGGTGAGCCGGGCGACCACCAGCGGGATCGGGGGAGTCCCGGCGCCCGGCGGCGCCGGCGGATCCGCGGCCGTGCCGTTGGCGATCCAGACGACTTCCTCGTAGGTGTCCAGGCGCAGCATCGTCGCGCCCTTGTCGGGGGTGTCGACGAGGAGCGGTTCGCCCGCGCGCAGCGCCCGCGCGGTGCCGTCCAGCACCAGCTTCCACTGGTCGGGGCCGGGCGTGCCCGCGGGCTTGCCGATCACCGGCGCACCGGCCGGCATGGTGGCCAGGTGGTGGACCGAGGTGTGCCGCAGCAGGCGGTAGCCGGCGGCCTCGGCAGTGGCCGGGACTCCGCTCGTACCGCTCAGCACCACACGGGTGTTGACCCGCCGGTGCGGGTCCCTTTCCTGGAGCAGCGCCGTCACGGTGACGACCGCGGCCCCGGAGTTCTTCTTCGGCGCCCAGTCGCGCGGGAGCAGCAGCAGCCGGTCGCCGACCGCGACAGCCGACGGCCTGCCCTTGACCAGGACGCCGCCGCGCACCAGCAGCCGTCCCTGCGCGGGCGGTTCCGCGGCACCCGGCGGTGCGCCCGGTGGCGGGCCGCCGTCGCCGGCAGCGGTGTCCCCGGTGAGCGGGGCCGGCACACTGGTCGGCTCGGCGAAGGTGACCGCGGCGCCCAGCTCGTACGTCTGCGGGTCGATGCCCGGCACGGCCTTGGACAGCACCGCGAATCCGGCGGGGAGCGCAACAGGCCCCGGCCTGCCCGCGAGCGCCGCCAGCACACCGGTGGCGCCGATCGCCGGGCGCGGCCGGTGGCCGAGCAGCGACACCAGGCGGTTGACGTGCTCGGGCAGCTCCGCGGTGCGCAGGTAGGAGGAGTTGGCGATCCGCTCGGAGTAGAAGTCCAGCACCTCGGCGACGTACGCCCACCAGTCCACCACCTGCGTCGCGAAGTCGCCCGCCGCCCCCGGCTGCCAGGCGGCCAGCTCCCGTTCGCCCGCGCGCGGATGCAGCATCGCCCGCCGGAAGGAGGCGAAGTCCCCCAGGCGGTACGACAGCGCGGGCAGCCCGGCCGGGTTCACGACCGGCCGGGGGCAGCCCGCGGAAGGCCGGCAGCGGCAGCCGGCCTGGTCCCCGCCCGTACGGGCCTCGCACGCGCAGCGTCCTTCGCGGCTCACCTGCCCCCCTCCACGACGATCCGCAGCGAACCGCGCGCGGGCGCGGCCGGGTCGCCGTCCACCCGGACGATCTCGTCGCCGCCCACCGCCACGGCGGGCGGCATGGGTACGAAGCCGGGCGTGTGACCGCGCCTGCGGTAGCGGACCGAGACCACCCCGCCGACCCCCGCGGCGCGCTGCGCGGCGACCTCGACGGCGCTTCGCTCCAGCGGTGCGCCGAACCGGAACCTGCCCGGCGCGAAGAAGGCCGGCTGACCGTCGGCCCGCGCCCCTGTGCCCAGTTCCGCCGCGACGGCCGCCGCGACCTCACCGCGGAAGGCCCAGGGCTGCGCGCAGACCGTCACGACCAGGTCCAGGTCGGCGTGACGCGGCTGCGGCCCGTACACCTCGTAGCCCGCGGTGCGCCGCCGGTTCAGCAGTGCCAGCAGCCCGGCGCGCTCGGCCGGTCCCGCGGCCTGCGCGCGGCGCGGCTGCGCCGTGGTGAAGACGGTCAGCCAGCTGCCCGTCCAGCGGAAGTCCGTACCCGCGTCCAGCACCCAGTCCAGCTCCTCGGCCGCCGCGTCGTAGTCCTCGGGCCGTACCGCACGCAACTGCCGTGCGCGGAAGGCGTACGGGGCGAGCCTGCGCACGTCGTCGAGCGGCTCGGCATCGGCGGCGCCCGTGGCGGGGAAGGGGTTGGTCGCGGAGAGCAGCACCCCGGCCATCGCCGGGTCGACTCCCGTGACCGTGTCGGCCGCGAGGGCACCGCGCGCCCCGTCGCTGACCCGGTAGGTCACCTCGAAGACCGTTCCCGGCGCGGGCCGTTCGCCGAAGACGCCGTCACCCAGCCGTACGGTGTCCGCGTCGTCGCCGTCGTACTCCCACAGCGGCGCGCCGCCGCCCTGGTACGCGATGCCGGTGCGCAGGTCGGTGTAGCGGACGGGGTCCACGGTGAAGGCGGGCTCGAAGGGCGCCGCGTCCAGCAGCCGGCGCCGCCAGCGCCATGTACGGCCCGGTCCGCCGTCGGAGGCCGTCTCCCGCAGGTGAATCTCCGGCAGTGGCCGCGGCTCGTCCGTAGCCGTCGCCTTCGCCGTGCTCGGGTCGGTGAGCCAGGCGAGCCGGCCGCGGGTGAGGGTGCAGGAGTGGACGAGCCGCGGGTCGGCGCACGACGCGTTCGGCCCGGTCCTGGCCACCGCCGCCGCCGTGCCCGCAGGGACCGCAGGGACCGCGCCGTCCGGCCCGGCGATCGCGAAGCGCTCGGTGTGCCTGCGCCCCTCCGTCGCGGGCAGCAGGTTCCCCGCCAGGTGGGTACGGGCCAGGTCGTGGTCGTACGCCAGCGCCTCCTGCGGCGACCAGCACAGCAGGGTGACGGGCGAGCCGAGCAGCGGGTCGGTCTGCTCCACCGCCTGGGTCAGGTGCACGACTTCGCGCACCGGCGGGTCGTACGTCTGCTCGCCCGCGGTGTCGACGAGCAGGGCCGTGCCCGGGGCGCCCGTACGGCTGTCGGCGACCGGGAAGCCGAAGCCGTGCCCTTCGACCCACATCGACGTGGAGCCCGCGGGCAGGCAGCGGTCGCCGTCGTCCCACAGGTAGGGGCGGATGTTCCAGTCGTCCTTGGTGCGGTCGCGGGCGTTCCACCGCCGGTCGACGGTCAGCGGGGTGTCGTCGAGTGCTCCGGTCTGCGCGTCGACCATGCCCTCGCCCAGCTCGAACCAGACCGCTCCGCCGTCCGGGGCCGTCGCCGAGAGCAGGGTGCCCGCGGGCAGCGGGCCGGACGCGACGTCCACCTGCACCAGTACGCGTGCGCTGGTCGCGGGCCGGGGCTCGTAGTCGACCAGGCGGGCGTGCCTGACCACGGAGCGGCGCTGCGTCGCCGTCGGCAGCGTCGCCTCCGCGGCGATCCGGTCCTGCAGATAGCTCAGGTCGTCGCCGGTCGCCGCGAGCAGTTCCAGCAGCGTCATGCCCAGGTCGGCGGCCGAGCGCTCCACCCAGCCCGGGTGGGCTGCCGCGCTGTGTTCGAGGAGCGCCTGCTTCAGGCTCAGGAAGTCCTTGGCGAGGTAGTCGACGGGCGGCTGCGGCGGCTCCGCCTCGGCAGGGCACGGCTGCGGAGCGCAGCGGCAGTCCAGCTCCGAGGGGCAGCGGGCCTTGAAGCTGAAGGCGGCCTCTGCGTAATAGGGGTCGAGCGCGGGGGAGGCGATGCGGAGCCGGTAGGTGGAGAAGTCCCCGGGGAAGGCCGTGCGCAGGCGCAGCAGCGGGCGGCCGGCGTCGTCGGTGGACCAGTCGGACGGCCCGCCGGCGGGTCTCGCGACGGGCACGGTGGGTACGCTCTCCCCGCCCGTGATCGTCACCGCCGTCGCCCCGGCCAGCGTGCCCGCCACCGGGACCGTGGTGAGGAAGTGCACGACCAGGGCGGTCTGCGTGTCGTCGGCGATCTCCACGAAGTCGATCCCGTTGAGCGTGCCGTGGGCCAGCAGCGCGGCGAGCCGGTCGGCCATGTCAGGGCACCTTCACGTCGAGGCGGCGCGGGCCGCCCGTGTCCACCAGCACGTACTCCAGCGAGACCAGCAGCTCGCCCTCGGCCAGGCCGAGGGAGGCGTCAGCACTCGCCCCGGCCTGCACGGCCACGCCCGTCAGCTGCACCTGGTCGGCGAGCCAGCTCTGCACCCCGTGCGTGACCTGCATGCGCACCGTCGCCTCCAGCGCCTCGGACTGCGGGGCGAAGACCAGCCGGCGCAGCCCGCAGCCGAATTCGGGCAGGCACACCCGCTCGCCCGGGTCGGTCAGCAGCAGTTGCCGCAGCAACTGGTCGACATGCGCCGGATAGTCGGCCGACTGCGGCCGGTGGGAGCCCGCGATGACGCGGAAGGGGAAGGCGGGATCGTCGCGCCGCATGCCGCTCACAGCCCCTCGACGGCGGTGTCGGCCGCATGGATCAGCACACTGCCCTGCACCGCGCCGTCCGCCGCGAGGCAGAAGCCGACGCTGTCGAACGTCAGCGCGGCGGCCGCGGTGGAACTGCTGCGCGTCGCGGGGGCCTGCCATGAGATCAGCACGCACGGATGCAGTACGACCGGTGTGAAGGCGCACCCCGACACCAGGAAGGTGTCCGTGGCCAGCACCACCGGCGCATTGCCGAGCCGGACCCTCCCCAGCGACGGGATCGCACTGACCTGCCCGCCGTGCGGGCAGGTCAGCACGGAGTCCGTGGTCAGCAGGCCGCCCAACTCAGCTCACCTCCATGGCACCGTCGTTGAAGCTCACCGACGAGTCGCTCAGCACGACCTTCTGCGACCCCCGCGCCTGGGTGACGCCGGACGCGTCCAGGCTGACGGTGTTGTCGTTCGCGTCGGCCAGCGTCACCTCGGCCGAGTCGTCGTCGAACAGCAGCCGGTGCGGTGCGCCGGTGACGATCCCGCGCACCGCGGGCGAGGCGTCCGCCGGCAGCTCGCCCGACCGCCAGAAGCAGCCCACCCAGACCGGCAGCGAGACGTCCCCGCCCTCGAACTCGATCCACACCGCCGCCCCGACGTCGGGCACGAAGAACATCCCGACGTCGGGACCGGCGTACGGCACGCAGGGCAGGCACCAGCCGGTCGGGGTCGCGCCGAGCACCGCGGGCACGGTCGCCCTGATCCGCAGGGTGGCCGCGTCCACCTCGGTCACCGTGCCGCGGTATTTGCCGTAGAAGCGGTTCCGCAGCGCGTCGGCGAGGTCCTGCAGCAGCTCGCGGTCCATGGGGAAGCTCATGGCGCCACCTGCCGTGCCGGGCGCGCGGACCGTGCCGGGCGCGCGGACCGCTTCGCGCTCACAGAGCCACCGCCGCGAGGAGGCCGCCGCCGGAGGGTGCGGGCGCGCCGATCGCGTTGCCCGCAAGGGTGAAGGCCATCGTGTGGTTCTGCGCCGAGATCGCGTGCCGCACACCGGTGACCAGGTAGCGGCCCGACAGCAGCGAGCCGACCCCGGCCACCCCGACCACCTGCCCGACCCGCAGCACCCACTTGAGCCTGGCCATGTCCGCCACCCCTTCGCAGCCGGTGAACCAGCCCGCCTCGCGCAGCAGCGCCCGCGCCCGCCCCGGCAGTTGCGCGTCGTCGCCCGGTGCGGTCAGCAGCACCTTGGTCTCCCGGCCCGCGAAAGCGCGCAGGCCGCGCGGCCCGAGCAGCGGCAGGCCGCTGTCTGCGGTGTCCGCCACCACCCCGCCCGGGTCGGGGTCGGCAAGTGCCGCCTGCCGGGCGGCCACACTGGTCGGGCGGGAGGCGTCCCAGTGGAAGTCCAGCGCGGCGACCTGGGCGAGCCGCGGGTCGTTGAGATGGATCGTGGCCACCGGGTCGCCCGACAGGTCGGGCACCGCGAAGTAGCCGGTGTACTTCCCCGGTTCGCCGCCGCAGACCACCCGGCACCAGCGGCCGGAACGGCGGGCGAGGCGGCGCAGGAAGTCCAGGTCGCAGCCGCGCTGCATCAGCGTGTGGCCGTCCTCGGTGTGCGCGGGCGAGTCGTCCTTGGTGTTCTCCGGCGCCGACGTGAAGTCGTAGGTGTCGAAGACCTGCCCGGCCACAGCTCCGTCCGTCATGCCCCGCCACTCCCGTACGTGCTCCTCACGGCGCATCAGCACCGAGGCGTCCTGCGCCCAGATTTCGACGGAGGAGGACGTGACGCCCGCGTGCAGCTGCACCTTGTGGGACAGGACGTAGCCGTCGAAGATGCACTGCGGCGGCGCGTCGTCCGGGGTCGCCACGACCGCCACGTTGGCGAACGGCCCGAGCCGGTCCTCGGCGACGCGGGTCAGCTCCCCCTTGTCCGCGGTGACCGGCAGCACCAGGCGCAGGGCGTCGGGCAGCAGCGCGTTCTCCTCGACCTCCAGCGTCGAGACCGCGTCGTAGAAGGCCGCGTCGACCGCGGTGCCGTTGAGGAAGAGCTGGTAGGTGGACATCCGTGCGGCCCTGCCTCAGACCGCTCGGGGCACGGCGACCAGGGGGCGGGCGGCCAGCGCGTCGAGCACCATCGAGGCGTTGGCGAAGCCGAACGCCCACGAGGCGGTCGGGTCCCCCAGGAAGTGCGCGGCGAGCAGGTCGAGCCGCTCGCCGTCGGCACGCCGCTGCCAGCCCAGTACGGCGGGCGCGGTCGGCGGCAGCGGCAGCCGGGTCGCGGTGACCACGGCCCCGCCGGGGCGGGTGACCTGGTACGTGCCCGCGTCCGCGTAGCGGCTTCCGGGGTGGAACATGGACTCCTCCTTTGCGGTGTCCCAGCGGGCCTGGGGCTTTCCGCTTCCTTTTCGGTGCGGTTCCGGCGTCGTCCGGCGTCTGCGCGGCTCGTGTCCGGGCTCGGTGTCGCGTCTGGCGCGGCTTGTGTCCGGGTTCAGTGCGGCACCATCCCGATCACCGACTCGGTGGCGTTGGCGAGGTTGGCGAGGGCGAGGACCTCGCGCAGGCTGTCGGTGTAGACGTCCGCCGCGTTGGCGACCGCCGCCAGCGGGCCGCCGCCGATCCCGGTGACGTCGGCGCCGGTGAGCACCTGCAGGCCGAGCTGCGCCTCGGCATGGGTGGGGTTCAGCAGCGGGTCGTAGAGCCGCTCGGTGATGGTCAGCGTCGTCACACGGACCGGCACGACCCGGCCGGGTCCCCAGACGAAGAGCACGACCGGCAGCCGGTTGGCCGGCACTTCGGCGGCCGGTTCCTTCTTCTTGCCGAGGCCTGCCAGCCCCGCGGTCACCGTGCCGACCAGCGTGCCGCCCTTGGTCGCGGCCGGGCGGACCAGCATCTCCAGGGCGGCCAGCCTGGTGGCGACCCCGCTGACCTTCGCCAGCGTCCCCGAGACCTTCTTGCCGTCCGCGATGGAGTCGTTGGAGTCCATCGCGAGGGTGAAGCCGAACGCCTCGCCGGGCAGGCCCGTCACCGCCAGCGGATTGCCCTTGACCTGACCGCCGGCGGGGGAGACCGGCTGCTGGGTCCAGGTGTGGGTCATCGTCTCGGGGTTGTACTGGAAGACGATGATGTTGGGCAGCGGGATCAGGGCGGTGGGCGTGAAGGCGATGAGCGCGCCCCGCAGATACGTCGCCATCAGACCGGCTCCTTCAGCAGCGCGTCCAGCACGGCTCGGGCGATCGGCCCGGCCAGGTCCGTCCCGCCCGCGCGCGGCTGCGGTACGTCCACGCCGACGCGGTCCGTCCGTCCGGTGGCGCGGGGCTGCCGCCCGGTCGCGCCATGGCGCAGCGCCTCGGCGACGAGCACGGCGAGCTGCCGGGCGTCCTGCTCGCTCATCCAGGGCACGTCCAGGGTGAGCCGGCCGATCGACAGCCGGGGGCCGGCCGGACCCCGGCCTGCGGCAGGTGTCGGCTGCGGCTGCTCGGCCACGCTTTCGCTTCCCCTCATCGCGCCACCTCCGCCGGTCCGGTCAGCAGCACCGTCGCCTGTCCGGTACGCGCCGGCGCCGGAGATTCCGTCCGCAGCACCGCTCCGCGCTTGGCCAACTCCCGGCGGGCGGCGTCCAGGAGGTGGCCGGTGGTGATCAACCGGCCCTGGCCGCGCGCGAGAAAGGCCGCCGACAGCGCGACCGACTTGATCTCCGCGCCGGTGAGGTCGAGTTCCGCCGCCAGCCAGGCCCGGTCCACGTCCTCGCTGACCGGCACCCCGCCCGCTCCGAAGGCGGGCACCGCCGAGTCCCACAGCCGCAGCCGCTCTTCGGGCGAGGGCGGGAGGAAGTCCACCACCACCCGGATCCGGCGCAGGAAGGCCGGGTCGAGGTCGCTCTTGCGGTTGGTGGTCAGGACGGCGACGCCGTCGAAGGACTCCATGCGCTGCAGCAGGTAGTCGATCTCGATGTTGGCGAAGCGGTCGTGGGCGTCGCGCACCCGGGTGCGCTGCCCGAAGAGGGCGTCGGCCTCGTCGAAGAGCAGCAGCACGTCGCAGCGCTCGCACTCGTCGAAGACCTGCGCGAGGCGCTTCTCGGTCTCACCGATGTACTTGTTGACCACCTCGGCGAGGTCCACCCGGAAGAGATCGAGGCCCAGCGAACGCGCCAGCACCTGGGACGCCATGGTCTTGCCCGTGCCGCTCGGCCCCGCCAGCAGGGCGGTGGTGCCGCGGCTGCCGGGTGTCAGGCGGCCGAACCCCCACTCGTCCAGCACCCCGTCGGCCATCCGCACCTGGTTCTCGATGCCCTTGAGCTGTTCGAGTACCGGCTCGGCGACGACCAGGTCCTCCCAGCCGTAGGGGCAGTGCACCGGGTTGAGCAGCGTCGTGGAGACGGCCCCGAGGCGGCGCCTGACCACGGCGGTGACGGCCCGCGGCCCGGCAGGCACCGCCGCGGCGGCCGCCCGCACCTCGCCGGGCGTCATGGTCCACTCCCTCACGGCGGCGGGGGCGGGCAGGTCGGTGTCCCGCGACCAGAGCAGCAGCCGGGACCGCCGGTCCAGTCCGGGCAGCCGCCAGGTGAGCCGGACCGGCGGCCCGTCGCAGCCGGCCCGCACCCCCGTGGCCCGCAGCAGCAGGCGTACGGCCGCTGCTCCGGCTTCCGCTTCCGCCTCTGCTTCGGGGGCTTCCAGCGGTACGGCGTCCAGCAGCCTGGCCGTGCGCAGCGCCCGTACGCCGAGGCCGGGGTCGGTCACCAGCAGCGGGCGGAGGCCGAGGTCCCGGCACAGCTGGGCCAGCAGGGTGCGCCGCCCGCTGCCGCGCGGGCCGGTCAACTCCAGCTCGACGCCGCACCCTTGACCGGTCAGGGCGAGTGCGGCGGCACGCAGCTCGTCCAGCAGCTCGGGGAAGAGGCAGTGTGCCTCGGGCTCCCCCGGCAGGTCGAGGCCGCCCCAGAAGCGCCACCAGTCCTGCGTGCCGCACAGATACCCGACCACGTCAGGGTCGACGCCCCACGGGCAGGCCGCGGCCCAGGGCTGCGCGCCCGCCGGTGCGGCCAGCAGCCAGCGGACGGCGGCGCCCGCGGGACCCGGCTGGGTGCCGGGCGGCCACCGCCAGAGCAGCGCAGCCGCCGCGGGCGTGACCGCCCCTGGGCGCAGGTCGTCGCCCAGGTACCCCAGCAGCCGCTCCCAGCGCGGATCGACCTGTACGGCCGCGAGCAGCGCCACCCACTCGCACTCCCGGTCGCCGAGACCGCACTCGCGCACCAGCCGGCCGAAGGCGGGGTCGGCGAGTGCGGCCGCGCGGGCGGCGGCGAGCACGTCGGCGTCCCGGCCGGTCCCGGCGGGCCAGGGCGTGTCGGCGGTGATGTCGTCGATCTGCGCGTGCACCCCGCCCGAGCCGCCGCGCCAGGCGGAGCGCGCCTCCTCGACCCGGGTCCTAGCGGCGAGGCGGACCCAGCGCAGCCAGGCCGGGGTGGGGGGCGCGACGGCGGTCACGGCTGCACCGCCCAGAGCCCGGGGTCCGCCTCGACCCCGGCCGCGCGGAGCCTGACCGGGTGCCGTCCCTGCGCAAGTCCCGCGGGGGCACGCAGGGTCAGCGCGGCGCCGTCGAGCTGCCACTGCCCCGGGGCTGGGGCGGACCCGACGCGTTCGAGCACCGTCCGCCCGAGCAGCACTTCGGCGCCCGCTGGCACGTTCAGCGCCCGCAGCGCGTACAGGCCGCCCGCGGGCTCCACCAGCGGCCCGCCCGCCGGGTCGAGCCAGGGCGCGATCAGCAGCGGTACGGCGGGTGTCCGCCCGTCCCGCGCGCCTTGCCGACCGACCCGCAGCCCGTAGCGCCCGGGCGGCGGGCAGGCGGCGGGGGGACGCAGCAGGAAGGGTGCGACGCCCGCGCCGGCCGGCGGCGATGCGGGGTGCGGCACCTTCCATGCCGCGTCCAACTCCGTTTCGGTCTCGCTGCCGTCGTCCTGCGGCGTCACCAGGTAGACAGCGTCGTCCTCCGCGAGGCCGCGCCCGTGCAGGGTGACCAGCTGTCCGGGTCCCGCGGTCGCGGGCGTCCGGTCGAATTCGCGCGAGCTTCCGTCCTGGGTGCTGTACGTGACGCGGCGGCTGGTCCCGTCGAGCCGGGGCGCCGACGGGTCGGCGGGGTCGGCGACCAGTTGCCAGCCCGTGACGGGCGGCTGCGGCTCCGCCTGCCGGTCGGGCGTCAGGAGCGCGACGCTCACCCGGTATTGCGCGGTCATCCGCAAGGGGCCGCCGAGAGCCTGCCACAGCCGGCTCAACTCGTCCCAGCTCGGCGCCTCCATCCCCACCGTCATCTCGCTGACGGCCTGCCCCGTCGCCGTCGGCGCGGTCAGCCGGATCGTGGCGTTGTCGTGCAGGGCGCGCAGCGCGACACTCATCACCTGCTGCTCCTGGACGTAACTGCCCTGCGACTGCGCCGACACCAGGAAGCGCAGGTCCAGGCACAGCGGCTCGTACGAGACCGGCTGGTGGCGCCCGCCGCCCGCGGGCCGGTCCGTCAGCGACGCCTGGTTCCAGAACGAGTTCTTCAGGAACCTGTTCTCGGCGATGTGGAAGAGGAAGAGGTTCAGGTCGCAGTCGTTGCCGGTGGGCGGCTGCTGCGGGTGCTGGCCCGACACCCCGACGGAGAAGCCGGTCAGGGGGCTGGCCTGCAGCGCCTCGATGAGGATCCGGCGCAGCGCGTCGGTCACCACGGACAGGTCGTACACGGCGTCACCCCTGTCCCAGACCGAAGGTGGCGGCGGGCCGGTACAGCCGCTGCTGCCCTGCCGTGCCCCGCACGGGCGCGGACGGACCCGGCGCCGGTGCCGGTACGGGTGTCGGCACGGGCGCCGCGACGCGGACCTCGACGGTGCCGATGTGCACGGCAGGACCTGGCGTCCTGGTCACCGCCGGCCTGCCGGGCGGCACTTCGGGGAGCCGGGGCAGCACCGCGCGTACGTGCCCCGCGGCGGTCGGTCCTGCGGTGGCGGGAGTGCCGCCGGAGCGCTTCTTTCCGGTCTTTCCGGCCGGAGGGGGTGCCGCGGAAGCTGCCGGGGCGCTGCGGGCGCCGGTCTGCTGGTGCGGCGACGCCGGTACGGGTGGCGCCGCGGGCGCGGGGCGGGGCCGCTCCTGTGCCGGAAGCGCCATGGGCGGGGCGGGCGTCGGCGGCGGCGACGCCGGTGCGGGGATCAGCGGAGTCGAGGCCGCCCGGGGTGCGCCGGGGGCCTCCGGCCGGGTGGTTTGCGGGGTCGGCGGGGCGGCCGGCCGCGGGGTGCGGTCCGCCGGCACCGCCGGGGCCGGCGGGCTGACGGCTGGCGCCGCCCGGTGTGCGGAGGTCCTGCCGGTGTCAGCGGGCATCGGGGCCGCCGCGGCTCGTCGGCTCTCACCCGGCTTCGGCCCGGCGGGTGCGGGCCCGGTCCCGGCCCGGCGCGGACCCGCGGGCGTGCGGGTGGGCGAGAACCCGGTCCGTACCGGCGTGTTGGCGGCGCCCCAGGCCGGACGGTAGGGCGCCCTGGCCCGCCGCTCCGGGGCGGCCTGCCGGGTCAGGCCGCTGAGGTATCCGCTGCCGCGCTCAGACATCGATCAGCTCCTGGGCGGTGTCGGCGGACCAGGACGCGCGGACGCGCTCGGCGTAGCTTGCCCGGCGGCGGCTGGTCATCCCGAGGATGTCCCGCTCGCTCCAGTGGTAGGCCGAGGCCAGCAGGTGCACCTCGTCGAGCACGCCGCCGGCCAGGAACACCAGCTCCTCCAGGCACAGTTCCCTGACGTCCACGTCCAGGCCGACCGTGGCCCCGCACTCCGGGCAGGTGCCCTGGACCTCGCTGCGCAGGGTGGGCGCCAGCGCCGCCATGGCCCGTTCGGCCGCGCGGAGCGGCCCCGCCGAGCGGTCGCCGCGCACGCAGGCTTCGACCAGTGCCCGGCGGCCGTCCCCTCCCGTGCCCGCGGCGAGCACGTCGCCCGCGGTGGGCAGCCGGAAGCAGGTCCGCGCGCTCCGCAGCCGCCACCAGCCGGACTCCTCGGCGGGTACCGCGGCGCGTGTGGTCCGGGGGCGGTGGTGGCCGGCGTAGTCGGCCAGCCCGAAGTCGATGTCGATCCGCGCCGCGCAGCGCAGGCAGGCGGCTTCTGCCACCAGCCGGTCGCCAAGACGCTCCCGGCGCAGGTCGGCCACCAAGGCGTCCACGTCGCCGACGGGCAGCGCCCACGCGTCGAAGGGCTCGCCGCCGCCCTCCTGGGTCTTTCCGGCGCCACTGGCGGCCGGCCCCGCCAACCCGCCGCCCGCCGCGGTGCGTTCCCCGGCCTCCGCTGCCGCCGCCGGACCGTTCGTCACCTGGCCGCTCATTGCCGGGCCGTGCGAGACGCGGTCGCCCCATGCGCCGTCCGCGGATCCCGCGACCGCCCGCCGGCCGATCAGGGCCACGGCGACGGCCAGCCCTGACCCGCCCTCGACGAGCAGCAGGTCGTCGTGGCCCGTGGCCTCGCGCCAGCGGATGCGGCGGCCGGTGATCGGGGTGAGCGGCATGGCGTCAGAACTCCTTGACCTCGGTCAGCGTCCTGTCGTGCTCCCAGCCCTCGTGCTCGATCTTGATGTGCTCGATCGCGACCGCGTTGGTTCCGGCGTCCAGGTCCGGCAGCGCCTGGAATTCCGAGACCCAGGCCCGGTGGATGAGGTAGCGGTGGACGGGCTGGCCCTGCTCGTTGAGCAGTTCGATCCGCACTTCCTTGCGCAGTTGGTCCAGCGAGGCCACCGGGGCGCCCTTGTCCAGCCGCTGCCCGGCGTTGGCCCACGTCTCCAGCTCGTCGTCGAAGGTGACGCCGCGTTCGATGGTGATCGGGTCGTACTTGTGACGACCCAAGCCCTTGCGGATGATCGGGTAGCCGCCCTCCTTGTACTCGATGACGTCGGCCGAGCGCTTGATCGCGCCGACCTTGCTGACACCGGCCACCGGTGCGGTGCTGGTGCCGAGGTACACCAGGAAGCGGTAGGTCTTGTACGGGTCGAACCGGTTGACGTTGACGGTGAAGGGCTTGGACACCTGGCTCTCCTAGGACTGGGGCTGGCCGGCCAGCTGGGCCAGCTTGAGGACCACGAACTCGGCCGGCTTCAGCGGCGCCCACGCGAGCACGATGTTGACCACGCCGTTCGCCTGGTCGTCCGGGGTCGTCGTGGTGGCGTCGCAGCGCACCTGGAAGGCCTGGCTGGGCGTCCGGCCCTGGAAGGCGCCCTGGTTGAACAGCCCGAGCATGAAGTTCTCCACCGTGGTGCGGATCGCCACCCACAGCGGTTCGTCGTTGGGCTCGAAGATCACCCAGGTGAGGCCGGCGGCGAGGGACTGCTCCAGGAAGAGGGCGGTCCGCCGCACCGGCACGTACCGGTACTGCTGGAAGGCGGGATTGGCGGCCACCAGGGTGCGGGCGCCGAAGACGACGGTGCCGACGCCGGGGAAGCTGCGCAGGCAGTTGACCCCGATCGGGTTGAGCGTCCCGTGCCGGGCGTCGCTGAGCAGCCCGGAAGCGACCACACCGGTGGCACCGGCGATCACCGTCTCGAGCCCGGCCGGCGCCTTCCACACACCGCGGTTGGCGTCCTCGCGGGCGTACATCCCGGCGACGAACCCGGACGGTGAGACGGTGACCGGGTCGCCCGAGTCCGGGTCGGTGGAGCGCAGTCGGGGGAAGTACAGCGCGCCGTTCTGGCTCTTGGGGATCGACCGGCCGACCACCGCGTCGCTCATCACCTCGCCGATGAGCGGCGGGTACGGCGGTACCGCGTTCGGCACGATGTAGCCGCCGGGGTCCGCGACGGTGTCGGCGGGCGCGTCCAGGATCACAAAGGCCCGTTTGCGCTCGGCGAAGGCCAGGGCGGCGGAGACCACCGCGTTGTCCCAGATCCCCGGTGTCAGCAGCAGGTTGAAGACCGGGACCTTGTCCAGCGGCCGGTCCGCGCCGAAGACGTCGGTGAAGTCACCCGCGTTGTACGTGGTGAAGGGCGTGGTCGGGACCCCGGAGCCGAGCGGTGTCGGGGCGATCGCCGCCGGCCAGGCCGACGGGTAGGAGGTGCCCGGGGCGACCGTGACCAGTTGCGAGACGGGGTTGTCAGCAGTGCCGATCCGCGCCTCCGGCCCGTTGGCAGCGTCCTCAGGGGGAGGGCTGATCCTGACCCGCCGGTAGGTCTCGGTCCGTGAGCCGTAGCTGATCACGATGTCGGCCAGGTCCTTCGTGGCCGATGCGGCCGGTGTGGACTCCTGCGAGGCGGCGAGGTTGGTCACGGCCACCGTCAACCGGTGTGCGCCGTCGACCGGTTCACGGCCGACGAAGGTGATGCCCGCGCCTGCGTTCGCCCCGCTTGCCGTCCCGCCGAGAGTGAGCGCCGGCGGGACGAGTTCGGCTGTCGTCTTGCCGGAGAGCTGCCGGGTGCCGGGCCGCAGGGCGACCACGTAGGCGATGGAGCCGCCGTTGAGGAAGAAGTCGTAGACGGCCCGCCCCACGTCGTCGGCCAGCCAGTCGGTGCTGAACAGGCCGCCGAACTCCCGCTCGTAGTCCGTGAAGGAGAAGATCTGCACGGCCTGGCCGTAGTTGGCCGGCCGGGTCTTGAACGGGTGGGTGTAGCCGACGAAGACCGTCACGGACGTGGGCGCGGCAGCGATGGTGTGGGAGGTGCTGGGCACCTCCTCGACGTAGACGCCCGGATAGGTGGGGGTGACTGGCATGAGCGGATTCCCTCGGCTCGGCGGGCGGTGTCAGCTGGTGTAGGCGGTGCCGGTGGCCGCGATCCCGGTCGCGCCGCCGGAGAGTGCGATGGGGGCGGTGAGCGTGTCGGCGGGCATCGCCAAACCACCGGGCGGCGCCTGGGCCGTGACGATCGACGCGGCCGTTGTGTCGAGTGCGCCGAGCGCCCCGAGGGTGGTCGAGACCTCCCCCGAGGTGTACTCGGCCGTCAGCGAGTACTTCTTCGCCTCGGCGTCGACGGTGACGGTGACCTTGACGCCGGGGTCCGGCAGTCCCTCGCGAACGACCAGGGTGAAGTAGTCGGTGGTGCCGTCAGCACCCTTGACCTTGACGGGAGCTGCGGCGGTGACGGTGAAGGGCGCACCGCTCTTCGGCAGGCCATCCCCCGCGGCGGCGCTGCCCTCCTTGATCTGCACCAGCCCGCTGCCTGCTCTGTCCTTGCTGCCCGCGGCTGGTTTGTCGACACCGATGCGGGCCACCGCGTCCGCCGCGCTGGACAGTCCGGGGTATTCGTCCTTCTCACTCACCGTCAGCGTCAGCCCGGCGTGCAGCGGAAGGGAGGGGTCCGGCTCCGGGTCCTCGACTCTGGTGACCGCGACGGTGATGCCGTTGCCCTCGGGTCCCGCGCAGGCCGCTGTGAAGACGATCGCCGGCGACTTCGCGGCGACCGCAGACGCGGCCAGTTCGCCCGAACTCCAGGCGTCCCGCGCCAGCGCCAGCAGGGCGCGGCGGTCGGTCTCGGAGAAGGACGCGCTCCACGTCGCGTCGACTTCGAGGCCCGTGTCCCCCAGGACCAGGGCCTGCAGCGGGACGAAGCCCTGCGCCCCGTGGGCGTCGGTGAACACCAGTGGCCGCCTGCCGACGACCTTGCTCTCTGCCATGCCCGCTCCCTGCTCGACGTCGGATTCCGTGATCCGCGGTCAGTCGCGCATCGTGCCGTACGACCGTCACCGCACTGTCACCATACCGTCACGCAGCGTGCGGAGTTCGGGTCGAGTCCTCGACCTGTGGATAACTCTGAGCGAAGTTATCCACAGGTTTTGAGGGGGTCTGGTGCGAAGTGCCTCGGCTGCGGCAAGCTCGATTCATGACACAGAGCAACCGAACTCAGCACGGAGAGTCACTCTCGGACGCAGGTGAGATCAAGGTCGTCCTGCGCGGCCCCGAAGACCTCGCGCGCAGCCTTCCGTTCTTGATGGGCTACCACCCCACCGACTCGGTCGTCTTGCTGGCGCTGCACGGCGAGCAAGGGCGCTTCGGCGGCAGACTGCGAGTGGGGCTGCCCGACGGGCAGCACGATCCCACCCGGTGGCCCGACCTCGCCCGGCAGTTGGCTGACTGCCTGGTCACCGGCAGCCTGCGGCGCGGCAGTCGGCCGACCGCGATCGTCGCCTTCCTCTGCCAGGACCCGCGCGCGGGCGAGCGGCCCTCGGAGGTGATGCGGCGCCTGCGGCCGCTGGCCCAGCAACTCCGCATCGCCTGCGGTGAGATGGACGTCCCGGTGATCGAGGCGTTGTGCGTCTCCGGGGGCCGGTGGTGGTCGTACTGCCGACCGGACAGCGCCACCGGGGCGCCCGACGAAGGCGTCCGGGTCGCCGAACCTGCCGGATCCGCCATCGCCGCCACGGCCGCCTACTCCGGCATCCCGATGCCCGTCTCGCTGCGTGACCTGGAGTCCCGGCTGCGGCCGGTCGAGCCGCCGGTCCTGGAGCACGAGACGGCACTCGACCTGGCCTGCGCACGGCTCGTACCGCGCATGCTCGACCGGAATGCCGGGGCGTGGGTCGCGGACCACACGGTCGAGCTGGCCGGCAGCGCACTGGACGCCTTCCTCGCCGCACCGCCGCTCAACGACCCCGTGCGGTCCGACAGAAGGGACGACGCGCTGCTCGACGACAAGGACGCCGCCGAGATGATCCTCGGCTTCCAGGACCACGCGGCGCGCGACCGCGTCGTGGAGTGGGCGGACCCGCTCAGGGCCGGTGCCGCACTGCGGCTGTGGCGGGCGCTCGCCAGGCGCTGCGCGGGACCGTACGCGGAGCATGCGGCGGCACCTCTCGCCCTGGTGGGGTGGGTGGCCTGGTGCCTGGGCGACGACGCGGAGGCACGCGTCGCCCTGTCCACGGCCCTGGACCTCGAACCGCACTGCACCTTCGCCCGCCTGCTGCAGCACGCCGTCAGCCAGGGGCTGGACCCCGACGTGGTGCGGCGCTCCCTGCGCAGCAGCCGCCGCAGAAGGGTGCTGGAGGCGTCTACAGTTCGCCGCGGACCAGACGGAGGAGCCGGTCGAGGACCCGGCCGCCGCTCACCCGGAGGCCGTCGTGCTCGTATTCGTCGGTGACCCAGGTCCGCAGGCCGCCGATCGCCTTCGCGGTCTCCAGCGAGTGCGCCGTGTCGACGTACATGTCGTCGTGGTAGACGGCGGCCGCGACGGGCACCTTGTTCCCCGCCAGCCGGTCCGGGTCGTAGAGGTCGGGCCACTGCTCGCGCTGCGCCAGCAGTTCGGCCGTCTCGCGCAGTGGTGCAAGCGCCGGATCGGTCTCGAACATCCACGGGTGGATCGTCTCCCCGGTGAAGAGCACCGGTCCGTCGCCCTCCAGCGCGGCGTCCGCGTCGAAGGCGGGGAATTCGGCCCGCACGGTCTCGGCCGCCCAACGGGTCCCGAGCCCGGAGGCCGACTGCTGAGCGTAGATCGCCTCGTGCAGCAGCGCGTAGAGCGGGGCTCCGGCGAAGGACAGGAATCCCTGGACCTGGGAGAGGAAGGAGTCGGACAGGACAGGTCCGGCAGAGCCGCCGACGAAGGCGTCCTCGACGAGGTAGTGCAGGGTGTGCGAACCGGTGCCGGAGCCGAGCATCAAGCCGAGCGCCTGGAAGGCGCGCAGGGTGAGCACCCCGCCGCCCGGCAGTTCGGCCGGGTTGTCCCGCAGGTGGCGGGCGATGGTGCGGACCGTTTCGACGTCGTCGGGGTAACGGGCGTAGTGGGCCGCGTTCTTGCGCTGGATGCGCGGGTAGGCGGCGCGGTAGACCTCCTCGGCAGGCGTCCGCAGCCCCGGCAGGCCCCCGGTGACCAGCACCTCGTCGAGGGCTTCCGGGGCGGAGGACAGGTAGTGGACGGCGCAGAAGCCGCCGAAGCTCTGGCCCAGGACACTCCACGTCGCGTCCTCGCCGAGCAGCCGGCGCCGGACCGCCTCGCAGTCCCGCACGATCGAGTCGGCCCGGAAATGGGCGAGGTAGTCCGCCTGCGCCGCGGCGCCGCCCCGGGCGGGCAGCGTCTGGCGGTTGGCGGGAGTGGACAGCCCGGTGCCGCGCTGGTCCAGCAGCAGCACGCGGTAGTCCTCCAGGGCGCGGGCCAGCCACCCGTCGCTGCCCAGCGGGCGCGGGCTGCGATTGCCGGGGCCGCCCTGGAGGAAGAGCAGCCACGGCAGCCGGTCGGCGCCCTTCTTGGCCGCCACCACCTCCCGCACGAAGACCTCGATGTGCTCTCCGCCGGGCTCCGCATGGTCGAGCGGCACCTGGATCCGGTGGTCGGTGAGGATGGTGCCGGGCTGGCGGTGGACGGGCATGCTGCGTCTTCCTCTTCTGTGCGGCTGCGCGCCCTCCTGGTGCGGGGCGAGCGGTATCCCTCGTCCAGGAACGGTAGACGGCCCGTGACCTGCGTGCTCGGCGGGCCGTTCTTCAGGAGTGCAGTACTCAGCGCGACAGCAGAAGCGCCCGCACCCGTACGCGGTCGGCGGGCACGCCCACCGGCGGAGCCCGGCCGTGGCGGGCGGAAAGCGGTGACGGCGCCACCGCGGCAGAGGCCGGTCGGCACCGGGGGCTTGCCGATGGCCGTCCACGACGCGCTGATCTGCGTGGCCGCACCGGCGTTGGCGATCTCGGGCCGGGACGGGCAGTTGCGGGGCGAGGGGTGCGGCGGCCTCTACCGTGACGGGCGCCGGCTGCTGGCCAGGTGCGTGCTCACCGTCGAGGGGGCGGAACCGCTTCCGGTCCAGGCCGCGTCGGTGGGCGCCGACCGCGTCCGCTTCCTGGCCGTCGTGCGGACAGCGGCGGACCGGGGCCCCGACCCGTCCGTCACCGTCGAGCGGGTGCGCACCGCGGACGGCGCCGAGCGGATCACCGTGACGAACACGGGACCGCTGCGGGTGCTGCTGCCGGTGGAGGTCACCATGGGGACCGACCTGGCGGCGCTGGCGTCGGTCGCGGTCGGCAGGCCGGGCGGCGCGGTCTCGTGCACGGTCAGCGGGGCGGGACTGCGCTGGACCGACGGCGAGTACGCGGTCCGAACCGTGGCCAGGCCCGCGCCGGACACCGCCGTGGCGGCGAAGGGGCTGCTGTGCTGGCGGCTCGACCTGCCGGCCGGGGCGTCGTGGACGATCGACCTGGCGACCGGCCCGCTCACCGCGGCCGGCGCCGTCCCCGGCCCTGCCCGGCCGGCCAGGCCGCCGCGGCTGTGGGGCGACGCGGTGCTCGACGCGGACGACCCGAGGGCCGGAGCGCTGCTCGGCACCGCGCTGGACGACCTCCACGGGCTGCTGCTGCGCGACCCCCGGCATCCCGCGGACCTCCACACCGCGGGCGGGGCGCCGTGGCGGCTCGGGCCTGCGCCGTCCGACGCGCTGTGGGCCGCACGGATGCTGCTGCCGTTCGGCACCCGGCTGGCGGCCGGGACGCTGCGCATGCTCGCCCGGCTCCAGGACCCCGCCGGCGGGCGGATGCCGGGCACACCGCGCGACATGGGCCCGCACCTGCCGCCGCTGTCGTCCGCCACGGAGGCGACGCTGCTGTTCGTGAGCGTGCTGGCCGAAGCGTGGCGGTGGGGGCTGCCCGAGCGCGAGGTGGCGGCGCTGCTGCCCGCCGCCGAGCGGTGCCTGGGCTGGCTGCGCGGCGCCTCGGCGGCGTCGGACGCCGGCGGACTCGTCGCCGACCCGGCGCCCGGCGGGCCGTTGCGCGCGGAGGTGCAGGCCCATGCGCACCGGGCCGCGCTGCACGGGGCGGACCTGCTCGACGCGTTCGGCAGACCCGGGGCGCAGCAGTGGCGGGAGCGGGCGGCAGCAATACGCGGAGCCTTCCAGGAGCGGTTCTGGATCGGCGACCCGGGCGGCGGGCGCCCCGCCGCGGCCTGCACCGCGGAGGGCAAGGCGCTGGACACGGTGACCTCCTCGCTCGCGCACCTGCTCGACACGGGGCTGGCCGGCGGCGGCCAGGCGGCGCCCGGCCTGCTCGACACGGCTCGGGCCGCGCAACTCGGGCGGGTGCTGGCCTCGCCCGGACTCGACAGCGGCTGGGGTCTGCGCACCCTGTCGGCAGGGGCGCCCGGCTTCAGTCCGTTCGGGCACAGGAGCGGCGCCGTGCGCGTCCACGAGACCGCGGTGGCCGCGGCAGGGCTGGCGGCGGCGGGTCTTGAGGAGGCCGCGGCGGCACTGGTGACCGGCGTGCTGGACGCGTCGGCGGCCTTCGGGCTGCGGCTGCCCGAGATATACGCGGGGGAGCAGCGCACCGGCAGCCAGGCGCCGTGCCCGCATCCGATGGCGTGCCGTCCCGCGGCGCTCGCGGCGGCCGGGTCGGTGCACCTGCTGGCGGCGCTGGCCGGGGTGCGGCCCGACGTGCCGGGCGGGACCGTCGCGCTGCGCCCGCTGACCCGGGCGCCGGCGGGGGCGGTCCGGCTGGGCGGGATGCGGGTGGCGCAGGCGCCGTTCGCGGTGCGGGTCGGGCGGCTGGGCACAGCGATGGTCGAGGAGGCGGCGCCGGGGCTGCGGCTCGGTGCCTGACGCGGTCGGGCAGCGGGAGGGAAGTGATCGCGGAGCAGGTGTCGAACCTGCTGATTATCGTCAGGCAGACGACTAAGATCACGTTCATGTCGCCCTACGACCCGTCGGCCTTTCCGCCCTTCGCCGTCACCGTCGACCTGGTCGTGCTCACCGTGCGGCACCATGCGCTCTGTGCGCTGTCGGTGCGTCGCGGCGAGCCCCCCTTCCAGGGCAGATGGGCACTTCCCGGCGGTTTCGTCCGGGCCGACGAGGACCTGTCCCAGGCCGCCGCACGCGAACTGGCGGAGGAGACCGGGCTGCGGGCGCAGAGCGGCGCCCACCTGGAACAGCTCGCGACCTACGGCGATCCGCAGCGCGACCCGCGGATGCGGGTGGTGAGCGTCGCCCACCTGGTGCTGGCGCCCGACCTGCCCGCGCCGCGGGCCGGCGGGGACGCGCGCAGCGCGCGCTGGGCGCCGGTCGGCACCCTGCTCGCCGAGGGCGGGCAGGAGCATCCCGGGGACGCGGCGCCGCTGGCCTTCGACCATGCGCGGATCCTGTCCGACGGGGTGGAGCGGGCCAGGTCCAAGATCGAGTACTCGTCGCTGGCCACGGCCTTCTGCCCGCCCGAGTTCACCGTGGGCGAGCTGCGCCGGGTCTACGAGGCGGTGTGGGGGGTGGCGCTGGACCCGCGCAACTTCCACCGCAAGGTGACTGGCACGGTGGGCTTCCTGGTGCCCACCGGAGGGACGACGACACGTCAGGGCGGGCGTCCCGCACAGTTGTTCAGGGCGGGCGGGGCCACCCTGCTCAATCCGCCGATGCTCCGGCCCGAGGTGTAGTTCGCGGGGCTGTTTGTCCCATTTGCGGAGTTATGGTGCTGGGGTGATCCAGGCCATCGGATTGACCAGCAAGCCCCGCCGCCATGCACCGCCCGCCGTCGCCGACCTCACCTTCGACATCCCTCCCGGCGAGGTCACAGGCCTGCTCGGACCAAAAGGGTCCGGCAAGTCCACCGCGGTCCGACTTCTGCTCGGCCTCCAGCCCGGCAGAGGCGCCACCCTCGTCGACGGCTGCCCGCTGCACGAGCTGGCGCGACCGGCCAGGGCGGTCGGCGCGGTCCTGGGTGACGTCCCCGGGCACCCGGGCAGGACCGCCCGCAGCCACCTGCGGATGCTCTGCGCCGCCCACGGCCTGCGGGCCGCACGCGCCGACGAGCTGCTGGAAGCCGTCGGACTCGGCGCGGTGGCCGACCGGCGGCTGGGCACGTACTCGCTCGGCATGGACCGCAGGCTCGCCTTCGCCGCAGCGCTGCTGCCCGACCCGCACGCGCTCGTCCTGGACGACCCGGTGCGCGACCTCCCGCCCCGCGAGGCCGCCTGGATGCACGCGCTCGTACGCCGTCACGCGGCCGCGGGCGGCGCCGTCCTGCTCACGGGGCGGGACGCCGGGGCGCTGGCCAGGACGGCCGACCGGGTGGTCGTCCTGGCCGACGGGCGGATCGTCGCCGACCAGTCCGCCGCGCTCTTCGCCGGCACGCGGCTGCGCCCGCACGTCGCCGTACGCTCCCCGTACGCCCAGCGGCTGGCCGGTCTGCTCGCCGAGAAGGGTGCGGAGGTGGTCGCCACCAGCGGAAGCCGTATCGCCGTCTACGGCGCCACGTCCGCCGCCGTCGGGGAGGTCGCCTACCGGCACGGCATCCTGCTGCACCAGCTGGCGGACGAGTCGGCTGCGGCCGCCGCCCCAGAAGACGAGCGGGCCGCAGAGCAGGCGCCCTACGACGCGCGCCGCCGGGTTCCGCTGCCGGCCCCCAGGAGCCGGCCCGCGCCGCGCCGCACCCCCCACCGCCCGCTGCATCCGGTGCGCTACGAACTGCGCCGCTGCTTCGGTGTGCGCACCCCTTGGCCCACGGCCGCGGCAGCACTCGCCGCCTCGGTCGTGTGCACCCTGCTGATGGCGCGCGGCGGCGCCGCGCACACCTCACCGCTGCGGCTGCTGTCCGGCTGGCCCGCGGCGATCCCGCTGCCCGCCGCCGCGGTCGGCGCGGGCGCGCTGGGCGCGCTGTCCTACGGCCAGGAGTTCGCCTACCCCGCGCTGACCCCTGGCATCGGCCCGGAGCCGCGCGCCGCCCGGCTGCTCGCGGCCAAACTCGCGGTGAGCGGTGCCCTCGCGCTCGGCCTGGCCGCACTGGCGGCGCTGCTGAACTGCGCCGCACTGCGGCTCACCCTCGGGCCCGGCCACGCCCCGGACCCCGCGGCCCTGTCGGCCACGACCGCGGGTTGGGGGGCACTGGCCGTCGGCTGCGCATGGACCGGGGTCTTCGCGGCATGCGCCTTCAGAACCACCGCACTCGGGCTGTCCGCGGTGCTGTCGGTCCCGCTGCTGGTCGCACCGGGCGTACGGGCGCTGCTCGGTGGGAAGGCGGGGCGCCAGTTCCTCGACGCGGGCGGCGCGTTGTGGTCACTGCTGACCGGGGCGCCGCAGGCCGACGACCGTGCCGCGATCGCGGCGCTCCGCTCGGCCGCCCAACCGCTCTTCGTGGCGCTGGCGTTGTCGCTGTCCTGCCTGGTCATCGCCTATGTGGCAGGAGCGTTGCGCGGTCGGCGGCGGGGGCGCGGGCCAACTCCCGTCCGCTCGGCGGGCGCTGTCGGAATCGAAGGCGAAGAGGGTTGATTCGTCCCCATAAAACGTCAATTATCAGGTGATGAGCGCTCACCCTTTCGTGTGCTTTTCAGCAAAGCCCTCAAGGCCCGCATCGGCATCGCCGACAAAGGATGCGTGAGTACCCTTGCGCACACCATGATGACCGCGGCTCGATCCGCCGACTCCGGCATCGCCGGCCCGGGCGAGCTGGACCGCTACTCGTATGCCGACGCCCCCGGCGGCGACCGCCCAGGACTCGGCTCCTGGGACGGCATGGATCCGGACATGAGCCGGGTGGGCCGCCGCGCGGGCGGCAGCCGCGGCCGGGGACTGCACGGCCAACTCGTCCAGCAGCTGGGACAGATGATCGTCTCCGGCGACCTCGGCGCAGACCGCCCGCTGGTCCCCGAGGAGATCGGCCAGCGCTTCGAGGTTTCCCGCACCGTCGTCCGGGAGTCCCTGCGGGTCCTGGAGGCCAAGGGCCTGGTCAGCGCCCGCCCCAACGTCGGCACCCGGGTCCGCCCGGTCAGCGACTGGAATCTGCTCGACCCCGACATCATCGAATGGCGGGCCTTCGGGCCGCAGCGCGACGAGCAGCGCCGCGAGCTGCAGGAGCTGCGCTGGACCATCGAACCGCTGGCCGCCCGGCTCGCCGCCGGTCACGGCCGCGAGGACGTACAGCAGCGGCTGGCCGACATGGCCGAGATCATGGCGCATGCCGCGGCCCAGGGCGACGCGCTCACCTTCACGCGCGCCGACGTGGAATTCCACACGCTGCTGCTCCAGGTCGCGGGCAACCGCATGCTGGAGCACCTTTCGGGGATCGTCTCGTCCGCGCTGCACGTCTCCGGTGGCCCGGTCACCGGCTGCGAGCGGCCCGGGGACACCTCGGTAGGGCTGCACCACCGCATCGTCGACGCGCTCGCCGAGGGCGACGGCGGCACGGCGGAGGCCGCGATGCGCCAGCTGCTCGCCGTTCCCTCCGAGCAGGCGGCCGCCCCGGCCGACCATGTCGTCCCCGCCCCCCGAGAGCACTGACCGCCCCGCCCGGCCGCCGTGGTCGCCCCCCAGTCGGGGGCCTGCGGCGGCCCCGTGCGTGTCACATGTCCGACTTTGCCGCTGATCTGCACAATTTGGGGTGTGACTCGGGCCACGTAAGCTGGGCGTAACGCCAGGCGAGGCAGTGCGATGACTTAAGAGGTGGCGGCCGTACGAGGAAGTTTCGGCGTCGATCTTGACGCCGAGTCGCTCCGCGGTTCCACCGAGTCGTTCCCATCGTTCCGAGAGGTTGTTCGTGTCGGCCAGCACATCCCGTACGCTCCCGTCCGAGATCGCCGAGTCCGAGTCTCTGATGGCGCTCATCGAGCAGGGTAAGGCCCAGGGGCAGATCGCAGGCGACGATGTGCGTCGGGCGTTCGAAGCGGACCAGATTCCGGCAACCCAGTGGAAGAACGTTCTGCGCAGCCTCAACCAGGTCCTCGACGAGGAGGGTGTGACGCTGATGGTGAGTGCCGCTGAGGCGCCCAAGCGCACCCGTAAGAGCGTCGCAGCCAAGAGCCCGGCGAAGCGTACTGCCACCAAGACGGTCGCCACCAAGGCGGCCCCTGCCAAGAAGACCGTAGCGCCCAAGGCCCCCGCTCCCGAGGCGGCGGCCGAGGCCGAGACCACGGTGGAGCCATCGGTGGAGGCGGAAAACCCAGCAGCCAAGAAGGCGCCCGCGAAGAAGGCCGCCGCCAAGAAGACGGCCGCCAAGAAGGCCCCCGCGAAGAAGGCTGCGGCCAAGAAGACCGCTGCTTCTCCCGGTGAGGACGAGGCGGTCGAGGCGGAGGAGGCGATCGAGGACGCCGCTCCCGGCAAGGCCGGCGAGGACGAGGCCGAGAAGACGGAGTCCGAGAGCTTCGTGCTCTCCGACGACGACGAGGACGACGCGCCCGCACAGCAGGTCGCGGTCGCCGGCGCCACCGCCGACCCGGTCAAGGACTACCTCAAGCAGATCGGCAAGGTCCCGCTGCTCAATGCCGAGCAGGAGGTGGAGCTGGCCAAGCGCATCGAGGCCGGCCTCTTCGCCGAGGACAAGCTGGCGGCGGCCGACAAGCTCGCCCCCAAGCTCAAGCGCGAGCTGGAGATCATCGCCGAGGACGGCCGCTGGGCCAAGAACCACCTGCTGGAGGCCAACCTCCGGCTGGTCGTCTCGCTGGCCAAGCGCTACACCGGCCGCGGCATGCTCTTCCTGGACCTGATCCAGGAGGGCAACCTGGGCCTGATCCGTGCGGTCGAGAAGTTCGACTACACCAAGGGCTTCAAGTTCTCCACGTACGCCACCTGGTGGATCCGGCAGGCGATCACCCGCGCGATGGCCGACCAGGCCCGCACCATCCGTATCCCGGTGCACATGGTCGAGGTCATCAACAAGCTGGCCCGCGTGCAGCGCCAGATGCTCCAGGACCTGGGCCGCGAGCCCACCCCGGAGGAGTTGGCCAAGGAACTCGACATGACCCCGGAGAAGGTCATCGAGGTCCAGAAGTACGGCCGCGAGCCGATCTCGCTGCACACCCCGCTGGGCGAGGACGGCGACAGCGAGTTCGGTGACCTCATCGAGGACTCCGAGGCGGTCGTGCCCGCGGACGCGGTCAGCTTCACGCTTCTGCAGGAGCAGCTGCACTCGGTGCTCGACACCCTCTCCGAGCGCGAGGCCGGCGTGGTCTCCATGCGCTTCGGCCTGACGGACGGGCAGCCCAAGACGCTGGACGAGATCGGCAAGGTCTACGGCGTCACCCGGGAGCGGATCCGGCAGATCGAGTCCAAGACGATGTCGAAGCTGCGGCACCCGTCGCGCTCCCAGGTCCTGCGGGACTACCTCGACTGACCCAGCCCCTGCCACCGTCTTACGGAGAGCCGCCGCCCTGCACTGCAGGGCGGCGGCTCTCTGCCGACCGCGCCGATTCGCCCCTGGCTCTGCCGGTGCGGCTGCCCGCCGCTGCGGATGCGGCCTCCTGTCCGATCGATGACTCTGGGTGTCCAGAGTGATTCACAGGGTCAGGAGGCCGTATGCATGTCCCCATCCCCGCCATCCCCGTCCTCTTCCGCCGTCGCGCTGCGGGCAGCCGCCGCGCCCTGATAGCCGCGGCGGCCCTGCTGCCGGCGCTCGCCGTCCCCCTGGCGGCGCCCGCGGCACCGGCCGCCGCCAACGGAGTCGTGGTCGGCGGTGCGCCGACCACCACCGACAGCGAGCCCTGGGTGGTGGCCCTCGCCAGCCGGCAGCGTTTCGGCTCCGGCAGGTCAGGGCAGTTCTGCGGCGGTGTGGCGGTCGGGCCGCGTACGGTCGTCACCGCGGCACACTGCTTCGGCCAGGAGGCGCTGGGCGTCGCGGACTGGCGGAACCTGCCGGACCTGCGGGTCATCTCAGGGCGTACGGACCTCAGCGGTACGGCGGGCGAGGAAGTGCCGCTCTCCGACGTGTGGGTCAACCCCGATTTCGACGCGACGACCAACGCCGGCGACGTCGCGGTGATCACGCTGTCGCAGGCGCTGCCCGACGGCGCCGTCATCCCGATGGCCGGTCCTGCGGACACCGCTCCCTATACGGCGGGTACCGAGGCGCAGGTCTACGGCTGGGGTGACACCACCGGCCAGGGCGCGTATCCGGACTCGCTGCGGACGGCCACGGTGGACGTCCTGGCGGACACGGTGTGCGAGAAGGCGTATCCGGGCGACGCCGACGGCAGGTATCTGCGCGCATCCATGGTGTGCGCGGGGGTCACTGGCGGCGGCAAGGACGCCTGCCAGGGCGACAGCGGCGGCCCGCTGGTCGCGGACGGCAAGCTGATCGGCCTGGTCTCGTGGGGGACGGGCTGCGCCGAGGCGGCCTATCCCGGTGTGTACACGCGGGTGTCCGCGGTGTCGGGGCTGGTGGCCCAGCACATGTGAGACAAAGCCTGCGGGCGGACACCCCCTCATGGGGTCCGTCCGCCCGCAGGTCCGAGCTAGTCGCTGGTGCGATGTGTCAGCGCTCGTCGTCTCCCGCCGACGCCGGGGGGTCGGTAAGCCGTCCGGTCTCGTCCTGTATTTCCGCAGCGATCTTCTTGAGCTCCGGCTCGAACTTTCGGCCGTGGTGCGCGCAGAAAAGCAGCTCTCCGCCACTGATGAGCACGACACGCAGGTAGGCCTGAGCGCCGCAACGGTCGCAGCGGTCTGCCGCTGTCAGCGGACTCGCGGGGGTCAGAACAGTAGTCACGTCGCCTCTTCTCTAGCTCGACGAGCTGTCGTACCAGGGTCAACATCCAACCAGGCCGAAAACGTTCCCGCTGACGACTTTTCCTCGAAAACGGGCCTCGGGGTGACTGGGTGTGACCGATTGGCGGCGAATAGGAGTTTTTTCGTCGGATGTTGCTTGTGCGGCTTTTGGTGTGCTTGTCCGAACTTCGCCCCGACCGGCTTGCCGGGGTGTTGGTGAGGACGTGCCCGGAGCCTAAATGGTTCATGCCTCTTTGGGAACGTGACATGTGTATCACTCGCGCGGGTGATCGAACGCATGCTCGAACCGGACTAGGATGGAGGCCCGGATACCGGGTGGCGGCGTGGCCGCCCTCGCTGACCTCGGTACCCTCTCACCGATACGGCTGAAGACCTTCAGGCCATCCAGATCGAGGAGTTGTCCGCGTGACCGCCGAAACATCCGTGCCGTCCTCCGCGCTGCTGACGGGCGCAGATCGCGACGGCTCCAACTACACAGCGCGGCACCTGCTCGTTCTCGAAGGGCTCGAAGCGGTTCGCAAACGGCCCGGCATGTACATCGGCTCCACCGACAGCCGGGGCCTCATGCACTGCGTGTGGGAGATCATCGACAACTCCGTCGACGAGGCGCTGGGCGGCCACTGCGACCACATCGAGGTGATCCTCGGCGAGGACGGCTCCATCGAGGTCCGGGACAACGGCCGGGGAATCCCGGTGGACGTCGAGCCCAAGACGGGGCTGTCCGGCGTCGAGGTCGTCATGACCAAGCTGCACGCCGGCGGCAAGTTCGGCGGCGGCTCCTACGCCGCCTCCGGCGGCCTGCACGGCGTCGGCGCCTCCGTGGTCAACGCGCTGTCCTCCCGGCTCGACGTGGAGGTCGACAGGAGCGGCCACACCCACGCCATCAGCTTCCGCCGCGGCGTGCCCGGCTCCTTCTCCGGCGCAGGCCCCGAAGCGCGCTTCGAGCCCGCCAGCGGCGTCACCAAGGCCAAGAAGATCCCCCGCACCCGCACCGGCACCCGCGTGCGGTACTGGGCGGACCGGCAGATCTTCCTCAAGGACGCCAAGCTCTCGCTGGAGAACCTGCACCAGCGCGCCCGGCAGACCGCCTTCCTCGTCCCCGGCCTGACCATCGTGGTGCGGGACGAGCGCGGCATCGAGTCGGACAAGCCCGTCGAGGAGACCTTCCACTTCGACGGCGGCATCAGCGAGTTCTGCGAGTTCCTGGCCCCCGACAAGCCGATCTGCGACGTCCTGCGGCTCACCGGCAGCGGCACGTTCAAGGAGACCGTGCCGGTCCTGGACGACCGCGGCCACATGACACCGACCGAGGTCACCCGCGAACTGGGCGTCGACATCGCCCTGCGCTGGGGCACGGGCTACGACACCACCACCCGCTCGTTCGTCAACATCATCGCCACGCCCAAGGGCGGCACCCATGTGACGGGCTTCGAGCGCTCCGTCACCAAGACCATGAACGAGGCGCTGCGGGCCGCCAAGCTGCTGCGGGTCGCCGAGGACGACATCGTCAAGGACGACGCGATGGAGGGCCTGACGGCCGTCGTGACCGTGCGCCTTGCCGAGCCGCAGTTCGAGGGCCAGACCAAGGAGGTCCTCGGCACCTCGGCCGCCAACCGGATCGTCGCCACCGTCGTCGCCAAGGAACTCAAGGAGTTCCTGACCTCCACCAAGCGCGACGCCAAGGCCCAGGCCCGCGCCGTCCTGGAGAAGGCCGTCGCCGCCGCCAGGACCCGCATCGCCGCCCGCCAGCACAAGGAGGCCCAGCGCAGGAAGACGGCGCTGGAGACCTCCTCCCTGCCGGCCAAGCTCGCCGACTGCCGCAGCGACGACGTGGAGCGCAGCGAACTGTTCATCGTGGAGGGCGACTCGGCCCTCGGCACCGCCAAACTCGCCCGCAATTCGGAGTTCCAGGCCCTGCTGCCCATCCGCGGCAAGATCCTCAACACCCAGAAGTCCTCGGTCTCCGACATGCTCAAGAACGCCGAGTGCGGCGCCATCATCCAGGTGATAGGAGCCGGCTCCGGGCGCACCTTCGACATCGACCAGGCGCGCTACGGCAAGGTGATCTTCCTGGCCGACGCCGACGTCGACGGCGCCCACATCCGCTGCCTCCTGCTGACCCTCTTCCAGCGCTACATGCGCCCGATGGTCGAAGAGGGCCGCGTCTTCTCCGCGGTCCCCCCACTCCACCGCATCGAACTCGTCCAGCCCAAGAAGGGCCAGGACAAGTACATCTACACCTACTCCGACAGCGAACTGCGCCAGACCCTCCTCGACCTCCAGCGCCGCAACGTCCGCTACAAGGACGGCATCCAGCGCTACAAGGGCCTCGGCGAAATGGACGCCAACCAACTCGCCGAAACCACGATGGACCCCCGCCACCGCACCCTCCGCCGCATCAACATCAGCGACATCGAAGCAGCAGAACAGGCCTTCGACCTCCTGATGGGCAACGAGGTGGCCCCCCGCAAGGAGTTCATCACCAACTCCGCCACGACGCTCGATCGCTCGAAAATCGACGTCTGACCTGCGGCTTTGCAGCCGGGCGGCCTCGGGGACCTCTTGCAGTCCGCACACAGTCCGCAAGAGAATTGACGTCACGTCAGTTCTGGGGGCTTTCAGGCCGCCGCGCGGGCCTCTGCGTCGCCCTCGTCGGGGGTGTTCGCGTAGGCCTTGTCGACGGCGGCCCGGGTCTGTTCTTCGGAGTCGGGCCACAGGTGGGTGTAGATGTTGAGCGTCATGGCCGCGTTCGTGTGGCCGAGGCGCTCGGATACGGTCTTCACGGACTCGCCGTGCTTGATCAGCAGGCTGGCGTAGTGGTGCCCGTGACCCGTAGGATCATGCACTTTCGCCAGGACGGTGGACAATCGAGACGTCGGCTGTGACCGGGATCGTCTCGGCTGTCCTTTCCTGCGCCACCTGCGGGGAGCCGGGCGGTTCGGCCGGCGCGTCCGTGTCGTGGGTGAGCTGGAGATGCAGGCCGGCGAGTCCCTTGGCCAGTGCACGCCGGTCGCCTTCCGGCATGGCGTTGATTGCCTGGTGCAGCATGTTTTCGCGCTGCTCGCGGATACGCTGCAGGTGGCTTTGACCGGCGGAAGTGAGCTGCAAGGCTACTTCCCGCCCGCTGTCAGCACAGGGCAGCCGCTCCAGGAAGCCCAGGGCCTGGAGTCGGTCGCACATGCGGCTTACCGACGGAGGAGTCGTGGCAAGCTGTTTGCACAGGGCGTGCATGCGTATGCCTGCAAAGCGGTCCACGACATACATCAGGCGGAGCTGAGAGGCCGAGGCGGGTGCAGGATTAGCCGTTTCCCGTGCGCTTTCCCACATCACGTCGAGGAGTTCGACGATGCCGTTGGCAGTCTGGGCAGCGTCGTGGGTGTCCCTGTGTGTGGCGAAGTCTGGCGCGGGCATGCTTCCCCATTGGTGTGTCTGCTGTTTCCTCTGACAAGCCGGGGTGTGGGGTCAGGCGGTGCTGTCCGGTCCGGTGAGGCGGGCCGGTGTCGCGTTGGTTCTGGGTTTGGCTTGTGCTGTGTCGGCGGGCGCGTTCGCGTCGCCGGTGGTGACGGTCGTGAGGTGGTCCAGCGTACCGGTGATGGCCAGGAGCCGTTCCAGGCGAGCTGTGCGGTGCTCCAGGTGCAGGCGGACGCCTGCTGTACTGGTGTGGCGGTGAATCATCAGCAGAGCGGACAGTCCTATGGAGTCGATCGCCCCTAGCCCGGCGCAGTGCAGGTGCAGGTCCTTCAGATCGGGACGCTCGGCCAGCTTGCCGGTGACGACTGCCAAGAGGTGGGGGGCACTGTCGTAGTCGAGATCGCCGTTCACTTCTATACGGACTGTGGTGGCGGCGTCGACGGTGGTCAGGCGCAGGTAGGGGGAGGGGGACGTCGTCATGCGAGGTTCCCGGTAGTGGGCGGTGGGACGGGGCCGAGCGCGTTGATGCCGCGTTCCAGGGTGTGGGTGGCGCGGGGAAAGTCCTTCAGTTCGCCGGCAAGGATCCCCAGGGAAGGCGGCAGGCTCTGCAGGGGGACGCCGCGCGAGCTCAGGACGCGGGCGGTCCAGGTGATGAAGCCGGTGAACAGGTCCGTGTCCCCCAGGTAGAGCGCAGTGGCGAGGAACTGCACGATGTGTGTGAGGTCCTCGGTGGTGTGATCCCGTTGGAGCTCGGTGTAGTCGCGAAAGGCCGGGAATGCTTCTTCCAGGCCGGTGAACACGGTTCGGACGAGTGCGGCGCTGCTGCGGGCGACCATGGTGTATTCCTGGTCGGCGAGATGGGGAAGGTCGTCGATGGGCTGGTGGTTCGTGCGCGGGCGCGCCAGCGGGCCTCGTGCGAGGCGGTCGGCTGCGGTGCGGGCGTCGGAGGCCCAGGCGTCGGCGCCGAGGAGGCGAGCGTACTGTCCGTCGGCGCCGAATGCGGCTCCACCGACCAGGACGGGCACGGCGATGGCCTGGCAGGCGGTGATCGCGGCGTGCGCGGTGGGCAGCCGGGTCGCGATCGAACTGGAGAGGGCGACCGCATCAGCGTCGCTGCGGTGCAGGTGGGCGATGAGGTGTGGAGCGGGGACCTGCGCGCCGAGGTAGTCCACACGCCAGCCGTGCAGTTTGAGGACCTCGGCCAGCAGGCGGGCGGGCAGGGCGTGCCATTCACCGTCCACACAGGCCACCGTGATTCTGCCGCGGGTGGGTTCGGTGCGAGCGGCGGGGTGCAGCGCCAAGGCGGCGACCGCACGTTCGCTGATGGCGGTCGCGGCATGCTCCTGGGCGACGGTCAGGCGGTTGTCGGCCCATTCCTCACCGACCTTGCCCTGAACCGCGGCGATCACGTCCAGCAGCACTGTCTCCGGTTCCATGCCTTCTTCCAGAGCGCGCAGCACCACCTCGGTGGCGGTGTGCTCGTCGGTTGCCTGGACGGCTTGCCACAGTTCGTCTGCCAGATTCCGGATTCTCCCCTGGTCCTGCAGGCGGTTCGGACTGCTGGTCATCACGAAGTGAACCTGCCCCGGGTATGGCCGCTGACCGCGGTGAGGTGGTGGGTTCGGGGAGCGGCGATCACGACGACGGCCATATCGTCGTGGGGGCGGTGCCCGACCCATTGGGCAGCGAGCATCTGGACATGTTCCACTATGCTCTCGGCCGGCATGCCCCCGCACTGCCCCAGCGCCCGCTTCAAACGATCTTCTCCGAACTGCGAATCGCCGGTGAGGCCGCCCTTGGCTTCGGTGATTCCGTCCGTGTACAGGACGCAGGACTCCCCAGGGGAAAGCGTCAGAGCAGCGGTACGGGCCGTGGCGTGAGGTAGTGCCCCCACCAGAGTGCCGCTGGTGTCGGCCTCCTCGACGGTGCCGTTCTTGCGAAGGATCAGTGGGGGCGGATGGCCTGCGCTGGTCAGCCTCAACTCCACGTCACTGCCGTTGCGCACGGCGGAGGCCAGGACCAGCGTTGCGAACCGCGTGTGGTGCGAGGTCAGCAGCGCCGTGTTCAGCAGGCTGATCATCCGCTGGTGGTCATCGGCCATAGGCAGCAGGGCCTGCAGCGTGTTGCGGATCTTCCCGGTCAGAACGGCGGCTTCCAGGCCCTTGCCGCAGACGTCGCCGAGCGCCACGAGTGAGGCTTCGCCCTCGACCGCGGCAGGGTGAACGTCATAGAAGTCCCCGCCGACACGTTCGTGATCGGCCGATGGCCGGTAGCCGCCGGCGAAGTCGATGCCGCAGATCTGGTGCAGCGTGGGCGGCAGCAGCTCTTGCATCAGCACGTCCGTGATCGCGGCCTGTTCCGCGTACAGGCGGGCGGCTGACATGGCCGCTCCGGCTCTGGCCGCGAACAACTGGGCGAAGACTTCCTCGTTCTGGGTGAAGGCCATGGTGTCGGAACGGCGCAGCAGGATGAGTGCGCCGGCCGGGACGCCATGCCCGGGCAGCGGGGTGATCACTATCGAGCCGACCGGACCGAAGTCCTCGGGCACCATCCACCGGGGGGCGCCGCCGGGGTCGATCCAGCGTGAGGGCACCGGAGGAAAGCCCCGCAGGGCCTCGCTCAGGCCCGGCACGTCGTTCGGATCGGCGGCCTCGTGCTTCGTGGTGGGGCTGGCACCACGAAGGGAGGTCACCACCGGCATCCGCCGTCCGCGCGAGGGTGCAACCACCAGCGCCGCGTCGGCGAGATACTCGGCGGCCAGCTGTGCGGTCACACCCATACAGCGTCCCAGATTGAGCGAGGAAAGAAGCATGTTGGACGCCTCCGCCAAGAATGCGGTCCGCTCCCGCTCCACGGTCAGGGCTTCACGTACCAACCGGTGGTCGGTGTCATCCACCAGCCACCACACCACGGACCCGTCAGCCTGCACGCTGGGATGCGCCTCGAAACTGCGAGCCCCCATCACGCCCGACAAAGGCCTGCTCGCCTCGAGGCCGGGAGTACGCAGAACGTCGTGTGCCGCGGAGAGCCACGCAGGCGCCACATCCTTGAGTCGCGCGCCGGGCCGGGCAGCGGGCAGGAGGACGGCTGCGGCAGCGTTGCTCAGCACGACCATGCCCTGGACGTCAGTGAGCAGGACAGGATACGGAGCCCCGTCCCAGGGGGAGCCGGGCTCTGTGGTGCTGTCGCTGTGCGCTTCGGGGGAGACCAATTGCTGAGGACTCGCTGGGCGAATCCCTCACCTCATCAACTCGAAGATAGTTGCCGTGAGGCAAATATTGCCTACGGGGTGCCTCTCTGGCAACCGGCTCCCGTCAGTGCCCAAGGTAAGAGCGGGCGTGTTCGTTTCGTCTCGGCCCCCGCGCGTCGCCCGATCTTCGCCCGCGCACCTCAGGGGTGTACGATCCGCCGCTGGCTCCTCTGGGCCACTGCGTGCCGTTCTCTCGTGGCGGGCACGCCGGTGGCGGACCTGTGTCCACTGCGCCGGTGGGCTGCCCTGTACGCCGCAGGCGGGGTGATGAACCCCGCAGTCCGGGCGTGTGAACGTGGCCGCGGGTGCGGCCGGGCTCGCCACGCCAGCCCTGTAGTTTCCCTATGGCAACGGTTTGACGGCGACTTCGCGCTGCGGACGGCCACCGCGCGCGCCGTATCGCACAATGATTCGACCATGTGAACGGTGATACGGACGCGAAGTCGAGGGCGGAACGGATGCGAGCGTGGCTATGAGGGTTCCGTCGCGGGGTCCTGGAGGGGGAAGGGGCGCGCCCGAGGGCGGTCAGGCGCAGCTCCACCTCGCGTTCACTGACCGGGCGGGGGCTTCGTTCGAGCGGCAGCCCCTCGAATAGTCTCTCGGTGCGCAGCTGCGAGGGAGACAGCGAACCCGAAATTGCGGCGTCCGACCCCGCCTCGGAGCACTTCCAGCCATTCCGCCAACGTTCCGGCGGCCTGAGCTGCCCGTATCTCATTGGGGGAGTGCGCACGCGGAAGCATCGTTCCTACGTGACACCTGGTGCGGCCGGATTTCGGTCCCGCCGCTCCCACCCTTGCCCGCTGTGGCCACGAAAAAAACGCCCGTGGCACATTGCCGAGAGAAGCCTGAATCCACCCATGACGAATTTCCTGTCCGTCGAACGCGCTCTGCGAACCGCAGCTCCGCACGCCCTCCTGGATGTGGTTCGCTCCGTGCTGGCCGCGCACTACGGCGCGCACGCGGTGGATCTGCTGATGGCTGACTACAGCCAGTCCGTGCTACAGCCGGTCACTGCCCTGCCGCACACCGCTGTCGCCGTGTCGACCCGGTCCAGCGTGCAGGGCCGGGCCTTCGGCAGTCAGGAACCGCAGCAGGAGATCTCAGCAGCGGACGACCTGATCGCTCTTCACCTGCCGGTGACTGTGCGTGGTGACCGGCTGGGCGTTCTGACGGTCCGTTTGACGCCTTCTCACTGCACCGCGGTCGCAGTCCGCGACCTCGTCGACATCGCCGGGCTCCTGGGCCACGAGATTTTGGTCGCAGAACGCGACACCGACGTGTACCTGCAAGCCCGGCGCGTCAACCGCCTCACGCTGGCTGCCGAAATGCAATGGCAGTTGCTGCCCGCCCGCGCGTGCGCCCGCACCGAATACTCCATCGGTGCGCAGCTGGAGCCCGCCTACGCCATCCGAGGCGACAACTTCGACTGGGCGAGCACCGCTGAGAACCTCACCCTGACCATCACCAACGGCATGGGCGAGGGCATCGAGGCCTCCCTGTTGACCAACCTTGCTGTCAACGCCCTGCGCAACGCGCGTCGTGCCGGTATCGGGATCGCCGACCAGGCCGCCCTCGCCGACCAGGCTCTGTACGCCGAGCATGGCGGCAGCGCGCATGTCTCCACACTGCTGCTCTCCTTCGACCTGGCCACCGGTCACGTCCAGGTAGTGGACGCGGGTTCACCGCAGCTGTGGCGCCAGCGCGACAAGAGCGTCGAACGCGTCCCGTTCGAGGCGCAGCTACCGCTGGGGATGTTCGACCAGACGGAGTACGTGCTGCAGGAGTTCAGGGTACTTCCCGGTGACCGTCTGATCTTCGTCAGTGACGGTGTGTACGCGGCATCATCCCCGGCCGGAGAGGCCTACGAGAAGCAGGCGCTGTCCCGGGCGATCACTGCGGCCGGACTGCTGGCAGCAGCCGACGTCCCCGGTGCGGTCCTGCGTGAGCTGGCCGCCTACCGTGATGCGGACGCGGAAGACGATGCCCTGGTGGTCTGCCTGGACTGGCACGGCCGTACCAGCCCCACGTGAGGGTCTGTCCGGCCGACGGTGCGGCCCGCGCAGCGGGACGACGCACGCAGCAGGTGGACGATGCAGGTCTGCGTCACCGCCTGCGGCCGGGCCGTCCCGATCGCGTCGGGCCGGCCCTTGAGGCTGTCGCTCGCAGCCAGCGGCGCTTCTTCCCCCGGCCGGCGGCATCCCGGTGCCACCGGCACGCTCCGGCCGGCATGCTCAGCCGCCTGTCGCTGGAAGCCAACCGCCTCCTCTACTCGCCCGGCCCGGGAGGGATGGAGAGCCAAGTCGTACACGGCGCTCGCGAGGTCCTCACCGAACCCCGAAGGGTTGGCGTCCGTCAGAAACGGTGGAGCAGGACGCTGTCCTTCGCGGGCTCATGTGCCTCATCATGGCCCCCGCACTCCGCGACTGCCTGCGCGATGTCCTCCTGGACGCTCGCTGGACGCGCGCCGTCGACCGCCCGGCCGAGGGAGAACGACGCCCTGCGGAGATCGACCGCCTCCCTCCAGCTGTCCACGGCCTCGTCCACACGCCCGGTCTCCGCGAGCAGGCGGCCGAGCCATTCCAGGCGCTCGATGAGAGCCGAGAACTGGGCTCCGCCCACTGTGGAGCGGATCAGTTGCATGCATCCTCACCACCCGGGCAACCGCTCCATGTCACCGACTCTCCATATATACCGCGCGGGTAAAAAGGATGGATGGTCAATGGAATCATCGGCAGCGACGGCGTTGCGGTCTTCGAGGCGATCGTCTGCACCTTGCTCGCCCAGCAGGTGAGCGTGCGGCTGTCCTGCCGCGAGCTCGCGTTCCTCGGCGCCGTCGGCACGACCGTGTCGGCGCGCGCCATCAGAAACCTGCCGCACCGCAAGGTCGTCCTGGAAGGCGCCAACGAGACCGTGCGGTCGGCCTGGGAGCTGTCCGGCTTCGCGACTCCCGATTCCCCGGTGGTGATGACGCCATGACTTCCCCTCTGCCCAGCCCGGGCACCACGGGCAACGGGTACCGACATGAGCTGTACCCGTACCGCGGCAGAGACGAGTTCGTCGAGGGCACGATGAGCTTCATCCAGGACGCATTGGAGATCGGCGAGGCCGTCGTGGTGGCCGTCCCACCGGACAAGGCGTCCATGCTGCGTACCGAGATCCGCGAGGACGACGCGGTCCGTTACGTCGACACCAGCAGCGTGGCCCATTACCCGGGCCGGCACATTGCGGCCTGGCAGGAGTGGATCAGCGAACACGTCGCGCACGGGCGGCCGGTACGCGGCATCGGTGAATCCCCCTGGGACACCGTGCGCACCCCTGCTGAAGCCGATGAGCTGCGCTACCACGAGTGGTTGCTCAACAAAGTCTTCGCTCAAGGCCCTGCCTGGTGGCTGCTGTGCCCGTATGACCTGGACCACGACGACGCCGAGCTGGAGGAGATGGCCCGCTGCCATCCCGAGGTGCGCAGCCAAGGCCGCACCGTGCCTTGCGAGGAATACGACTCGCAAGCGCCCTATGCGTGCTCCGAGCTCTCCCTGCCCCTGGAACGGTTCGAGGAGTTCGCCTACACCAGCGGTGACCTGGGCGCCATGCGCGACAAGATCGTCGCATGCGCCGAACTCTCCGGCCTGACGGGGCGGCGACTCAGCGAGTTGTGCCTGGCAGCCACCGAGGTGGCCACCAACAGCATCCGGCATGGCGGCGGCCGAGGGATACTACGCGCATGGAACCAGCACACCTGGCTGGTGTGCGACTTTCACGACGCAGGACATTTCACCGACCCTCTTGCCGGACGCACTCGCCCGAGTCCGAGGCAGCTAGGCGGACGCGGCCTGTGGCTCGTCCATCAGCTCTGCGACCTCGTCCAGATCCGCTCCACTCCCGACAAGGGAACCATGGTGCGCCTCCACACCGAGCTGCCTGCCGTGGTGTAGTCGGGCGCAGGCTGTTCTAGCTGGTAGGCCGGACGTGTGATAACGGGTGCGCGTGGTGGTGCAGGCGTTGCGGGTGCAGGCCGTGACCGGGAAGGCTGGCGGCCCGGCCCGGTCCAGAGCCGGAAGCAGCGACTCGATGACCGCCCACGCAGCATCGGATAACTCAGACGGCCGAGACGGGCGTTGACGAACCGAGGAGTCCGCGCACAGTCCGCAGGACAGTCGATTGCGACCGTCGCAACCCAACGCAGGCAAACCGCAACGGGCCAGGTCAGGGGTCAAGGCCCATCCACCTTGGCGCGCCCCTCTGCGGCCAGGACCGGTAGGACGGTGGCGGTGGCGTCAGCCCAGGACGCGCTTGCCCGCATCACGGCCGACGCCCTGCTCGCGGCCTGGCCGGAGGGCGAATCGGACACCGACCTCGCGCAGGCACTGCGCTCGAACACCGAGGCGTTGACCCGCGTCGCCGAGAGCGCCCTCTACCAGTCGGGGGCGCACGCGGTGCTCCTCCGCACCGCCCGCTCTCTGGGCGAGGCGGGCCAGATCGCCGAGGCGGTCGCCTACTTCGAGCGTGTCGCCGAGGTGACCGGAGTCCGTTCGGGCGCCGATCACGCGGACGTCATCCGCAGCTTCCGCGAGCGCCTCGCGGACTGGCGGGCCAAGGCCCGCAAGGCCGACCGGAGTTAGCCTCGCGCTTTCACGAGGAGGTCTGTCCGAGGCTTGATCAAATAAGCGGAGAGTGCTCCTGAACTGCAACGATGGGACTTGTCTAGGGTCCGTGTCGGCGCAAGGAAAGAAGCACTCTCCGGGTGAAGAAGCCTATCGGGTCCTACCCGCGTGTCCGCACCGACGGCGGCGGTCGGGCCGTGGTCTCGCAGGCCGGGAGCGTGCTGCTGGTCGAGACGGTCCGCAAGAGCGGCCTTGACCAGGCGATATCCGCGGCACTGTCGCCCTGGCGGAAGCCGCGGGCCGTTCACGACCCGGGCAAGATCCTGCTGGATGCCGCGCTGGCGGTTGCGCTGGGTGGGGACTGCCTGGCAGATGTCGGCATGCTGCGGGCCGAGCCGGCCGTGTTCGGACCGGTCGCCTCCGACCCGACGGTCTCCCGCCTGATCGACACCCTCGCCGCCTCCGGCGAGAAGGCCCTGCAGGCCATCCGTTCCACGCGGGCCCAAGCCCGCCAGCGGGCCTGGCAGTTGGCCGGCCAGGCGGCGCCCGACGCGGACGGGACGGTGACCGTAGACCTCGACGGGGTGCTGGTGATCGCGCACTCCGACAAGGAGGACGCAGCCCCGACCTGGAAGCGGACCTACGGCCATCACCCGCTCATGGCGTTCGTCGACCACGGCCCTGGCAGCACCGGAGAACCCGTCGCCGGCCTGCTCAGGCCGGGCAACGCGGGATCGAACACCGCCGCCGACCACATCACCACCGCTCAACTGGCCCTGGCCCGGCTACCGAAGAAGTACCGGCGCGGGCGGCGGACCCTGGTCCGCACGGACTCCGCGGGCGGCACCCACGACTTCGTGGCCTGGCTCGACCGGCGGGGGCGATGGCTGTCCTACTCGGTCGGCATGGTGATCACCGACGCGATCCACCAGCATGTCCTACGCGTTCCGGCCTCGGCCTGGACGCCGGCCGTCGAGGCGGACGGCGAGGTCCGGGACGGGGCCTGGGTCGCCGGGCTCACCGGCGACGTCCTGGACGGCTGGCCCGAGGGCATGCGGCTGATCGTCCGCAAGGAACGGCCCCACCCCGGAGCCCAGCTGCGGCTCACGGACGCGGACGGCATGAGGCTGACCTGTTTCGCGACCAACACCGCCGGCCGGCCGATCGCCGAACACGAGCTGCGACACCGGCTGCGGGCCCGCGTGGAGGACCGCATCCGGGCCGCCCGGGCCACCGGCCTGCGGAACCTGCCCCTGCATCGCACCGCCCAGAACAGGGTCTGGCTGGAGATCGTGCAGATCGCTCTCGACCTGCTGGCCTGGATGCCGATGCTCGCCCTGACCGGCAAAGCCCGCCTCTGGGAGCCCCGACGCCTGCGGCTTCGCCTGTTCTCCGCGGCCGGACAGCTCGTCACCACCGGCCGTCGGCGGATCCTCCGGCTTGCCCGGCACTGGCCCTGGACCAGCCACATCACCGCCGCACTCGAACGGCTCGCACTCCTGCCGAACCCCGCCTGACCAGCGGATTCCCCGTCCCTACGACAGCACCTCACCACCGGGAGCAGTGGAACCCGGCGTCCTCCCCGAGACGACACTCGGGCCCCCGGGCTGTCCCGCCTCAGCCCTCAGCGCGAAAACGGGCCACCGACTCCGTCGGCGGCCCGTCATGAAACTTCGAGGCTAGAGCGCTCGTCGGTCGCCCAGCGGGGGACTAAGGGGGTCGCTACAGTCGCTGTGGCAGGTGGCCTGGGGCGGTTCTCCGGGCCAGGCCGCAAGTGTTCCGTCGGGAATGCCATTCAGCTGCCTGGGCCAGGCGTATGGCGAGTCGAACGAGACGGCGGGAGAACGGAGCCGATGTCCGCCGATGTTTGATCGGCAAATGGCGACCTCGCAACCTGCACGATGAAATGAGCGAAAGCCATGGAATTTGCAGCCACCGCGGCCGCCACGTTGGGTGCCGCAGCCATGCTCGCCAGGCTCGGTACGGTGAACGCCGGCGCCGTCACCCCCCTCCGCCGCACCCGCGTCCCTCGTCACGCCCTTCGCCTGCGAGAACTTCACGCACCCGGACGACTCCACCGCGCAGTACCTCACGCACACCGGCGGCCACAACCTCTCCACGGGGGCGGACTTCTCCTGCGGGGTGTCGGGGGCGCTGTATCCGGGCAACATCTTCGACGCCTACTGCTGGCACGGAAACGCCTCGGGCCAGCAGTGGATCTACGGGAAGAACACGAGCGGCGGCGCGGGCTGGATCATCGCGTCGAACATCGTCATGGTCAGCGGGAGGCTCAAGGGGTGCAACAGCTGACGCGATGACGTGATCTGCCGCCCGGTCATCTGCTGGTGGCCAGGTGGCGGCCGGCGTGGCCCCCGGGGTCCCGGCGGAACAGCCCCGTCCACAGATACGGCTTGCCGAAGACGGGCGAATCGGGGCGCTCCTCGCGCATGCGGCGCAGTTCGACCTCGGCCAGGAGGTCGGAGAAGATCCAGCGCAGGGACTCGGGGGTGTACGCGAGGCCGCCGCCGAGGCCGCGTTCGCGGTAGAGGTCCGCGTCGGAGAGCTGCGAGGCCATTCCCTCCTCGTCGGCCGCGAAGGCGGTGAGCGCCAGGTGGCCGCCCGGGCGCAGGACGCGGGCGAGGAGGGACAGGTAGCTGATGCGGCGGTGCGGGGGGAGGTGGTGGAAGCAGCCGGAGTCGACGACCAGGTCGTAGGGGCCGGGCAGGTCGGCTTCCGGGAGGGCGAAGGCGTCTCCGCAGAGCAGGCGGATCTCGGCGCCGGCCTCGCGGGCGCGCTCTGCGGCCCATGCGACGGCGATGGGGGAGAGGTCGACGGCGTCCACGTCGAAGCCGTGCGAGGCGAGGAGCAGGGCGTTGCGGCCCGGGCCGCAGCCGAGGTCGAGGGCGCGGCCGGGCGGGGCGATCAGGCCCTGGTCGAGGTAGGCGGCCAGGTTCTCGTCGGGCTTCGCGACGAAGAAGGGGACCTCCCGCGACCTGTCGGCGTAGAAGCCGTCCCAGAAGTCCTTGCCGTCGCCGGTCGCCAGACGGCCCGCCTCGGTTCGGGAGGCGAACAGCCCGTCAAGCAGGGTGAGAAGGTCCTCGACGGTGCGTACGGTCCGGTCCATCCGGCCCCCCTTCGACTGCGGTCGAGCTTAGGGGTGATGTCGGTGAAAGACCAGGTCAGAGGCTATCGTGCGACGTCTGCAACCCGCCGCTGCCGGTGCGGGAGGGACGGGGTGGCACCGGAACCCGCACCCGGCCTCCGCGCCCGCCCGCGCACCCTTCCAGGACCCGGAAAGGGCCTCCCCGGGCCGTCCCCGGCGCACTTTCCGAAGGGAATCGCGTACGCCGCCCGCCCCCGGTGGCGTGGCGCGTCCGTCCGTCCATACGCGATCATGAGCCGGATGGACGCTCGTTTTATCGGCATCGGCGAACTGACCGAAGTCCCGGCCGTGGCGGTCGTGGTGGACGTCATGCGTGCCTTCACCGTGGCCGCCTGGGCCTTCGCCCGCGGGGCGGAGAGGATCGTCCTGGCCGGGTCGCTGGACGACGCGCTGGAGCTCAAGGCGGGCCACCCGGACTGGGTGGCGCTCAAGGACGGGCCGCCCGCGCCCGGGTTCGACGCCGTCAACTCCCCCGGGATGCTGCGGTCCCTCGACCTCGGCGGACGTACCGTCGTACAGAAGACCACGGCGGGGACGGTCGGCGCCCTCGCGGTCAAGGACGCGCCGCTCGTGCTGTGCGCGAGCTTCGTGGTGGCGGAGGCGACCGCCCGGGTCCTGCGGGCCGGCGGGAGCGTCACCTTCGTGGTCACGGGGGAGGACGGGCGGGCCGACGAGGACCTGGCCTGCGCCGAGTACATCGCGCTGCGCGCCACCGGGGCCGGGACGGAGGCCGCCGGATTCCTCCGCCGCGCGGCGGAGTCGCGCGCCGCAGGCGAGCTGGCGCAGGGCGTGCGCCAAGGCGTCCACCCCGACGACGTCACGCTCTGCCTCGAACTCGACCGCTTCCCCTACGCCATGGTGGCGGCCCCGGAGGGTTCGCTCATGGTCCTGCGCCCGCACACCGTCGACACCCCGGCCTGATCCCGGGCACGGCTCTCCGAGAACGGGAGTTCCGTCGACGTTGATCAGAACCAGGCCCAACCATGCGGCTTTCAACCGTCAATGAGCGCCTCCAGGCCTGGCGGCCAACCCCGAAGCACCACGCCCAATCGCCTGATTTCCCCTGCCAGGGCGCGGATATGACGCTTCGTACGGGTCTGGCGGCCGGTTGCAAGGATCCTTGACTTTTGCTCATTCCAAGCTGAACAGTGTGCGAGCGAGTTTTCATCGGTTCGATGGGCGGCCGCGGCGCGCGGTCTTCCATGAGCGAAGGAGACAACGTTGTCAAGAGGAAGACTCAGATCATCGTCAGCCGGACGGCTGCTGGCCGCCGCCATGGCGGTGAGCGTCGTCGCCGGGATCCCGGCGGTCGCACAGGCGAGCACGGAAAGCACCGGGAGCGCGGCGCGGCCCGGCGCCGCGACCACTCCGATCTACCTCGACACGCACTACTCGTTCGCCGAACGGGCGGCCGACCTGGTGTCGCGGATGACGCTGCCGGAGAAGGTGGCGCAGCTCCAGACCAACAACGCGCCCGCCATCCCGCGGCTCGGCGTGCAGCAGTACACGTACTGGAGCGAGGGCCAGCACGGCATCAACCGGCTCGGCGCCGACACCGCGGCCGGCGGGCAGGGCGAGCTGGACGTGACGGCGACCAGCTTCCCGGTGAACTTCGCCTCCACCATGTCCTGGGACCCGGAGCTGACCTACCAGGAGACCACCGCGATCTCGGACGAGGCGCGTGGATTTCTCGACAAGTCGCTGTGGGGGACCGGGCAGAACAACATCGGGCCGTCCGCGTCGGACTACGGCGACCTCACCTTCTGGGCGCCCACGGTCAACATGGACCGCGACCCGCGCTGGGGGCGTACCAACGAGTCCTTCGGCGAGGACACCTACCTGGCCTCCGCCATGGCCGGCGCCTTCGTCAACGGCTACCAGGGGCAGACGATCACCGGCAAGCCGATGACCCCGTATCTGAAGGTCGCGGCGACCGCGAAGCACTACGCGCTCAACAACGACGAGAACAACCGCCACACGCAGAGCGCGAACACCACCGACGCGAACGTCAGGGACTACTACACCCGGCAGTTCGCCTCCCTGGTGCAGGACGCGCACGTGTCCGGCGTGATGACCTCGTACAACGCGGTGAACGGCACGCCAGCGCCCGCCGACACCTACACGGTCAACGAACTGCTCCAGGCCACCTACGGCTTCGGCGGCTACACCACCTCCGACTGCGGCGCCGTCGGCGACGTCTACGCCTCGGGCAGCCACAACTGGGCGCCGCCCGGCTGGACCACCAACGGCACCACCTGGACGAACACCGCCACCGGCAAGGAGATCTCCGCCGCGGCCGGCGGGCAGGCGTACGCGCTGCGGGCCGGCACCCAGCTGAACTGCGCCGGCGGTGAGCTGACCACGCAGAACATCGACGCGGCCATAGCGCTGGGCATGCTGACGCCCGGTGTGATCGACAGCGCGCTGACCAAGCTCTTCACGGTCCGCATGCAGACCGGCGAGTTCGACCCGGCGAACAAGGTCGCCTTCACGAGGATCACCAAGGCGCAGATCGAGTCGCCCGCACACCAGGCCCTGGCCGAGAAGGTCGCGGCGCAGGACCTGGTGCTGCTGCAGAACGACAAGGTGACCGGTACGTCGTCGCCGCTGCTGCCGGCCGACCCCGCCACGCTCCATGACGTCGTCGTCCTCGGCAACCTCGCCGGCACCACGACGCTCGGCGGCTACTCCGGCCGGCCGACGCACACCGTCGACGCCGTGCAGGGCATCACCGCCGCCGTCAAGGCGGCCAACCCGTCGGCGACCGTCACCTTCGACGCCTGCGGGACCTCGACCGGCGCGACCGCGCCCGCCCAGTGCTCGGCCGCGACGCAGAGCGCGGTCAAGGCGGCGGACCTGGTGGTCGTGGTGGTCGGCTCCGACATGGGCGTCGCCGACGAGGGCACCGACCGCTCCGCGCTGGCGCTGCCGGGCAACTACGACTCGCTGATCAGCGGCGTCGCCGCGCTCGGCAACCCCCTTACGGCGCTGGTCGTGCAGGCCGACGGACCGTACGACATACGGTCCGCGCAGCAGGACTTCCCCGCGATCGTCTTCAGCGGCTACAACGGCCAGGCCCAGGGCACCGCGCTCGCCCAGGTCCTCTTCGGCGAGCAGAACCCGGTCGGCCACCTGGACTTCACCTGGTACGCCGACGACGCGCAGCTCCCGCCGATGGACGACTACGGGCTGACGCCGTCCGAGACCGGCGGGCTCGGCCGTACGTACATGCACTTCACCGGCAAGCCGACCTACCCCTTCGGATACGGCCTGTCCTACGCCGACTTCGCCTACTCCCACGTGACGGCGGGACCCGCTTCCGTCGCCGCCGACGGCACCGTGAAGGTCGGCTTCGACGTCACCAACACCGGCAAGGTCGCCGGTTCGACCGTCGCCCAGCTCTATGCGGCGCCGCAGTTCACCGCGCCGGGCGTCGAACTGCCCAAGGAGCAGCTGGCCGGCTTCAAGAAGACGGCGGTGCTCGCGCCGGGGCACACCCAGCACGTCACCTTGTCCGTGAAGGCCGCCGACCTGAGCCACTGGGACGAGGGCGCCCTGAAGCAGATCGTGCCCGGCGGCGCCTACCAATTCCGCGTTGGCCCCGACTCCGCGACCGTCGCCGGGTCCGGCACCGTACGGGTGCACGGCGCCATCACCCCGAAGGTGGAGTCGGTCACCGTCCAGCCCGCCCAGGTGGCCTTCGCGCCCGGCGACAGCCTGGACCTGACCGGCACCAACCCGTGGATCGCGCCGGACACCGACCCGGTGCTCGAACAGAAGCACGCCGCCGCGGACCACATCGTCGAAGCGGCCACCAGCGACCAGTCGTTCGCCGACCTGTCGCGCGCGCACGTCACCTACCGCAGCAGCGACCCGCGGGTCGCCACGGTCGGCCGTGACGGCACCGTCAGCATGAAGGCACCCGGCGCCGCCACGATCGAGGTCACGGTCGACGGCGTGACCGGCACGACGCCGATCGTGGTGCAGGAGCCCTTCGCGCTGAAGGCGCCCGGCATCGTCAAGCCCGACACCGCCGTCACCGCGACCGCGACCTTCACCAACACCAGCGGGCAGGCCGTTCGCGGGCTCGCACTCGGCCTGACGTCGCCGAGCGGCTGGACCGCGACGGCGACCTCACCGGTCACGGTGGCGCAGGTCGCGCCGGGCCAGACGGTGACGGCCACCTGGAGCGTCAGCGTCCCGGGCAGCGCGAGTCCCGGTACGAAGGCGGAGCTGGACACGACCGCCCGGTTCACCGGCGGGGCGGGCGCCTTCACCCAAGGCGCCGTCAGCCCGCTGACCGTGACCTCGGGGGCCACCCCGGAGCAGGTCACCCCGGTGGTGACCGGGACGAGCCCGGCTGCCGGTTCGCTCCAGGTCGTCGTGCACAACCCCTCGGACACCCCGACCACGGTCACCGGCGTCCGGTGGAAGCTCGGCGACACATCCGGCATTCAGCCGGTCAGCGCGACCATAGCCCCGCAGGAATCGGCGACCGTGGACGTCCCCGTCACGGGCATCAGCTTCGCCAGGCCCTACCTCTTCACGGTGACGAGCGTGATCTCCGGGGACCTGTCGTCGGAGGCCTTCTCCGGGCACGTCACCTTCCTGCCCGTGGTCAACAGGAGCCTCGGCGACTCCTGGACGCTCGCCGACGTACAGGACGGCCCCGCGGTCGACCTGTCCACCGGCGCGGACGGCACCTGGTCCACGCTGGACGGCACGCAGCCGTACGGCGGTGACGCCGACCTGTCGGGCAAGGTGTGGCTGGACTGGGACTCGGCGAACCTCTACGTCACCGCCGACCTGACCGACGACGTCTTCTCCGAGCCGGCCACCGGGGCCGACATCTGGCAGGGCGACTGCCTGCAGTTCGCGGCCACGTCCGGCGTGCCGGGCTCGTCCGCGACCGAGAGCACCGCGTCGGTCGACGGGCACTACGAGTACGGTGCCGCGCTCACGTCGGCGGAAGCCCAGCTGTACCGCTGGATCGCCCCGACCGAGGGCAGCGGGCAGGTCACCGATGCGACCGTGCATGTGACCAGGGACGACGCGACCCACCACACGCTGTACCAGCTGGCGGTTCCGTGGAGCGACCTCACGTCGGTCCAGCCGACCGCCGGCACCGTGTTCTCCTTCGCGCTGGACGTCAACGACAAGGACGGCGGGGTGCGCAAGGGCTACACGCAGTGGGGTGACGGCATCGGTTCGAGCAAGGACGTCGGCGGCTTCAACATGGCCCAGCTGATGCCCGCGACCGGACCGTAGGCAGATAGGCCTCCCGCCGCAGGCCGGGGCCGGTGCACGCCGGCGTCCGGTCTGCGGCGGGGGCGTTCAGGCCGCCGTCTGACGGTGCGTCTCCAGGCTCACCGCCAGGTGGATGTGCGCGTCGACCCAGCGGGCCACCGCCCCGGAGTCCTGGCGGAGGGCCGCTTCCAGGTCCCGCAGGTGCCCGGCGGCGGTGCGCAGGCCCGTACGCCGCAGCAGCGTCGCGCTGTCGTCCAGCCGGGTGCGGGCCGGGGCGGTCAGGCGGCGCAACCCGTGGTGGGCAGCGTCGGCCAGGGCGGCCAGCCCGGCTTCCAGGGCCGCCGTGATCGGATCGGTCGGGCGGGCAGCCGTCGTGGCGATCAGGGTGTCGCCCTCCCCGGCCGCCAGGTCCGGGACGACGACCCCGGTGGGCGTCAGCACCGCCAGCGGGTCGAGCACGAAGCGGCCACCGGCGCTGCCCAGCACGCCGCTCACGCACTGCACCTGCCCGCCGCCGAGCGCTGCGGCCAGCGCGTCCAGGCCCCCGGGGCACAGCGGATTGTGCTCGGCGCGGACCAGGACCTCGTTGCCCGCGGGGTCCAGGAGGACCGCCTCCAGCTGCTGCCCCGCCGGGTCATAGCCGATCGGCCCCACCGACTCCACGGCGACCACCCGCACGGACTCCGCCGCCACCCGGGGGCGTATCAGCTGCGGCGGGCGCTCGCCGAGCCCCCGCAGATGCGCTGCGACATCCCGCAGCAGCAGAGTGCCGGGCAGTTCCGCCCAGGCCGAGCCGACCGGGGTGACGCTGGTGGCCGCGATACGGCCGCGGGAGATCGCGATCGTACGGTCGGCGGCGCGCGAGGTGTGCTCGCTCACCACGTTCGCGGCGGCCAGCGCATGCAGCGCGGAGCCGAGCAGGCGGCGCGACGACAGCTCGTACCCGGTGGCGTCCTGACCCTCCGCCAGGTCCCAGCGCTTGCGCAGCACCAGGGCGATCCCGGCGTCCGCGTGGGCGAAGAAGACCTCGGCGGTGCGCTCGTGCGCACTGCCGCCGATCCGGCAGCCGAGCGCCACCAGGCGCACCCGGCGCAAGGGGGTCGTCGGCGCCTCCTTGGTGCCCAGCACCTGGACCGGGTCGAGTGCCGCGGCCCGGTGGCGGGCGTGGATCTCGGCCAGCAGCAGGGCGTAGCGCCCCGCGTCGTAACGGGTGCCGCGCGTCGCGTACGCCTCCACCTGCTCCTGCAGGTCGGCCACTGCCCCCGCGGGCCAGTGCCGGGACGCGGCGGTCAGCTCCTCGCGGCACTGGCGCAGCGACCCCGCGAAGACCGGGCCCGCCTGCTGGACGCCGTCCAGCAGGAGTTCACCGGCCAGCGCGAGGGCGGTGCGCAGCGACTCGCCGGGGTCGCCCTCCTGCGGACGGCCGCCGACGGTCACCAGCTCCGTACGCCCCGCGTCGTCCCCGGCGCGGAAGGCCCAGGCCGCCAGGACCACGACCTCGCCGCGCATCGCGGGTGCCGCGTCGGTGAGGGCGTACCCCAGCTCGTGGGGGACCGGGAAGGTGACCGTGCACGTGGGCAGTTCCACCCGGGGGACCGGGTCCTCCGGGGTCGGGCGGTGCAGGCGGGCGCTGTAGCCGCGGTCCTGCACACGCCGTGCGGCGGCAAGCGCCGGCCGGCCGACGGCCGCGGCCAGCGCGTCGTCGTCGAACTCGCCCGGCGACCAGTCGGCGAAGGCACCGCTCTCCTGCGGGGTGTCCTCTGCGGTCTGACGGTAGGCCAGCACCAGCCCGATGCGGTGGCGGCACACCCCCGGCGCACCGCAGGTGCAGTCGGCCGCGTCCAGGTCCGCACCCGGCGCTATGACGGTCTCGACGCCGTCGGGGAAGACCCCGCGCACGGTGCCGTCGTCCGCGGCGGTCACCGCGGGACCCGCGCCCGCGGCGAGGTCCTTCTCCGCGCGCTTGACCAGGCCGCGGTTGGCCAGCGCGGCCAGGGTCTCGGGCGTGAGCGCCCGCAGGTCCGCCCTGTTCACCGGCTCCCGCCCACCTTCTCCGCGACGAATTCGGCGAGCCGCCCCGGCGTCATCGCCCCGACGTGCGCCCCGCACTGCGCGAGCCGTCCCGCGAGATCCCGGTCGTAGACGGGCTCGGCCTCCTCGTCCAGCGCCGCAAGGCACAGGACGGTGCTGCCATGCTCGACCAGCGCGCGCACGGTGCGGACCAGGCGGTAGGGGTCGCCGCCCTCGTAGAAGTCCGAGACGACGACGACGATCGCGCGCCGCGGGTTCTCCACGAGGGAGGCACCGTAGTCGACGGCTCTGGCAATGTCCGTGCCGCCGCCGAGCTGGACCTTCATCAGCAGCTCCACCGGGTCGGTCACGTCCCGGGTCAGGTCCACCACCTCGGTGTCGAAGGCGGCCAGGTGGGTTTTGAGACCCGGCAGGTTCCACAGGCAGGCGGCCGTCACGGCCGAGTGGATGACGGAACCGGCCATCGAGCCCGACTGGTCGACCAGCAGCACCAGTTGCCACGACTCCAGGTGGCGGCGGGTGCGCGAGTGGAAGTGCGGCCGCTGGATGAGGATGCGGCGCTGCTCCGGCTGGTAGTGGGCGAGATTCGCCCGGATGGTGCTCTTGAAGTCGAAGTCCCTGGCCAGCGCCAGCGGGCTCGGGCGGCGCGACCGGGAACCGGTGAAAGCGCGGCGGACCTCCGGGCGCAGCTTCTCCATCAGCTGCCGAACGACCGCCTCCACGATCCGCCGGGCCAGCACCAGCACCTCGGGATTCATCAGGTGCTTGGTGCGCAGCACGGCGCGCAGCAGCGTCTGACTGGGCTCGACGCGGGCGAGCACGTCGGGGTCGGTGACGATCTCGTGGATCTCGTACCGCTCGACGGCGTCTCGCTCCAGCCGCTCCACCGTCTCCTTCGGGAAGAGCCGGTGGATGTCGTCGAGCCAGTCGACCGCGGTCAGCTGGGAGGGGCCGGTGCCGCCCTGACGGGAGCCGCCGGGGCCGCGGCGGACACCGCGGCGCCGCAGGTCCTCGTCGCGTCCGTAGAGCCAGTCGAGCGCGGCGTCGCGGTCGGCGGCGGAGCCGTGCAGCGGGCCGGTGCAGCGCTCGGCTGCGGCGCCGAGGATCAGCCGCCAGCGCTCCAGGCCGGGATCGGGGTGCCGGGTGCCGTCGGGAAAGGTCATCGCTGCGCCCCCAGGCCGTACCGGTCGAGTGTGCGTGCCACGTTCTCCTCCAGGTCTGCCGCGCGGGCCAGCAGCAGCGGGTCGGCGGTCGTCCGCAGCAGGGAGCGCGCGGAGGCCTGGATGCCGCGGCGCTCCAGCAGGCGTTCCGCGATGCGCTCCCGCTCGCGGGGCGGGAAGAAGGCGAACGCCTGCCGCAGCGCGGGCAGGCCGGTCAGGAAGTCGTCGTCGGCCATCGCGGAGACGACGCCGTCGACGACGTCGACCAGCGACCCGCCGCCTGCCGCGGTGCCGCGTGCGACTTCCTCCCGGGCCAGCGCGAACAGGCCGGCGAGCCAGTCGCCGAGGGTGTCGGGGGCCGACGAGGTGAGGGCGCGCACCGCGGCCGCGGGGTCGTCGGCGGGGGCCTCAGCGTCGGCGGTGGCTGCGGTTCCGCCGGTGGCTACGCTTCCGCCGGTGGCGGCGTCGAGCGCCCAGCGCAGCCCGAAGGCGGCACCGCGCAGGTCGGCCGGGGCACGGAGGTCCCGGCTGATACGGGCGGCCGCCGCTGCGGCGTCCTGCCGCGTGAGGGACAGCAACCCGGGGGCGTGCAGCAGCGCGTCCCGTGCGGCGGCCAGTGCGCGCAGCCGCCCGCGGTCCACCCCCGGGCCGCCGTGCACTCCCTCCGCCAGCCAGAACACCCGCTGGACCGCGCCGTCCACGACCAGGCCGAGCAGGCCGTCGAGGGCCACCCCGAAGACCCGGTCGTGGCGCCACAGGCCGAGTGCCGACGCCAGCACCTCGCCGAGCGGCGCCACCTCCGGTACGTGCGCCACCTGGTCGGCCAGACCGCGCAGCAACTCCTCGCTGAGCGCCCCGACACCGCACAGCACCGTGTCGAACAGCAGCTCCGCCAGCGGCCCCACGTCCGTACCCGCAGCGTGCAGCCGCTCGCCGAGCGCCACGGAGGCCGCCTCGTCCAGCCGCGCCCCGTACACGCCTGCCTCCACCAGGGCCGCCTCGCGACCGCTCGTGGAGCCGGGCTCCCAGCGCTCGGCGAACACCGGGTCCGCGCTGTCCGCGGGACCTGAGACCCGGGTGAAGCCGGGGATGCCCAGGACCCGCAGGCGGTGCAGGAACCGGCTGCGCGCCAGGTCGGGTGCGGCGGTCAGGTCCAGCGCCACCGGGGCGGCGGCCTGCCCCGGGTCCGCCAGTCCCAGGCCGGCGAGCCGCGCGGCCACGTCGTGGACCAGCGGCGGCATCGGGGTGTCCGGGTGCAGCAGGCCCTCGGCGTCGCCCGAACACGCGGCGACCATCTCCACCACGACGGGGTGGCTCCCCGCCCGGAGCCCGCCGCCGGCCGACCACGGCAGCGGACTGTCCAGGTCGTCGCTGATCAGGGCGCCCGCGAGGCCGTCCAGGACGTCCACCCTGGTCTCACTGTGGTGTCCGCGCATCTGGGCGAGACCCCGGGCGAGGCCGCGGGCGGCGATCAGGTCGGCGGTGGAGACCGGGACACGCCTGTCCCGCAGCCGCCGGGTGACCGCGCGCAGCAGCCCTTCGGCGGCGGCCTGCGGATCGCCCTTCTCCCACAGGAGCTGGTAGTAGCCGGGCGACGGCATCCCCGACTGGTATCCGCTGAATGCGTCCAACTGCCGGAAGGTGTACGGCACCAGGAAGCTCCCGGCGAGCGCGCCGTCGGGCGGTCCTGGCACCTGCGGCCAGTCGGCCGGCCCGTCCCCCTCCTGCCCGTGCTCCTGCTCTTGCCCGAGGGCGCTTCGCAGCGCGGGGCGGTGGAAGCCGCCCGTGACCACCAGCACCGGCCGGCCGCCGGCCCGGGCGCGTGCCGCGCGGATCCAGGAGGCCATGTACTCCTCGCGCGCCCGGTCGCCGGGATCCGCGGCGGCGTCACCGCGGACCAGGTCGAAGTAGGCCTCCAGGCGGGCCGCGAGACCGCTCGGCTCTGCGGCCTCGAAGAGCCCGTCCCACAGCGCGTCCACCGAGTCGACGGCGAAATGCGCGCACAGCCGCCGCGTCGCTTCCGCGTAGCGGGCCTCGGCGTCGGCGTAGCGGTTGGAGTTGCGCCCTGCGCGCTCGGCGAACGCCGGGTGCCAGGCCGGGAGGTCGATGAAGCGCACCTCGGCCCCGGCCGCGCGGCCGTCCCGCAGCGCGATCCACTCGGGGGAGTAGTCGCACAGCGGCGTCCAGGAGGTCGCGGTGCGGGACTCGTCGCGGTAGTGGCTGAACACGGCGATCGGCAGCCGGTGCCCGAGCAGTAGCTCGGGAAGCCGCTCGTTCATGTCCGCCGGCCCCTCCACCAGGACGTATGCGGGCCGCAGCGACGCGATGGCCTCCGCGACGAGGCGGCCGCACGCGGGGGAGTGGTGGCGTACGCCGATGAGGACGACGGAGCCGTCGGCGATGGCCTCGGCCTCGGTGGCCGAGGCTCCGGCGCAGGCTTCGGCTTCGGCTCCGGTGGTTGCGGACATCAGTCGGCCAGCAGGTGGCGGGCTTCGTGCAAGGCCTTCCACTGGCGACCCGCTCGGCGCGGCACCTCCTGTTCCAGGAAGCGTCGCAGCCGGGCGAGGTCCTCCGGGCTGTCCTTGGCCGCCGTGCCCGCAAGGCTGGCCACGACGTCGGCGGCATTGCCCGGCTCCCCGCGCAGGAACCAGCCGCGCACCCCCACCGCGTGTGCGACGGACACCGCCTCGGCCGTGCTCATCACCGTGGACATCCGCTCGCCCTGCGCCTGCCCTGCCGCGGCACGCAGCTCGCGGAAGGTGCCGACCAGGACCTCCAGCACGTCCCGCTGCGGCGGCGGCTCCACTCCCGACCGCCGCAGCAGCGCCGTGGCCTCCGCCTCGACCAGGGCCAGTTCGGTGTCGAAGTCGGCGATGGGGAAGACCGTCTCGAAGTTGAAGCGCCGTTTGAGTGCGGCGCTCATCTCGTTGACGCCCCGGTCGCGGGTGTTCGCCGTGGCGATGACGTTGAAGCCCTGGCGGGCGAAGACCATGCCCTGCGGCCCGTCGAGTTCGGGGATGGCGATGACCCGGTCGGACAGCAGGGAGAGCAGGCAGTCCTGCACCTCCAGCGGGCAGCGGGTGATCTCCTCGAAGCGTACGATCCGGCCCTCGGACATCCCGCGCAGCATGGGCGCGGGCACGAGGGAGCGGGGGGAAGGACCCTCCGAGACCAGCAGCGCGTAGTTCCAGGAGTACTTGATCTGGTCCTCGGTGGTGGCCGCGCCGCCCTGCACGGTCAGCGCGGACGTACCGCTGACGGCCGCCGCGATCAGCTCGGACAGCAGCGACTTGGCGGTGCCGGGCTCCCCGACGAGCATCAGGCCGCGGTTGGTGGCCAGGGTCACCAGGGACCTCTCCACCAGCGCGGAGTTGCCGACGAACTTGCGGGTGATGCCGGCTTTCTCGTCGCCGACGATGAAGCGGCGTGCGGCCCGCAGGCTGAGCTGCCAGCCCGGCGGTCGGGGGTCGCTGTCGGCCGCGCGCAGGGCGGCGAGTTCCGCGGCGTGGCTGACCTCGGCGGGCGGGCGCTGCGGCTGCTCGCCGCCCGTCCCGGCCACGGCGGTGGCGGGCGCGCTCACTTCGCGGTCACCTCGGTGAGGTCGGCGAGCAGCTCGGAGGCCATGACCGGGTCGAGGCTGCCCAGCCGCAGCGGGTAGTCGCGGCGCTCCCAGTAGTCGCCGGGGCTGTCGTCGAGCCACACCGCACGGAAGGTCTGGTCGGGGAAGATGTCGTGCGCGCCGACCGCGATGCCCTCGTCGAGGTCGATCACCAGGCAGTGGCCGTCGTCGATGGGCCGGTAGAACCAGCGCTCCACGCCGGCGTCCTGCGGTTCGCCGCGCTGCCAGCCGCGCTTGGTCAGGCCCAGCAGTCTGCCGACCGGAACGGTGGCGTTCTCGAAGCGGGCCAGCCGGTGGCTCGCGGCCTCCTCGGGGGTCAGGGCGAACACGGGCCGGCCCAGCTGCGAGAACGGCTGCAGGATGGCGTAGTCGGCGAAGAGCTCCGACCAGGCGGCCACGTCCCCGCCCAGGTGCAGCGGGTGCGCGATGCGCACCTGCGCGCCGTGAGGAAGCGTGAAGGCGTCGTCCTCGACGTCCGCGAGCGTGCGGTCCTCCGCGACCCGGAAGGCGGTCGTCGTGCTGTCGGCCTCGCAGAGCCAGACCAGGCGGCGCACCATGTGCCACAGCAGCGGGTGGGAGGTGAACAGCTCGTGGAATTCCCCGGCCGTCCATCCGCGCTGGGCGACCATCGCCGCCTCCAGCCGGCGCACCTGGTCGGCGGCGACGGTGCGGACGTCCTTCTTGAGCGCGGAGAACCGCTTGCGCTCGGCCGGTGCCAGCTGGGCGTCGTCCCGAGCGCCGGGAACGGGCAGGTCCTTGCGCCGCTTCCCGTCCTCGTCCAGGACGTAGGGGCGCAGCTGCTCGTCGAATCCGACGGTGAAGCGGCGCGGGCCGTAGTCGATGACCGTGCTGCCGTTCGCGTCCAGGCCGAAGTCGGGTACGAGGCGGTCGCCCAGCTGCTCGCCGGTCAGGCCGAGGCCCTCGGCGACCTCGGCGATCTTCTCCTGGGCGCGGACCTTGAGCGCCTTGAACGGCACCCGCTGGGCCACGCCGTGCAGATGCAGCAGCGCCACGTCCGTGCCGATCGTCGCCAGCGCGTTCAGGCCCTCGACGGCCCGGTGGTGCGCGCCCTCGCCGGGCCAGGCGCGCAGGACCGGGGTGAGGCGGCGGACCGTCTCGTCGTCGCCGAGCCAGCCGAGGGCGTGCAGTGCCCAGCTCTCCTTGGCCGGCATTCCGGCCAGCCGCCACTGCTCGAACACGCCCCAGGCGAAGGCGGCCAGGGAGTCGCCGGTGCAGTGCCCGGTCAGCACGTCGAGGCCGGGGTAGACGTCACCGGGCTTGGACAGCGCCAGGACGGTGAGCGCGTTGCGTACCGCGTCGGCGGGGAGGGCGCCGCCCTCCTTGAGCAGGATCTGCGGAAGCAGCGCGGGGTCGGCCCAGGCGCCGACGGCGGGCATACGGGCCGGCAGCGCGCTCTCCAAGGGGTCGGCGGTGAGCACCTCCTCGACGATGTCCGCCGCCTCCTGCCCGTACGCCGCCGCGGCCCGCAGCGCCGCCTCGCTGCCGTGAGCCGCCGCCAGCAGGCGCAGCGCCCGTTCGGCGCCCCGCCTGGCGACTCCGGCCGGCCCCACCGCGTACGGCACGAGGAAGGGGACGGCGGCCACGCCGTGCCGGCCCAGCCAGGCGCGGGCGGTGGCGTCGGCGGACTTCAACCGGCCCAGCCAGTCGCACACCTGGCCCGCGACGCCGGTGTCCAGATACGGCAGGAGCAGCGGACCCAGCGTGGCGGGGTGCCGTGCCGAGGCACGCAGCAGCAGCGGCAGGGCGTCCGTGCCGAACCGCGCGGCCACCGGCCGGAGCGCGGCCTCGCCGTCCCAGAAGTCCTCGGGTGCGAAAGCGGCCAGCAGCGGTCGCACCAGGTCCTCGGAGCCGACGACGAACAGCCGGGCCTCCCGGACGTCCTTCACCGGCCGGCCCTGCTGCAGTGCCGCGATCTCGGCGGCCCAGTCGTAGGACTTCCGCCATGTGCTGTACCAGGACCGGGTCGCGGCCCAGGACTCCCTTTCGCCCGTCTTCCAGGCGACCCGCGGCTCGGGCGCCGCGGGCAGCCCGGTGGCCACCCGGGCCTTGCGGGTGGCGCGCCTGTTCGCCCACGGCGGGCTGACCAGCAGCGCGGGAAGCGACTCGGCGGGGGCGTCCGCGACCCGGTCGGCCCGGGTGAGCAGCGGTTCGACGCGGGCGGCGGCCTCGGCGGGGAGGTCGGGCAGCACGGCTGCCGTCAGCTCGGGGTGGGACAGTACATGGGCGGCGAGCAGTTGCTGGGCCATCGCCGCGTGCGGGGCGCCGCTGTCGACCGCCGCAGCGAGCAGGCGCAGGGCGCGTACGGGGTAGCGGCGCATCGCGGTCAGCAGTTGCGGGCGCACGTGCTTGTCGCCCGCGCGGGACAGCAGGATCCGGAAGGCGTCGTCCGTCGGCAGGTCGACGACCGCGCCGGCCAGGGTCCTGACGGCGTCCGAGCCGTACGCGTCGTCAAGTGCCTCGTCCAGCAGGGGCGCGAAGGCCTTCCCTGTGCCCTCGGCGAGGGTCGCGACAAGGGCCATGGACCAGGCGTTCCAGGCGAGGTCGAGTTTGCCGCCGCCGAAGTGCGCCAGCTGCGCGGGGGAGTTCAGCGAGCACAGCAGCATGGCCCGCAGGTCCTGATCGGTGGGGAGCGGGTCGGCGCAGCACTCGTCCACCCAGGCCTGCTCGGCGGGCAGCAGGTACGACACCACGGCGCGCAGCCGCGCGTCGCTCCTGTGGTCGGCGAGCGCGGCCACGGCCTGTGCGTAGCTGTCGTCGTCCGCCACGGCCAGCAGGGCGCGCAGCCGGTCGGCGAAGTTGGGCCGCGCCCAGTGGCCGGCCGTGCTGTTCGCGGGCAGCCGGGTCAGGCGCGGGTCGTACCGCCGCATCCCGCTCTGCTTGTAGTGGGCCTCGGTGTCGAAGTACGCCACGACGGCCTGCGCGGCGAACGGCAGCCCGTGGTCCAGCACCCAGGCGTCCACGAACGCGCCCTCGGGCAGCTGGTAGTGCATCGTCAGGTGGGCGAGGGCTGCCGCGCCCAGCGGGTTGTGCCCGCCGCGCAGGTGCGTCCGCACCGCCTCGGTCACCTGGGGGTCGCTCGCCGGGGAGGTCAGCATCTCCTCGATCCAGCCGGCCTCCTCGTGCAGCCTCGCAGCCAGCAGCTCCCGGACCTCCGGGCGCAACTCGCCGACGCTGCGCCTGATCCCGCCCCGCCGCGGATACACCAGCCGCCGCCAGGAGGCAGGCATCTCGAAGTGCTCCTCGTCGGGGAAGTGCACGCCCAGCGGCCCCTGCTCCCCCGGGGCCGCCGACCGTTCTTCTCCTGCGACCTCCCGATACCCCTTGTGCTCCTTCTCCGCGACCGCCTTCGCGAGGTGGCGCTGCGCGGCCGCGGCCGACTCCAGCGTCTTCACCTGCGTCCGCCCCTCGGACCCGACCCGCCCGTAGCGAACCGTGACGGTGCTGCCCTCCGCAGCGCCCTCCCAGAACTTCGCCGAGCCGTCACCGACCAACTCCCAGCGCCCCACAGCCCCTCCTCCGCCGACACCCCGGTCGCGATCACCTGTTGGATGTCGATCACGCTAGCGGCCCCCACTGACAGCGCGTCGGGCCGGGGGCGGGGGCGCGACGGGCTCTCCACCCGGGGCTGCGGGCCTCTCCACCCGGGGGTGGAGACGGCATTTCAACCCCAGGCTTGATCCGCTGACCAGCGGCTTTCCGTAGATTCGAAGACGTCGGCAGTCCGCCGGCACCCGTCGAAGCACCCTACGGAGGCGTCCCGTCATGTCCGGTCTGGTCAATGCCCTGGTGATCCTCGCGGTCGTCGGGCTGGTGATCGCCCGCCAGCTGCGTCCGCGCCCGGTCGCGGCCGGCGGCCGGTGGTGGCTGATTCCGGCTGTCCTCGCGGTGCTCGCGATACGGGACGGGGGACTGGTCGACTCCTCGCACGAGGCAGTGTCCGTCGCACTGCTCAGCGGTGAGCTGCTGATAGGCGCGGGCATGGGCGTGGTGTGGGCGCTGACCACCCGGATGTGGACCGCGCAGGACGGCGGGGTGTGGGCGCAGGGGACGAAGGCGACCGTCACCGTGTGGGCGCTGGGCATAGCCCTGCGCGTGGGGCTGTACGCCGCGGCCGCCGCCGCGGGGGTGCACCAGGCGACCGGGTCCGTGCTGCTGGCCGTCGCCGTCACGCTGCTCATACGTGCCGGGGTGCTGCTGTACCGGGCTCAGGGCCTGCTGTCGTCGTACCGTACGGTCGCATGAGCATGTGGACGACCTGGCCGTCACGGGAGGCGCTCGACCGCGAGGGCAGGTCGGCGGGCCGGCAGGTGGTCGGCCGCGGGATCCGGGCGATCCTGCTGGGCGTCGCGGTGTGGGCCATCACCACCAGGACCCACCTGCCCGGCTGGCAGACCGCCCTGGCACTGATCGGGCTGGTGGCCGCCGCGGGTGCGGTGTGGCTCTTCTTCCGGCTGACCCTGCGGCATCTGCTGTGGCCCTCGCTCGCGGTGGTGCTGGCCCTGCTGGGCGGCGCCGTCGCCTGCCAGGCGCTGGGGGCGACCGTCGCGGCGTCCGTGCTGATGTGCGGCTCCGCGATGATCTCGATCCAGCGGCTGCCGCTCGCGGCCGGGGCGCCGCTGGCGGGGGCGGCGCTGCTGGACTTCGCGCTGATGGGCCGCGGTGACGGCTGGCTGGTGTCGCTGCTGACCGTGCTGGGGCTGTGCCTGCTGGGGTACACGGCACGGCTGGACGCCGAGGCGCGCGGCAACACGCAGCGGCTGCTGGTGCAGGAGCGGGCGGCGCGTGCGGCGGAGGCGGAGACGGCGGCGCTCGCCGAGCGGGCGAGGATCGCACGGGAGATCCACGACGTGCTGGCGCACAGCCTGTCGGCGCAGACGGTCCACCTGGAGGCGACCAGGCTGCTGATCGAGCGGGGCGCCGACCGCGACCTGGTGCTGGAGCGGGTCGTGGCGGCCCGGCGGATGGCGCGCGAGGGGCTGGCCGAGACGCGGCAGGCGCTGTCGGCGCTGCGCGGGGACATGTCGCCGGTGGAGGAGTTCCTGCGGGAGCTGGTGTCGTCCGAGGGCGCGCGGTTGGAGGTGAGAGGGAAGCCGCGCGGGCTGCCGGCGGAGGCGGGGCTCGCGGTGCGGCGGGTGGCACAGGAGGCTATGACCAATGTCAGGAAGCACGCGCCGGGGGCGCGCGTCGAACTTCGGCTGGAGTACCGGCCGGCCGAGGTGGAGCTGGAGTTCCGGGACTTCGGAGGTCAGGGGGCTGTGGACAACTCTTTGGGGGAGTCGGGATCCGGATACGGTCTGTTGGGGATGCGGGAGCGCGCCGAACTGCTGGGCGGTGCGCTGGACGCCGGGCCGGTGGAGGAGGGTTTCGTGGTGCGCCTGCGGGTGCCCGCATGACGCGGGTGGTGGTGGCGGACGACCAGACGGTCGTGCGCGAAGGGATCGTGATGCTGCTGGGACTTCTGCCCGGCATCGAGGTGGTCGGGGCGGCGGGAGACGGGGAGGAGGCCGTCCGGCTGGTCGCCGAGCACCGGCCGGAGGTGGTGCTGATGGACCTGCGGATGCCGCGCTGCGACGGGGTGGAGGCGACCCGCAGGATCCGGGCGGAGTATCCGGCGACGCAGGTGGTGGTGCTGACCACCTACGCCGACGACGACTCCCTCTTCCCCGCGCTGCGGGCGGGGGCGCGGGGCTATCTGACCAAGGACGCCGGCGGGGACGAGATCGCCCGGGTGATCGCGGACGTCACGCAGGGGAAGGCGGGGCTTTCGCCTGCGGTGCAGAGCCGGGTGCTGGAGGTGCTCGCCGAGCAGGGGCCGGGCGGCCACCGGCCGCGCGAGGGGCGGGGCGAGCTGCCGGACGGGCTGACGGTGCGGGAGGCGGAGGTGCTGGCGCTGGTGGCGGCGGGGCTGTCCAACACCGAGATCGCCGGGCGGCTGCAGGTGAGCATGGCCACGGTGAAGACCCACATCAACAATCTCTTCGCCAAGACCGGGGTGCGCGACCGCGCCCAGGCGGTCGGATACGCCTACCGGAACGGCATCACCTGATGGGGTGAAGGTTTCGGGTTGTTGGACCTGGATCTTCCCGCTCTGTCCATGATTGGGCGCACGGCGCATCCGGCCGTGGAACGAGGAGAGTTCGGTGGACAAGGACGACGGCGGCGACCCCTTGGCGCTGCGGGTGGACGACCCGTGGCGGGACGCGGGTGGAGCGGGGCTGTGGGTACCCGAGCAGGAGGTGCCCGCCGTGCCGCCGGCGGGGGCGGCGCAGGCGGGGGCGGCCGGCGAGCGGGGGTCGGTCTTCCTGGAGGTACAGGACAGCGCGGCCTTCCAGGAGGTGCGGGGGCGGTATCGCGGGTTCGTCTTCCCCGCGGCGGCGGCCTTCGTGGCCTGGTATCTGCTCTATGTCGTGCTGGCCACCACCGCACCGGGGCTGATGGGGCGTCAGGTAGCGGGGGAGGTGAATGTCGCGATGGCCGCGGGGCTGGCGCAGTTCGCCACCACCTTCCTCCTGACCTGGGCGTATGTCAGACATGCGCGGCTGCGCAGGGACCGGGCGGCGCTGGATCTGCGCTGGACGCTGGCGACCAGGACCGGACAGGAGAGGGTGCGTTGAGCGGCACGCAGGCGGCGGCCGGCCGGTATCTGGCGGACTCCGCGGGGGAGCACCAGGGGCTGGCGGTGGTGCTGTTCACAGTGTTCGTGTCCGTGACGCTGGCGATCACCGCGTGGGCGGGGCGGCGACGCAGCTCGTCCGAGGAGTTCTTCGCGGGCGGGCGGATGTTCTCCCCGATGGAGAACGGCTTCGCGATCGCCGGCGACTACATGTCGGCGGCGTCCTTCCTCGGCATCTCCGGGCTGATCGCGCTGTTCGGCTACGACGGGCTGCTGTACTCGGTGGGATTCCTGGTGGCCTGGCTGGTGGTGCTCATGCTGGTCGCGGAACTGGTGCGCAACTGCGGGCGGTACACGCTGGCCGACGTGCTCTCCGCGCGGATGCGGCAGCGACCGGTGCGGGTCGCGGCCGGGACCTCCTCCGTCGTGGTCTCGGTGCTCTACCTCGTGGCGCAGATGGTGGGCGCGGGCAGCCTGGTCGGCCTGCTGATCGGCGGTCAGGGGACGGCGGCCAGGACCTGGGCGGTGATCGGGGTCGGGGCGCTGATGGTGTTCTACGTGTCCTTCGGCGGGATGCGGGCCACCACCTGGATCCAGATCGTCAAGACCGTGCTGCTGATCAGCGGCACGGTGATGCTCACCGTGATGGTGCTGGTGCGCTTCCACGGCAATGTGGACGGCCTGCTGCACGCGGCCGCGGCCGGCAGCGGGCACGGGGACGCCTTCCTGGCACCGGGGCTGAAGTACGGCGGGAGCTGGTCGTCGCGGCTGGACTTCATCAGCCTGGGACTTGCGCTGGTGCTGGGCACGGCGGGGCTGCCGCACATCCTGTCGCGCTTCTACACCGTGCCCACCGCACGCTCCGCGCGCCGGTCGGTGGTGTGGGCGATCGGGCTGATCGGCGCCTTCTACCTGATGACGATCGTGCTGGGCTTCGGTGCCGCGGCGGTCGTCGGATCCGACACCGTGCGGTCGTCCAACGCGGCGGGCAACACCGCGGTGCCACTGCTGGCCGAGGCGCTGGGCGGCGGGTCGGGGTCGACCTGGGGCACGGTGCTGTTCGCCGTCGTCGGTGCGGTGGCCTTCGCCACCATCCTGGCCGTGGTCGCCGGTATCACCCTGGCCTCGTCCGCCTCCGTGGCCCACGACCTCTACACCGCGCTGCGCCGGCCGGCCGCGCGGCACGGGCGGCGGGACCCGGCCGCCGACGCGATGGAGCAGGACGAGGTGCGGGTGGCGCGCTTCGCGGCGGTCGGCATCGGGGCGGTCGCCATCGCCCTGAGCCTGCTGGCCCAGGACCAGAACATCGCCTTCCTGGTGGGCCTGGCCTTCGCGGTGGCGGCGTCCGCGAACCTGCCGGCGCTGCTGTACTCGCTGTTCTGGCGGCGTTTCACCACCCGCGGTTCGGTGTGGGCGATCTACGGCGGCCTGGTGCCCGCGCTGGTGCTCGTCGTGCTGTCGCCGGTGGTGTCGGGGCGGCCGGACGCGCTCTTCCCCGGCGTCGACTTCCACCTCTTCCCGCTGGAGAACCCCGGCCTGGTCTCCATCCCGCTGGGCTTCCTCGCGGGCTGGATCGGCACGGTGCTCTCGCCCGAGCCGGCCGACCCCGGGCGCTACGCCGAGACGGAGGTGCGCTCGCTGACCGGCGCAGGGGCGGTGTAGGACCCCGGGGGAGCGGGCGCGGCCGAGGTCAGTCGGCCGGTGCCTGGCCCGCCCAGGCGTAGCGGTGCTCGGGGCGGCCGGTGTCGCCGTACTTCAAGGTCAGCCGCAGCCGGCCGGCCTGCTCCAGGTGCTTGAGGTAGCGCTGCGCCGTGGACCGGCTCAGCCCCGCGCGCTCGGCCACCTCGTGGGCCGACAGCGGGTGCGGCGCCGCACGCAGCACCCGGCGGATCAGGTCGGCGGTCGGCGCCGAGTGGCCCTTGGGCAGCGTGGCCGGGGCCACGGCCCCGGTGCGCAGCGCGCCGAAGATCCGGTCGACCTGCTCCTGGCCCGCCTCGCCCCCGCCGCCCCCGACCACCCCGTCCAGGGTGCGGCGCAGCGCGGCGTAACCGTCGAGCTTGGCCCGCAGCCCCGCGAAGCCGAACGGCTTGACCAGGTACTGCAGCACGCCGAAGCGCATAGCGGCCTGCACCGTCGCCACGTCCCTGGCCGCCGTCACCATGATCACGTCGGCGTGGTGCCCCAGCTGCCGCATCCGCCGCACCAGGGTCAGCCCGGTCTCGTCGGGCAGGTAGTGGTCGAGCAGCACCAGGTCGATGCGGTGGCGCTCCAGGGTGGCCAGCGCCTGCGCCGCGGTGTGCGCGCGGGCCGCCACCCGGAAGCCGGGGACCTTGCCCACGTAGGCCGAGTTGATCTCCGCGACCCGGAAGTCGTCGTCCACGACCAGTACGTCGATCATCGGGCACCTCCGGTCAGAGCAGGGGCGGCGGCGCCGCGTTCCGCCAGGTCATGGTCGGCGAGTGCTTCGGGCAGGACGACGGTGAAGACGGCGCCGCCGCCGGCCCGGGCGGCCACCCGGGCGGTGCCGCCGTAGCGTTCCGCGAGCCGGCGCACCAGGGCGAGGCCCAGGCCCCGCCCGCGGTGGGACGGCGACTGCTTGGTGGTCCAGCCCTCGTCGAAGATCTTCCCGCGCAGCTCCGGCGGCACCCCCGGCCCGTCGTCACCCACCCGCAGCAGCACCGTGTCGCGCTCGGGGCGTAGCTCCACCTCGACCTCGCCCGAAGCGGCGTCCAGCGCGTTGTCGACCAGGTTGCCCAGCACCGTCACCAGGTCGCGCGGGTCGACCACCCGGTCGGGCAGCAGCGTGCCCGGCACGATCCGCAGGGTCACCCCGTGCTCCGCGGCGATGGCGGCCTTGCCCACCAGCAGCGCCGCCACCAGCGGGTCGTGCACCCGGTCCGAGACCTCCTCCGCCGACGCCCGGTGCGTGTCGGCGACCTCGGCGACGAAGTCCACCGCGGCCTCGTGCAGGCCCAGTTCCAGCAGCCCGAGCAGGGTGTGCAGCCGGTTGGCGTGCTCGTGGTCCTGGGCGCGCAGCGCGTCGAGCAGGCCGTGCGTGGAGTCCAGTTCGCGGCCCAGCAGTTCGAGTTCCGTGCGGTCCCGCAGGGTGACCACCGCGCCACCGCCCTCGGTCGGCATCCGGTTGGCGACCAGCACCCGCCCGCCGCTGACGGTCAGCAGGTCCTTGCCCTCGGCCCGCCCGGCCAGCACGTCCGTGGTCCGGCCCGGCGGCAGCGCCTCGTCCAGCGGGAGTCCCGCGGCGTCGCCGTCGAGCCCGAGCAGCCGCTGCGCCTCGTCGTTGAGCAGCCGGATCCTGCCGTGCGGGTCGAGCGCCACCACGCCTTCGCGGATGCCGTGCAGCATCGCCTCCCGCTCGTCGAGCAGCGCGGAGATGTCGGCGAAGGCCAGCCCGTGGGTGGCCCGCTGCAGCCGCCGGGCCGCCCACAGCGCCGCCAGCACTCCCACGGCGAGCGCGGCACCTGCGTACCGCAGCAGCGGCACCACGGCCAGCAGCCGGGCGCGCAGCCCGGTGTAGGCGAAGCCGACCGAGACGGCGCCGACGATCTTCCCGTGCGCGTCCCGCAGCGGCACCTTGCCCCGCGCGCTGCGGCCGAGCGTGCCGCTGTCGATCTGCATGATGTCGTGGCCGCCGAGCGCGACGCTCGGGTCGGTCGAGACGTGCTCGCCGATGCGCGCGGTGTCGGTGTGCGACCAGCGGGTGCCGTGGGTGTCCATCACCACGATGTAGCTGGCGTCGGTGGCGGTCCTGATGCGTTCCGCCTCCGCCTGGACCGGGCCGTCCGGGGTCGGCAGGCTGGTCAGCAGCGACTGGGCGACCTGCGGTTCTGCCGCCACCGTCTGCGCGATGGCCAGTGCCCTGTGCATCGCCTGCTCATCCAGCTGGTGGCTGAGCGGCGCCAGGAAGAGCCCGATGGCCAGGGCCGTCACCCCGCCGGTGATCAGCACCTGTATCAGCAGCACCTGCGCCGAGACACGGCGCGGCCATCCGATCCGCATCATCAGCTCCTCCGGCTTCGCATCCCCCGCACTGCCGGCGTCCGCCGACCTCGCTGTCGTCAAGGCAACGTAAACGCTGTGCGCCGCGATGGGCAGACTCCGTTTCGCTTTCGTTGCCCAGGGCTGCGCAAAACGAGCAGAAGGCCTGCTTGTGCGCACAAGCACGCCTTGCGCTCACAAGGCTGTCGGGCGGCGGCGGGCGCTCGTAGCGTCCCCGGCCATGACCCACGACACGAGCCCCGCCATCGAGCTGCGGGGGGCGGGCAAGGCGTTCAGGACACCGTCCGGCGCCCTGCACACCGCCGTAAGGGAACTGGACCTGACCGTGGAACGCGGCGAGTTCGTCGCGGTCGTCGGCCCCACCGGCTGCGGCAAGTCCACCACGCTGACCCTGGTCAGCGGCCTCGAAGAGCCCACGGAGGGCGAGGTACTGGTCGGCGGCGAGCCGGTGCGCGGCATCGGCCGCGACGTCGGCTTCGTCTTCCAGCAGGACGCCGTCTTCCCCTGGCGGACCGTGCTGTCCAACGTCATGGCCGGGCCGCGCTTCCGCGGCGCGGCCAAGGCGGAGGCGCGCGAGCGGGCCAGGGACTGGCTGGCCCGGGTGGGCCTGTCGGCCTTCGAGGACCGCTACCCGCACCAGCTCTCCGGCGGCCAGCGCAAGCGCGTCGCGCTCGCGGCCACCTTCGTCAACGACCCGTCGATCCTGCTGATGGACGAGCCCTTCTCGGCGCTGGACGTGCAGACCAGGGCGCTGATGTCGGACCAGCTGCTCGAACTGTGGGCGGGCACCGGCTCCTCGGTGGTCTTCGTCACGCACGACCTGGAGGAGTCCATCGCGCTGGCCGACAAGGTCGTGGTGATGACCGCGGGCCCGGCCACCGTCAAGGAGGTCTTCACGATCGACCTGCCCCGCCCCCGCAAGGTCGAGGAGGTCCGCCTCGAACCCCGCTTCGTCGAGATCTACCGGGAGATCTGGTCCTCGCTCGGCGAAGAGGTCCGCATCACCCGTGAAAGGGGCGCCGTCCATGCCGCCTGAGTCCGCCGCACTGGCCCGTCCCGTGTCCAAGCCCGCCGACCGCACGGCGGCCCGCGCCCGCGCCGTACGCAACCGAACCCTGCTGGTCCAGGGCTGCCGGCTGCTGGTGCTCGCCGCGGTGCTCGGCCTGTGGGAGTGGTTCGCCCGCACCGGGGTCATCGACCCGTTCAACTTCTCCATGCCCAGCCGGATCTGGGACCAGATCTGGACCTGGACCGCGCACGGCACCGCCCAGGGGTCGCTGGGAGCGCAGATCTGGGCGACGCTCTACGAGGCCCTCTACGGCTGGGCGATCGGCGTGGCAGCCGGTGTGCTGCTGGGCATCGCGCTGGGCCGGGTGCGCTTCCTGGCCGACGTCTTCGGCCCCTACGTCAAGGTCCTCAACGCCATGCCGCGGATCGTGCTGGCGCCGATCTTCCTCATCTGGTTCGGCCTCGGCCCGGCCTCCAAGATCGCCTCGGCGGTCGTGCTGGTCTTCTTCCCGGTCTTCTTCAACGCCTTCCAGGGCGCCCGCGAGGTCGACCGCAACCTGGTCGCCAACGCCCGCATCCTGGGCGCGAGCGACCGCAGGGTCACCTTCCAGGTGGTCATTCCCTCGGCCACCTCGTGGATCTTCACCAGCCTGCACATCAGCTTCGGCTTCGCCCTGATCGGCGCGATCGTCGGCGAGTACATCGGCGCGACCGAGGGCATCGGCCTGCTCGTCGCCAACTCGCAGGGCACCCTCAACTCCGCCGGCGTCTACGCGGCCATGGTGATCCTCGCCGTCGTGGCCCTGGCCGCCGAGGGACTTCTCACCCTCGTGGAGAAGCGGCTCTTCCGCTGGAAGCCGGTCCAGCCGGGCGCCGAGCGCTGACCCGGAGCGCCGGCCCGAAACGCGGCCCCGAAGCCCCGCCGTACATCCCCGCCCCCGCATCCCTTCCGAACGCTCACAAGGACGTGACCATGCGCAAGAACATCCGCCTCGCCGCGCTCACCCTCGCCGGGACACTGGCCCTGACCACCCTCACCGCCTGCGCCAACGACGCGGCCTCCTCCGCCGGTTCGGGTTCCGGCTCCGACGCGGGGGCCGGCTCGGACGGCGGCGCCGCCTCCGCCGCGGACCCCGGCAAGACCACCAAGGTCAAGATCATGGTCGGCGGCCTGGACAAGGTCATCTACATGCCGGCGATGCTCTCCCAGAGACTGGGCTACTTCAAGGCCGAGGGCCTGGACGTCACGCTGCTCACCGAGCCGGCGGGCGTGGACGCCACCACCGCCCTGGTCGCGGGCCAGGTGCAGGGCGCCGTCGGCTTCTACGACCACACCCTTGACCTGCAGACCAAGGGCAAGAGCGTCGAGTCGGTCGTGCAGTTCTCGCAGGCGCCCGGCGAGGTCGAGGTGGTCTCCACCAAGGCGGCCGGCGACATCGCCTCGGCGAAGGACTTCAAGGGCAAGCACCTCGGCATCACCGGCCTCGGCTCCTCCACCGACTTCCTCACCAAATACCTGGCCGTGCACAACGGCCTCAAGGTCAGCGACATCACCCCGGTCGCGGTCGGCGCCGGCGCGACCTTCATCGCCGCGCTCCAGCACGGCTCGATCCAGGCCGGCATGACCACCGACCCGACGGTGGCGCAGATCCTGACCAAGGGCGCGGGCAAGGTGCTCTACGACATGCGGACGCCCGACGGCTCGCGGCTGGCGCTGGGCGGGCTCTACCCCTCTTCCAGCCTGTACATGAACACCGACTGGGTGAACGGCCACAAGGAGACCGTCCAGAAGCTGGCCAACGCCTTCGTCAAGACCCTCAGGTGGATGTCCACCCACACCCCGCAGGAGATCGCCGCGCAGATGCCCGCCGACTATGCGCAGGGCGGGGCGCAGCTCTACGCCGACTCGATCAAGGCGACGCTGCCGATGTTCACCACCGACGGGGTGATGCCGGCCGACGGCCCGGCGACGGTGGAGCGGGTGCTGAAGGCCTTCAACCCCAACCTGCAGAAGGCCACCGTCGACCTGTCCAAGACCTACACCACGGAGTTCGTCAAGAACGTCCACTGACCGCGGTGACCCCGGCCGCCCTCAGCCCGGCCGGGGTGCCCAGCGGGCTGCCGCAGCTCTCCGGGCGCGGCGGCTGGGCCGCGGTCCGCTCGACGGCGACCTCCCAGGCCCGGCCGTCGGTGTGCGCGACCAGCACCGACCAGGTGCCGTCCTCGTGCCCCGCGACCGTACGCCGTACCGTCAGCGCGCCCTCCAGGTCGACCCCTGCGTGGGCGCGTACGGCCAGGTCGGCGGCCTGTCCCGGGCGGTCCCAGGCGGACCGGCCGCGGCAGCCGTCCAGGACGACCCGGCCGGTGCGCGCCGCCTCCAGCACCTCCTTGGCCAGCCGGCCGTCCACCCGGCCGTAGGCGTAGCCGTAGGGCAGCACCAGCATGGTGGGCGAGAAGCGGTGGCCGCCCAGGTGGGTGACCTCCCAGGCGTCGGCGCCGCCCGACGCGGCCAACTCGGCGGCCAGCGGGCGCCCGTGGACCGCGCAGCAGCGGTCCCGCCTGCCGTTGGTGCACACCAGCGCCAGCGGCGGCCCCACGTGGGCGGTGCCGAAACCGTCGTGCGAACCGGCGCCCAGTGCCGCGAAGTCCAGCCCGGTCAGCTCCGCGGGGTCGGCGAGGACGTCGGTGCGGATCCAGGCGTCGCCCGGTGCGGTGTGCGCGAGGTAGACCCGGTGGCTGGCGGGGCGGTGCAGGTCGGCGTGCCGCCCGGGCCTGCGGATCAGGGCGACCCGCACACCGGTGCCGTCTGCGGCCTCGTCCAGTGCGCGGCCCACCGCCGGGTCGAGCCGGCTGCCGGTCAGCGCCTGGCGCCCCCACGGCCCCGGCTGCTCGACCAGCAGCCACGTCCTCGCGGTGGAGGCGGTGGCGCCCAGCGGCTCGCCCAGCTCCGCCGACGCCGTCGTACACGTACTCACAAAGGTGAGCCTAACCGCCCCGGGGCACCCGCCGGGACGGGCACCTGCCGGTGCCGGGTGCAAAGGCCGGTGCGCAAGCGGGTGTACGACCGCGTGGCGGCCGCACACCCGTCGTCGGCGCGGGCGGGCTACACCGGTCCCGCCACCACCGCCACCGGCTTGGCCAGCGGGACACCGGAGCCGTCCCGGCGCGGGTCCTTCGGCGGGAGGTCGGCGGGGGAGCCGGTCGCCGTCGCCGCACGGGCCGGGGCGGCCCCCGCCCAGGCCAGCAGCAGACCCGTCTCGCCGCGCAGGAAGCGCTGGCAGCGCACACCGCCGGTGGCCCGTCCCTTGCGCGGGTACTGCTCGAACGGCGTGAGCTTCGCGGTGCCCTCGCCGGCTCCGTCCAGGGTGTCCTCGGCACGGGCCACGGTGAAGACCACCGCGTCGGCCGCCGGGTCGACGGCGGTGAAGGAGATCACCTTGGCGCCGTCGGCGAGCTTCACGCCCGCCATGCCGCCGGCCGGGCGGCCCTGCGGGCGCACCTGCGAGGCCGGGTAGCGCAGCAGCTGGGCGTCGTCGGTGATGAAGACCAGGTCCTCCTCGCCGGTGCGCAGCTCCACCGCGCCGACCACCGTGTCGCCGTCCTTGAGGCCGATGACCTCCAGGTCGTCCTTGTTCGCCGGGTAGTCGGGCACGACGCGCTTGACCACGCCCTGCTCGGTGCCCAGCGCCAGGCCGGGCGAGGACTCGTCCAGCGTGGTAAGGCACAACACCCGCTCGCCGTCCTCCAGCGACAGGAACTCCGACAGCGGCGCCCCGCCGGCCAGCGAGGGCGACCCGGCGGTGTCCGGCAGCATCGGCAGGTCGATCACCGTCAGCCGCAGCAGCCGCCCGAAGGAGGTGACCGCGCCGACGTCCGCGCGGGCGGTGGTCGGCACCGCGGAGACGATCACGTCGTGCTTGACCCGCCGGCCGCCGCCCTCGCCCGGCTCGTCCAGCTGGGAGGTGCGGGCCAGCAGCCCGGTCGAGGACAGCAGCACCCGGCAGGGGTCGTCGGCGACCTCAAGCGGCACCGCGGAGACCGGCGCGCCGGCCGACTCCAGCAGCACCGTGCGGCGCTCGGTGCCGTACTGCTTGGCCACCGCGGCCAGCTCCGCGGACACCAGCTTGCGCAGCTCGGCGTCGGACTCCAGGATCCGGGTCAGCTCGGCGATCTCCTGGTCGAGCTTGTCGCGCTCGGCCTCCAGCTCGATGCGGTCGAAGCGGGTCAGCCGGCGCAGCGGGGTGTCCAGGATGTACTGCGTCTGGATCTCGGAGAGCCCGAAGCGCTCCATCAGGCGCTCCTTGGCCTGCGCCGCGTTGTCGCTGGCCCGGATGATCGCGATGACCTCGTCGATGTCGACCAGCGCCACCAGCAGGCCGTTCACCAGGTGGAGGCGGTCGCGGCGCTTGGTGCGGCGGAACTCGCTGCGCCGCCGCACGACCTCGAAGCGGTGGTCGACATAGACCTCGAGCAGCTCGCGCAGGCCCAGGGTGAGCGGCTGGCCGTCGACCAGGGCCACGTTGTTGATGCCGAAGGAGTCCTCCATCGGCGTGAGCTTGTAGAGCTGTTCGAGCACGGCCTCGGGGTTGAAGCCGTTCTTGATCTCGATGACCAGCCGCAGGCCGTGCTCGCGGTCGGTGAGGTCCTTGACGTCGGCGATACCCTGCAGCTTCTTCGCGCCGACCATGTCCTTGATCTTGGCGATGACCTTCTCGGGGCCGACGGTGAAGGGCAGTTCCGTGACGACCAGGCCCTTGCGGCGGGCGGTGACGTCCTCCACCGAGACGGTCGCGCGGATCTTGAAGGTGCCGCGGCCGGTCTCGTAGGCGTCCCTGATGCCGGACAGGCCGATGATGCGGCCGCCGGTCGGCAGGTCGGGTCCCGGGATGTGCCGCATCAGGGCGTCCAGGTCCGCGTTGGGATAGCGGATCAGGTGCCGGGCGGCGGCGATGACCTCGCCCAGGTTGTGCGGCGGCATGTTGGTGGCCATGCCGACCGCGATCCCGGACGCCCCGTTGACCAGCAGGTTCGGATACGCCGACGGCAGGACGGCCGGTTCCTGCTCCTGGCCGTCGTAGTTGGGCGCGAAGTCGACGGTGTCCTCGTCGATCGACTCGACCATGAGCTGGGCGGGCCCCGACATGCGGGCCTCGGTGTACCGCATCGCGGCCGGCAGGTCGTCCAGCGAACCGAAGTTGCCGTGCCCGTCGACCAGCGGGAGGCGCTGCGAGAACGGCTGCGCCATACGCACCATGGCGTCGTAGATCGACGCGTCGCCGTGCGGGTGCAGCTTGCCCATGACCTCGCCGACGACCCGGGCGCACTTGACGAAGGCGCGGTCGGGGCGCAGGCCCATCTCGTTCATCTGGTAGACGATGCGCCGGTGCACCGGCTTCATGCCGTCACGGGCGTCGGGCAGGGCGCGCGCGTAGATCACCGAGTAGGCGTACTCAAGATACGAGGCCTGCATCTCGTCCACGACGTCGATGTCGAGGATGCGCTCCTCGAAGCCGTCGTCGGGCGGCGGGGTCTTCGTCGTGCGGCGGGCCATCTCGGCGGCGCTCCTTCGTCTGGACCGGAAGGTCGTTCGGCTGGACCGGTGAACTGACGCGGACCATTGTGGACCGCGCCACCGACAACGCCGACCACGACCCGGCACGAGCGCGCCCGCGACCGGGAACTTCGCCGCCCGCCGACTCGCTTGCCTAGAGTGGCAGCACTCTACGCAGTCACGAGCACGCGACCGGAAGGACAGCTTGCCCATGGGTCACACGGCCACGCCGGAGGCACACTCCAGCGGCCTGACAGCCACCGAGCACCGCCTGGCGAACGGCCTGCGGGTGGTGCTCTCCGAGGATCACCTCACCCCGGTCGCCGCCGTCTGCCTGTGGTACGACGTCGGTTCGCGGCACGAGGTCAAGGGTCGCACCGGTCTCGCCCACCTCTTCGAGCACCTGATGTTCCAGGGCTCGGGGAGCGTCAAGGGCAACGGCCACTTCGAACTGGTCCAGGGCGCGGGCGGCTCGCTCAACGGCACCACCAGCTTCGAGCGCACCAACTACTTCGAGACGATGCCCGCCCACCAGGTCGAGCTGGCCCTGTGGCTGGAGGCCGACCGGATGGGCAGCCTGCTGGACGCCCTGGACCAGGAGTCGCTGGACAACCAGCGTGACGTGGTCAAGAACGAGCGCCGCCAGCGGTACGACAACGTGCCCTACGGCACCGCCTTCGAGCGGCTCACCGCGCTGGCCTACCCCGACGGCCACCCCTACCACCACACCCCGATCGGCTCGATGGCCGACCTGGACGCGGCCTCCCTTGAGGACGCCAGGTCCTTCTTCCGCACGTACTACGCGCCGGGCAACGCGGTGCTCGCCGTGGTCGGCGACATCGACCCGCAGCAGACGCTGGCCTGGGTGGAGAAGTACTTCGGCAGCATCCCCGCGCACGACGGCAAGCCCGCACCGCGGGACGGCTCGCTGCCCGAGGTGATGGGTACTCAGCTGCGCGAGGTCGTCGAGGAGGACGTGCCCTCACGCGCCCTGATGGCCGCCTACCGGCTGCCCGAGGACGGCACCCGCGCGGGTGACGCCGCCGACCTGGCGCTGACGGTGCTCGGCGGCGGGGAGTCCTCCCGGCTGCACAACCGCCTGGTGCGCCGCGACCGTTCCGCGGTGACCGCGGGCTTCGGGCTGCTGCGGCTGGCGGGTGCGCCCTCGCTCGGCTGGCTGGACGTCAAGGCGTCCAGCGGGGTCGAGCTGACGGCCATCGAGGCGGCGGTGGACGAGGAGCTGGCGCGTTTCGCGGCCGAGGGCCCCACCCCCGAGGAGATGGAGCGGGCGCAGGCCCAGTTGGAGCGCGAGTGGCTGGACCGGCTCGCGACGGTCGGCGGGCGTGCCGACGAACTGTGCCGCTACGCCGTGCTCTTCGGCGACCCGCAGCTGGCGCTGACCGCGGTGCAGCGGGTGCTGACCATCACGCCCGAGGAGGTCAAGCAGGTGGCCGCGGCCCGGCTGCGCCCCGACAACCGGGCCGTGCTCGTCTACGAGCCCACCGGCGGCGGCCAGCAGGACGACCAGGAGCAGGACCAGGACGAGGAAGAGGGCGAGCTGTGAGCGACACCGCTGCCGTCATGACGTTCCACCCGCAGCCGCAGGCCGGCGACCCCAAGCCGTGGGCCTTCCCCGCCCCCGAGCGCGGCTCGCTCGGCAACGGCATGACGCTGCTGACCAGCCACCGCCCCGGCCAGCAGGTCGTCGCCGTCGAGGTGCTGCTCGCGGCGCCGCTGGACGCCGAGCCCGAGGGCCTGGACGGCGTCGGCACCATCATGGCCAGGGCGCTGTCGGAGGGCACCGACCAGCACACCGCCGAGGAGTTCGCCGCCGAGCTGGAGCGCTGCGGCGCCACCCTGGACGCGCACGCCGACCACCCCGGGGTGCGGGTCTCGCTCGAGGTGCCCGCCTCCCGGCTGGACCGGGCGCTCGCGCTGCTCGCCGAGGCGCTGCGGGCGCCGGCCTTCCCCGACGACGAGATCAAGCGGCTGGTCGCCAACCGGCTGGACGAGATCCCGCACGAGCTGGCCAACCCGGCGCGGCGGGCCGCCATGGCGCTGTCCGAGGAGCTGTTCCCCGCCACGCTGCGCTGCTCCCGGCCCCGGCAGGGCACGGAGGAGACGGTCCGCAGGATCGACGCGGACGCGGTGCGCGCCTTCTACACCGCCCATGTGCGGCCCGCGACGTCCACCGCGGTCGTGGTCGGCGACCTGACGGGCATCGACCTGCCCGCGCTGCTGGACGACACGCTGGGCCGCTGGACCGGCTCCAGGGCCGAGCCGCGGCCCCGCCCGGCGATCACCTCGGACGACACCGCCCGGGTGGTCATCGTGGACCGGCCGGGCGCGGTGCAGACCCAGCTGCTCATCGGGCGCAGCGGTGCCGACCGGCACGACCCGGTGTGGGCGGCGCAGGTCCTCGGCACCTACTGCCTGGGCGGCACCCTGACCTCCCGGCTCGACCGGGTGCTGCGCGAGGAGAAGGGCTACACCTACGGGGTGCGGGCCTTCGGCCAGGTGCTGCTGGGCTCTGCCGACGGTACGGGCGCGGCGCTGCTGGCGATCAGCGGCTCGGTGGCCACCGAGGTCACAGGGGAGGCGCTGGCCGACCTGCGGCAGGTCATCCGCACCCTCGCCGAGGGCGGCCTGACCGACGACGAGCGCGACGTGGCGGTGCAGAACCTGGTCGGCGTGGCGCCGCTGCGCTACGAGACGGCCGCCGCGGTGGCGGGCACGCTCACCGACCAGGTCGAGCAGGAGCTGCCCGACGACTTCCAGAGCCGGATGTACGCGCGGCTGGCGGCCACCGGGACCGTGGAGGCCACCGCCGCCGTGGTGAGCGCCTTCCCGCTGGACCGCCTCGTGGTGGTGCTGGTCGGCGACGCCTCGGTGATCGCCGAGCCGGTGCGCGCGCTGGATATCGGCCCGGTGCGCGTCATCAGCTGAGTCCCGGGCAGCTGAGCCCCGAGCGGCAGCAGCGCAGCCCCGCGAACCCCGGCGCCCGCCACGGCGCCGGGGTTCGCCGCGTACCGGCGCAATTCAGGGGCCGCATTCCCTTTTCCTGCGGTGCTGGAATAGAGTCGCTGCAGAATAACGGGGAAAGAACGGAGTCCTGCGATGCGGAATCGGATGTGAACGGGACGGAAGGCACGGCCCGGCGTATCTCGGCCGAGGTGGTGTGTACGGCCATCCGCGACGACATCGTCGGCGGTTACTTCCCGCCGGGCAGCCGGCTGACCGAGGAACTGCTCGCACAGCGCTACGGGGTCTCCCGGGTGCCGGTGCGCGAGGCGCTGCGCACCCTGGAGTCCGAGGGCTTCGTCCGCACCCGCAAGCACGCGGGCGCCTCGGTCGCCGAGCCGACCGAGCAGGAGGCCGCCGACCTGCTGGACATACGCGGGCTGCTGGAGCCGCTGGGGACGGCCCGGGCGGCGCAGCGGCGTACCGACGCGCATCTGAAGGTGCTGCGCGGTCTGGTCAGGCTCGGCCAGGAGCGGGCGGTGCAGGGGCAGTTGTCCGACCTGCCGTCGCTGAGCGGCTGGTTCCACGAGACGCTGGCGCAGGCTTCGGGCAGCCCGACGCTGGCCGCGCTGCTGATCCAGCTGCGGCACAAGATCTCCTGGGTCTACGCCGACGCCGGCTCGGCCAGGGCCGCGGAGGCGTGGGAGGAGCACGCGGCGATCGTGGACGCGGTCGCCCGCGGTGACGCGGAGCGGGCGCGCCGGCTCGCCGCCGTCCATGTCGAGCACGCGGCAGCGGTGAGGACCCTGAAACACCGCGTAAACGCAGTGCGCCGCCGCAATTAACAAACGCACCGTATACAAGAGTCGTGAATTGTCGGCGCACTATCGCGCCGTGCAATTGCGGAAAAGCGGGTCCCGGCAATCCGGGGGGACTGCCGGGACCCGCTGGAATTCCGCATGCTCGCGTGCGGCGCGGCCACGCGGGAAGCTCTCAGACGGTCTCGGGGAGTTCTTCCAGGCCTTCCGCGACCAGCTTCGCCAGCCGGTCGAGCGCGGTGGCGGCCTGCTCGGCGTCCTCGGCATCGGAGGCCAGTACGACCTCCTCGCCGCCCTGCGCGCCCAGGCTCAGCACCGCGAGCATCGAGGCGGCGTTCACCGGGCCGCCGTCGGCCTTGGCGATGGTCACCGGCACCCCGGCCGCGGTCGCCGCACGGACGAAGATGGACGCGGGGCGGGCGTGCAGGCCCTCCGCCCAGCCGATGTTGACGCGGCGCTCAACCATGGTGTCTGCCCCTCAATGTGTGTCAGGTCTTCCAAGTTGTCTAGACCATTTTTGCACGCCGGGAGTGCTGCTCAGGCACGCCGGTGCGCATGCCCAAGACTGCCCCCTGCGCCTGCCCGCCGCGAGCCGGGCACGCCGCATACGCTGGGGCCATGACCGACCAGCAGGACCCGCAGGACCCCGTGCGACGGCCCTACCCCGTCCACTGGGAGGCCGACGTCGTCCTGCGGGACGGTGGCATCGCGCACATCAGGCCGATCGGCCCCGACGACGCGGGGCGGCTGGTCGACTTCTACGAGCAGGTCTCGGACGAGTCGAAGTACTACCGCTTCTTCGCGCCCTACCCGCGGCTGTCCGACCGGGACGTCCACCGCTTCACGCACCACGACTACGACGACCGGGTCGGCCTGGCCGCCACCGTCGGCGGCGAGTTCATCGCCACCGTCCGCTACGACCGCACCGACGACAACGGGCGGTCGGCCGCGGGGCGCGGCGGCACCCGCGCCGAGGTCGCCTTCCTGGTGCAGGACGCCCACCAGGGCCGCGGGGTGGCCTCCGCGCTGCTCGAACACATCGCGGCCGTCGCCCGCGAACGCGGCATCCTGCACTTCACCGCCGAGGTCCTGCCGGCCAACCGCAAGATGGTCAAGGTCTTCACCGACGCCGGTTACACCCAGCAGCGCAGCTTCACCGACGGCGTCGTCCACCTCGACCTCGACCTGGAGCCCACGACCGAGTCGGTGCAGGTCATGCGGTCCAGGGAGCACCGGGCGGAAGCCAGGTCCGTGCAGCGGCTGCTGCGCCCGGAGTCGGTCGCGGTCATCGGCACCGGGCGCCGCCCCGGCGGGGTCGGCCGCACCCTGCTGCGCAACATCGTCGCCGGCGGCTTCACCGGGCGCCTCTACGCCGTCAACCACTCCTTCCCGCCCGGCGCCGAGATCGACGGCGTCCCCGGACACCGCTCGGTGCGCGAGATCGCACAGGGCGGCGGCACCGTCGACCTCGCGGTGATCGCCGTCCCCGCGGAGCGGGTGCCCGAGGCGGTCGCCGACTGCGGCGAGGCCGGGGTACGAGGCCTGGTCGTCGTCGCGGCCGGCTACTCCGAGAGCGGACCCGAGGGCAGGGAACGCCAGCGCGAACTCGTACGGCAGGCCCGAAGCCACGGCATGCGGGTCATCGGGCCGAACGCCTTCGGCGTGCTCAACACCGCACCCGGCGTCCGGCTGAACGCCTCGCTTTCCCCCGAGATGCCGCGCAGCGGCCGGCTCGGGCTGTTCACCCAGTCCGGCTCCATCGGCATCGCCCTGCTGTCCGGGCTGCACCGGCGCGGCGCGGGACCGTCCACCTTCGTCTCGGCGGGCAACCGCGCCGACGTCTCCGGCAACGACCTGCTCCAGTTCTGGCAGGACGACCCCGACACCGACGCGGTGCTGATGTACCTGGAGTCCTTCGGCAACCCCCGCAAATTCACCCGGCTCGCCCGGCGCACCGCCGCGGCCAAGCCCGTCGTGGTGGTCAAGGGTGCGCTGCACACCGGGGCGGTGCCCGCAGGGCACCAGGTGCCGGTGGCCCGCATCCCCGACAGCACCGTCAACGCGCTCTTCCGGCAGGCCGGGGTCATCCGGGTCGACACCGTCACGGAACTCCTCGACGCCGGGCTCTTCCTCGCCCTCCAGCCGCTGCCCGCGGGCGACCGCATCGCGATCCTCGGCAATTCCGAGTCGCTCGGGCTGCTCACCTACGACGCCGCCCTCACCGCGGGTCTGCGCTCCACCCCGCCGCTCGACCTCACCACGGCCGCCACGCCCGCCGACTTCGCCGCCGCACTCGCCGCCGCGCTCGCCGACCCGGAAACGGACGCGGTCGTGGTCACCGCGATCCCCCGCGTCGGGAGGGAGGAGCCGGCGGACCTGCTCTCCGACGACTCCGGCCTCGCGGCAGGCCCCGGCGGCCCGGACGCCGCTGCCACGCTCGGCGGCGAAGGGGAAGGCGGGGACGACCCCGCACTCGGCGAGGCGCTGCGGGCCGCAGCCGCCGGGGACAAGCCGGTCGTCGTCGTGCACCTGGCCCTCGACGGGCTCGCCGACCGGCTGGCCGGGCCGGGCGGGGACGGCGCCCCGCGCATCCCCGCCTACCGCGCGCCCGACCGGGCCGTCCGCGCGCTCGCCGAGGCCGCCGGGTACGCCGCATGGCGCGCGGGGGCGGCGGAACCCGGCAGGGTGCCGCAGTTCGACGACATCCAGGAGGCCGCAGCCGCCGACGACGTACGGCGCATGCTGCCCGCCGGCTCCCCGCCCGAGGGCGTCACCCTGTCCGACCAGGACGCGACGACGCTGCTCGGCCGCTACGGCATCGAGGTCCGCCGCGCCCTGCCCGCGCCCGACCCGGACGCCGCCGTCGCCGCGGCAGCCGCGCTCGGCTACCCGGTCGCGCTCAAGACCACCGCCCCGCACCTGCGGCACCGCGCCGACCTCGGCGGGGTACGGCTCGACCTCGCCGACGAGGGCGACCTGCGGCGGGCCTACGACGAACTGACCGCCCGGCTCGGCGGACCCGCGGAGGCGGGACCCGTCGTCCAGGCCATGGCGCCGCGCGGCGTCGACACCGTGGTGCGGGCCGGGGTGGACCCCGGCGCCGGGTCCGTCCTGTCCTTCGGCCTCGCCGGGCCGCCCTCCGAGCTGCTCGGCGACATCGCCCACCGGCTCGTCCCGGCCACCGACCGGGACGTCGCGGAACTGGTCCGCTCCATCAAGGCGGCGCCGCTGCTCTTCGGCTGGCGCGGGGCGGAGCCGGTCGACACGCAGGCGCTCGAAGAGCTGCTGCTGCGCGTGTCGCTGCTGGCCGACGACCTTCCCGAGGTCGTCGGGGTCTCGCTGGACCCGGTGGTGGTGGCGGCGGAGGGGGTGGCGGTTCTCAGCGCCACCGTGCGGGTGGCTCCGCCACCCGCCCGAACCGACCTGGGGCCGCGCGCCCTGTCCTCCTTCTGACCCTCCGGGTCCCGGTTTGCCCTCCGCCCTGCCGGGCCGGCATCCCTTCGGGACCTGACCCGCCGTCTCGGCTGGGCGCGCAGTTCCCCGCGCCCCTGGGTGGTTGCCCCTCGCGGTGGGCTCCTCGCCTGCCCGCCGTCGTGGCTTGTCGCGCCCGCGCGGCGGCAGCCGCAGATCAGGTGCAGCCCCGCGCCCCTGGGTGCGTGCCTCCTGCGGTGGGCTCTTCGCCTGACCCGCCGTCTCGGCTGGGCGCGCAGTTCCCCGCGCCCCTGGTGGTTGCCCCGTGCGGTGGACCTGCCCCAGGTGGTTGGCTTCTGGCGTAGAGGGGGAGGGGGGCGGTGGCGACTAGGATGGGCGCATGGCGAAGACCGGGACCACGTCGCAGGGGCTGCGGACGGCGATCGAGCGCAGTGGCTATTATCCGACGCTCGTGTCGGAGGCCGTGGAGGCGGCGGTCGGGCAGGAGCCGGTCGCGTCGTATCTGGTGCACCAGGAGACGACGTTCGACGCGAACGAGGTGCGGCGGCACGTCACCGTGCTGGTGCTCACCGAGGGCCGCTTCATCGTGAGCCACACCGACGAGCAGGCCGCGGACGACACGTCGCCGACGCCGTACGCGACGACCTCGACGGAGTCGGTCAAGATCGGCCGGATCTCGTCGGTCGTGGTCAGCCGGGTGGTGGCGAACCCCGAGTCGTACACGCCGGGCACCCTGCCGCGCGAGGTCGTGCTGACGATCGGCTGGGGCGCGGTGTCGCGGCTGGACCTGGAGCCGGCCGCGTGCGGGGACCCGAACTGCGAGGCCGACCACGGCTACACCGGCTCGTCGACCGCCGACGACCTGTCGCTGCGGGTGAGCGAGGCGGGTGACGGGCCCGACACCGTACGGCAGACGCTGGCCTTCGCTCAGGCGCTCTCCGAGGCGACCGCGGCCGTCGACTGATGGGCCGTCCGTTCCCCGCAGATCCTGTGCCGCTCGACCCGCGCAAGGCTCCCGTGCCCGGCTACGGGAGTGCCGCGCTGTGCGACGTGATCCCCGCCGCGGTGGCGGGCTTCGGTGTTCCGGGGATGCCCGCGACCGGGCTCACCCTGGCGCCGGCCGACCGGGTGTGCGTCTTCCTGGTGGACGGGCTGGGCTGGGAGCTGATCGGGCGGCACCCGCAGGAGGCGCCGTACCTGTGCTCGCTGCTGGGCTCGTCGCTGGGGGGCAGCGGCCGGCCGCTGACCGCCGGCTTCCCCGCGACCACCGCGACCTCGCTGGCCTCGGTCGGCACCGGGCTGCCGCCGGGGGCGCACGGCCTGGCCGGCTACACCACGCTGAACCCGGACACCGGCGAGCTGATGAACCAGCTGCGCTGGCAGCCCTGGACGCAGCCGTCGGCCTGGCAGCCGTATCCGACGGTCTTCCAGCTGGCCGACGCGGCCGGGATCGCGACCTGCCAGGTGTCGTCGCCGACCTTCCAGCACACCCCGCTGACGAAGGTCGCGCTGTCCGGCGGGGACTTCCACGGGCGGCTGACCGGCGAGGAGCGCATGGACCTGGCCGCGGACCGGCTGGCCGCTGCGGACCGGACGCTGGTCTACACGTACTACAGCGAGCTGGACGCGATGGGCCACCGGCACGGCGTGGACTCCGACGCGTGGCGCGGCCAGCTGATGATGGTGGACCGGCTGGCGCAGCGGTTGGCCGAGCAGCTGCCGCCGCGGGCGGTGCTCTATGTGACCGCCGACCACGGCATGATCGACATCCCCTTCGACGAGGACTCGCGGATCGACTTCGACGAGGACTGGGAGCTGCGCGCCGGGGTCGCGGTGCTCGGCGGCGAGGGCCGGGCCCGGCATGTCTACGCGGTGCCGGGCGCCGCGGCCGACGTGTACGCGGTCTGGAGCGAGGTGCTGGGGGACCGCATGTGGGTGGCGACCAGGGACGAGGCGGTGCAGGCCGGCTGGTTCGGCCCCCACCCGGAACCGCGGGTGCTGGCCAGGATCGGCGACGTGGTCGCCGCCGCGTGCGACGACGTCGCGATCACCGCGTCCAGGACCGAGCCGGGGGAGTCCAGGATGACCGGTCTGCACGGTTCCATGACCCCCGTCGAGCAGCTCGTGCCGCTGCTCGAAGTACGCTCCTGACCTCGTACGCCCCCCGTCTCCGATCGAAAGGCCGCCGTCCCGCCCATGCCCGAGCTGGTCTTCTTCTCAGGAACGATGGACTGCGGTAAAAGCACGCTCGCCCTGCAGATCGTCCACAACCGCACCTCCCGCGGACTGCAGGCGGTGATCTTCACCAAGGACGACCGGGCGGGCGAGGGCAAGCTGTCGTCGCGGCTCGGCCTGGTCACCGACGCGGTCGAGGTCGTCGACGGCATGGACCTGTACGCGCATCTGGTCGGGCTGATAAGCCGCGGCGGCCGGGTGGACTACGCGGTGGTGGACGAGGCGCAGTTCCTGGCGCCCGACCAGATCGACCAGCTGGCCCGAGCGGTGGACGAACTCGACCTGGACGTCTACGCCTTCGGCATCACCACCGACTTCCGCACCCGGCTCTTCCCGGGTTCGCAGCGGCTGATCGAACTGGCCGACCGCATCGAGGCGCTGCAGGTCGAGGCGCTGTGCTGGTGCGGTGTGCGGGCCACCCACAACGCCCGTACGGTCGGCGGGGTGATGGTCGTGGAGGGCGCGCAGGTCGTCGTCGGCGACGTCGACGGCAAGTCGGCCGAGGTCGGCTACGAGGTGCTGTGCCGCCGCCACCACCGGCGCCGGATGACCAGTGCGACCGCGGGCGCCGGGGCGCTGTCGCCGGACGTGCTCCCGGTCGTGCAGGGCTGACGCGGGACCGGGCGGCGAGGTGCGGCCGCCCGGTCCCACGGCCCGTCAGCCCGCCGAGGCGGGGCCGAACTCGGCGACGACCGTGCGGTCCGCCGTCACCGGGACGCCGACCGTCTGCGCGGTGCTCCCGAGGTCCGCGCCGTCCAGTGTCCAGCCGGTCAGCCGGAAGCCGGGTGCGGGCACGGCGGTCGCGGTGACCGTGTCGCCCTTCTCGTAGCGGCCGGGCTCGGTCGCGTTTCCGGTGATGCGGACCGTGCCGCCGGTCGCCGGCTCGGCGCTCGCCGTCACGGACTGCTGCACCATGTTGATCACCATGATGCCGTAGAGCTTCGCGGGGCCGGTCGACGTCGTGCCGTTGTAGCGCATCACGTTGACCGCGCTGACCTGGGCGCCCGCTTCCGCCTTGACGGTGTAGCCGCCGTCGCCGAGGTTGTCGGTGCCCAGGTTGTAGGCGTGGACGTCACCGGAGTCGACGACCAGGCCGTTGTGCATGCCGTAGCCGAAGACGTCCAGGACGGTCAGACCGCGGGCCCCGTCGACGTGCACCAGGTCGGTGTTCTTGCGGGTGACGCCGTCGATGGTCTGGGGGAAGAGGTTGCTGCCCAGGCCCCAGTTGGGGACGCCGTAGCCGACGCGGGCCACGCCGTTGCCGTTGCTGAGGACGCCGTCGATGCTGCCGCCGTCGGCCGCGCCGACGTTGACACCGCGGTTGAGGAAGACGCCGGTCAGCTTGTGCACCACGAAGCCGTCGTCGCGCGGCGAGGACATGTCGACGCCGTTCCAGGCGTTGGTCAGGCCGACGTCGACGACGTAAGTGCCGCGCCCCGCGCCCCTGATGTCGTAGGGGTAGGGGACGTAGCCGGTGGCCGGGTTGTTCTCCGGGTGGAAGACCCGCAGCCCGCGCACCCCGGCGCCGGTGCCGTCCAGGGTGACGGCGGCGGTGGCCGTCGCCGTGTCGGAGCTGTCGCGTCCGGCGTGGGCCATCAGTACGGTGCCGCCGCTGTTCTGGCTCTCGTCGCGGTTCGGCGAGGCGGCGGCGCCGCGCAGCTCCACCCCCGCCGGGACGCGCAGGTGGCCGTCCAGGCGGTACCACCCGGCCGGCAGGTAGACCAGGCCGCCGCCCTGGGCGCCCGCCCGGTCCAGCACCTGCTGGATCGCCGCGGTCGCGTCGGCGGCCGGCTGGTAGCCGACGCCGTGCGGCACGCTGCTCGCCACGTACAGCACGTTCCGCTTCGGCCGGGGGTCGGCCGCGGGGGCGCGGAAGGCCGGTGCAGTGCCCGGCATGGTGATGACGGTGCCGCTGGTCGGGCCGGCCAGGGTGCTGGCGGTGGCCTTCACATAGCCCGCGGTGGTGTTGCGGACCGAGGCGGTGCTGCCCTGCAGGGTGCTGCCGGCGAGCGTCATGCCCCAGCGGGAGTCGAGGTCGTCCAGTTGCAGGGCGACGTCGGTGCGCAGCACCCGGACCTGCGCGAAGGAGCCGGTGAAGGTGGCCCGCTGGCCCTTCACCACGTGGATGCCGGTGCGGTAGTCGGACAGGGCGATCCGGGAGAACTGGTCCCACTCCAGGTCACCGAGCACGAGCCCGGTGCCGTTGGCCCGGGTCCAGGCGTCGAGCGCGGCGCGCTGCGGCGGCCGGTAGGCGGCAGGGGCGGCCGCCCAGTAGGCGTTGGAGAAGGTGATGTCGTCCCAGGTGCCGACGTCGGAGCCGTTGTAGGCGACGGCGCCTTCGGACAGCACGGTGCCCTTGATGTCGGCGAGCGTCGCCGACTCGTGGACCTGGCCCTGCACCGCGGGACGGCCCCGCTCGTCGGGCATCGTGGAGACGCCCACGCCTTTGTAGGAGTTGAGCATCGTGACGTGCTCCACGGTGCTCATCATGAAGTTCTCGTCGCTGTGCCAGGCGGAACCGGGGATCTCGAAGGTGTAGTTGTACGGCACCGGGTCGGTGGCGCTCTGGTGCGGGTAGTAGGTGGTCAGGCCCTGCACCGAGGCGCTGCCGCCGACCCGGAAGAGCACCGGGCCGTCCGCGCCGGGCGGCAGGTCGGCGCGGATCACCGTGCCGTAGTCGCCCTTGCCGCGGTCGGGGTCGCGGCGGTCGCCGCGCAGCGAGCAGAAGGCCGGGACCTCCACGGTGCCGGTGATCCGGTAGGTGCCGGCGCCCATCCACACGGTGCCGCCGCCCGCGTCCTGGCAGTCGTAGAGCGAGGCCTGAACGGCGGCGGTCGCGTCCTTGCGCCCGGTGGGGTCGGCGCCGTGGTCGCGCACGTCGAAGTCCGCGACGACCGGGCTCGCCGCCGGGTAGCGGGTGTCCACCAGCCGCGGGTGCCCGGTGGCCGCGGGCCTGTCGTAGACCCTCAGGTCCGCCAGCTCGACCCTGGTCACGCCTGCCGCGTAGCCGTGGACCGCGAGCTGGACGTAACGTGCCGTCGTCGTGGGGAAGGCGGTGGCGAAGACGTCGCCCGAGCCGGTGGCGCCGGTGCGGCCCGCGTCGGTGAAGTGTGTGCCGTCGCTGGAGACCCGGACAGTGTAGTCGGGGGCGAAGGCGCCGCCCCAGACCGCCTTGACCTGCGAGATGCGCCGGGCGCCGCCGAGGTCCGCGGTGAAGGTCTCGCCCTGCCCCGCGTCCCCGCTGACCCAGGCGGTGCCGCCGTCGCCGTCGATCGCCGCGCCCGGAGTGGAGCCCGCGGCGGAGGACGAGGCGGTGGCGGTGCCCAGGTGGGCCAGGTCGGTGTTGACCGCGGAGGCGCGGAAGGCGTCGAGCGCGGCGGACAGCGTGTGGAAGGCGGTACGCGCCTGCTCGTCGGTCACCCCGGTGCCTGCGGCAACGGAACGGGCCGCGTCGGCCGCCTGCTTGAGGGTGTCCTTGGCGCCCGCGGGGAACTGCCCGTCACGGGTGCCCTCGCGGGCCGCGGCATAGGCGGTGTCGGCCTGCGCGACCAGCTGCTTCAGGCCGGTCGTCGGGTCGAGCACGGCCGGCAGCGCGGTCACCGAGACCCGGGCGACCTTGAGTTCCGCCGCGCCGCCACCGGTGGTGATGCGGAAGTCGGAGCCGTTGGATCGGTTGGTGAGGATCGCGTCGTCCAGCAGGAAGGTGTGGGTCTTCCAGGTCCCCGAGTCGCCGTAGGTGAACAGCGGCGACTTCTTGAACATCTGCGGGATGGTGTCGCCGGGGGAGTCGTACTCGAGCTGGATCGAGCCGCTGCCCTTGTCGAGGTAGTCGATGCTGACGGCCACCGGGTCGCGGTTGTCGTAGTAGGTGCCGTCGTCGGCGTTCATGTAGAAGAAGCCGGTCTCGGCGCCCGGGTGGCTCTGGTCGGTGCCCCAGTAGCCGCGCCCGTCCTGGACGCCGGTCACCAGGTGGGTGTCGTTGTCGCCGGCTCTGGGGGTGACCCCGTGGGTGGCGACGGCGGTGCCGAGGTCCACCGACAGGCCGGCGGCCACCCGGATCGCGGCGACGGTCACGTCGGCCGGCGCGTCGCCCCGGACGGCGGAGATCCGCAGCTGCCGCCCGGCGGAGAAGTCCGCGGGGACGACGAACGCCCGGGTGGTGAAGGTGCCCGAGTCGCCGAGGTCCGCGCTGCCCAGCAGCTCGCCGCCGCCGCGGGTCAGCCGCAGGGTGCCGCTGCCGGTGTCCTGGTAGGTGACGGCGACGGTCAGCTGACCGGCCGTCACCGAGCCGGTGTAGTCGCTGTCGAGGTCGAAGGCGAGGTAGCCGGTGCCGGCCGCGACGTCGGTACGCCAGTACGGCGTGCCGGCCTGCGTACCGGTGCGCAGGCCGCCGGCGTCGTCGCCCGCGGTCGCGGTCAGGCCGAGCGTGAAGGGCTGCGGGCCGAGGTCGGCGCCGACGCCCAGCGGGTAGAGCGAGGGCGCGGCTGCCGCCGCGGGCAGCGACGCCGGCAGCAGCAGCGCCACGGCGGCGAGCAGCAGCAGTGCGGGCGCACGCAGCAGCGCCCCGAGTCGTATGCGTCTGGGTGGCACGGACAACCTCCGGTGGTCACGATGGGACGTGCGGGTCAGCGGTCGTGCGGAAGCGGCGCCCGCCGGACGGCGGCAGGCGTGCGGGCCGCGCCGCCCCCGCCGCGGGTGCGGCGGGTGCGGCGCGGTTCCGGCCGCGCGGGGTCAGGGCCTGCGCAGCCGGAGCGTGAGGATCTGGAAGGGCCGCAGCTCCAGCGGCAGTCCGCCGCCCGGCTCCGGGTCGAGCCGCTCCACCGGGTTCTCCAGCAGGTCGGTGACCTCGGCGCCGGCCACCGCGAAGTCGGCGCGCAGGGCGCCGCGGGCGGTGCCGCCGCGCGACTCGTAGAGCCGCACCACGACGTCGCCCGAGCGGTCGTCGGCGAGCTTGACGGTCTCCACGGTGATGTCCGGGTTGTCGACGGTGACCAGTGCGGCGCCGCCTGCGGGGGACGCGGTGGCGGGGCGCAGCGGCAGGTTGAGCGCGTAACCGGCCGCGATGGCGTCCTCGATGCCGGCGCCGACGACCAGGGCGTAGCTGAAGCTGTGCCGTCCCCGGTCGGCCTGCGGGTCGGGGCTGTGCGGGGAGCGCAGCAGCGAGAGCCGCAGGGTGGTCGTGGTGCCGCCGTCCTCGCGGGTCTGCCGGGACACGTCGTGGCCGTAGGTGGAGTCGTTGACGACCGCGGCGCCCCAGCCGTGCTCGCCGATGTGCACCCAGCGGTGCGCCCACAGCTCGAAACGGGCCGCGTCCCAGCTGGTGTTCTCGTGGGTGGGGCGGCGCACGTGCCCGAACTGGATCTCCGCGCTCTCGGTGTCGGCGTGCACGTTGACCGGCCACGCGGCCTTGAGCAGGGTGTCGCGCTCCTGCCAGTCGATGTCGGTCCTGACGGTGAGCCGGTCGCTGCCCGCGGTCAGCTCCAGGTGCTGCACCAGGTGCGAGGCGCCGAAGGCGCGCTCCACCCGCACCGAGGCCAGCAGCGGCCCGGACTCGGCCAGTTCGACCGACACCGCCTCGTCGAGGTTCCTGACGGTGTCGCGGTAGTAGCCGTCGATGTTCCAGGCGCTCCACAGGTTCGGGTCGTCGGGGTGCAGCTGCAGCAGGTTGCCCGCGCCCCCGGGCGCGACGGCCTCGCGGCGTGCCCGCAGGTCGTACACCGAGCGCACCAGCCCCGCGGCGTCGATCCGTACCCGCAGCACCCCGTTGTCCAGCACGGTCGTGCCGTCCTCGGCGCTCGCGGCGACCGGGGACGCGGTGCCGGCCACGGCGGCGCCGGTGCCCAGCGGCGGGGCCTCCACCAGGACGGCCCGCCGCCCGTCGGACAGCAGCTGGCCGCCTTCGGCCGGTGTGTCCTGCGGCAGTACGACAACCTCGCGCCGGGCGTAGGGTCCCGCGTTGAAGAAGGCCAGGCCCTCGCCGCCGGCCAGCGCCGTACCGATCACCTCGGCCAGCTCGGCCTGCAGCTGGGCGTGCACCGCCTCGGCCTCCTGGTGCACCCAGGCGATCGAGGAGCCGGGCAGGATGTCGTGGAACTGGTGCAGCAGCACCCGCTGCCAGATCGACTCCAGGCGCTCGTACGGGTAGGGCGCACCGCAGCGCACCGCCGCGGCCACCGACCACAGCTCGGCCTCGCGCAGCAGCGCCTCGGCCCGCCGGTTGCCGCGTTTGGTGCGGGCCTGGCTGGTGTAGGTGCCGCGGTGGTTCTCCAGGTACAGCTCGCCGCGCCACACCGGCAGGTGGTCGTACTCGGCGCGGGCGGCGGCGAAGAAGTCCGCGGGGCCCGCGACCTCGACCCGGGTGGAGCCCTCCAGGTTGCGCAGCCTGCGGGCCTTCTCCAGCATCTCCCGGGTGGGGCCGCCGCCGCCGTCGCCGAAGCCGAACGGGGCCAGCGAGCGGGTGGCCGCGCCCTTGTCGGCGAAGTTGCTCTCGGCGTGCGCCAGTTCCGCGCCGGTCAAGCTCGCGTTGTAGGTGTCGACCGGCGGGAAGTGGGTGAAGATCCGGGTGCCGTCGATGCCCTCCCACTCGAAGGTGTGGTGCGGCAGCCGGTTGGTCTCGTTCCACGACAGCTTCTGGGTGAGGAACCAGCTCGCCCCCGCCAGCTTCGCCAGTTGCGGGTAGGCGGCGGTGTAGCCGAAGGAGTCCGGCAGCCACACCCCCTCCTGCGCGATGCCGAACTCCTCGGTGAAGAAGCGCCGGCCGAAGACCAGCTGCCTGGCCAGCGCCTCGCCGCCGGGCAGGTTGCCGTCGGCCTCCACCCACATGCCGCCGACCGGCGCCCAGGTGCCGTCGGTCACCGCCTTCTTGATGCGCTCGAAGATCTCCGGGCGCCGCTCCTTCATCCAGGCGTACTGCTGCGCGGAGGAGCACGCGAAGACCAGCTCCGGGTACTCCTGCGCCAGCGTCGTCATGTTGGTGAAGGTGCGGGCGCACTTGCGCACGGTCTCCCGGATCGGCCACAGCCAGGCGGAGTCGATGTGCGCGTGGCCGACCGCGGTGACGGTGTGCGCCGAGGCGTACGCGGGCCGGGACAGGACGTCGGCGAGCCGGTCGCGGGCGGCCTGCGCGGTTCCGGGGACGTCGGTGACGTCGACCGCGTCGATCGCGTGGGCCAGCGCCCGCAGGATCTCGTGCCGTCGCGAACCGCCCACCGGCAGCTGCCGCATCAGCTCGTCGAGCACCTCCATGTCGTGCATCAGGTGCCACACCGCGTCCTCGCGGACCGCCAGGTGCGCCTCCTTGAGCCGGTAGAGGTGGGCGGTGCCCGCGGTCTCCTTGGAGCCGAAACGGGTGCCGACGGACTTGGCGCCCTCGATCATCGGGTTGGCCGCCAGCTCCACCAGCAGGTCCACCGGCTCGCCGCCGGCGGCGGGTTCCGCCAGCAGCACGCTGCGGTGGTGCGGGTGCAGCCCCTGCAGCGGCGACCCGTCGGCGTCGTGCACGAAGCCCTCGGCCTGGCCGCCGGGACCCATGGACAGGTCGAAGCCCAGGTCGAAGACGGCCTCGACCCGCTTGCCCGCCCACTCGTGCGGGATGCGGCCGGTGACCTTGAGCCAGCTGGTCGACCAGGGGCCGCCCCAGGTGTCGCCGACGGCCATGGGTTCGTAGTCGGCGGCCAGGGCGTCGGCCACCGGTACGGGTTCGCCGGGGACGTGCCAGACGGCCAGTCCGCACGGCACGGGGTCCCCGTGGAGTGCGGGTCTGACCGCCTGCGCCAGGAACTTGGTGATCCGCTCTTCGACGATGTGCCGGTCGTCATGCACAGGTGTGCTCTTTCTGCTGGATGGTCTGCCGGGTCGGTTCGCCGGTGCTAGGCGGTGCGCCAGGTGCGCCGGGGGACGAACCCCAGCAGATCGGTACAGGCGGTCGTGTCGAAAAGGCTGCCGTGCCCGGTGACCGACGGCGGTACGGGCACGCCGGGATGGTGGGCGGCCATCAGTTCCGCGGACGGTACGGCCGAGGTGGTGTCGGCCGCGGTGACGTTGACGACGTGGCAGCCGCGTATGTCGCCCTCGACGGCCAGCCGCACCGCACGCGCGGCATCCAGCGTGTGCAGCCAGCCCCACAGGTCGTGCCGCTGGCCGGCGGGGTCGGCGGCGCAGGCGGCCAGGAAGTGGTCGAGGCGCTCGCCGGTGCCGGTGAAGGGGAAGCGCATGCACACCGCGTCGAGCCCGAAGCGCCGGTGGGCGGCGGCGGCGACCTCTTCGAGCACCGTCTTGGACAGCCCGTAGGGGTCGCGGACCAGGCTGGGGTGCGCCTCGTCCAGTGGTACGTACGCCGGTGAGACCGGCACGGGGGACCACGCGAGGCCGGCCGCCGCCATGCTGGAGGCGGCCACCACCCGGCGCACCCCGGCCGCGCCCGCCTCCTGGAAGACCCGGTGCGCGGTGTGGCAGTTGGCGGCGAACATGGCGCTGGGGTCGGGCACGTTGGGGTGCGGTATCGCTCCCAGGTGCACCACCGCCTCGACGCCGTCCACCGCCATGCGCACCAGGTCGGGGTCCTGGAGGTCGCCGGTGTGGACGCGGGCCGCCCGCGGTTCGTCCAGCGGCAGCAGGTCGGTCAGCACCAGTTCGTGCCCGGCAGCCAGCAGTTCGTCCGTGACATGGCCGCCGATGTGGCCTGCGGCCCCCGTCACCAGGATGCGCATCAGCCCTTCACCGCCCCGACCAGGCCGTTGACGAAGTAGCGCTGCAGGCTCAGGAAGAGCAGGATCACCGGCACCACCACGATGAGCGCACCGGCCATCAGGTTGTTGTAGTGCGGCACGTTCTGCGCGGCGAGCGTCTGCAGGCCCAGCGGCAGCGTGTACGTGCTCTCGTCGTTGAGCGAGACCCGGGTCAGCAGGTACTCGTTCCAGGTGGGGATCGCGGTGATCAGCGCCACCGTGATCAGCGCGGGGCGGGTCAGCGGCAGGTAGATGCGGGTGAAGATGTGGAACTCGTTCGCCCCGTCGACCCGTGCGGACTCCCGCAGCTCCTTGGGCACGGTGGCGAAGGCGCCGGTCATCAGCAGCACCGACAGGGGCGCTCCGCCGTTGACGAAGGGCAGCACCAGGCCCATGTGGGTGCCGAGGATACCCATCTTGTTCTCCAGCAGCACGATCGGCAGCATCACCGTGACACCGGGCACGAACAGCAGCGCCACGAACAGCTTCTGCAGCGCACCGCGGCCGGGGAAGTCCAGCACCGCGAAGGCGTACCCGGCGGCCGCGTAGACCGCCAGGGTCAATACCACGGTCAGCGCGGTGACCTCCAGGCTGTTCATGAAGTAGCGGAAGAAGTGCAGCTGGTTCCAGGTGTCCACGAGCGTGTGGACGGTCGGGTGGTGCGGGATCAGATGGCCGCCGCGGACCACTTCGACCTGGTTCTTGAAGGCCGCCGAGACCATCCACAGGAAGGGGTAGACGCTGATCACGCCGTACAGCGCGAGCAGCGCGCCGACCAGCACCCGGGCGCTGATCCTGCGGGCGCGGGCCGCTCCGCCGGCGCCGGGGGCGCGGCCCGGCCGGGAGGCGAGGGGAATCGTTGTCATGTCTTGCTCCGCATGACTCGCAGGTTGACCAGCGCGATGACCAGCGCGGCGGCGAAGAGGATCCAGCCGAGCGCACTGGCGAGCCCGAGGGTCGGCGCGAGGTCCTTGAGGAAGGCCAGCCGGTAGGCCTCAAGGCCGAGCACGTTGGTGTGGTCGCCGGGGCCGCCGTTGGTCATCACCAGGAAGGTCTGGAAGCCCTGCAGCGAGTCGCGCAGGTTCAGCAGCACCACGATCGAGGTGATCGGCCGTACCAGCGGCCACACCACCGAGACGTTGGTGCGCCACCAGCCGGCGCCGTCCAGCTGTGAGGCTTCCAGCACGCTGCGGTCGATGCCCTGCAGGCCCGTCAGGTACAGCAGCATCGCGACCGGCACGGCGCCCCACACGGTGACCACGATCATGGTGGGCAGCGCGGTGTCCGGATTGCCGAGCCAGCCCTGCGGCTGGGCGAGCGAGCCCATCCCGAGGGTGCTGAGCACGCTGTTGACCGCGCCGTCCGGCTGCAGGATGTACTGCCAGGCGAAGAAGACCGCGATGCCGCTGGTCACGTACGGCACGAAGTAGACCGAGCGCAGCACGCCCTGCATCCGCTTGGCCGAGTTGAGCAGCACCGCGAGCGGGAAGGACACCAGCACGGTCAGCAGCGGGACGGCGACCATCACGTACAGCGTGTGGATCGCCGCGTGGTGCAGCCGCGGGGCGTAGGCCGGGTTCTGCCAGAGCAGGTCCTTGTAGTTCTGCAGGCCCACCCAGTCCCAGTGCGGCGCGAAGCCGTTCCACCGGGCGAAGCTCAGCAGGAAGCCGTAGCCGACGGTGTACAGGCCCATGACCGCGAAGAGGACCACGGCCGGGGCGACGAAGAGGTAACCGGAGACTGCCTCGTAGGTGCGGCGGCGCAGCACGCGCCGGCCGCCGCCGGGGCCGGCCGCACCTGCCGGCCGGGGAGGTGCTCCCCGGCCGGCCGCGGCCGTCTCCGTGAGCGCGGGACGGGGTGCGGTCGTCACTTGTTCGCCGTCGCCCAGAAGTTGTTGTTCAGCTTGGCCATGGCCTTGCCGGTGGCCTCGGGGCTCTTCTGCTTCAGCGGGGTGAGGTCGGCGAGGATCTCCGCCATCGAGTCCTGGTCGTATCCCGGCGGCCGGAAGTCGTTGACGTTCGGGTCGTAGGTGTTCTCCGGGGCGCCCTCGAAGGCCTTGGTCATGTCGGCGAGGGTCGCGCCCATCACGGAGGCGGCGTCGGCGCCGAGTTCGGTGGAGGGCACCTCGGTGGCGTCCTTGGCGAACTGCGAGGCGACGGCGGGCTGCGCCAGGAACTTCATCCACTTCTCGGCGTTCTCCGGGTGGCTGCTGGTCGCCGAGACCGACAGGCCGGTGAGCGCCAGCGGGGCGAGGGCGGGCTTGGGCACCGCGCCGGCCTGGGGGCCGGGGAAGCCGAAGGCCATGACGTCCTCGGGATTCATGCCGTTCTGCTGGAGGAAGGCCAGCGTGAAGGTGCCGCCGATGTCCCAGGCGGACTTGCCCTGGGCGAAGGCCTGGTCGGCCGCGTCGATGTCGAGGGTCTGGGTGCCCGGCATCCAGTACGGCTGCATCTGCGCGTACAGGCCGAGCACCTTCTGCCCGTCGGGTGAGGCGAAGTCGGCGGAGGCGTCCTGGCCCCACAGCGCCTGGTACTTCTCCTTGCCCAGCTCACCGAAGGCCAGCGGCTGCAGGCCCCAGGTCAGACCGGTGGCCTTGACCTTGAGGCCGAGGCTGACCCCGCCGTTCCCGGGGTCCTTGGCGGTGGTCGCCTTGAGGTCGGCGAGGAACTCCTCGTAGCTGGCGGGGGGAGCGGTGATGCCGGCGGCGGCCAGCATCTTCTTGTTGCCCATGACGATGCCGAAGGTTCCCGAGGTCAGGGGCACGCTGAAGCGCTGGCCCTCCTTGACGCCGTGGGTCTTGGAGTCGGAGGGGATGGACTCCTTGTAGTGCGCGGGGGTCACGGTGCCCGAGGTCTGGACGCCCTTCTGGTACAGGCCGCTCCAGTCGGCGCCGACCTCCTTGGATATGTCGCGCGCGATGCCGGTGGCGCCCAGCGCGAAGTCCTCGCCGTCGGCGTGGACTTCGAGCACGTCGGGCAGGTCGTGGGTCTTGGCCGCGGCCTGCACCTTGGTGGTGTAGGCGTCGTCGGGTCCGTAGGCCTGCACGGTGACGGTGATGCCGGTCTGCTTCTTGAACTGGGCCGCGGCGTTCTTCAGCGCTGCCACGTGGGACTGCTTGAAGGTCCACATCGTCAGCGACTTGGCGTCGCCCGACCCCGAGGAGCCGCCTCCGCAGGCGGCCAGCGGGGTCAGCGACAGGACGGTCGCCACGGTCACGGCGGCAAATCTGGTTTTCGGGGTAAAACGTGCGAATGGTGTGCGCATGGGCCCCTACCTAGGCTTCGGCCGTTCAGAAGACCGAATGACGTTGGAGTGACTGAACTTAGGGTCGTGTTTGGTATAGCGTCAAGACACGGGTTGAGGTGAGATGGGCTCAGCGCGGCCGTGTGGGCGAGGCGCGGGGACCGGAGGATCGGTGGAATCGGTGGTAGAAGCGGCACGTGGGCGCAAGCCCGAAGAGGTGAAGTCCGCGGCTCGTGTCCTGGAGGTGCTCGAACTGCTGGGCGTGCAGGGCGCCCGGCTCTCGCTCGCGGAGATGGCCGCGGCCATGTCCGTGCCCAAGAGCAGCCTGCATGCGATCCTGCGGACCATGGAGGCCCGCAAATGGGTCGATCTCGACCCCTCGGGCACCCGCTACGGCATCGGGCTCAAGGCCCTGCTGACGGGTACCGCCTACCTGGAGGGCGACGACGTCACGAGCCTGGCCGGACCGGTCCTCGACGCGCTCGCGGAGGAGACGGGCGAGGCGGTCCACCTGGGCAGGCTGGACGGTACACACGTGGTCTACCTGGCAAAACGCGAGTCACGGCATGCGCTGCGGATGTACTCGGCGGTGGGCCGCAGACTCCCGGCGCACGCCACGGGGCTGGGCAAGGCGGTGCTGTCGCAGTTCGACCACGCCGAGGTGCAGCGCCGGCTGGACTGGCCGCTGGAGCGGCTGACCCCGAGCACCGTCACAGACCCCGACGCCTTCCTCGCCCAGCTGGCCGAGACCCGGCTGCGCGGCTGGGCGGTGGACGACGGCGAGAACTCCGTCGACATCCGCTGCGTGGCGGTCGCGCTCGGCGGTGGGCAGGGCATGGACGCGATCAGCTGCTCGGCGCCCAAGAGCCGGATGGACGACGCCCGGCTCGAAGAGGTCGCACAGGCCGTCACCGAGGCCGCCCACAGCCTGAGCACCCTGCTCAAACGCCTCGGACAGCACTGACCTGACGCCCCGTTCCCCGGCCGGTCCCGGTTTGTCATGTGCGTTGACAAACTCGGACCGGCCTCCTTACGTTCAGGAGTCGGTACGTTATTCTGCTATCTGTACGTGGGAGTCACGCATGGCTTTGCCTGATGCCGGCCTCGCGCCGCTCGCGCCCGCACCCTGGGTCGAGGAGCGTGGTGCCACCCTCCGCATCACGGCCGTCCGCACGTTCCTGACAGCCCCGCACGGCTGTCCCCACCTCATCGTCCGCGTCGAGACCAACGACCCGGGACTCTACGGCCTCGGCTGCGCGAGCGACCCCCAGCGTACGCTCGCCGTCCGCTCGGTCCTCGACGACTACGTCGCCCCGCTGCTGGCGGGACGGGACCCCGACGACATCGAGGACATCCACCGGCTGCTGCTCAACAGCGCCTACTGGCGCGGCGGTTCGATCACCGGCAACGCACTCGGCGGTGTCGACGTCGCCTTGTGGGACCTCAAGGCCAAACGCCTCGGGGTGCCGCTGCACTCGCTGTTCGGCGGCCGGGTCCGCGCCTTCGCCGAGGCCTACACCCACGTCGACGGGCGCGACGCCGCGGAGATCGCCGACAAGGTGCTGGCCGCTTGCGAACGCGGCTACCGGCACGTCCGCATCCAGGCCGCGGTCCCCGGCGCCGACACCTACGGCGCCGCGGGCGGCGGCACCGCCGACCCCGAGGCGGTACGCACCCGGCGCGCGCCCTGGGACAGCGCCGGCTACCTGCGGCACGTGCCCGCGGTCCTCACCCGGGTACGCGAACTGGTCGGCGGCGACGTCGAGCTGCTGCACGACGTCCACGAGCGCCTCGACCCCCGGCAGGCCAGGGACTTCCTGCGGCGGATCGAGGACGCCGGGCTGTACTTCGTCGAGGACCTGCTCGCGCCCGAGGACGCCGGCCACTTCCGGCGGCTGCACGACGCCTCGCCCGTACCGCTCGCGGTCGGCGAACTCTTCCACGACCCGGCGCAGTTCGCCGCCCTGCTGGCCCGCCCCGACATCGACTTCGCCCGCATCAGGGTGCCCACCCTGGGCGGGCTGACCCCGGCGCGGAAGGTCGCGGCGCTGTGCGAGCTGCAGGGCGTGCGCCTGGCGCCGCACGGACCCGCGGACGTCAGCCCGGTCGCGCAGGCTGCGACACTGGCGATGGACGTCTCCAGCCACGCCTTCGGGGTGCAGGAGGCCGCGGTCTTCAAGCCGGCCGTGCACGAGGTCTTCCCCGGGACCGTCGTCGCCAGGGACGGCGGGCTGCGGCCCAACCAGGCCCCCGGCCACGGCGTCGACTTCGACGAGGCCGCCGCGGGCAGATACCCCGTGCCGGAACCGCTGGCCCACGACCGGTGGGCTCTGCTGCGCAACACCGATGGGAGCGTGCAACGCCCGTGACCGACCCGACACGCAAGGCCCTCGTCGTCCGCGGCGGCTGGGAGGGGCATGCGCCGGTGGAGATCACCGACCTCTTCCTGCCCTTCCTCAAGGACCAGGGCTTCACCGTCGAGACCTCGCCGGATCTCGACGTCTACACCGACGCGGAGCTGCTGGCCGCGACCGACCTGATCGTGCAGTGCTGGACCATGGGCGCGATCACCGCAGAGCAGAGCCGCGGCCTGGCCGACGCGGTCCGCGCCGGCACCGGCTTCGCCGGCTGGCACGGCGGGATCGTCGACTCCTTCCGCGGCGACATCGACTACCTGCGCCTGACCGGCGGCCAGTTCCTGATGCACCCGCCGGGCTTCGTGGACTACACCGTCAACCTGGCGCCGTCGCAGCACCCGGTCACCGCGGGCCTCGCGGACTTCGCGGTGCACACCGAGCACTACTGGGTGGCCACCGACCCGGCGAACGAGGTGCTGGCCACCTCGGTCTTCCCGGCCGGCGGCGACCGGGCGCAGGACGTGGTGATGCCGCAGATCTGGACCAGGACACACGGGGCGGGGCGGGTCTTCGTCTCCGCGATAGGCCACAAGGCCGACGACTTCGACGTGCCCGAGGTGCGGGCCGTCACCGAGAGGGGGCTGCTGTGGGCGAGCCGCTGAGGGTCGGCATGGTGGGCGCGGGCAAGATCAGCGGCCAGTACCTGGACACCGTCGCACGGCTGGAAGGCCTTCGGCTGACCGCGGTGACCGACCTGGACCCGGACCGCGCCAAGGAGGCCGCGGAAGGGTCGGGTGCCGACGTCGCGGGCAGCGTCGCGGAGCTGGTCGCCAGGGACGACGTGGACGCGGTGCTCAACCTGACCATTCCCGCCGTGCACGCCGAGGTCGCGCTGGCCGCGATCGCCGCGGGCAAGCACGTCTACGGCGAGAAGCCGCTCGGCACCACCCGTGCGGAGGCCGCCGCCATCCTGGCCGCCGCGCGCACCGCGGGCGTACGCGTCGGCAGCGCGCCCGACACGGTCCTGGGCACCGGCACCCAGACCGCGCGCAAGGCGGTGGACGACGGGCTGATCGGCACCCCGGTGGCGGCCACCGCCTTCATGACCACCGCGGGCCACGAGGCCTGGCACCCCGACCCGGAGTTCTACTACCGGCCTGGCGGCGGGCCGCTGCTCGACATGGGTCCCTACTACCTGTCCGCGCTGGTGCACCTGCTCGGCCCGGTCGTCAAGGTCACCGGGGCGGCCGCGACCCCGCGCGCCGAGCGGGAGATCGGCAGCGGGCCGCGGGCCGGGCAGCGCTTCGCCGTCGAGGTCGACACCCATGTGACCGGGGTGCTCCAGCACGCCGGCGGCGCCCTGTCCACGCTGATCATGAGCTTCGACATCCACGCCGCCCACCTGCCGCGGATCGAGGTGCACGGCACCGCGGGATCGCTCGGGGTGCCCGACCCGAACGGCTTCGAGGGGCCGGTCGAGCTGTTCGGCGGCGGCTCCTGGCAGCCGCTGCCGGTCTCGGCGGGCTACCGCGGCGCCGGCCGCGGCACCGGGCTCGCCGACCTGGCCGCCGCGGTGGCGGAGGACCGCCCGCACCTGGCGTCGGCCGAACTGGCCGAGCACGTGCTCGACGTGATGCTCACGCTGCTGGACGCGGCCCACGAGGGCAGGTCGCTGCCGGTGCAGAGCAGCTGTGAGCGGCCCGCGGCGGTGCCGCTCAGCGGCTGACATCGCGCAGCGCAGGCGGGGGCGGGAACCGGCCATGGGGGTGGTTCCCGCCCCCGCCTTTTCGCGTTCCTTTTGTCATGTCAATTAACGGACGGATAATGCCCGTTGCGGCGGTAAATTCGCCTGACAAATACGTTCTCGCAGGTCACGACCAGCGGATAAGCCGAGTTCTGCGGAATCGTTGACTTGATAACACACATGGTTTTACATGGCGGTTACTGGCTGGACAGGAAGGGCTGCCATGCATGACCGGATCACGTCGGGGGAAGAGCGCACCGCTGCCTTCCTCGCTGAACGGCTGCGCCCCGCGCTCTATCCGCAGCGGCTCCCCATGGACGTCGGCGCCTGGCACATCGCGGGCGAACCGGTGCCCGCCGAGGTGGCGCTGCGCGCCGACTACGCCCCCTTCACCGTGGGCGAGCCATGGGGGCGCCCCTGGGCGACCAGCTGGTTCGACGTCCGTGCGACCGTGCCCGAGCGGTGGGCCGGCCGCCGCGTCGAGGCGCTCATCGACCTCGGCTCCGCCGACGGCGCCGACGGTCCTGGCGGCCGGGCGGAAGGCCTGGTCCACGACGAGCACGGCATCCCGCTGCAGGGGCTGCACCCGCAGCTGAGCGCGGTCCTGCTGCACGGCTCCGCCGCCGGCGGCGAGAGCGTCCGGCTGCTGGTCGAGGCCGCGGCCAACCCGCGTATCGAGGGCGGCACGGGCGCCGGCACCCGCTACGGCGACCCCGCCACCGCGGGCGACACCCCGCTCTACCGGCTGCGCCGCGCCGACCTGGCCGTACGCGACGACACCGTCTGGCAGCTCATCCACGACTTCGAGACGCTCGGCGGCCTGATGCGGGCACTGCCCGCCGACACCCCGCGCCGGCACGAGATACGCCTGGCACTGGAGCGGGCCGTCGCCGCCGTCGACCCGCGGGCCGTCGGCAGGACCGCGGCCCGCGCCCGTACGGTGCTCGCCCCGCTGCTGGCCCGCCGCGCCCACGACTCCGCGCACCGCATCGACGCCGTCGGCCACGCGCACATCGACTCGGCCTGGCTGTGGCCGGTCCGCGAGACCGTACGCAAGTGCGCCCGCACCTTCAGCACCATGGCCGCGCTCGCCGACGAGTACCCGGAACTGATCGTCGCCGCCTCGGCAGCGCAGCACTACGCCTGGATGAAGGACCACCAGCCGCACGTCTTCGAGCGGATACGCAAGGCCGTCGCGCACGGCAACTGGGCGCCGGTCGGCGGCATGTGGGTCGAGGCCGACGCGGAGATGCCAGGCGGCGAGGCCCTGGTACGCCAGTTCGTCTACGGGCGGCGGTTCTTCCGCGACGAGCTGGGCGTGGACGGCGACGGGGTGTGGCTGCCCGACGCGTCCGGGGCCTGCGCGGCCTTCCCGCAGCTCGCCGCGCTGTCCGGCGCCAAGTGGTTCCTCAGCCGGCGCCCCGACCCCGGCACGGGACCCGCGCACCACACCTTCCGCTGGGAGGGCATCGACGGCACCCGGCTGTTCACCCACCTGGCACCCGGCGGCCCCGAGGGCAGCACCCTGACCGGCGGCGACCTCACCGCGGCGGTCGCCGACTTCGCCGAGATGGGCGCCGCCACCCGCTCCCTGCTGCCTTTCGGCCGCAGCGACGGCGGCCCCGACCGGGACATGATGGAACGCGCCCGCCGCCTCGCCGACCTCGAAGGCGCCCCGAGGGTCGCCCTGCGCAGCCCCGCACACTTCTTCCGCGACGCCGAGGCCGAGTACGAGGCGGCACCCGTCTGGCGCGGCGAGTTCGACCTGACACCGCACGGCGGCTCCTACACCAGCCAGGCCCGCACCAAACGCGGCAACCGGCGCAGCGAGGCGCTGCTGCACGAGGCCGAACTGTGGTCGGCGACCGCGGCGGTACGCCACGGCATCCCCTACCCCTACCAGGAGCTGGAGCGGCTGTGGAAGAAGGTGCTGCTCCAGCAGTGCCACGACATCCTGCCCGGCACCTCGATCGCCTGGGTGCACGGCGAGGCCGAGCTGACCCACCGCGACGTGCAGCGCCGGCTGGAGCGGCTGATCCGCAGGGCCGCGGGCGACCCCGAGGGCGCGACCGTACTCAACTCCGGCCCCCGCGACCGCCGCGAGGTCGTCGTGCTGCCGGCCCCCGAAGCCGGCGCGGGGCTGCCGCACCCGCACGGCCAGCCGCTGCCCGACGGCCGGATCGCCGTCATGGCGCAGGCGCCCGCACTCGGCGGCGGAACCGCGGGGCTGCCGCTCCAGGACACCGCGCCGGTCACCGTGACGCCCGCGGCCGACGGCGGGCACCTGCTGGACAACGGCCTGCTGCGGGTGCACATCGACCCGCAGGGCCTGGTGCGCGCCGCCGTGGACCTGGCCACCGGGCGCGACGCGGTGGCCCCCGGCGAGGCGGGCAACCTGCTGCAGCTGCACCGCGACGAGCCCGCCGCCTGGAGCGCCCTGCACCTGGACCCCGGCTACCGCAGCACCCGCCGCGACCTGGACACCGCCCAGCGCGTCGAGGTCCGTGCCCGCGGCCCGCTGCTCGCCGCGGTCCGGGTGATCCGCGGCACCGGCCGCTCAACCGTCGTCCAGGACCTGGCGCTCAGCGCGGGCAGCCGGGCGCTGACCGTCGACACCGAGGTCGACTGGCGCGAGCAGGACACCGTGCTCAAGGCCGCCTGGCCGCTCGACGTGCACGCCGAGAACAGCCGCGCCGAGGTCCAGTTCGGGCATGTCGCACGCCCCACCCACGAGAACACCGCGGCGGACGCCGCCCACCAGGAGGCCGCCGCCCACCGCTGGATCCACGTCGGAGAGCACGGCTTCGGCGTGGCCCTGGCCTGCGACGCGACCTACGGCTACGACGTCACCCGGCACACCCGCACCGACGGCGGGACCACCACCGTGGTCCGCAGCACCCTGCTGCGCGCCCCGCACAGCCCCGACCCGCACGCCGACCGCGGTGTCCAGCGCTTCCGGCACACCCTGCGGCCCGGCGCGGACGTCGGCGCCGCCGTCGCCGAGGGCTACGCGCTGGGCCTGCCGCTGCGGCCCGGCCCGGCCGCCCCCTCCCCGGCCCCGCTGGTTGCCGTCGACCACCCGGACGTCCTGGTCGAGACGGTGAAACTCGCCGACGACCGCGGCGGCGACGTCGTCGTCAGGCTGTACGAGTCCCGCGGCGGCCGCGCCCGCGCCACCCTGGCGGCCGGCTTCCCCCTCTCCGCCGTCCACGAGACCGACCTGCTGGAGTCCCCGCTGACCGCCCACCCGCACGACGCCGGCCGCATCACCCTGACGCTGCGCCCCTTCCAGATCCTCACCCTGCGCCTGACACCGGCCGCGGTTCCGGGCGGCGGGGTGAGCCGTGGCTGACACCCGCCTCACGCAGGACCCGGGGCGCGCGCAGGCCGCCGACAGCCGTGAGGTGCTGCGCGGCTGGGCGGCAGGCGGCGGCCCGATGGCCGTACGCGCCCAGGTCGTGCTGCTCGCCGACGAAGGGGTCCGGGACGCCGAGATCGCCCGGCGGCTCGGCATATCCCGGCAGACCGTGGGCACCTGGCGGCACCGCTGGCAGAGCGCGGGCCTGACGGGGCTCCGGCAGCGCCCGCGCACCGGCAGACCGGCGACTGTGGACGAGGCCGAGGTGGTCACCCGCGCCCTTCTCGCCCCCGGCGGCAGCGGCGCCGGGCGGGCCATCGCCCGCGAACTCGGCCTGTCCCACGCCACGGTGGCCGCCATCCGCCGCCGCTGGCAGCTCACCCCGGACGCGGGACCCGGGCCCTTCGTGCCGACCGTGCCGCCGCTCCCCGGCCCCGACGTGTGGGTCCTCGGCCTCTACGCCGACGCCCGCCGCGCCGTCCTGCTGGCCGGCACCCGGCCGCGCACCGCGGCCGCCGCGGCACCGGCCGCGACCGTCATCGGCGAGGACGTCCTGACCAGCCTCGGCCGCGCCCTCGACGCGCTGCGCCCGCCGGGCAGGACGGCCGCGCACCCGCGGGCGGCAGCGCACGTCCCGCCGCACCCGGCGGCGCTCCCCGCGGGCGGACCGGCCGGGCGGCCGCCCACCGGCGGGTCCGGCGTACCGCACCCGGCGCGGACACCCGCCCGGCGGGACGCCCTTGCGTCCGGGACGGCCCGACCCACGGGCGCCGGCGGGCTCGACGGCTTCCTGGCCGGGGCCGCCGAGCACCACCCGGACATCGCGCTGCACGCGATCACCCTGTGGGACGACGGGGACGACTCCTACGGCAGCGACGCCGGCACCGGCGGCGGACCCAGCGTGCACCTGCTGCCGGCCAAGTCGTCCTGGCGCGGCTTCCTGCGGGCGATGGTCGCGCTGGACAGCACCAGCCACCCCGAGTCCTCCCGCCGCGTCTACCTGGACCTGATCGCCGCACTCCAGCAGGCGGAAGGGCCGGTCGGCTGGCTGCGGGAGAGCGTGGCGGGTCATCAGCGGTCGCCGCGCGGCGCGGTGCCGGAGGGGGGCACCGCGGGCGCGGCACCGCACCCGCCCTCGTCGAGCGGGGTCAACCAGATCGACCTGGGCTCCTTCAACGAGTGCGTCGTCATCGAGTCGGTGCGGCTGTCCGGCACCATCACCCGGGGCGAGATCGCCCACCGCACCGGTCTCACCCAGCAGTCGGTGTCGCGTATCGCCAGGTCGCTGCTGGACCGCGGCATCCTGGTCGAGGACGCCCAGCGCCGGGCGACGTCCGGCAAGCCGCGCACCCCGGTCCGGCTGTGCGGCACCGCGGCGCACGCGCTCGGGCTGCACATCGACCCCGAGGTGCTGACCGCGGTCGTCATCGACCTGGACGGCGCGATCGTGTGCACCTGCACCCGGCCGGTCAGCGCCGACACCGACCCGGGCGAATTCGTCGCCCAGGTGGTCGCGCTGGGCCGCGAGGCGCTGGAGAAGGCGCGCGGCGCGGTCCGCGAGGACGGGTTCCTCGGGATCGGCGTCGCGGTGCCGGGACCTGTCGACATCGCCTCCGGCACGGTGCTCGACCCGCCCCTGATGTCGGCCTGGAACGACCTGCCGCTGCTGTACCTGCTCCAGGACCACTTCCCCTGCCCGGTGATCATCGAGAAGGACTCGCTGGCCGCGGCCGCGGGGGAGCGGTGGATCGGCCGCGACCGCAGGGCGCGCGACTTCGCCTACCTCTACCTCGGCACCGGCGTCGGCTCGGGCCTCTACCTCAACGGCGACCTCTACCGCGGGGTGAGCGCCAACGCGGGCGAGTTCGGCCAGCTGTGCGCGATCGCGCTCGGCCGGGTCGGCGCGGACGGCAGGCCCGAGGTGCTGCCCGAATGCAATCCGCCGGTGTCCGTACCCGACTTCGCGGCCCGCAGGGGCCTGGCGGCGGGCGCCGCCGCCGGCGGCAGCACGGCCGCCTACCGGGCGGTGGGCCGGGCCGCGGCGGCCGGCGACCCGGCGGCGGCCGGCGCGCTGCGCGAGGTCGCGGGGGCGATCGGGCAGGGCGCGCTGGGCCTGGTCGACCTGCTGGACATCGACCTGATCGTGCTGGGCGGCCCCTTCTTCACCGACGACGCGGCGCCCTTCTACCTGGAGGAGATCGGCCGGGTCGTCAACGACTTCCCGCTGGCCCGCCGGCTGCGCAGGGTCGAGGTGGAGCCCTCGGTGCTCAGCGCGGAGGCGGCGGCCGTCGGCGCCGCCTCGACCATCTTCCACGCGACCTTCACCCCGCGGCTGCGCGGCAGGGAAAGGTCCTGACTTCCGCCGTCATCGCACGCAACAGGTCCTGTGGATTCCGCCGTCGGCCTTGACCATGTGTCAAAGCTGGCCACACACTGCCGAGTTATTACCGCAATCCCGGAACTTTCTTCGGACTTTTCTTCGGAAGTTGCGCGGAAGTCCGCCGGAGGTCCGGCTCCCTGATCCCTGTTCGACGACGGAGGCAGGATGGACCAGCGAAGGCGCCGGCGCGCGGGAGTGGCGGCCGTGTGCGCCATGGCGTGCGCCGCCGCGATGAGCGCGGGCGGCGCGGGTACGGCCGCGGCCGACACCCCGCGCGCGACGGCCGCGGCCACCCCGATCTACCTGGACACCCACTACTCCTTCCAGGAGCGCGCCGCGGACCTGGTGTCCCGGATGACCCTGCAGGAGAAGGTCCAGCAGCTCAGCACGAACAGCGGACCTGCCATCCCGCGGCTCGGCGTGCAGCAGTACACGTACTGGAGCGAGGGCCAGCACGGCGTCAACCAGCTCGGCGCCGACCAGCACAACGGCGGTGCCCAGGGCGGCGTCCACGCCACCAGCTTCCCCGTCAACCTCGCCTCGTCGATGTCCTGGGACCGCGACCTGATGTACCAGGAGACCACCGCGATCTCCGACGAGGTGCGCGGCTTCCTCGACAAGTCGCTCTTCGACAAGGGGCAGAACAACCTCGGCCCGTCCGCCGACGACTACGGCTCGCTCACCTACTGGGCGCCCACCGTCAACCTCGACCGCGACCCGCGGTGGGGCCGCACCGACGAGGCCTTCGGCGAGGACCCGTACTTGGTGGGCCAGATGGCCGGGCAGTTCGTGAACGGCTACCAGGGCAACAACCAGGACGGCAGTCCGCAGACCGGCTACCTGAAGGTCGCCGCGACCGCCAAGCACTACGCGCTGAACAACGTCGAGGACAACCGCACCGGCATCAGCTCCGACGTCACCGACACCGACCTGCGCGACTACTACACCGCCCAGTTCCGCGACCTCATCGAGCAGGCGCACGTCGCGGGCCTGATGACGTCGTACAACGCGATCAACGGCACGCCGTCGGTGTCCGACACCTACACCACCGACGAACTCGCCCGGCGCACCTACGGCTTCGACGGCTACATCACCTCCGACTGCGGCGCCGTCGGCACCAACTGGCGGCTCTTTCCCGGCGGCCACGACTGGGCGCCGCCCGGCTGGACCACCGACCACAAGGACAACCCGACCTGGACGCAGACCGCCACCGGCACGACCCTGTCCGGCCAGGCGGGCGGCCAGGCGTACGCGCTGCGGGCCGGCACCGACCTCAACTGCACCGGCGACGAGGCCACCACCGCCAACATCGACCAGGCCATCGCCGCCGGCGCCCTGAGCGAGGGTGTCATCGACACCGCGCTGGTCAAGGTCTTCACCGTCCGGATGGCCACCGGCGAGTTCGACCCGCCCGGCTCCGTGGCCTACACCGCGCTGACCGCCGACCAGGTCGAGAGCCCCGCCCACCAGGCGCTGGCCACCAAGGTCGCCGACAACTCGCTGGTGCTGCTGCAGAACGGGAAGCCGGCCGGCGCCAAGGCACCGCTGCTGCCCGTCGACGTGGCCAAGGCCAAGAAGGTCGTCGTCCTCGGCGACCTCGCCGCCACCACCTCGCTCGGGCTGTACTCGGGCGAGCCCACCCACACCACCTCCCCGCTGCGGGGCGTGCAGAACGCCGTGCACGCGGTCGACCCGTACGCCTCCGTGCTCTACGACGCGGCCGGCACGTCGTCGACCGCCACCACCCCCGCCACGCTCAGCGACGCGACCAAGGCCGCGGTCAAGGCCGCCGACCTCGTCGTGGTCTTCGTCGGCACCACCAAGGCCGACGGCGACGAGGGCAACGACCGCGACAGCCTGGCCATGCCCGGCAACTACGGCTCGCTCATCGACCAGACCGCCGCCCTCGGCAACGACAGGACCGCGCTGGTCATCCAGTCCGACGGCCCGGTCGCACTCGGCGACGCCCCGGGCAAGGTCTCCTCGATCCTCTTCAGCGGCTACAACGGCCAGGACCAGGGAACCGCGCTGGCCGACGTCCTCTTCGGCGCGCAGAACCCCTCGGCGCACCTCAACTTCACCTGGTACAAGGACGACTCGCAACTCCCCGACAAGCAGAACTACGGCCTGACCCCCGCCGAGACCGGCGGACTCGGCCGCACCTACCAGTACTTCACCGGCACCCCCGACTACCCCTTCGGCTACGGCCTGAGCTACACCACGTTCTCCTACCGCGGCATCAGCGCCGACAAGTCCAGGATCACCGCCGACGGCACCGTCAGGATCGGCGTCGACGTCACCAACACCGGCAAGGCCGCGGGCGCCGCCGTCGCCCAGCTCTACGCGGCCACCCCCTTCGCCGTGCCCGGCATCACCATGCCGCAGCAGCGCCTCGCGGGCTTCGCCAAGACCGCGGTGCTGGGGCCAGGCAGGTCCCAGCACCTCAGCTTCACCGTGAAGGCCGCCGACCTGGCCGTGTGGGACGCCGCCCGCTCCCGGCAGACCGTGCCGGCCGGCGGCTACCGCTTCTCCGTCGGCCCGGACTCCGCGCACCCGGCGGGCACCGCCAAGGTCACGGTCACCGGCACCCTCACCCCGAAGGTGCAGACCGTCACCGTCCAGCCGGAGGACGTCGTCCTGGACGCCGGCGACACCTTCAGCCTCGCGGGCAGGAACCGCTGGATCGAGGACGACACCGACCACGCCAAGGAGCAGCGCGACACCTCCATCACCGCCGACGGTGTCGTCGAGGCGGTCAACAACGACCAGTCCTTCGTGGACCTGTCGAAGGCCGCGGTGACCTACGCCAGCAGCAACCCCGCGGTCGCCTCGGTCGACAAGGACGGCACCGTCCACGCCGTCGCCGACGGCGTCGCGACCCTGTCGGCCACCGTCGGCGGCGTCACCGGATCCGCACCGGTCGTGGTCCGCAACACCCTCACCCTCACGGCGGTGCCCATCGCCGACGCGGGCAGCACCGTGAAGGCGACCACCACCTTCACCAACGGCAGCCCGCAGCCGGTGCGGGACATCGCCGTCGCGCTGGCCGCCCCCGACGGCTGGACCGCCACCGCGGACACCCCCGACGTCTTCGGCGAGGTCGCCCCCGGCCAGTCGGTCACCACCACCTGGTCGGTCACCGTCCCCGACGGCGCCGCGCCCGCCGGCCTCGCGCTCGGCGCCACCGTCACCACCCCGGGCGGCAGCTATACGGCGCAGGCCCCGGTCACCGTGCCCTACGCCTCGGTGATCGCCGCCTTCGACAACTCCGGCATCAGCGACGACGCCGACACCAAGACCGGCAGCATCGACGCCGAGGGCGCCAGCTTCTCCCTGCAGGCGCTCGCGGCACTGGGCTGGAAGGCCGGCCAGAGCACCGACCACGACGGGGTGTCCTTCCCCTGGCCCGCCACCGCGGGCACCGGGAAGCCCGACAACGTGGTGGCCGGCGGCCAGGCCGTCCGGATCACCGGCACCGGCGGCAAGCTCGGCTTCGTCGGCACCAGCACCTTCGGCAGCACCTCGGGCAGCGGCGTGATCCTCTACACCGACGGGACCGTGCAGACCTACGCACTGGCCCTGTCTGACTGGTGGGCCGGATCACCCGCGCAGGGCAGCGACTTCGCCGCCTCCACGCCGTACCTGAACAACGGCGGAGGTCAGCAGACGCAGACTGTCCACATGTCCGCGGCGACCGTGGACCTGCTGCCCGGCAAGACCGTGCAGGCGATCACCCTTCCCGACGTCAGCAAGGGCCAGATCGACCACCAGGTGGGCATGCACCTGTTCTCGATCGCCGTCGGCGGCTGAACCGCCGGCAGGCCCCGCGCACGGCAGACGGCCGCGCCGCCCGGTGACCCCGGGCGGCGCGGCCGTCCGCCGTGGCCTGTCGGCTCAGGAGGAGGAACTGAAGGCCGAGTCGAAGGACGCGGCGGGCGGCTCGATCGCGGCCAGCGCCCGTACGTGCGCCAGCGCCTGCGGTGCGCCCAGCAGCCGGTCCATGCCGGCGTCCTCCCACTCCACCGAGATCGGCCCCGCATAGCCGATGCTGTTGAGCATCCGGAAGACCGGCTCCCACGGCACGTCGCCGTGCCCGGTCGAGACGAAGTCCCAGCCGCGCCGCGGGTCGCCCCACGGCAGGTGCGAGCCCAGCCGCCCGTTTCGCCCGTTCAGCTGCTTGACCGACTCCTTGCAGTCGACGTGGTAGATGCGGTCCCTGAAGTCGTAGAGGAAGCCGACCGGGTCCAGGTCCTGCCACACGAAGTGGCTCGGGTCGAAGTTCAGCCCGAAGGCGGGCCGGTGGCCGATCGCCTCAAGCGTGCGCACCGTCGTCCAGTAGTCGTACGCGATCTCGCTGGGGTGCACCTCGTGCGCGAAGCGCACCCCGACCTCGTCGAAGACGTCCAGGATCGGGTTCCAGCGGTCGGCGAAGTCCTGGTAGCCGCGGTCGATCATGTCCTGCGGCACCGGCGGGAACATCGCCACCGTGTGCCAGATCGACGAACCGGTGAAGCCCACCACGGTGTCCACGCCGAAGGCCGCCGCCGCCCGCGCGGTGTTCTTGATCTCCTCCGCGGCCCGCGTGCGCACCCCCTCGGGCTCGCCGTCGCCCCAGATCCTGGACGGCAGGATGCCCTTGTGCCGCTCGTCGATGGGGTGGTCGCAGACCGCCTGCCCGGTCAGGTGGCAGGAGATCGTCCAGCACTTCAGCCCGTGCTTGCCCAGGGTGTCGTGCAGCCGCGGCAGGTAGCCGTCGTCGGCGAGCGCCGCCTCGACGTCGAAGTGGTCGCCCCAGCAGGCGATCTCCAGGCCGTCGTAGCCCCACTGCGAGGCCAGCCGGCACACCTCGGTGAAGGGCAGGTCGGCGAACTGGCCGGTGAACAGCGTGACGGGTCGTGCCATGTGCGTCCTCCTGGAGCAGCGGGCGGGCGGTGTCGGGGGGTACGGGAGCGGGCCGGTGGGTCAGGGCTTGGCGGGCGCGCCCTGCACCGGGATGTGCACGCCGAGCGCCGCCGCACTGGACTCGACGGCCGCGAGCACCTTCTGCACCTGCAGGCCGTCGCCGAACGACGGGCGCGGGTCCGTACCCTCCGCGACCGCCGTGACGAAGTCCCGCACCTGGTGGGTGAAGGTGTGCTCGTAGCCGATCAGGTGGCCGGGCGGCCACCAGGCGTCCAGGTACGGGTGGGTCGGCTCGGTCACCAGGATGCGCCGGAAACCGGCGGTCGAGGAGTCCTCCGAGCGGTCGTGGAAGGCCAGTTCGTTCATCGACTCGGCGTCGAAGGCCAGCGAGCCCGCCGAGCCGCTGATCTCGATCCGCATCGCGTTCTTGTGCCCGGTGGCGAACCGCGTCGCCTCGAACACCCCGATCGCGCCGCCGTCGAAACGCGCCGTGAAGAGCGCCGCGTCGTCCACCGTGACCGCGCCGCGCTCGGTGCTCGCCGTGCCCGACAGGCCGCTGGAGCTGGCGGGCAGCGGGCGCTCGGTCACGAACGTCTCCAGCACCGCGCCCACCGAGGAGATCCGCTGCCCGGTCAGGTACTGCGCCACGTCGATGCTGTGCGCGCCCAGGTCGCCGAGCGCCCCCGAGCCCGCCCGGTCCTTGCGCAGCCGCCAGGCCAGCGGGAACTCCGGGTCCACCAGCCAGTCCTGCAGATACTGCGCCCGCACCTGGTGGATCCTGCCCAGCCTGCCCTGCTCCACCAGCTGCCGGGCCAGCGCGAGCGCCGGCACCCTGCGGTAGTTGAAGGCCACCATGGAGCGCACGCCGTCCGCCGCGGCCTTCTGCGCCGCCGCTGCCATCTCCTCGGCCTCGCGCACCGAGTTGGCCAGCGGCTTCTCGCACAGTACGTGCTTGCCCGCGGCCAGTGCGGCAAGCGCGATCTCGGCGTGGCTGTCACCGGGGGTGCAGATGTCCACCACGTCGATGTCGGGCCGGGCGACCAGCTCCCGCCAGTCGGTCTCGGCGGACTGCCAGCCGTACTGCTCTGCGGCCTGCCGCACGCGCTCCGCCGAGCGGCCGCACACCGCGGTGAGCTCGACCCGCAGCGGCAGCTCGAAGAAGCGCCCGGCGGTGCGCCACGCATGCGAGTGCGCGGCTCCCATGAAGGCATGGCCCACCATGCCGATCCGCAGGGCCTGCGGAGCTGTCGTCGTCACGTGCGTCCTCCTCGGGCGGCACTGGGCCGTGAATCGTTATTCATCCGGCATCGACTGAAACTCGCGGGATTGGATAGAACAGTTCGCGAGTTTCTGCCTGAACTTCGTCATAAGTCAAGGCTCTTGACCGGCCCGGACGCAAGAGGGCACGGTGCGCGGACCAGTACCCGCAAACCGACATGCACACACCCCCGGGGGTAACGATCGACACACCAGTGAACCTGCGCGAGGTCGGAAGGCTGCGGGTCCTCGAAGCCCTGCACGCCACACCGCGCAGCAGCCGCCCCGAACTGGTACGGGTCACCGGCCTGTCCCGGGCCACCGTCTCCTCGCTCGTCGCCGACCTCATCGCGGTCGGCCTGGTCACCGAGGAGGAACCCGACACCGACGACCCGGAGCCGCGCCGCACCGGGCGCCCCGCCCAGTCGCTGTCCCTGGTGCCCACCGCCGGCTACGCCATCGGCGCGGACATCGGCCACCAGCACGTACGGGTCAACCTGTGCGACCTGTTCGGCACCGTGCTGTGGGAGCACTGGGTCGCCAAGGACGTCGACCGCGCGCCCGAGGAGACCCTCGACCTGGTCGCCGTCCTGGTCGGCCGCGCCCTCCAGGAGACCGGCGTCGCCCGCGCCCGGGTGCTCGGCATCGGCGCGGGCATCGCCTCACCGGTGGAGAAGGGCAGCGGCGAACTCGGCGCCGAGGGCATCATGCCCGGCTGGGTCGGCCTGCACATCACCGAAGAACTGCAGCGGCGCACCGCCCTCCCGGTCCGCGTCACCAACGACGCCAACGCCGGCGCACTGGCCGAGCTGATGTACGGGGCCGGCCGGCAGGTCGGCGACATGGTCTACGTACGGCTGTCGGCCGGCATCGGCGCCGGCATCGTCAGCAACGGGCAGCTGCTGCTCGGCGCACGGGGACTGGCGGGCGAGATCGGCCACCTGCCGCTCATCACCGACGGACTCATCTGCCGCTGCGGCAACCGCGGCTGCCTGGAGACCGTGGCCAGCCCCGTCGCGATCGCCCGGCTGCTCACCCAGAGCTGGGGCCGCCAGGTCGCCGCACGGGACCTGCCCGCACTGATCAGGCAGCGCAACACCGGGGCGCTGCGGGCCGTACGCGACGCGGGCGACGCCGTCGGGCGCGCGCTGTCCACGCTGGTCACCCTGCTCAACCCGCGGCTGATCGTGGTCGGCGGCGACCTGGCAGGAGCCGGCGAGGACCTGCTGGAGCCGCTGCGCGCGGGAGTGCGGCGGCACACCCTGCCCTCGGCCGCCCGGGGCGTCGAGATCGTCACCGGCGGCCTCGGCGACGGCGCGGAGGTACGCGGCGCCGCCGGCCTGGTCCTCGCCGGCGCCCCGCACCTGCTCTCCACGACGCCCCCGGGCGAGGCGGCCTGACGCCGGGTCAGCCCCGGGCCAGCAGGCCGAAGGCGGCGCCCTCCGGGTCGGCCACCGTCGCCGCGGTGCCGAGCGGGTCCTCGTGCGGCGGGGCCAGCACCCGGCCGCCCAGCCGTACGGCCTGGTCGGCGGCCGCCTGCACGTCCTCGACGGCGAAGGCCGTCACCCAGTGGGCGCCCCGGTCCCGCGGCAGGTTCCTGCCGACACCGCGGACGTCGGCCACCGGCTGCCCGCCCAGCGTCAGCACCGTCAGGTCCTCCTCGTCACCGCCCGCGCGCTGCGAGCCGAAGCCGAAGACGGCCTCGTAGAACTTGCCGACCAACGTCGCGTCGTTGGTGACGAGTTCACTGCGGGCCACGCTCCCCGGCACGCCGGTGACGTCGGAGCCGGCGAACAGACCGCTCTGCCAGATGCCGAAGACGGCGCCCGACGGGTCCACGGCGACAGCGAGCCGGCCGTCCTCGCCGATGTTGAGCGGCCCGATGCCGACCGTGCCGCCGCACTCCCGCACCGACTCGGCGGCATGGTCCACGTCGTCCACGGCCAGCATCGTGGTCCACGACACCGGCCGGTGCGGCTCGGGGGCGCCCTCGCCGATCCCCGCCACCCGCAGGCCGCCGACCTGCGCGAAGGAGTACGAGCCGAGCTGCGGCGGGCCGGGGGTGAACTCCCAGCCGAACAACGTCCCGTAGAAGTCCCGGGCCAGGTCGGCCCGGTGCGCCATCAGGCTGGCCCAGCAGGGTGTGCCGGGAAGACGCCGGGACGGTACCTCGGTGGTCATGCGAACGCTCTCCTCATGGGCAGCCCGCTGCCTGCCCGGCTTCCGCGGGGGTTGGCACTGCCGATCGTCGCACCGACGGCGCCGGTGCGCTGTCGGCCGCGCCGGGTACAACTGCCGCGCCTCCACAATAGGTGCATGGAATTCCTCATCACCGCCCGCGAACTGGCCGGCGAGCTGGCCGCCCCCGTGCCGCCCGTCCTGCTGGACGTGCGCTACCGGATGGGCGGCCCGCCCGGACACGGCGAATACGCCAAGGGCCACATCCCCGGGGCGCGTTACGTCGACCTGGACGCGGAACTGGCCGCGCCGCCCGGCGCGGGCGGGCGGCACCCGCTGCCCGACGCCGACGCTTTCGGCGCGGCCATGCGCCGCGCCGGGGTCGGCGCCGACACCGACGTCGTCGTCTACGACGACGCCAACGGCTGGGGTCCCGCCCGCGCCTGGTGGCTGCTGCGCTGGGCCGGCCACCACCGGGTCAAGGTCCTGGACGGCGGCCTGGCCGCCTGGAAGGCCGCGGGAGGGCCGCTCAGCACGGAGGAACCGCCGCCGGGGGAGGGCGACTTCGCGCCGCGCCCCGGCGGCATGCCGGTGGTCGACGCCGACGGCGCCGCCGAGCTGGCCCGCCGCGGTCTGCTCCTGGACGCCCGGGCCGGCGAGCGCTACCGCGGCGAGGTCGAGCCCGTCGACCCGGTCGCCGGCCACATCCCCGGCGCCGTCAGCGCCCCCACCACGGCCAACACCGCCCCCGACGGTACGTATCTGCCCGCCGGCGAGCTGGCGGCGCGTTTCGCGGCCCTGGGCGCCACGACCGCCCCCGAGGTCGGCGTCTACTGCGGCTCCGGCGTCTCCGCCGCCCACCAGATCCTCGCCCTCGCGGAAGCCGGCATCCCCGCGACGCTCTACCCCGGCTCCTGGAGCGAATGGATCACCACCCCCACCCGCCCCATCACCACCGGCCCTTCCCCCACCTGACCCCGCCCCCCCCAGGGGGCGCGGGGCTGCCTCCGTTCTGCGGCTTCCGCCGCGTGGGCGCGCACGTGACGACGGGCGGCCACCCCCCAGGGGCGCGGGGCTGCACCTGATCTGCGGCCTCCGCCGTGTGGGCGCGCACGTGACGACGGGCGGCCACCACCCCAGGGGCGCGGGGAACTGTGCGCTCAGCCTCCCCCAGCGCTTCGCCTGGGGGTGCCCCGACTCGCTTCGCTCGCCCGCCGGTGGTCCGGTACGGTCCGAACCACCCCTTTCGGTCGGTGACGACCTGCGCGCCCGGTGGGGGCTGGTCGCGCAGTTCCCCGCGCCCCTGAAAAGCACCGCCGACCGCAGGGGCGCCCCTGAAAAACGCTCACCGCCCTGCGCAAGGGCGCCCCCCTCAGCCTCCGCGGACGGGGAGGGCGCGTCGTGGCGTGGGAGGCGCGCTCGGGAGTGGAGGGGCACCCTCCGCCCGGGGGAACCGGGGAGGGGGCAAGGCAGGGGGTTATTCCTGCTTCTTGCGGCGGCTGCCGAAGACGATCTCGTCCCAGCTCGGCACGGTCGCCCGCCGGCCCGGGCGGACGCCGTCCGCCTCGGCCTGGCGGTCGGTCGTACCGACCAGGCGGTCGCGGTGGCCCGCGACCGCCCGCGGCATGAGCACGTCGGCGTAGGCCGACCCCGCACTGGCCGCGGGCGCGGCCGTCTCCTGCTCGGCCTCGGCGGCGGGCTCGGCCGGCACCGGCTCCGGCGGGGCCGCCGGCGGCGCGGGCACGACCATGTCGCCGCGGAAGCTCGGCACCGCTTCCAGCAGGCTGGTCAGCGAGTCGCGCTCCTCCGGCTCCGCGGTCGCGGCGGCCCGCTCCTCCGCCCGGGCCTCGCGGGCTTCCCGCGCCTCCCGGCTGGAGTCGCGGTCCAGTTGCCGGTCGAGCGCCCGGTCCAGCGGGCGGTCGCGCGGCAGCCGTGCGATGCGCGGCACGAAGGGAAAGCTCGGCTCCTGCGCCTGCGTCTGCGCCTGGGTGGTCTCGCCGATCAGCGACCTGGCCTCGTCGTCGACGGCCTGCACGAGGCGCCGCGGCGGGTCGTAGGTCCAGCTCGCCGAGTGCGGCTCACCGGCCACCCGGTAGACGAGCAGCACCTCCCAGGTGCCGTCGTCGCGCCGCCAGGAGTCCCACAGGACGGTCTCCTTCTCGGCGCCGCGCAGCAGCAGCCGTTCTGCGACCGCCTCGCCCAGTTGCGGGCCGGTGCTCTCGCCCTGCCGCCTGACGGGGGTCTTCCTGGCCCGCTCGGCCATGAAGGCGCGTTCGGCCAGCACGGGGCCCTCGAAGCGGCGTACCCGCTCCACGGGGATCCCGGCCATCTGCGCGACTTCTTCCGCCGAGGCACCCGCGCGTATCCGCGCCTGGATGTCGCGGGGCCGCAGATGGCTCTCGACCTCGATCTCGATCTGGCCGAGCCTGGCCCGGTCGTTGCGTACCGCGGCGCGCAGCCGCTCGTCGATCGGGAGTGTGTATTCCGTGCTGTCGGCAGCCTTGAGCACCAGTCGTGTGCCGTCGTTGCTGACGGCCACGACGCGCAGTTCGGGCACGGTTACCTCCCGGGTGGTGCCTGCCGACGTCAGTTGCGTCGCTGCTCCCGTTGGACGAGTGTGGCCTGCCCGGGTGCAGCGTGCCACAACCTTGCAGAGTTGCCCGGCGTGTCGGCACTGGCTGGTGACACGCCGTTATGGGACGGTGGTCGATTGGCCACTCAGTGTGACCAATGACCGCGCACCGGGGCGAGCGCCGTCGAGGCTCCCTCCCCTTCGTCCGGGCGACCGGACGGGCAACCGGGAGCACGGAATCGTCACGGTACTCCATTTGGGCCAGTCGGGGGCGGCTGCCGCGCCGCCGAATGTGGTGCGCGGAGCGGGAGTTGAGTGACCCGGCTCACTCGTTCGTGGCGTGCGCCGGGGGCAAAAAGGGCGAAGGGCTACGAACCAAGCACCCGCCGGAGGTAGTCGTTGGCGAAAAGCCGCGCCGGGTCCAACTGATCGCGTAGTTGTGTGAACTCGGTGAAGCGCGGATAGACCGTCCGGAAATAGTCCGCGTCCCGGGTGTGCATCTTGCCCCAGTGCGGCCGGCCGCCCCGCTCGGTCATGATCTTCTCGACCGCGGTGAAGTACTCCTGGTACCGGCTGCCGCGGTACATGTGCACCGCCACGTACGCGCTGTCGCGTCCGGACGCGGTCGACAGCGCGATGTCGTCGGCCGGCGCGACCCGTACCTCCACGGGGAAGCTGATCCGCAGTGAGGACCGCTCCACCGTCGCCTTGAGCTCCCGGATCGCCTCGACCGCGGCCTCCCGCGGCAGCGCGTACTCCATCTCCACGAAGCGCACCCGGCGCGGGCTGGTGAAGACCTTGTAGGGGATGTCGGTGTAGGTGCGGGCGGACAGCGCGCGGCTGGAGATCCTGGCGATGCCCGGGATGGCGGCCGGGGCGGCCCTGCCGACCGCGCAGGCGGCCTTGAAGACCCCGTTGGACAGCAGTTCGTCGTCGATCCAGCCGCGGACCGCGGGGAGTGGCGCCGCAGGCCCCTGGCTGCGGTTGTTCCGCTTGGTGTTGCAGCTGTCGGTGTGCGGGAACCAGTAGAACTCGAAGTGCTCGTTCTCCGCGGCCAGTGCGTCGAACTCGGCCATCACCCGGTCGAAGGGCATCGGCTCCTCACGGGCCGTCAGCAGGAAGACCGGCTCGACGGCGAAGGTGACCGCGCTGATCACGCCGAGCGCGCCGAGGCCGATCCGGGCGGCGGCGAAGACCTCGGGCCGCTCGTCGGCGGAGCAGGTGAGCACCGAGCCGTCGGCGGTGACGATCTCCAGGGCGGTGATCTGCGCGGCGATGGAGCCCGAGTCGCGTCCGGTGCCGTGGGTGCCGGTGCTGGTGGCGCCGGCCACCGTCTGCTCCATGATGTCGCCCATGTTGGTCAGCGACAGGCCTTCGGCGGCCAGCGCCGCGTTGAGGTGCTTGAGCTGCACGCCGGCCTCGGCGGTGACGGTGCCCGCGGCCTTGTCGATGGAGCGGATCGCGGTGAGCCGCTCGGGCCTGATCAGCACCCCGCCGGTGGCGGCGGTGGAGGTGAAGGAGTGCCCCGAGCCGACCGCCTTGGCCGTCAGGCCGTCCTCGGCCGCCGCCCGCAGCGCCTCGGCCAGTTCCCCGGTGGATGCGGGTGCGACGCTGCGTACCGGGCGCGCGGCGACGTTGCCCGCCCAGTTACGCCACACCCCCGTGTCCGTCGACCGCGTCGTGCGCGCCGATCGTGCCGTGCCCGTCGTCGTACCCACCGCGCGGCTCCTCCCGCTCCGGCGCCGGATGCAGCCGGCGATACCCGAGTCCTGCCACCGTCGCGGCGAGCAGCGCCGCGCAGGCGGGCACCGCGAACGCCGCAGAGGCGCCGTGCGCGTCGGTCACCCGGCCGGCGAGCGCGGCTCCCAGGGCGACGCCGATCGCGAGCCCCGTGGAGGTCCACGTGATGCCCTCGGTCAGTTTCGCCCGCGGTACCAGCCGTTCGACCAGGTTCATCGACGTCACCATTGTCGGTGCGATCGTCAGACCGGAGAAGAACAGCGCCATGGCCAGGAACACCAGGTTTCCGACCAGTAGTGGCGGGATCATACTCACCGCCATCAGGCACACGCCCAGCAGGAACCTGCCTTGTGCCGTCCCGCGCGGCCGGATCAGTCCGAAGGCCAGCCCCGCCAGGCACGAACCGAGGGCATATGTCGCCAGCACCAGGCTGGCCGCCGGCTTGTGTCCGCGCTCGTCCGCGAAGGCCAGGGTGATCACGTCGACCGCGCCGAAGACGCTGCCGGTGCCGACGAAGACCCCGATGAGCACCGGCATGCCCGGCGAACGCAGCGCCGAGCCGCCCGCGTGGTGGGCGCGCGGATGCGGCTGCGGCTCGGTGCCGCGCTGCGCGGTCAGCAGCAGCACACCGATGCCCAGGAAGGCGGCGGCCAGCAGCGGCCCCGCCTCGGAGAACCAGACCGTGCACAGTCCGATGGAAAGGATCGGGCCGAGAATGAAGACGATCTCGTCCACCACTGATTCGAACGAATAGGCCGTGTGCAGAAGTTCCGGCGCCCCACGGTGGATGGCCGACCAGCGCGCCCGCACCATCGCACCCAGGCTCGGCGTGGCGCCGATGCCTACCGCGCACACGAAGAACAGCCAGTGCGGCGCTCCGCCCCGCACCGCGGCCAGCAGGGTCAGCACCGACACCACGGTGACCGCCGCGGTCGGCCGCAGCACCCGGGCCTGCCCGTACCTGTCCACCAGCCGCGACACCTGCGGGCCGACCGCCGCCCCCGACAGCGCGACGGTCGCCGACAGCGCGCCGGCGAGCCCGTACTGCCCGGTGACCTGCGAGATCATCGTCACGATGCCGACGCCCAGCATCGACAGCGGCATCCGTCCGACCAGCCCGGCGGCGGAGAAGGCGCGCGTGCCGGGGGCCGCGAAAATCGCGCGGTAGGGGCTGGTCACGAGGGCGCTCCCGTAAGGACTCCGGTGGGTCCCTACAGCTTACGAAGGCCGGCAACCGGTTAAATGCGCCGCCGGGGCCGGTCGGGGGCACCCGCGACCTGGTGGCAGGATCGGAGGCATGCCAGAGCAGCCACCCAAGACCGACGCCCGTGTGCCGGGGACCGCGGCGCCGGGCACCGACCCCGCCCCCTACGACGCGCTCCTGCTGCTGTCCTTCGGCGGCCCCGAGGGACCCGACGACGTGGTGCCCTTCCTGGAGAACGTCACCCGCGGCCGCGGCATCCCGCGCGAGCGCCTCAAGGAGGTCGGGCAGCACTACTTCCTCTTCGGCGGGGTCAGCCCGATCAACGAGCAGAACCGCGACCTGCTCGACGCGCTGCGCAAGGACTTCGCCCAGCACGGCCTGGACCTGCCGGTCTTCTGGGGCAACCGCAACTGGGCGCCCTACCTGACCGACACGCTGCGGGAGATGTCCGACACCGGCCACCGCCGCGTCCTGGTGCTGGCCACCAGCGCCTACGCCTCCTACTCCGGCTGCCGGCAGTACCGCGAGAACCTGGCCGCCGCCCTCGCCACGCTCGCCGCCGAGGGCCGGGCGGTGCCGCAGGTCGACAAGCTGCGGCACTACTTCAACCACCCCGGCTTCGTCGAGCCGATGGCCGAGGCGACACTGGCCGCGCTCGCCGCCCTGCCGCCCGCGGTACGGGCCGGCGCCCGGCTCGCCTTCACCACCCACTCGATCCCGACCGCCGCCGCCGACACCTCGGGGCCGGTCGAGGGCCACGGCGACGGCGGCGCCTACGTCGCGCAGCACCTGGACACCGCGCGGCTGGTCGCCGCCGCCGTGCAGGCCGCGGACGGCGTGGAGCGCCCCTGGGAGCTGGTCTACCAGTCCCGCAGCGGCGCCCCGCAGATCCCCTGGCTCGAACCCGACATCTGCGACCACCTGGAAGCGGTGCAGGCGGACGGCGCCCCGGCCGTCGTCATGGTGCCGATCGGCTTCGTCTCCGACCACATGGAGGTGAAGTACGACCTGGACACCGAGGCGGCGGCCAAGGCCGCCGAGCTGGACCTGCCGGTCAGCAGGGCCGCCACCGTAGGTGCCGACCCGCGGTTCGCCGCGGCCGTGCGCGACCTGGTGCTGGAGCGGGCCGCCGCCGAACGCGGCGCCGCCCCCGCCCGCTGCGCGCTCGGCGCCCTCGGCCCGAGCCACGACGTGTGTCCCGCCGGCTGCTGTCCCGCCAGGAAGCCGCTGCCCGCCGCCGCAGGAACCGACTGAGGAGTCACGTGAGCACCCAAGCGTCACCGCCCGACCGCACCGCGCAGTACGCCGAGCTGCTCGGGGTCGCCCTCGACGCGGCCCGCAGGGCCGGCGCCCTGCTGCGGGACGGCCGCCCGGCCGACCTCGGCGTCGCCGCCACCAAGAGCAGCCAGGTCGACGTCGTCACCGAGATGGACATCGCCGCGGAGAAGCTGATCACCGACCACATCGCCCGGCTGCGCCCGGACGACGGCCTGCTGGGCGAGGAGGGCGCCAGCCGTGCGGGCAGCAGCGGGGTGCGCTGGGTCATCGACCCGCTGGACGGCACCGTGAACTACCTCTACGGCCTGCCGTCCTGGTCGGTCAGCATCGCCGCCGAGCTGGACGGCGAGGTGGTGGTGGGCGTCGTGGAGGCGCCGATGCGCGGCGAGACCTACCAGGCGGTGCTGGGCGGCGGCGCCCTGGTCAACGGTGTCCAGGCGCGCCGCAGGCCGGCCCCCGAGCTGGCCCAGGCGCTGGTCGGCACCGGCTTCGGCTACGTCGCCGAGCGGCGGGCCGCCCAGGCGGAGGTGGTGCGCGCCCTGCTGCCGCAGGTCCGCGACATCCGGCGCGCCGGGTCTGCGGCGATCGACCTGGTCGACGTGGGCTGCGGGCGGCTCGACGCGTATTACGAGCGCGGGCTCAACCCCTGGGACCTGGCCGCCGGCGACCTCTTCGCCCGCGAGGCCGGCGCGCTCACCGGCGGGCGGCCGGGGGAGCGGGCCTCGGGCGACCTCACGGTGGCCGCGCCCGCGGGGCTCTTCGAGCCGCTGCAGCAGTGCCTGGAGGAGTTGGGCGCCTGGCACGACTGACCCCCGGGCCGGTACGGCGGCGGGCATGCGAACGCCCCGGCTCCCTCCTGGGGCCGGGGCGTGCGGCTTGGGGGTCAGGCGACCTTGGGCCGTACGTCCACGCCGTGCTCCGCTGCGAGCCTGCGCAGGTCGTCCAGCTCGCCCTGTTCGACCTCGGCGAGGAATTCGTCGCCCGTCTCCCGCGCCCTGCGCAGGTCGGACTCCGTCGTGTGTATGCGCTGCAGGATTCCGGTGGTGAACGCGTCCATGTGGCGCCCCCTCGTCGTCTCCGTTGACACGGGGATGTGTCAAGCCAGATGCCGCGCGCGGCAACGCGCGACAGGCGTGGTGGGTGGGTGTGCAGTCGTCCTCCCCGTCAGGCCAGCACCGGAAACCTCATCCGGCCGAGGGAAATTCCTCGGGCCGCGCACTTACCGCCGATTTACCGGGGTCCGGTGCAGGATGGGGGAGCATTCCCACAGCTCACGGAAGGAACAGCGCCTTGCGCGTACTGGTCGTCGAGGACGAGCAACTGCTCGCCGATGCGGTTGCCACCGGCCTGCGCCGCGAGGCCATGGCCGTCGACGTGGTCTACGACGGCGGTGCGGCCCTGGAGCGTATCGGGGTCAACGACTACGACGTCGTCGTACTGGACCGTGACCTCCCGGTCGTGCACGGTGACGAGGTGTGCCGGCAGATCGTCGGCCTCGGCCTGCCGACCCGGGTGCTGATGCTGACCGCCGCCGGCGACGTCAGCGACCGGGTCGAGGGCCTGGAGCTGGGCGCGGACGACTACCTGCCCAAGCCCTTCGCCTTCACCGAGCTGACCGCCAGGGTCCGCGCGCTCGGGCGGCGTACGACCGCGGCCCTGCCTCCGGTCCTGGAGCGCTCCGGCATCCGGCTCGACCCGAACCGCCGCGAGGTCTCCAGGGACGGCGCAGAGGTCCACCTGGCGCCCAAGGAGTTCGCGGTGCTCGAGGTGCTGATGCGCAGCGAGGGCTCGGTGGTCTCGGCCGAGCAGCTGCTGGAGAAGGCCTGGGACGAGAACACCGACCCGTTCACCAACGTGGTGCGCGTCACGGTGATGACCCTGCGCCGCAAGCTGGGCGAGCCGCCGGTGATCGTCACCGTGCCCGGCTCGGGTTACCGGATCTGATCGCGTGGCATCCCCCTCGTCCCCCCCGCCCCCCGCACCGCAGGCGCCGCCGCGCCCGCCGTGGGACCCGCAGCCCGCCGAGGGCCAGCCGCCGTGGCTGCGGCCGACCATCCGGATACGGCTCACCGTGCTCTACGGCGGCATGTTCCTGATCGCCGGCGTGCTGCTGCTGTGGATCATCTACCTGCTGGCCGCGCAGGCCATCAAGGAGGGCAGCGAGCTGCCCTTCAAGATCATCAGCGCCAACATCCAGAACAACGGCTGCCCCGCGCTGCCCTCCACCGGCCAGGCCAGCCAGGACGAGTTCAACGCCGCGCTCAACACCTGCATGCGGCACCAGCGTGACCTGGCGCTGAACACGCTGCTCAAACGCTCCCTGCTGGCGCTGATCGGCCTGGCCATGGTCGCCTTCGCCTTCGGCTACGTGATGGCGGGGCGGGTGCTGTCCCCGCTGGGGCGGATCACCCGCACCGCCCGCAGCGTGGTCGGCTCCGACCTCAAGCGCCGGATCGAGCTGGACGGACCCGACGACGAGCTCAAGGAGCTGGCCGACACCTTCGACGAGATGCTGGACCGGCTGGAGCGCTCCTTCGACGCCCAGCGCCGCTTCGTCGCGAACGCCTCGCACGAGCTGCGCACCCCGCTGGCGATCAACCGGACGCTGCTGGAGGTCCAGCTGTCCGATCCGGAGGCGTCGGCCGACCTGCAACAGCTCGGCAAGACCCTGCTGGCCACCAACGAGCGCAGCGAGCAGCTCGTGGAGGGTCTGCTGCTGCTGGCCCGCAGCGACAACGAGATCGTCGACCGCAAGCCGGTGGACCTGGCGGAGGCGGCCTCCCAGGCGCTGGAGCAGACCCGTGGCGAGGCGCAGGCCAAGGGCGTGGAGCTGCGCGCCGCCCTGGAGGCGGCGGTCGTGCAGGGCAGCGGTGTGCTGCTGGAGCGGATCGCGCTGAATCTGGTGCAGAACGCGGTGCGCTACAACGTGCCCAAGGACGGCTGGGTCGAGGTCGGCACCGAGGTGCGGGGCGGCCACGCGCTCATCGTCGTGGCGAATACCGGACCGGTCGTCCCGGCATATGAGATCGACAACCTCTTCGAGCCCTTCCGGCGGCTGCGCACCGAGCGCACCGGGAGCGACAAGGGCGTCGGCCTCGGCCTGTCCATCGCCCGCTCGGTCGCCAGGGCGCACGGCGGGGTCATCACCGCGGAGCCCCGCGAGGGCGGTGGCCTGGTCATGAGGGTCGCGATCCCGGTCTGACCAGGTGGGCCGCAAGATGCCGAAGTGCGGTGTGAACCGTGTCACGCCGCTGATCACGGAGTGTGGCGGCCCGCCCGACCACTGTTCGCTTTGCGAGTAATTCTGCGATCTGTGCCGCGCCCGGATGTGTTGTGATCGATCGCACACACGATTTCCCCATCGCCTACACTCAGTGATCAAGACATTGGGGAAAAGACCGGAAAATCCATGTTTCCGCAGGTCATGATCACGGGAAGTACAGGTACTGGCGGCCGCGGCGGAACGGTTCCCGGCCATCGGAGACCATGATCGGCCACCCGTGCGATCACCCCTTCGGGGGTGTAGCTGGGTGTCGATTGAGTAACAGGCCTTGATGTGAGGCAAAATCTCCGCCTCAGGTCGGGCACAAGTCCGGCCTCCCGCGCGTTACGTGCGCTGGAGACACCGCAGACACCCACAGGGGGAGAGCGAAAAATGGCAACGGATTACGACACTCCACGCAAGACCGACGATGACGTCAACGAGGACAGCATCGAGGAACTGAAGGCACGCAGGAACGAGAAGTCGACCTCCGCGGTCGACGTCGACGAGTTCGACCAGGCCGAGTCCCTGGAGCTGCCCGGCGCCGACCTCTCCAACGAGGAGCTGTCGGTCCGCGTGCTGCCGCGGCAGGCGGACGAGTTCACCTGCATGAGCTGCTTCCTGGTGCACCACAGGAGCCAGCTCGCCTCGGAGAAGAACGGCAACCCGATCTGCCGCGACTGCGCGGCCTGATCAGGGTGACCGGCACGCCGGAAGGCCGTGAGGGCGCCGAGCGAGGCCGTGCGGCCTCGCTCGCGGCCATGACCGCCCGCGGCCTCGGCCGGGGCGTCAGGCACGGTGTGAGCGGTGTGAGCGGCGGCGCCCGCAAGGGCGGCAGTGCCGCACGTGCCGGTATCGGCTCTGCCGCCGAGCGGCTCATCGAGGTGGCACCCCGCATCCCGGTGCGGGACCTGGCCACCTTGCGCCGGCAGTTCCCCGGGCTCGGCCCGGAAGCGATCGCGGACCGGCTGATCGCCACCGCGGTCAAGGGCACGATGACGGTCGGCGCCGGTGTCGGCGCCGCCGCGATGCTGCCCACCCCGCCGGCCATGCCGGCGGAGCTGGTGACCGAGACCTTCGGCGTCGCGGCCATCGAGTACAAGCTGATCGCCGAGCTGCACGAGGTCTACGGACTGCGCGTCCCCGGTGGTGCCCGCGAGCGGGCCACCGCCTATCTGTGGTCCTGGACCGAGCAGCGCGGTATCGACGTGCTGAAGCTGTCCACCGTCAACGTCGCGCTGGGCAGCACCATGAAGCGCGAGATGCGGCAGCGGCTGCTGCGCAGGACGCTGCGCAATGCGCCCGTCCTGACGCCGTTCATGATCGGTGCGGCCGTCGGCGCGGTGATGAACCGCCGCGACACCCGCAAACTCGCCGAGCGGGTTCGCCGCGACCTGCGCGCGACGCAGTTCCCCTGGCCCGAGCTGCCGGTGGAAGAGGCGGGACCTGGCCCCTACCCGGCCCCTGACGCCGGGATCTAGGCGGCTTCCGCGGTCCTGACCGCGTCGAGTGCCGCCGCGAGCCGCTGCGGCGAACGCGTCGACAGATACACGTAAGGCGTGGGGTCCGCGGGGTCGGTCACCTCGACCTTGAGCGCGGTCGGTACGTACGAGCGCATCAGCATGAAGGCCCGCGGGTCCGCCTTGTGCGACCGCCAGGCCACCGTCTCCTCCGGGTCCAGCACGGTCGCCGCGCCCAGCGCCGCCACCGGGATCCGCGCCTTGCCGGCGACCAGCGAACCGGCCACCACCCTGATCCGGGCCGACCCGTAGGAGCTGACGGCCATCATGGACAGGGCGGCGCCGCCGACCAGGCCGGCCAGCAGCGGCAGCGGGCCGAAGGGGAGCAGGATCAGCGCCACCGCCACACCCACGGCGATGGCCAGGAACCACCAGGAACGCGGGACGGTGAGCCGTTCGTCGTAAGGCTGCATGGCACCAGACTGCCATGTGCCGCCGAGAGGGCCGCGGGCACGGCGGGAGGGGACAGCGCAGGAGGGTAGGGTCTCGGGCGTGAGTGCAGCAACGACACCCCCGGGGGACGGGCGGCAGGGCCTCAAGCCGCCGCCAGACGCCGCCGCGCCCGTACGGCACCCCGACGCCCCCGCGCCGGGCGAACTGCTGGGCGCCCACTACGACCAGTGCTTCGGCTGCGGCGATGCCCAGCCGCACGGGCTGCACCTGGCGGCCAGGGCGGGCGAAGGCGTCAGCGTGACCGCGGAGTTCACCGTGCAGCCCGCCCACCAGGGGGCTCCCGGGCTCGCGCACGGCGGGGTGCTGGTGTCGGCGCTGGACGAGACGCTGGGCGCGCTGGGCTGGCTGCTGCGGGTCATCGCGGTCACCGGGCGCCTGGAGTCGGACTTCGTCCGCCCGGTGCCGGTCGGAGCGACCCTGCACCTGACCGCCCGCTGCACCGCGGTGGCGGGCCGCAAGATCTACAGCAGCGCCGAGGGCCGGATCGGCGGCCCCGAGGGGCCGGTGGCCGTCCGCGCCGACGCGCTCTTCGTCGAGGTCAAGCTCGACCACTTCACGGCCAACGGCAGGCCCGAGGAGATCAGGGCCGCCATGGAGGACCCCGACCAGGTCAAGGTCGCCCGCGCCTTCGAGGTGAACCCGTGACCCGGCCCCCGGTGGACGTGCTGCTGCGCCGGCTCGACGGGTCGGTGCCCGTGCCCTCCTACGGGCATCCAGGGGACGCCGGCGTCGACCTGACCACCACGCAGGCCGCCGAGCTGGCACCCGGCGAGCGGGCCGTGCTGCCCACCGGGATCTCCGTCGCGCTGCCCGACGGCTACGCGGCCTTCGTGCACCCGCGGTCCGGTCTTGCCGCCCGGTGCGGAGTAGCACTGGTGAATGCCCCGGGAACGGTGGATGCCGGGTACCGTGGAGAGATCAAGGTGATCGTGGTCAATCTGGACCCGCGCGAGTCCGTGCGGTTCGAGCGGGGCGACCGGATCGCCCAACTGGTCGTCCAGCAGGTCGAGCGGGTCCGCTTCCACGAAGTGGCGGAGCTGCCCGGCTCTGCCAGGGCCGCGGGGGGCTTCGGCTCCACGGGGGGTCATGCCGCGGTGGAGACGCCGTCGGCTGACACGTCCAGATACGGATACGCATCGGTCGTAGCAGACCGGGAAGGACAGTGACCGTGTTCCGTCGTCGCAAGGAGCGCGAAGACGCCCTCGACGAGCTCGATGAGGCCGTCGAGGCCGAAGAAGAGCTGGCCGAGGACGCTGAGGAGTCGGACGACTCCGGTGACTCCAACCGGTACAACCTCCCGCCCGCGCCGCGGCCCGACGGGCCGTGGGACATCAGCGAGGTCAGGGAGCCCGGCGACGGCCGGGTCGACCTCGGCGGACTGTTCGTGCCCGGGGTCGAGGGCATGGAGCTGCGGGTGGAGGTGGCGGGCGAGTCGATCGTCGCGGCCACCGTGGTGCTGCGTGACAGCGCCGTGCAGCTCCAGGCGTTCGCCGCACCCAGGTCCGAGGGGATCTGGGGCGAGGTGCGCGAGGAGATCGCCTCCGGCATCACCCAGCAGGGCGGTGTCGTCGACGAGGTCGAGGGACCGCTGGGCTGGGAGCTGCGTGCCCAGGTGCCGGTGCAGCTGCCGGACGGCACCAACGGGGTGCAGCTGGTGCGCTTCGTCGGGTGCGACGGACCGCGCTGGTTCCTGCGCGGGGTGATCTCCGGGCAGGGGGCGGTGCAGCCTGCCGCCGCCGGTGTCCTGGAGTCGGTCTTCCGTGACACCGTGGTGCTCCGCGGCGACTCCCCGATGGCGCCGCGCGACCCGATCGTGCTCAAGCTGCCGAGCGACGCCCAGATGGTGCCGGACGGTGCGGCCGAGCAGCAGGAGCCGTCGAAGTTCGGTGACGGCATCGACCCGATGCGCCGCGGCCCGGAGATCACCGAGCTGCACTGACGCCGGGCGCTGCGCGGTAGGAGCGGTGCCGGCGGGTCCGGATCCGGCAGCTGCCGGATCCGGACCCGCACCCGCGAGGCGCCGATGGCCCACCGGGCATACGTGCCGGGTTCGCCGCCTCGCGTTTCCCGCAAGGGTGGCGCAAAAACCCTGCATGAACCGGAAAAATTCCGTCCGCTTTTCCGCAAAGCCTTGCAGGATTGCTGCCTCCGGGGCTAGCGTCCCCGCCGGGCACCCGCACGGTCGCCCGCAGCGCGGGGGGTCGGCATATGGCAACGGACTTACGGCCGGGGCGTGCGCGCCGCAGAACCGGCGGCCCCGCCGCGCCCGGCCCTGTCCGCGGCGGTACCCACTACCTCGCCGTACTGCTCGCCGCGGCCCTCGCGATCCTGCTGTCCGCCACCGTGCTGTCGGCCCTCGCCGCGCTCGCGGACCGCTCCGTGCAGAGCGCCGTCCAGCAGCGGCTGGCCGGCGACACCGACACCGGCGTCGACATCTTCGGCAATTACCGGCCACAGGACCTGGCCGGCGGCGACAAGGCAGCCCGCGCGGCGCTCGACCGGGTCTTCGGCGAGGTGCCGCACCACACCTACACCGCGCTGCGCTCTCCCGCCTCGTTGGGCGCCGAATACTCCCTGATCCGTGCCGACGGCAATCTCAGCGGCGCATCGTCCGCGGTCGTCGCCCTGCCCGACCCCGCCGCGCACGCCCGGCTCACCGCAGGCAGCTGGCCACAGGCCACCGCGGGCAGGCCCGGAGCCCCCCTCCAGATGGCCCTCAGCCAGCCCGCAGCCGCCCGCGTCGGCCTGCGCGTCGGCGACAGGTTCAGTCTCCAGGCAGGCCCGCATCGCCTCGCTGTACGACTCACCGGCACCTACCGCCCCGCGCCCGGCGGCCCTGGCGTCCTGGCCGGGCTCAGCAGTTCCTCCAGCACCCCTGACAGCCTCGCCGTCATCGCCCCCGGCGCCTTCACGGCTCAGCCCGCGCTCGCGGCCGACGCGCTCGCCGCCTGGATCGGTGCCCCCGACAGCTCCCGGCTGAGTCTCGGCGCGATCGGCCCGCTCCACGACCGCGCTGCGCGCTTCGCCGGCAGCGACACCGCCGTCTCCGTCTTCCAGGGCAAACCGCCGGCCATGGGCGGCGTCTACACCTCGTCGCGCCTGCCCGACACGCTCGCCGCCCTGTCCGCGCCGATGGCCGTCGCACGCGCCGGGATCGACATCCCCGCCGCGCTGCTCGCCGCCCTCGCTGCCGCCGCCCTGGTGCTGACCGCCCGTCAACTCGCCCAGGCGCGGGCCGCGGAGGTCGCTCTGAAGGGTGCGCGGGGCGCCGGAACGGGCCGGCTGGTCGCCGGGGCTGCCGGACAGTGGGCAGTGGCCGCGGTACCCGCCGCGGTGGCCGCGCCCTTCCTGGCCGGTCCGCTGCTCGCCGGCCTGCACCGCGCCGGGCTGCTGCACGGCGCCCTGCCCGCGTCCGGCGCGAACGCCGTCGGCTGGACCGCGGCCCTGCTGGCCCTCGCGGTACACGGGGCCGCGGTACTGCTCCCCACCGCGCGCACGGCCGCCGACCGCCGGGCGGGGATGCGGCTGCGGCTGCGCGGCGCCCGCGCCGCCGCCTTCCAGCGGGCGGGCACCGACGTGGCACTCACCGCGGTCGCCGTCTCCGGCTGGCTCGAACTGCGCCACTACCGCAGCCCGGTGGTCGGCGGCGGCGTCAGCGGCACCTCCGTCGACCCGGTACTGATCCTCACCCCTGTGCTGATGACCGCGGCCGCCACGCTGCTGAGCCTGCGGCTGCTGCCGCTCGCCGCGCCGCTCATCGACCGGGCCGCGCGCCGCGCCGCCGGCTTCGTCCTGCCGCTCGGCGGCTGGCAGATCGGCCGCCGGGCGGCCCGGCACACCGGGCCCGCGCTTCTCATGACGCTCGCTCTCGCCGTCGGCTCGCTCGGCGTGACCTCGCTGGCGATCCTCGATCGCGGGGCGAGTGACCAGGCCGCCTTCGGCGTCGGCGGCGACCTGCGGGTCGCCCCGCCGCTGCAGACCCTCGGGCAGGTTCCGCCCACCGCCCAGCGGCACGACGTCTACGCGGCCCTGCCCGGTGCCACCGCCGTCACCCCGGTCACCGAGCTGGGGGTGAGCCGCGGCGAGCAGACCCTGACCGTGGAAGGCGTGAACACCGCGGCGGTCCTCGCGACCCAGACGTCCGCCGACACGGGACCCGTGCCCGCGCTGCGTTCCGACTTCACCGACCGGCCCGCGGCCGACCTGCTCGCCGGCCTCGGCGCCGCGGTCCCCGACCACGGATTCACCCTGCCCGGCCGCCCGAACGAACTGACGCTCACCGTACGGCTGTCCGCAGGCGGCAAGGGGCCGTACGTGCCGGTGGAGCTGACCGTCACGACCGAGGACGCCGACGGGCTTCCCGACCACCTCGCCACCTCGCTGCCGGTCACCGACGGCACGCCGTACACGGTGCGGCTGCCGCTCGGCTTCACCGGGCGCGCCCCGGCCGCCCGCCGCTACCCGCTGCGGGTCATCGGGCTCGGCGTGAGTATCCGCTTTCCCTATGAGCGCCGCACGTACCACCTGCGGATCGACTCCGCAGCGGCGCCGCACGGCGCCCTGTGGCGTGACCTGACCGACCCGGTCTACGACGACGCCGGGTGCGACCCCCGCACCGTCGACTCCGAGACGACGGCGAATCCGCACCTGTGCGCCAACGCGGGGACGCCCGGCGCGCTCTTCTCCGGCACCTTCCGCGGCCCCGCGCCCGGATCCGTCCCGCCGCAGTGGGACATGACCCTCGGCCCCGTCGCAGCGCCCCACCAGCCGCCCGTGCCCGCGCTCGCCGACGCCACCCTCCAGGCCACGGGGGAGTTCGACACCGGGGCGGTGGTCGCCCTGGACGCCGGGGACGGGGTCTCCATCAAAGTGAAGATCATCGGCCGGATCACCGCGGTGCCCGGCGTCGACCGCTCCCTGGGCCGGCTGCTCGTCGACTCACGTGCACTCGCCGCTGCCGAGGTCGCGTCGGGCAACGCACCACCGCTCGACGACTTCTGGCTGCTGTCCGCCCGGCATGGCGACGCGACGGCCGCCGCGGCCGCCCTGCGCGCCGATCCGGCGGCCGGCGCCGGAACCACCGTGCGGCAGGCCGCCCGGCAGATCCGCGACGACCCCCTGCAGAGGGGCACCCGCGCCGCCCTGGTGCTCGCCCTGGTGCTCGCCCCGGCCTTCGCGGTCATCGGCTTCACCTTGCACACCGCGATGTCGGCCCGCTCACGGCGCGGCGAGTTCGCGCTGCTGCGCGCCATCGGTGTCCGCAGACGCCAACTGGCCGCGCTGCTGTGGACCGAGCAACTCGGCCTCGCCCTGCTCGCCGTCGTGCTGGGCAGTGCGCTGGGCGCCCTTCTCGCGGCCGCGATCATCCCGCTGGTCAGCGTGGACGCCACCGGCGCCGCGATCGTCCCGAGCCTCGCCGTGAGCGTCCCCTGGCCGGAAGTCGGCGCGGTCGCCCTCGGTACGGCCCTGCTGATCGTCGCCGTGGTCACCGCCCTGGCCCGGGTCTTCGCCCGCGTCGACCTGGTCCGCGTCCTGCGCGCGGGTGACGAGGGATGAGGCCGGTGCGCCGCGCGGCGCGCACGGACGACGAGGGCCGGATACGCCGTGCGCACGGCCGGGGGCGGGCAGCGGCGTGCGGCTTCCCGGCCGAGGGCGCCGGGGCCGTCCAGGCGCTCTGTCGAGGTGGGTCGGGGGGGCGGGCGTGAGAAGGCTCGGGGTGTTGCGGTGGCTGCGGCCGGGAAGCGCGGTACGGGATCCGGGGGTGCGGCGGGAGGCGTGGGCGGAGGCGCCGCTGCTGGCGTGCCTGACCCTGGTCGTCGCGCTGCTCGCGCTGGTCACAGCCGCCGGGCCGCCACTGCTCGACCGGTGGGCGGCCGACGCGCTGCGCAGCCGCCTTGCGGTCGCCCAGCAGAACGACGCGGAGATCCGGCACACCCTCACGATGAAGGGGAACGAGGCCCTGTCCGCCGGCGATCCCTCCGGCTCCACCCTCGCGCACGACCTCCGGGGGACCGGGGAGGAGCTGCTCACCGCGGCCGAGCCGCCGCTGAAGGCGATGCTCGTGCACGGCTCCACCCGCGTCGAGGTGCCCCAGCTTGCCGCCGTCACCGCCGCCGGCCCCCTCCAGCTCGGGCTGCTGTACGCGGACGACGCACCGCCGGGTTCCGCCTACACCCAGGGCAGCATGCCCGGCCCGGCGACAGCGACCTCGCCGATCCCGGTCGGCTTCTCCATCGCCGCCCGCGACGTCCTGCACCTGAGAGTGGGTCAGCGATTCCACCTCTGGCCGGACGTCGGCGGCAACGACACCGACGCCGTCGTCACCGGCTTCTTCGCGCCGCCGACCGGCGCCGCCGCGCGGCTCTGGCACGAGGAGGCGCTGCTCGCCCGGCCGATCCGCACCGAGGGCCGGTGGCGCGCCCAGGCCGTGGTCGACGCGGCCTCGATCGACGCGCTGCTGCAAGGCAGCCGGGGCCAGGACCCCCGCGTCACCGTGCAGTGGCGCGACTCGATCCGGATGACGCCCGGGCAGGCGACCCGGATGGCGACCCCTGCGGGGCTGCGCACGCTGCGCGACGAGGCCGACAGCTTCGCGTCAGCCGTTGCCGACGTCTACTGCCCCGCCGCCGAGGACTACATGGCCACCCCCTGCTCTGTGGGGTTCTTCGCGACGACCCCGCTCACCACCGACGACGACGTGCCCGACATGTTGGTGGCTTTCGCACGGGCCCGCGACCAGGCCCGCACCCTGGAGTCCTTCGCCCTGGCCGGGCTGATCGCGGTCGGCCTCGCCACCGTCGTCGTCACCGCACGCCTGGCGGTCCACCGCAGGGCCGCAGCCCAGGCCCTGCAACGCGCCCGCGGCGCTTCCGCGACCGACCTGGCACTCGTACGGCTCCTGCAGACCGCTCCCGCCGCGCTGCTCGGGGCGGTGCTCGGCACCGGCGCCGCCGTCCTGTTCGCGCCCGCGGGGGGCACAGGGCACGGCAGCCTGCTGCCGGCGCTCGTGGTCGCCGCTGTGGCCTGGCTGACGCTGCCGCTGCTCACGCTGGCCGCGGCCCGCGACCGGAGCGGATCGGAGAGCCGCCCCGCGGCGGTACGGCGGCTCGCCGTCGAGGGCATGGTGCTGCTGCTCGCCGTCGCGGGGGTGCTGATGGTGCGTGCCCACGGCGCCGGGGCGGGCGGGCAGGACGTGCGGCTCGCCGTGGTGCCCGCCCTGCTGGGGGCCGCCGCCGTGGTGCTGCTGGTGCGGCTCTACCCGCTGCCGCTGCGGCTGGTGTCCCGTGCCGCGCGCGGCCGCCGCGGGACCGTGCCGCTGATCGCGTTCTCGCGTGCGGCCCGGGAGGCGCCCGGGCACGCGTTGGCCCTGCTGGTGCTGGTCATGACGCTGTCCACGGCGGTCTTCGGCGGCCTGGTGTCCCGTACCGTCGCCGACGGCAGTGCGACCGCGGCGGTGTGGAGTTCGGGCGCCGACGCGGTCGTGATCGGCGCGGGCCGGGACGGCACCGTGGACAAGGCCCTGGCGACAGTCCAGGGCGTCCGCAAGGCCACCGTCGTCCGCAGCCTGGTCAACGAGCTCACCAGCACGACGGACGGCGCCCGCTACACCACGGCCCGCGTCGCAGGCCTCGACGCCGGCGTGCTCGCCGCCCAGGCCCCGGATTCCGCCGCCGCCCGCGCGCTCACCGCAGCCGGCCTGGCGGGCAGGCCCGAGCCCGCGCCGGTCGACGGCCACTACGTCCTGCCCGCCCTGGCCAGCGCCGACTTCGCGGGCGGCACGATCGGCGACACGTACAGCACGGTCCTGCGGCGCCGCACCGTCTCCATCCGCGTCGTGGGCCGGCTGCCGGACGCCGCCCGGCGTGACCCGGCGCTCGGACCGCTGCTGAGCATCGACCAGCGGGACGCGGGGCGCGGTGAGGGAGGCGACAGCCGTACGGCGGTGGCCGCCGGCAGCCCGCTGCTGCTGGTGGACGCCGCCGAACTGCGCATGCTCGGCCCTGACGAGTACGACAACGCAGCCGTGCTGCTCTACGGGCCGCATCTGGACGGCGACGTGCTGCGCACCGAGGGTGCGCGGATCGCCGGTCCCTCCGGCCAGGTCCGGATCAAGGCCGACGAGCTGTCGCTCGCCGCGCACGACGGGCTGCTGCGCGGAGTACGGCGCACGTACGCGGCGGCCACCGCGCTCGCCGTGCTGTTCGCGCTGATGGCACTGCTGCTGGAGCTGCTGCTCTCGGCCCGTGACCGTGGCCGCACCGCCTCCCGTCTGCGCACTCTCGGCCTGCCGACCCGCAGCATCGCGGCTCTCGACGTGCTGGAACTGACGCCCATGACCCTGGCCGCGGCCGCCGGGGGCGTGGCGCTCGGTCTGCTGCTGCCCAGTGTCCTGGGACCCGCGCTGACCCTGCGCGAGTTCACCGGCGGGCCCGCCGCACCCGCGTTGCACACCGACTACGCCCTCACGGCCGGCCTCGGCGTCGGCCTCGTCGCCCTGGTGACCGCCGCCGTCGCCGCCGAGACCTGGGCGGGGCGGCGCCGCGGCCTGGGCACGGTCCTTCGGCTGGGGGACTCCGTATGAACAGCCCGCCGTACGAGGACCGGACCGCCGGCACACCACGGGGAGACCGTATGACCGACCTCGCCGCACTCCAGGCCCGCGCCATGGCCAAGTCCGCACCCGAGGCGGACGAGGGCCTGATCGTCTGCGACAACCTGGTGCGGGTCTACCGCACCGAGGGCGTCGAGGTGCAGGCGCTGCAAGGCCTCGACCTGACCGTGGACCAGGGCGAGCTGCTCGCCGTCGTCGGCGCGTCGGGGTCCGGCAAGTCCACCCTGCTGGGCATCCTGTCCGGCCTCGACCTGCCGACCGCGGGCCGGGCCAGGGTCGCCCGGCACGACCTGCTCGCCATGAAGCGCCGCGAACGCCTGGACTACCGGCGCCGTACGGTCGGCTTCGTCTGGCAGCAGACCGGCCGCAACCTGCTGCCGTACCTGACGGCCCTGGAGAACGTGACACTGCCGATGGGCTACGCACGGGTCCCGCGGGCCGGGCGCGCAGTCCGCGCGATGGAGCTGCTCGATCTGCTGGGCGTCGCCGACTGCCGCAACCGCCGCCCCGGCGAGCTGTCCGGCGGCCAGCAGCAGCGGGTGGCCATCGCCGTGGCCGGCGCCAACACCCCCCAGGTGCTCTTCGCCGACGAGCCGACCGGCGAGCTGGACACCGCGAGCGGCGAGGAGGTCTTCGCCGCGCTGCGCCGCACGAACGCGGAACTGGGCGTCACGGTCCTGATCGTTACCCACGACCCCGCGGTCTCGGAGCAGGTCAGGCGTACGGTACGGATACGCGACGGCCGCACCGCGACCGAGGTGCTGCGCCCGGGGGCGGGCGGGGCTGGCTCGGAGCCGGGCGGCGCGGAGGAGTACGCCGTACTCGACCGGGCCGGGCGGCTGCAGCTGCCGCGCGAGTACACCGAGCGCTACGGCCTGCACCGCCGCGTACGGCTGACCGCGGAGCCGGACCACGTCGGGGTGTGGGCGGACCGCGGCGCCGGGCAGGAGGCCGCGTCCGCCGCGGACGGCCCCGCGGGGCAGGATGGGCAGGACGGGCAGGACGGGGACGAAGGATGAACGGGCACACGAAGGGGGAGCACGGATGACCGAGCAGTCCGCCACGGCGGTGGAGACCTCGCCGAAGACCGGCGAGATGGTGGTGGTCGAGGACCTGCACCGCACGTACGGCAGCGGCGAGACCGCCGTGCACGCGCTGCGCGGGGTGTCCTTCGCGGTGCCGCGCGGCGAGCTGGTGGCGCTCAAGGGCCGCTCAGGCTCCGGCAAGACCACCGTGCTCAACCTGGTGGGCGGCCTCGACACCCCCGACGGCGGCCGCATATCGCTGGACGGCACCGACCTGGCAGGCCTCGGCGACGACGACCTGCTGGCGCTGCGCAGGGACCGTATCGGCTTCGTCTTCCAGTCCTTCGGCCTGATCCCGATCCTCACCGCCGCGGAGAACGTCGGGGTGCCGATGCGGCTGCGCAAGACGCCGCCGCGCGAGCGCGAGGAGCGCGTCGAGCTGCTGCTCGCCCTGGTCGGCCTCGCCGACCACGCGGCCCAGCGCCCCGGCGAGCTGTCCGGCGGCCAGCAGCAGCGGGTCGCCATCGCGCGGGCGCTCGCCAACCGCCCCGACCTGATCATCGCCGACGAGCCCACCGGGCAGCTCGACGCGGACACCGGGCTGGCCGTGATGGAGCTGCTGCGGGCCGTGGTGCGCAGCGAGGGGGTGACCGCGCTGGTCGCCACGCACGACAACCAGCTGCTCGCCCTCGCCGACCGGGTGCTCGAACTGCGCGACGGCACGATCGTCTCCGACACCTGAGCCGGCAGCCCGGCACCGGACCGGGTATCCGGCAGCCGGACCGGCGCCCTCCGGTGCCGGTCCGCCACCCGGAGGGGCCGTTTTCCGCGTCAAGACGGCGTCAAGGTGTCCCCGGACGGACGACAGCGTCCGATGTGTCCGCTTCGGCCGTTCTAAGGTCGTAGACATGGCACGCGGCACACTGCGGATCTACCTGGGGGCCGCCCCCGGCGTCGGCAAGACCTACGCCATGCTCTCGGAGGCCCACCGGCGGGTGGAGCGCGGTACCGACCTGGTCATCGGCTATGTCGAGCACCACCGCAGGCCGCGCACCGAGGTCATGATGCACGGCCTGGAGGAGGTGCCGCGGCGCAGTTGCGACTACCGCGGCACCGCCTTCACCGAGATGGACGTCGACGCGGTGCTGCGCCGCGCCCCCGAGGTGGCCCTGGTCGACGAGCTGGCGCACACCAACGTGCCGGGCTCGCGCAACGCCAAGCGCTGGCAGGACGTCGAGGAGCTGCTGCAGGCCGGTATCGACGTGGTGTCCAACGTCAACATCCAGCACCTGGAGTCACTCGGCGACGTTGTCGAGTCCATAACGGGGGTACGGCAGCGCGAGACCGTGCCCGACGAGGTGGTCAGACGCGCCGACCAGATCGAGCTGGTCGACATGTCGCCGCAGGCGCTGCGCCGCCGCATGGCGCACGGCAACATCTACGCCCCCGACAAGGTCGACGCGGCCCTGTCCAACTACTTCCGGCCGGGCAATCTCACCGCGCTGCGCGAGCTGGCCCTGCTGTGGACCGCCGACCGGGTGGACGAGTACCTGCGCGAATACCGCGCCGAGCACCGCATATCGGCCGCGTGGAAGGCCCGCGAGCGGATCGTGGTCGGCCTGACCGGCGGCCCCGAGGGCCGCACCCTGATCCGGCGGGCCGCCCGTATGGCCGCCAAGGGCTCGGGCAGCGAGATCCTGGCCGTGCACATCGTGCGCAGCGAGGGACCGGTGTCGGGGTCCGCCAAGGAGCTGGCAGTCCAGCGCACCCTGGTCGAGGACCTCGGCGGCTCCTTCCACCACGTCATCGGCGACGACGTGCCCGACGCGCTGCTGGACTTCGCGCGCGGCGCCGACGCCACCCAGATCGTGCTGGGCAGCAGCCGCCGCAAGACCTGGCAGTACGCCTTCGGCCCCGGGGTGGGCACCACCGTCGCCCGCGAGTCCGGCGACATCGACGTCCACATCGTCACCCACGAGCACGCCGCCAAGGGCCGCGGCCTGCCCGCTGCGCGCGGCGCCAAGCTCGGCCGCTCCCGGACCGTGGCGGGCTGGCTGACAGGCGTGGCCGGCCCGGTGCTGCTCGCGGTGGTGCTCACGCAGTTCCACCCCGGCCCCGGGCAGGCCACCGACATGCTGCTCTTCCTGACGCTCACGGTGGCCGCCGCCCTGGTGGGCGGGCTGCTGCCGGCGCTGGCGTCCGCCGTCGTCGGCTCGCTGCTGCTGAACTACTACTTCACCCGGCCCACCCACTCCTTCACCATCGCCGAGCCGGAGAACATCGTCGCCATAGCGATCTTCGTGGTGGTCGGCGCGGCCGTCGCCTCGGTGGTCGACCTGGCCGCCCGGCGCACCCAGCAGGCCGCACGGCTGCGCGCGGAGGCCGAGATCCTCTCCCACCTGGCCGGCAGCGTGCTGCGCGGCGAGAGCTCGCTCGACGCCCTCCTGGAGCGGGTCAGGGAGACCTTCGGCATGGAGTCGGTGGTGCTGCTGGAGCGGGAGGGCGAGCACGCCCCCTGGATTTGCGCCGCCGCCGTCGGCAGCCGGCCCTGCCTGCGCCCCGAGGACGCCGACGTGGAGGTGGCCGTCAACGAGCGGCTCTCGCTCGCGCTGCTCGGCCGGGTGCTGCCCGCCTCCGACCGCCGGGTGCTGTCGGCCTTCGCCGCGCAGGCCGCGGTGGTCCTCGACCGCAAGCGGCTCGCCGACGAGGCGGGCCGGGCGCGCGAGCTGGCCGAGGGCAACCGGATACGCACTGCTCTGCTCGCCGCCGTCTCGCACGACCTGCGCACCCCGCTGGCCGGCATCAAGGCGTCGGTGTCCTCGCTGCGGTCCGCCGACGTCGCCTGGTCGCCGGAGGACGAGGCCGAGCTGCTGGCCGGCATCGAGGACGGCGCGGACCGCCTCGACCACCTGGTGGGCAACCTGCTGGACATGTCGCGGCTGCAGACCGGCACCGTCAACCCGCTGATCCGCGAACTGGACCTCGACGAGGTGGTGCCGATGGCGCTGGGCGGCGTCCCCGAGCCGAGCGTGACCCTGGACATCCCCGAGTCGCTGCCGATGGTCGCGGTGGACCCCGGCCTGCTGGAGCGCAGCGTCGCCAACGTGGTGGAGAACGCGGTCAAGTACAGCCCGCCCGGCGAACCGGTCCTGGTGGCCGCCAGCGCCCTCGGCGACCGGGTCGAGGTGCGGGTGGCCGACCGCGGCCCCGGAGTCCCCGAGGGCGCCAAGGAGCAGATCTTCGAGCCCTTCCAGCGCTACGGCGACGCGCCGCGCGGCACCGGCGTGGGCCTCGGCCTCGCGGTCGCCCGCGGCTTCGCCGAGGCCATGGGCGGCACCCTGGTCGCCGAGGACACCCCCGGCGGCGGCCTGACGATGGTGCTCACGCTGCGGGCGGCGGCCGACGGCCGCCCGGCCCGCCCCGGCCTTCCCGCGACGGCGACCACATGAGCCGGCAGGCGGGGCACGAGCCGGCGGGCGCCGGCGGGCAAGGGGACGGGAAAGGGCGGCGGATGTACCGGGTGCTGGTCGTGGACGACGAACCGCAGATCGTCAAGGCGCTGGTGATCAACCTGCGGGCACGGGCCTACGAGGTGGACGCCGCGCACGACGGCGCCGCCGCGCTGCGGGTGGCCGCGGCCCGGCACCCCGACGTGGTGGTTCTCGACCTCGGGCTGCCCGACATGGACGGCGTCGAGGTCATCCGCGGGCTGCGCGGCTGGACCCGGGTGCCGATCATCGTGCTGTCGGCCCGGCACGCCTCCGACGAGAAGGTCGACGCACTGGACGCGGGCGCCGACGACTACGTGACCAAGCCCTTCGGCATGGACGAGCTGCTGGCCCGACTGCGGGCCGCGGTGCGCCGCGCCGCGCCGAGCGGCCCCGACGACGACGCCTCCGCGGTGGAGACCGAGACCTTCACAGTGGACCTGGCGGCCCGCAAGGTCCACCGCGGAGGCGCCGACGTGCGCCTGACCCCCACCGAGTGGCACCTGCTGGAGGTGCTGGTGCGCAACCCCGGGCGGCTGGTCTCGCAGAAGCAGCTGCTGCAGGAGGTCTGGGGGCCCGCGTACGGCACGGAGACCAACTACCTGCGGGTCTACATGGCGCAGCTGCGCAGGAAGCTGGAGGCCGACCCGGCGAGGCCGCGGCATTTCATCACAGAACCCGGCATGGGTTACCGCTTCGAGGCGTGAGGTGCGGCCGGTACGCTGGACCGTATGAGTGGTGCCACCCGTTCAGACCGCCCCGCGGGCCGTTTCCGCCGCATGCTCGACAGGCTGTCCTCCTCCCAGGAGGAACTGCACTCCGAGGAGCTGCAGGAGGAGACCAGGGCCGTCGGCTGCACGCGGATCAAGGACTGCTCCGACCGCCAGATAGTGTCGGTCACCGGTACGCTGCGTACGGTCACGCTGCGTCCCCGGGCGGGCGTGCCCGCACTGGAGGCGGAGCTGTTCGACGGGTCCGCCGCGCTGGACGTGGTCTGGCTCGGCCGCCGCAGCATCACCGGTATCGAGCCCGGCCGACGGATCATCGCCTCCGGCCGGATCTCCATGAACCATGGCCGTCCGGTGCTGTTCAACCCCAAGTACGAACTGCGTCCGGTCGGACAGGAGTAGCTGGTGGCGTCGATCGACAACACGGACCACGAGAACACGGACGGCCCGCAGGGGTCGACCGACGGCGAAGCGGCCGAGGTCAGGGCGGCCACCGAGGCCGCGCTGCTGGACGCCTTCGGCGGCATCCTCGGCATGGTGGAGACCACCGTGCCCGGCCTGGTCTTCGTGGTGATCTACACGGTCAACCACGACATCAAGTCCTCGGCGCTGGCGGCGCTGGCCCTCTCGGTGGTGCTCGGCATCGCCCGGCTGGCCCGCAAGGACACCCTCAAGCACGCCTTCAGCGGTGTCTTCGGCATCGCCTTCGGCGCGCTGTTCGCGATGATGTCCGGCAATGCCAAGAACTTCTACCTGCCCGGCATGCTCTACACCCTCGGCCTGGGCGTCGCCTACGTGGTCTCGGCGCTGGCCGGCTTCCCGCTGCTCGGCCTGATCCTCGGCCCGGTGTTCAAGGAGAACCTCTCCTGGCGCACCCGCAATCCGGGCCGGCTGCGGGCGTACACCAAGGCCAGCTGGGCCTGGGGCCTGATCCTGCTGGCCAAGTCGGCGATCCTCTTCCCGCTGTACTGGTGGGGCAATGCCACGCAGCTGGGCTGGGTGAAGGTCGCGCTCGGCATCCCGCCGTTCCTGCTGTCGGTGTACCTGACGTGGATCTTCCTGGTGAAGGCGCCGGCCCCCATCGACGTGATCGCGGAGATGGAGGCGGCCGAGGAGGAGCGCAAGGCCGAGAAGGACCGGGCCAAGGCCGAGAAGGCGGCGGCCGAGGCCGAGCAGGCGGTCAAGTAGCGACCCGCCTGCCCGGCGCACGCCGGGTCAGGCGCCGCTGCCGTCCTGCAGCGACAGCAGGTCCTCCAGCTGCTCCTCGCGGTGCGGCGCGGCCACGAACAGCAGCTCGTCACCGGCCTCCAGCGCGTCGTCCTTGGACGGCGTGAGCACCCGGTTACCGCGGATGATGGTGACCAGCGAGGTGTCCTGCGGCCACTCCACGTCACCGACCCGGGTGCCGACGAGCGCGGCCTCCTCGGGCAGCGTCAACTCCACGAGGTTCGCGTCACCCTGGCTGAAGCGCAGCAGCCGGACCAGGTCGCCGACGCTCACCGCCTCCTCGACCAGCGCGGACATCAGCCGCGGGGTGGAGACGGCGACGTCCACACCCCACGACTCGTTGAACAGCCACTCGTTCTTCGGGTTGTTCACCCGGGCGACGACCCGCGGCACGCCGTACTCCGTCTTGGCGAGCAGCGACACCACCAGGTTGACCTTGTCGTCGCCGGTCGCGGCGATCACCACGTTGCAGCGCTGCAGCGCCGCCTCGTCCAGCGAGGTGATCTCGCAGGCGTCGGCCAGCAGCCACTCGGCCTGCGGCACCCGCTCCACCGAGATGGAGGTGGGGTTCTTGTCGACGAGCAGCACCTCGTGCCCGTTCTCCAGCAGCTCGGCCGCGATGGACCGGCCGACCGCGCCGGCCCCGGCGATGGCCACCCTCATGAGTGGGCCTCCTCGGGTCCCTTGGCGAAGGCCGCCTCGACGACGGCGACCTCGTCGGAGCGCAGCATGACGTGGACGAGGTCGCCCTCCTGCAGCACGGTCTGCGCGGTGGGCAGCATGGCCTCGCCGAGCCGGGTGAGAAACGCCACCCGGGCGCCGGTCTCCTCCTGCAGTGTGCTGATCTTGTGGCCGATCCAGGCCGGCGAGGTGTGCACCTCGGCGAGCTGCACCCCGCCGCTGGGGTCGCGCCACAGCGGCTCGGCGCCGGACGGCAGCAGCCGGCGCAGCATCTGGTCGGCGGTCCAGCGCACGGTCGCCACGGTCGGGATGCCCAGGCGCTGGTAGACCTCGGCGCGTCGCGGGTCGTAGATCCTGGCCGCCACGTTCTCGATGCCGAACATCTCCCTGGCCACCCGGGCCGCGATGATGTTCGAGTTGTCGCCGCTGCTGACGGCCGCGAAAGCGCCCGCCTCCTCGATGCCGGCCTCACGCAACGTGTCCTGGTCGAACCCGACTCCGGTCACCCGTCGCCCGCCGAAGCCGGAGCCGAGCCGGCGGAACGCCTTGGCGTCCTGATCGATCACCGCGACCGTATGACCTTGCTGTTCGAGGGAGTGCGCGAGGGTGGAGCCCACCCGCCCGCATCCCATAATCACGACGTGCACGACCGTCCTTCCGGCTGTCAACGTTTTCGACTGAGACTGTGTGCTGAGTCGTAGAGGTCGTTCCAAGCGTCTCAGACCGCGGCCAAAGCTACACACGCGCATGGCAGGGCAGAAGGTTGCGTCGCGGCGGCCTCACAAGTTCGCCACACTCCATAAGGGACTGGGGCACCCGCACGTATGGGCGATCCCTTAACATCGCGGGGTGTCCAAACTGACCGACCTGCCGAAACGGATCCTCATCGGCCGGGCGCTGCGCAGCGACAAGCTGGGCGAGACGCTGCTCCCCAAGCGGCTCGCGCTCCCTGTCTTCGCCTCCGACCCGCTGTCGTCCGTGGCGTACGCGCCGGGCGAGGTACTGCTCGTCCTGTCGATCGCCGGCGTGTCGGCGTACCACTTCAGCCCGTGGATCGCGGTCGCCGTCGTGGTGCTGATGTTCACAGTGGTCGCCTCCTACCGGCAGAACGTGCACGCCTATCCCTCCGGGGGCGGCGACTACGAGGTCGCGACCACCAACCTGGGGCCGAGGGCCGGGCTCACCGTCGCCAGCGCGCTGCTGGTCGACTACGTGCTCACGGTGGCGGTCTCGGTGGCGTCGGGCATCGAGAACCTCGGCTCGGCGGTGCCCTTCTTCGTCACTCACAAGGTGCTCGGCGCGGTCGGCATGATCGTCATCCTGATGCTGATGAACCTGCGCGGGGTGCGCGAGTCCGGCACGATCTTCGCGATCCCCACCTACGCCTTCGTCTTCGGCGTCTTCTGCATGATCGCCTGGGGCGTCTTCAAGATCGCTACTGGGCATGACATGAACGCGCCGACCGCGCATCTGACCATCCATGCCGAGTCCTCCGGCATCGGCGGCTTCGCGCTGATCTTCCTGCTGCTGCGCGCCTTCTCCTCGGGATGTGCCGCGCTCACCGGCGTCGAGGCGATCAGCAACGGTGTGCCGGCCTTCAAGAAACCCAAGTCCAAGAACGCCGCCACCACGCTGGCGGCCATGGGCCTGCTCGCGGTCACCATGTTCTGCGGCATCATCGCGCTGGCCATGAACACCCATGTGCGGATGGCCGAGAACCCCGCCACCGACCTGCTCGACCACGGCACACCGGTCGGCTCCGGCTTCACCCAGGACCCGGTGATCGCCCAGGTCGCCGAGGCGGTCTTCGGCCACAACTCGGTGCCGTTCATCTTCCTGGCCGCGGTCACCGCGCTCGTGCTCTTCCTGGCCGCCAACACCGCCTACAACGGCTTCCCCGTCCTCGGCTCGATCCTCGCCCAGGACCGCTATCTGCCGCGCCAGCTGCACACCCGCGGCGACCGGCTGGCCTTCTCCAACGGCATCGTGGTGCTGGCCGGCTTCGCCTGCGTCCTGGTCATCGTCTACGGCGCCGACTCCACCCGGCTGATCCAGCTGTACATCGTCGGCGTCTTCGTCTCCTTCACGCTCAGCCAGACCGGCATGGTCAGGCACTGGAACCGGCACCTGCGCACCGAGACCGACCAGGCCAAGCGCCGCCACATGGTGCGCTCCCGGGCCATCAACACCTTCGGCGCCTTCCTCACCGGCCTGGTGCTGGTCATCGTGCTGCTGACCAAGTTCACGCACGGCGCATGGGTCGCGGTGGTCGGTATGGTCGTCTTCTACGCCACCATGACCGCGATCCGCCGCCACTACACCCGGGTCTCCGACGAGATCGCCGCCGACGACGAGCCGGGCGCCGACTACGTACGCCCCTCCCGCGTGCACTCCATCGTGCTGGTCTCCAAGGTGCACAAGCCCACCCTGCGGGCGCTGTCCTACGCCAAGCTGATGCGCTCCGACACCCTCGAAGCGCTCAGCATCAACGTCGACCCCGACGACACCAAGGCCCTGCAGGCCGACTGGCAGCGGCGCGGCATCGACGTACCGCTCAAGGTCCTCGACTCGCCCTACCGCGAGATCACCAGGCCGATCATCGACTACGTCAAGGGCCTGCGCCGCAACAGCCCGCGGGACGTGGTCAGCGTCTACATCCCCGAATACGTCGTCGGCCACTGGTACGAGCACCTGCTGCACAACCAGAGCGCGCTGCGGCTCAAGGGCCGGCTGCTGTTCACCCCCGGTGTGATGGTCACCTCGGTGCCCTACCAGCTGGAGTCCTCCGAGGCCGCCCGCGCCCGCGCCCGCCGCCGCGCCGACTGGAACGCGCCGGGCTCCATCCGCCGCGGCCCGGTCGGCCCGCAGCAGCGCGAGCACCAGCGCGAGCACTGAGGGCGCGGTCGGCAGCGGCCCGGGACCCGTAGAGTGGGCTGTCGCGCAGTCGCGCACCCCGAGAAGAGCCCAGGAGCACCACCGCCATGCAGACCGAGCCCGCCCCGTCACTGGTCGGCCAGGAGTACGAGGTAGAGATCGGCCCGGTGGTGCACGGCGGCCACTGCCTGGCGCGTACCGCCGAGGGCCAGGTCCTCTTCGTCCGGCACACCCTGCCCGGCGAGCGGGTCGTCGCCCGCGTCACCCACGGCGAGGTCGGCGCGAGCTTCCTGCGGGCCGACGCCGTCCGCGTGCTGACCGCCTCCAAGGACCGCGTCGAGGCGCCCTGCCCCTTCTCGGGACCCGGCCGCTGCGGCGGCTGCGACTGGCAGCACGCAGCGCCCGGCGCGCAGCGCCGCCTCAAGGCCGCGGTCGTCACCGAGCAGCTGGCCAGGCTCGCCGGGCTCACCCCCGAGGAAGCAGGCTGGGACGGCACCGTGGAACCGGCCCCGGGCGACAAGGTCGCCAAGGGCGAGGTGCCCGCCTGGCGCACCCGGGTGCAGTACGCCGTGGACGACGAGGGGCGGGCGGGCCTGCGCCGGCACCGCTCGCACGAGGTCGAGGTCGTCGACCACTGCATGATCGCCGCACCCGAGGTCAGCGAACTGGGCGTGGAGGCCCGCCGCTGGCCGCAGATCGCCGCGGTCGAGGCCATCGCCGCCACCGGGTCCAGCGACCGGCAGGTCGTGCTGACCCCGCGGCCCGGCGGCCGGCTGCCCATCGTGGAACTCGACCGGCCCGTCTCGGTGCTCAGGATCGGCGAACGCGACCAGGCGGTCCACCGCGTGCACGGCCGCGACTTCGTCCGCGAACGGGCCGCGGGCCGCACCTGGCGGGTCGGCGACGGCGGCTTCTGGCAGGTCCACCCGAAGGCCGCCGACCTGCTGGTCGAGGCCGTCATGCAGGGCCTGATGCCGCGCAAGGGCGACATGGCGCTCGACCTCTACTGCGGTGTCGGCCTCTTCGCCGGCGCCCTGGCCGAGCGGGTCGGCGAACGCGGCGCGGTCCTCGGGATCGAGTCGGGCAAGCGCGCCGTGCAGGACGCCCGGCACAACCTCCAGGACCTCGACCGGGTCCGGGTCGAGCACGGCAAGGTCGAGCAGGTGCTGCCCCGTACCGGCATCACCGAGGTCGACCTGGTCGTCCTGGACCCGCCGCGCGTCGGCGCCCGCCGCCCCACCGTCCGCCACCTCGCCTCGCTCGGCGCCCGCCGCATCGCCTACGTCGCCTGCGACCCGGCGGCCCTGGCCCGCGACCTGGACTACTTCGCCCAGGAGGGCTACCGCCCGGTCAGCCTGCGCGCCTTCGACCTCTTCCCGATGACCCACCACGTGGAGTGCGTGGCGGTGCTGGCGCCGGTGCGGCAGGGCGACTGACGCCCCGTCGGCCGCCTGGGCCGTCCCGGCCCGTCAGAACACCCGGATCGCGATCTCGGCGGGCTCGGCGAGGAGTTCGGAGATCTCGTCGTCCAGCCGGACCAGGGTGACGGACGCGCCCGCCATGTCGAGCGACGTGCAGTACTCGCCGACGTAGGAGCGCCTGATCTCGATGCCGATGTCCGTCAACTGGCGATGGGCGCGGCCGTAGACGAGGTACAGCTCGCCGATCGGGGTGCCGCCCAGTCCGTTGACCATCAGGGCGACGCTGTCGCCCGAGACGAACGGCAGGTCCTCGACCACCGCGCTGACCAGTTCGCCGACCATCGCGTCCGCCGGCTGGAGCTTCTCCCGCTTGCGGCCCGGCTCGCCGTGGATGCCCACACCCATCTCGACCGAGTCGTCGGGCAGTTCGAACAGCGGCGAGCCCTTCGCCGGCGGGGTGCAGGCTGTCAGGGCCATGCCCATGGTGCGGGTGACCGCGTTGACGTTCTCGCCGATCCGGTACAGCTCGTCGAGGTCGGCACCGCGCTCGGCGGCGGCTCCGACGGCCTTCATCACGAAGAAGTTGCCCGCCACCCCGCGGCGGCCCACCGTGTAGGTCGAGTCCTGTACGGCCACGTCGTCGTCGATGAAGAGCGTACGGACCGTGACCCCCTCGGCCTGCGACAGCTCCTCGGCCATCTCGAAGGCCATCCGGTCACCGGTGTAGTTGTTGACGAGCAGCAGGACGCCCTTGGGGGAGGCGACCCGCTTGACCGTCTCGTAGACGAAGTCGGTCGGCGGCGCGGAGAAGACGTCGCCGGGGCAGGCGGCGTCGAGCATGCCCTTGCCGACGCTCATCACATGGGCAGGCTCGTGGCCCGAGCCCGACCCCTGGACGATGGAGACCTTGCCGTCCTGCGGGGCGTCGGCACGCATGATCAGGTTGTACTCGGGGACATAGGTCAGCGTGTCGGGATTGGCCAGGGCGAGCCCCTCCAGCATCTCCGAGACGTAGTCCTTCGGGTCGTTGACGAACTTCTTCATGCCGCGCTCCTCGTGGTCGTGTCGGTACGGGATGCGGTGCCACGGGCCGCGGTCAGCCGCGTGGGTCCCACTCGGCGGCGACGCGCTCCGCCATGACCGCGACCGCCACCGCGCCCGGGTCGGGCGAGCCGATGCTGCGCTCGCCGGTGTAGCTCTGCCGGCCGCGCCGGGCCTGCATGGGCGTCGTCCCGTCCGCGGCCTTGCGGGCCGTGGCGGCAGCAAGGGCCGCCAGCTCCGACCCGCCGGCCGCCGGCCCGTCGCCCGCGGAGACACACGCCTCCAGGGCGTCCGTCATCGGGATCAGCGCGTCCAGCAGGGTCTTGTCGCCGAGGTCGGACTTGCCGCGCGCCTTGATCCCCTCGGCGGCGGCCCGCAGCATCGCCACCGCGTCGGCGGCGCCCACCTCCTGCCGGTCCCTGACGGCCCCGGAGGCGCGCAGGAAGGCGGTGCCCCACAGCGGCCCTGACGTGCCGCCGACCCGCTTGGAGATCACCAGGGCGACCTGCCGGAGGAAGTCCGACGGCACGCTCTGGTCGAAGCCGTCCCAGTCGGCGAGCACGATCTCGAAGCCGCGGGCGAGGGAGTAGCCGAAGTCGCCGTCCCCCGCGACGGCGTCGAGGTCTCCGAAGGCGGCCTCGTTGTCGACCGCGGTCTGCGCGATGGTGCGGACGACGAAGGCGAGGTCGGCGGCGGATGCCGAGGTGGTGGGCATGGCACTCCTCACGGGCGCGGCGTCATGGGCGTAGGGACGTCAGGGGCTGATGGCTTCATGGCCTCAGGGGCCGCCGGAAGCGGGCGGTCGGGCGCCGGCGTCGTCTGCGGCCTCTGCGGTTCTGACCGCCTCGGCGGTCCGGGCCGCCTTGGCGAGCAGCGCGGACAGGTCGGCGAAGTCCACCTGCGGCCCCGGCCGCACCCCGAAGGGGTCGCTCAGCACCTCGGTCCGCGTCGCGTCGGGCGGCGGGTCGCCGAGCGAGCTGACCACCAGGGCGGCCCCGGTGAAGTCCTCCTCTGCGGTGTAGGCGCTGACCGTCACCGCGCAGGTCAGGCCGGCCGCGAGGGCGGCGAGCATCCCGTTGCGGCTGTCCTCGATCGCAAGGGCGTCCGCCGGGACGACGCCGAGCGCGTCCACGGTGTGCGTGTAGATGTCAGGGGCCGGCTTTTTCCGCGGGACCACGTCCCCGGCGAAGACCGCGAAGCGCGGCGCCAGTTCCGCGCCCATGGCGAGGTCCAGCACGCTGCGCACCGACGCCTCCGCCGAGGTGGAGGCGACCGCCAGCGTCCAGCCGGCCTCGTGCGCCGCCTCGGCGACCCGGCGCACGCCCGGCCGAGGCGGGATCGCCCCGCTGCGGATGATCCCCGTGTAGACCTCGGTCTTGCGCCGGTGCCAGGCCGCGACCTGCTCCGCCAGCGCGGTTTCCGCCGAGGGCAGCCCGGCCGCGGCGACGAATTCCGGCGTCAGCATCGCCTTCATCCGCTCCTTGCCGCCGCCGACCTTCACCTTCTGCGCGTATTCGGCGTCGCTCCACTGCACGGGGAGGCCGAACTCCTCGAAGGTCTTGTTGAAGGCGGGCAGGTGCCCGTAGCGCTCGGTGTCGGCGAGGACGCCGTCGCAGTCGAAGACCAGTGCGGGCATCGGCCTCAGCCCGCCCGGCCGGCGCTGCCGAACAGCTTCATCAGCGCACCGGTCATGTCGAGGACGTCCTGGCGGACGGACCTGAAGAGCGAGGGCGGGTCCCACTTCCCCCGCTCCTCGGCCGTGCGCAGGAAGGCCAGGTTCGACTTCATGAACGTCTCCTTGAGCGCGGTCGAGATGTTGACCTTCGCGCACCCGCGGGAGATCAGGTCGCGGAACTGCTCGTCGGACAGCCCGCTGCCGCCGTGCAGGGCGATGGGCAGCGGATGGGCCGCCACGATGTCGGAGACCCGCTGGGCGTCGAGCACCGGTGCCTTCTTGTACGACCCGTGGGCGTTCCCGATCGCCGGCGCGAAGACGTCCACCCCGGTCGTGCGCAGGAACTCCAGGGCGACGTCGAGGCTCTGCTGCTGGGCGGCGGTGTCGCTGCCGACGTCGTCCTCGACCCCGGTGATCGACTCGATCTCGCCCTCGACCGCGGCCCCGTACTTCCTGGCCTCGGCGACGACCTCGACGGTCTGCCGCATGTTGTCCTCGACCGGCATCGTGGAGGCGTCGAAGAGCACGGAGTTCCAGCCCTGCCGCAGGCACTCGGTGATGACCGAGCGGTCGGGGCAGTGGTCCAGGTGCAGGGTGACCGGCACCTCGATGCCGGCGGTCATCGCCGTCCACATCGCGTACAGCACGTCGCTGCCGATGGACCTGACCGTCTTCACCGAGGTCTGCACGATCAGCGGCGAGCGGTTCTCCACGGCTGCCGCAAGCACCGCTTCCAGGGTGAGGTCGTTGAAGACGTTGATCGCGGGTACGGCGTAGCGCTCCTCGAACGGATCGGCCAGGATCTCGGTCAGCGGTGCAACAGCCACGGCGCCTCCACAGGTCCGCCCCCGCCTTTCCATTGCACGCCCGGGGGCGGTGCGGCGCCACTCGTGGCCGTGACCTGCGGGGCGGCGGCGCGGGGCGCGGGAGGTCAGGCGTCGGCCAGCTCCAGGAGCTTGGTGACCGTGTTCCAGTTGCGGCTGGTGGCGGGGGTGCCCAGGCCGCGGTCGGTGAGGCGGGCGGCGAGTTTGGAGTTGCGGATGCTGTCGGGGAAGTGCGCGTAGATCTCCCGCTCGCCCGCCCGCAGCTCGTCGGGTGTGTGGTCGGCCTGCTCGATCGCGGCGAGGCGGCCGGCGGGGACGGGGGCGGTGAGGAAGACCACCAGGAAGCGGGAGCCGTCGACCCCGGTCATGTCGAAGGGGTTGGCGGCCACGACCCGCCGCAGGTCCTCCGCGGTGCGCACCATGCAGGTGATGTCCAGGCCCAGCTCGTCGGCGAGCGCCTGGTGCAGCTCCTCCGCCAGCCGGGCCGGGTCGGTGTCCTCGTGGGTGAAGAGGGCGTTGCCGCTCTGCAGGTGGGTGCGGACGCCGGTGCCGCCGATCGCGGCCAGCAGCTCGCGCAGGGTCTGCATCGGCACCTTGGCCTTGCCTCCGACGTTGATCCCGCGCAGCAGTGCGACGTAGGTGGTGCTGGTCGTGGTCACGCCTGCCACCGTAACCGGCGGCACCGACAGCCGCCGTTGCCGACGGGCGGCACCTGCGGAGAGAAGGCGCGGCGGCGGGCGGTGCGGGCGATTTCCGGATTTCCGCGGATCATGCGCGATGTCCCTCGTTCGGATTACCCCGGGGCCGCCGGAACGGTTCGGCACCGCGCCCGCTGGCTACCTTCGCGGCCATGAGCACCTGTGCGCCCAAAGACGCCGGTCACGACCGCCCCGTCGTCACCGAACTGCGGCTGTCCGCCTTCAAGTCACACCGCGGCGCGACCTTCGCGCTCGGCCCGCTCACCCTGCTCACCGGCGGCAGCGGCACCGGCAAGTCCAGCGTGCTCGAAGGGCTCTCCGCACTCGGCCGGCTGGCCTGCGGCGCCGAACTCGCCGAGGTCTTCGGCTCGGGGGTGCGCGGCGGTGCGGCGGCCTGCGTGCCGCAGGGCGCACAGGCCGACGCGCAGGGGCGCCGCGGCTTCCGCATCGGCTGCACGGTGACAGGGCCGGTGGGACCCGTGCGCCTCGACGTGGCGGTGCAGGCCGAGCCGACGCTGCGGATCGTCGGCGAGCGGCTGACCGGCGCGGGCGAGACGCTGCTGACCACGGCGCTGCGTGACCCGGCCCGGCGTACCGTGCAGGCCGCCTGGCACACAGCGGGCGAGGTCTCGGTCACCCGGGCACCGCTGCCCGACAACGTCCTGGCCAGCGCGCTGCTGCCGCTGCGGGTCTCCGGGCGCACCGACGGGCAGCGGCTGGTGCTCGCCGCCGCCGAGCAGCTGGTGGTGGCGCTGCGCGGGATCTTCCCCGTGGCGCCGAGACCCGAGGTGATGCGTGCTCCCGTACCGCACGGCGACGGGCGGTTGCGGACCTCCTGCGACAACCTGTCGGCGGTGCTCGCCAGGACCGAGGGCGAGTGCGCCACCCGGCACGCGGCGCTGGTCAACGCGGTGCGTGCGGTGTGCAGTCCGCCGGTCGAGGGCCTGACGGTGCTGCCCGCCGTCCTGCCGCCGCCGGGCGACGGGCGGATGCCGCTGGACGCGGTGATCGCCGCGGTGGACCGCGGCCCGCTGGGCGTGGTGCCGGTCGACCGGCTCGGCGACGGCGAACTGCGCTTCCTGGCACTGGCGTTGGTGCTGCTCACCGGTCCCGGCGTGCTGGACGTGGACACCAGTACGGAGCTGCTGCCGGCCGGCCAGGTGCTCACCGTGCTCGGCGACGGGCTCGATCTCGGCCTGGACCGCAGGCAGTTGCGGGAACTGCTGCGGCTCGCCGGGACGGCCGCCGCCCGCGGTCACATCCGGCTGCTGGGCACGGTCCAGGACCCGCAGTCCGCGGAGGGCCTGGGCGGTGTGACGGTCGCCCGGCTCGGCGAGGGGCGGCGGGTGCCGGCGCAGGACACGGGCGAGGAGGAGCGCGGCAGGGCGGCGGCCGGCGCCGCGGGAGCGGCCCCCGCCGAGGAGAACCGTGCGGCCGGCGCGGGGCGGGAAGAGGAGCGCGGTGCGGCCGGGGCGGGACGGGCGGAGGAGGGCTGACGCCCGGGCTTCCGCAGTGGCCGGCTGAGGGACGAGGCCGTCCGCGAAGGAAGGGAGCAGGAAGACCGACACACCAGCAAGAGCGGGCTGCGGGGATGCGCTAGACCAGTCAGGGTGACCGGACAACCACAGGACCTGGCCGCGCTCCAGCGCCGCCTGGTCGAATTCGCCGCCGCCCGTGACTGGCAGCCCTTCCACACCCCCAAGAACCTGGCCTCCGCCCTGAGCGTGGAGGCCGCGGAACTGCTGGAGATCTTCCAGTGGCTCACCCCCGAGCAGGCGTCCGCGGTGATGGCGGACCCGGAGTCCGCCCACCGGGTGCGCGACGAGGTCGCCGACGTGCTGGCGTATCTGCTGCAGTTCTGCGCGGTGCTGGAGGTCGACGTGCTGGCAGCGCTCGCGGCGAAGATCGACAGGAACGAGGAGCGCTTCCCGCGCCCCGGAGGCCGCCCGGCGGGTCCAGCGGGTCCGGGGGGCGGCTCCGCGGGCAGCTCCGCGGCGGAGTGATGGATTCGCCGCGGTTTTCCACAGGTGCGAAGTTATCCACAGATGTCGAGATCGATCTCTTTCTGCGTGCTGAAGATGTGTCACTCTGAGTGATGTCGGCAGGTGGTGAAGGGGTCACCACCGCCGGGGTCGAGGGGGTGCGCAGATGGACGCGGCACGGCTGGTGGCGGAGTCGGAGCGGGTGATGCGGGGGTCGCCGCAGCCCGAGGACGTCATTGAGGAGGCGTGGCAGGCGGGCGAGTTGGTCGAGGCGGTGGACCGGCTGCTGGCGGCGGAGGCACCGCCGCAGGACGCGGGGGCCGGCCGCTGGGGCTGGGCCGCGGGCACGGGGGGCCGGGCGGGGCCGGTGCTCGCGGCGGCGGGAGCGGGGCCGCCGCGGGCGGCCCGGCTGACCGCGGTCCGCGACCCCGCGGGGACGCTGCGCGCGCTGCGGGTGCTGCTCGGCGAGATCACCCACGCGCTGGTGGGGCTGGTCTGCGCGGTGCAGGACGAGGGGGCGTACTGGAGCTGCATCGAGGCGCTGGACGCGGTGGACGAGGCCAGGGACCGGGTGCGGGCGCTGGCCCGTGGCGAACGGATGGCGGGGGAGCGGCAAGCGGGAGGACTGCCATGTGGCGATTGACGGGCCGGAGCGTGATCGGTGCAGGATGGGGGCATGGAACTGCGCATCTTCACCGAGCCCCAGCAGGGGGCCGACTACGACACGCTGCTCGCGGTCGCCAAGGCGACAGAAGACCTCGGATTCGACGCCTTCTTCCGCTCGGACCACTATCTGACGATGGGCGGCGACGGGCTGCCGGGACCCACGGACGCGTGGGTCACGCTGGCCGGTCTCGCGCGGGAGACCAGCAGGATCAAGCTCGGCACCCTGATGTCGGCGGGCACCTTCCGGCTGCCGGGCGTGCTGGCGATCCAGGTGGCCCAGGTCGACGCCATGTCGGGTGGGCGGGTCGAGTTCGGGCTCGGTGCCGGCTGGTTCGAGGCCGAGCACACCGCCTACGGCATCCCCTTCCCGAAGGAGAAGATCGCCAGGCTCGCCGAGCAGTTGGCGGTCATCACCGGGCTGTGGGAGACCCCGGTCGGCAAGACCTTCGACTTCGACGGGGAGTTCTACCAGCTCAAGGACTCGCCCGCGCTGCCCAAGCCGGCGCAGGCGAAGGTCCCGGTGCTGATCGGCGGCATGGGCGCCAAGCGCACCCCGGAACTGGCAGCGCGCTACGCCGACGAGTTCAACGTGCCCTTCGCCTCGATCGAGGACTCCGGCGCGCAGATCGGGCGGGTCCGCGAGGCGGTGCGGGCGGCGGGCCGGGCGTCCGACAGCATGGTCTACTCGAACGCGCTGGTGGTCTGTGTCGGCAAGGACGACGCCGAAGTGGCCCGGCGGGCGGCGGCGATCGGCCGCGAGGCCGCGGAGCTGAAGGAGAACGGGCTGGCCGGATCGCCGGCGGAGGTCGTGGAGAAGATCGGGCGCTATGCCGAGCAGGGCGCGACCCGCTTCTACCTGCAGACCCTCGACCTGGGCGACCTGGACCACCTGGAGCTGATCGCCGCCCAGGTCGCACCGCAGCTGGGCTGAGGGCGCCCGATGCCTTCGACGTCCGCCGTCCCGTTCCCGCCCGCGGGGGAGTTGGCGGCGCTGGTGGCGGCGGGCGGCACCCTGGTGCTGGACGGCGGGCTGTCCAACCAGCTCGCCGACCAGGGCTGCGACCTGCGCGACCCGCTGTGGACGGCCCGGCTGCTCGCCGACGAGCCCGGGCAGATCGAGGCCGCCCACCGGGCCTATGTGCGGGCGGGTGCGGATGTGCTGATCACCTCGGCCTACCAGGCCAGTTACGAGGGCTTCGCCCGCCGCGGCATCGGGCGGGCCGAGGCGGCCGGGCTGCTGCGGCGCAGCGTGGACCTGGCCCGCCGGGCGGCGGCGGAGCGGCCGGGGGTGCGGGTGGCGGCGTCGGTGGGGCCGTACGGTGCGGTGCTGGCCGACGGCAGCGAATACCGCGGGCGGTACGGCCTGACGGTGCGGGAGCTGGAGCGCTTCCACCGGCCGCGGATCGACGCGGTGGCTGCCGCCTCGCCCGACGTCCTGGCCCTGGAGACGGTGCCGGACGTCGACGAGGCCGAGGCGATGCTGCGGGCGGCGGCGCCCACGGGGCTGCCGGTGTGGCTGTCCTACACCGTCGACGGCGAGCGCACCCGGGCCGGGCAGCCGCTGGCCGAGGCCTTCGCACTGGCCGCGGGCCGCGACGAGGTGGTGGCGGTGGGCGTCAACTGCTGTGCGCCGCAGGACGTCCAGGCGGCGGTCGAGCTGGCGGTGGCGGTCTGCGGCAAGCCGGCGGTGGCCTACCCGAACAGCGGTGAGCGCTGGAATGCCGCGGCACACCGGTGGGAGGGCGGCGGCGTCCGTTCCCCGTCCCTGGCGTCGCTCGCGACCGCCTGGCACGCGTCCGGCGCCCGCCTGATCGGCGGCTGCTGCCGCGTCGGCCCGCCCACGGTCACGGCGATCCGCGCCGCGCTGCCGGGGGTGCGGTGATCTGCCGTCCGGCGGGGTGCGTCGCGCTGCCCGGCATGTGCTGACCCGGCGGCCGGTGGCGGTGACCGGCCGGTGGGCGTGCGGGCCGGGGCGGTGGGCGGGGAAAAGGCGTGGGCCGGGGGCGGGGCGGCGGGGATACTCGTACGGGTGTTCCTGACGATCTCCACCACAGGCAGCGCCGCGGGTCCGGCAACCGACCTCGGGTATCTGCTGCACAAGCACCCGGACAGGGTCCAGGTGTTCGCCACCTCCTACGGTGACGCGCACGTCTTCTATCCCCAGGCGGACGCGGAGCACTGCACGGCGGCGCTGCTGCTCGACGTCGATCCGCCCGCGCTCGTGCGGCGCGGGCGCGGCAAGGGCAGGGGCGGGGCGCCCGACGCGGCGCTGGCGCAGTACGTGAACGACCGGCCGTATGCCGCGTCGTCGCTGCTGGCGGTGGCGTTGCGGACGGTGTTCTCCAGCGCGATGCGCGGTGACTGCCGCGAGCTGCCCGAGCGGGCCGCGGCGCCGCTGCCGCTGCGGATCGAGGTTCCGGCGCTGCCCGCACGCGGCGGGCCGGCGCTGGTGGCCCGGCTGTTCGAGCCGCTCGGCTGGCAGGTGACGGCGGAGCAGGTGCCGCTGGACGGGTACTTCCCCGAGTGGGGACCGTCGCGGTACGTGCGGCTGGTGCTGGAGGGCGAGCTGCGGCTGTCCGACGCGCTGCGGCACCTGTACGTGCTGCTGCCCGTGCTGGACGACGCCAAGCACTACTGGGTGTCGCCCGACGAGGTGGACAAGCTGCTGCGGTTCGGTGACGGCTGGCTCGCCGGGCACCCCGAGCAGCAGCTGATCACCCGGCGCTATCTGGCCCGTCGCTGGTCGCTCACCCGGGAGGCGAACGAGCGGCTGGAGCTGGTGCGGCTGGCGGCGGCGGACGACGTGGAGGTCGAGGAGTTCGACAACGCAGTCGAGGCCGAGCAGCCGGAGGGGGAGCAGGAGCGTCCGACGCCGCTCGCGGTGCAGCGCCGGGAGGCGATCCTGGCCGGGCTGCGCGCGGCAGGCGCCGCGCGGGTGCTCGACCTGGGGTGCGGGCAGGGCCAGTTGGTGGCCGCGCTGCTCAAGGAGCCGCGCTTCACCGAGGTCGTCGGCGTCGACGTCTCGGTGCGCGCCTTGGAGATCGCGGCCCGCCGGCTGCACCTGGACCGGATGGGCGAGCGGCAGTCCGCCCGCCTGACCCTGCTCCAGGGTTCGCTCGCCTACACCGACAAGCGGCTCAAGGGCTATGACGCGGCGGTGCTCAGCGAGGTCGTCGAGCACCTTGACCCGCCGCGGCTGCCCGCGCTCGAACACGCCGTCTTCGGCGCCGCCCGCCCCCGGACGGTGATCGTGACGACGCCGAACGTCGAGTTCAACGTGCGCTGGGAGACGCTGCCGGCCGGCCACCGCCGGCACGCCGACCACCGGTTCGAGTGGACCAGGGCGGAGTTCCGCGAGTGGGCGCAAGCGGTCGCGGGCCGCTACGGCTACACCGTGGACTTCCGGCCGGTCGGCCCGGACGACCCGGAGGTCGGCCCGCCGACCCAGCTCGCGCACTTCACCGCCGGCACCGGGTCCGACGGCCAACCATCCGACACCACCACCACGAAGGAGGACGCGGCATGACCGACGACGACCGTGACGGCAGCACCGCTGCGCCCCGCCGACTCGCCGTCACCGACCTGTCCCTCGTGGTGCTGATCGGCGCCACCGGCTCGGGCAAGTCCACCTTCGCCGCCCGGCACTTCGCACCCACCGAGGTGATCTCCTCCGACTTCTGCCGCGGCCTGGTCAGCGACGACGAGAACGACCAGAGCGCGACCGGCGACGCCTTCGACGTGCTGCACTACATCGCGGGCAAGCGGCTCGCGGCCGGCCGGCGCACCGTCGTGGACGCCACCAGCGTGCAGCAGGAGAGCCGCAGGCAGCTGGTGAACCTGGCCAGGGAGCACGACGTGCTGCCGATCGCCATCGTGCTGGACGTGCCCGAGCAGGTGTGCGCCGAGCGCAATGCGGCACGCCCCGACCGGGCGGCGCTGCCCCGGCACGTGATCCAGCGGCACCAGCGCGAGCTGCGCCGCTCGCTGCGCGGTCTGGAGCGCGAGGGCTTCCGCAAAGTGCACATCCTGCGCGGCACCCGGGAGATCGAGGCCGCCGAGATCGTCACCGAGCGCCGCTACAACGACCTGCGGCACCTGACCGGGCCGTTCGACATCGTCGGCGACGTGCACGGCTGCAGCTCCGAGCTGGAGGCGCTGCTGTCCGAGCTGGGCTACGTCGACGGCCGGCACCCGGCCGGGCGTACCGCGGTCTTCGTCGGCGACCTGGTCGACCGCGGCCCCGACAGCCCAGGCGTGCTGCGCCGCGTCATGGGCATGGTCGAGGCGGGCACCGCCCTGTGCGTGTCGGGCAACCACGAGAACAAGCTCAGCCGGCACCTCAGGGGCCGCCGCGTCCAGCTCACCCACGGGCTGGCCGAGACCGTCGAGCAGTTCGCCCGCGAGGAGGAGCGCGACCCCGAGTTCCGCGGCCGGGCCGCCGCCTTCATTGGCGACCTGGTCAGCTACTACGTCCTGGACGGCGGACGGCTGGTGGTCTGCCACGCGGGCCTGCCCGAGAAGTACCACGGCCGCACCTCGGGCCGGGTCCGCTCGCACGCGCTCTACGGCGACACCACCGGCGAGACCGACGAGTTCGGCCTGCCGGTGCGCTACCCGTGGGCCGAGGACTACCGCGGCAGCGCCGCCGTGGTCTACGGCCACACCCCCGTTCCCGCCACCTCCTGGATCAACAACACCCTGTGCCTGGACACCGGTGCCGTCTTCGGCGGCCGGCTGACCGCCCTGCGCTGGCCGGAGCGCGAGATCGTGGACGTGCCGGCCGAGAAGGTCTGGTACGAGCCGGTCCGTCCGCTGGTGTCGGCGGCACCCGGTGGACGCGAGGGCCGACCGCTGGACCTGGAGGACGTCGCCGGGCGCAGGATCGTCGAGACGTCCCTGATGGGACGGCTCGCGGTGCGCGAGCAGAACGCGGCGGCGGCGCTCGAGGTGATGAGCCGCTTCGCCGTCGACCCGCAGCTGCTGGGCTATCTGCCGCCGACCATGTCGCCCTGCGCCACCTCCGCCGAGGACGGCTACCTCGAACACCCGGCGGAGGCGTTCGCCTCCTACCGCGCCGACGGGGTGCGGCAGGTGGTGTGCGAGGAGAAGCACATGGGCTCCAGGGCGGTCGCCCTGGTGTGCCGCGACGAGGCGGCCGCCGCCGAGCGGTTCGGCGCGGGCTCCGGGGTGACCGGGACGCTGCACACCCGCACCGGGCGCCCCTTCTTCGACGACGGCGCGGTGACCGAGGAGGTGCTCGGCCGGGTGCGTGCCGCGGTGACCGCCGCGGGTCTGTGGGAGGAGCTGGACACCGACTGGCTGCTGCTCGACGCGGAGCTGCTGCCGTGGTCGCTCAAGGCGTCCGGGCTGCTGCGCAAGCAGTACGCGGCGGTCGGCGCCGCCGCGGGTGCCGCCTTCCCGCCGGCTCTGGCCGCGCTGGAAGCGGCGGCAGGCCGCGGCGCGGACGTCGGGCCGCTGCTGGCCAGGCAGCGGGAGCGGGCCGCGGACGCGCAGGCCTTCACCGAGGCCTACCGGCGCTACTGCTGGACCACCGACGGCCTCGACGGCGTCCGCCTCGCGCCCTTCCAGCTGCTCGCCGTCCGCGGCCGCAACCTCGCCGGCGAGCTGCCGCAGGACCGGCAGCTCGCACTCGTCGACCGGCTGGTCGAGGCCGACGGCTCCGGGCTGCTGCGCACCACCCGCCGGCTGGTCGTCGACACCGCGGACGAGGCGTCGGTCGCGGCCGGCACGGACTGGTGGCTCGACCTGACCGCGGCCGGCGGCGAGGGCATGGTCGTCAAGCCGCTCACGGCACTGGCCCGCGACGCCAAGGGCGGCCTCGTCCAGCCCGGCGTCAAGTGCCGGGGCCGGGAGTACCTGCGCATCATCTACGGCGCCGAGTACACCCGCCCCGAGCACCTGGCCCGGCTGCGGCAGCGCGCACTGGGCCACAAGCGGTCGCTGGCCCTGCGCGAATACGCCCTCGGCCTCGAAGCGCTGGACCGCCTCGCCGCGGGGGAGCCGCTGTGGCGGGTCCACGAAGCCGTCTTCGCGGTCCTGGCCCTGGAGTCGGAACCGGTCGACCCCCGCCTGTAGCCTCCGGCCCTGCCACCCGGACCTGTCCCGGGACCTTCCCCCGGTGGGTGGCTCGTCGCGCAGTTCCCCGCGCCCCTGATGGCTTGCCCTCTGCCCAGAGGGTGACCGTTTCTGAAGGGAAGCGGGGAACTGCGCGCCCGGCCCGAGGAGCGGGAGGAAGGCAACCACGGCAAGTGGCAATCACCTCAGGGGGTGTGGGGGTCGCAGACGCAATACTGGCGGGTATGGGATTTCACGTGGACTCCGAGACGGGGCGGCTGCGCCGCGTCATACTGCACCGGCCCGACCTGGAGCTGAAACGGCTCACCCCCACGAACAAGGACGCCCTGCTCTTCGACGACGTCCTGTGGGTGCGCAGGGCGCGCGCGGAGCACGACGGGTTCGCCGACGTGCTCCGCGACCGCGGGGTCGAGGTGCACCTGTTCGGCGACCTGCTCACCGAGTCGCTGGAGTCGCCCGCCGCGAAGGCACTGGTCCTGGACCGGGTCTTCGACGAGAAGGAGTACGGCCCGCTGGCCACCGGGCCGCTGCGCGAGGCCTTCGACCGCCTCCCCGCGGCGGAGCTGACCGAGGCACTGGTCGGCGGGATGACCAAGCGGGAGTTCCTCGACCGCTTCGCCGAGCCGGTCTCGGTCCGCTTCCACGCCATGGACCTGGACGACTTCCTGCTGGCACCGCTGCCGAACCACATCTTCACACGGGACACCTCCGCGTGGGTCTACGACGGGGTCAGCATCAACGCGATGCGCTGGCCTGCCCGGCAGCGCGAGACCGTGCACTTCGAGGCGATCTACCGGCACCACCCGCTGTTCGCGGACGGCGGCTTCCACATCTGGTCGGAGGGCCAGAGCGCCTACCCCTCCACGATCGAGGGCGGCGACGTGCTGGTGATCGGCGCGGGCGCGGTGCTGATCGGGATGAGCGAGCGGACCACACCGCAGGCGGTGGAGATGCTGGCCCGCGGGATGTTCGCGGCGGGCTCCGCGCGGACCATCGTGGCGCTGGACATGCCCAAGCGCCGGGCCTTCATGCACCTGGACACGGTGATGACAATGGTGGACGGCGACACCTTCACGCAGTACGCGGGCCTGGGCATGCTGCCGTCGTACACGATCGAGCCGGGCGCCGAGGACGGCGAGCTGAAGGTCACCGACCACGCGCCCGAGCACATGCACCGGGCCATCGCGGCGGCGCTGGGCCTGGACTCGGTGAAGGTGCTGACCGCGACGCAGGACGTGCACGCGGCCGAGCGGGAGCAGTGGGACGACGGCTGCAACGTGCTGGCGGTGGAGCCCGGTGTGGTCGTGGCCTACGAGCGGAACGCGACGACCAACACCTTCCTGCGCAAGCGCGGTATCGAGGTGATCGAGATCCCGGGCAGCGAGCTGGGCCGGGGGCGCGGCGGCCCGCGCTGCATGAGCTGCCCGATCGTGCGGGACGCGGTGTGAGCTGCACCGGTGCCGGGAATCCCGAAGGGAGGGGGAGCTGCGGCGGCGCAGCGGGAGCACAAGAAGGGGCTGTATAAGAATGCCTATCTTCGTATAGACTTCCACGGTGCCGATGAACCACCGACCGAGGAGTCCCCGCATGGCCGTCGATCTCAAGGGCCGCCACTTCGTCAAGGAGCTGGACTTCACGCCCGAGGAGTTCCTCGGCCTGGTGGAGCTGGCCGCCGACCTCAAGGCCGCCAAGCGGGCCGGCACCGAGGAACCGCGGCTGCGCGGCCGCAACATCGCCCTGATCTTCGAGAAGACCTCCACCAGGACCCGCTGCTCCTTCGAGGTCGCGGCGGCCGACCAGGGCGCCGCGACCACGTATCTGGACCCGGCGGGCTCGCAGATCGGGCACAAGGAGTCGGTCAAGGACACCGCCCGGGTGCTGGGCCGGATGTTCGACGCCATCGAATACCGCGGCGCCAGCCAGACCGCGGTGGAGGACCTGGCCCTGCACGCCGGTGTGCCGGTCTACAACGGGCTCACCGACGACTGGCACCCGACCCAGATGCTCGCCGACGTGCTCACGATGGTCGAGCACAGCGGCGGCGGCGTCGCGGACCTGGCGCCCGGCGGTGTGGTCTTCGCCTACCTCGGCGACGCCCGGTTCAACATGGGCAACTCCTACCTGATCACCGGCGCGCTGCTGGGCCTCGACGTGCGGATCGTCGCACCGCGCGCGTACTGGCCCAGCGACGACGTCGTCGCCCGCGCCAGGAAGCTCGCCGAGGTCACCTGCGCCACGATCCTGCTCACCGAGGACATCGCGGAAGGCGTCCTGGACTGCGACTTCGTCGTGACCGACGTGTGGGTCTCGATGGGCGAGCCCAAGGAGGTGTGGGCCGAGCGGATCGCAGCGCTCGCGCCGTACGCGGTCACGATGGACGTGCTGCGGGCCACCGGCAAGCCGGACGTGAAGTTCCTGCACTGCCTGCCCGCCTACCACGACCTGGGCACGGAGGTCGGCCGGCTGATCCACGAGCAGTACGGGCTGACCGAACTGGAGGTCACCGACGAGGTCTTCGAGTCGGAGCACTCGGTGGTCTTCGACCAGGCGGAGAACCGTATGCACACCATCAAGGCCGTGCTGGTCGCCACTCTGGCATGACGCGCGGGTGCGGTACCGGGCCGGCCGCCCGGTACCGCACCCGTGCTCAGAACCGGGTCAGACCCGGTCGGCCACGATCATCAGGTACTGGAAACTGCCGTTCTTGTATGCGGTCAGGAAGGTGTCCTCGATCCCCGTGACCAGGTGCTCCGCGGTCTTGCGCAGCTCCCAGTACGGGATGGTCGCCTGCGTGAGGTCCTCCACGTGGACCGGGACGAGGCGGTGGCGTGCCATGGCGCGGAAGTACGCCGACCGCGGGTGGATGTCGCAGATGTAGTGGGCGTTGATGAGCGACACCTCCCGGGAGGCCTGCCCGTAGGTGTCGTTGTAGCAGCCGGTGATCGTCACATAGCGGCCGCCGCGGCGCAGCAGCCGGGAGTGCTCGGCGAAGAGCAGGTCGAGCTCGACGTACATGGTCGACTCGTTGTTCCAGGAAGCCGCGTACGAGCCGGTGCTGAAGCCGGTGTCCAGCATGTTGCGGTGGTGGTAGCGGACCTTGCCGTCGATACCGCGCGCGCGGGCCTGGCCGTTGGCGAAGTCGGCCTGTGTGGTGGACAGCGTCACACCGTCGGCGTGGCATCCGTAGCGCTGGTGCGCCACCACGCTGCCGCCGCCGCGGCCGCACCCGGCGTCGAAGACCCGGTCCGCCGGGGTGAGCGGTCCGAGGTGCGAGGCCAGCAGTTCGGCCTGGGCCTGCTCCAGCCGGTGCAGTTCCGCGGTGACCCGTTCTGCCCGCCGTGCGGGATCGGCCTCGTCGAGTACGGACCACTTGACGTCCCCGACGCCGTAGTGGTGGTGGTAGAGGTCGTCGATCCCGCCGAGTTCGAGGTTGACCGGGTTCTTCTCGGCGTTCCAGTAGTCCGCGACGCGGGACTGGTACGTGGACTGGGCGGGCAGCGATGCAGTGGCGCCGGACTGGGGGATGGCCAACGGTGGCTCCTCATGGTGCTGGTGCGTGTGCTGGTGCTGTGGTGCTGTGGTGCTGCGAGTTGTGCCGGGTGGAGCTGTGCCGTGCAGAGACGTGCTGCGCAGAGCTGTGCTTCAGCGCGCTGCGGCGGGTGGCTCACCAGTAGTCGGGCAGGTGGTAACGGTGGCTGTTGGTGGCGTGCCACTCGTGGTTGCCGGCCAGCCAGTCGGACAGCCCGAGGGCGTAGCGCTCGACGACGAGCGAGGTCGCCGACAGCGCCGCGGCCTCCTCCTCGAAGGCCGCCATGACCTCGTTGTGGATGTCGACGCTCCTGAGGTAGGCGGCCTTGAGGCCCTCTCCCTCGTTGGCGGCCACCACCTGCGGCAGGTTGAGGTGGTCGGGGTCGCTCGCCATCTCCTTGGCGAACGAGTAGAGGTCGTTGACGATGGTGGTCGCGTTGCAGGCCAGCGCCGTGATCCGCTGGATCTCGGGGCGGGCGTAGACGAACTCGGGCAGCTCGTAGCCGTCGACCGCGTCCACGATCGACAGGCACGGGCGGAAGTTGTTGAACTGCCGCATGACCAGGTACTCCCACACCCTGGGCACATGGCGGGTCTCGGCCCAGGCAGCCTCGGCGAGGTAGCCCAGGTGGAGGCGGGCGATGTCGTGGACGAAGCGGTCGCACTGGCTGGGGGTGGCGAAGGTCGTGTAGTCCTTCATGGCCCAGTGGTAGGAGCGCAGCGGCCCGTCGGCCTGCACGCCCCGCTGCCACTCGGCTTCCAGCTCCGGTGTGCTGTGGAAGGGGTCGATCGCGGACTGGGAGATGATCAGCGGGCCGCCGAGCCCGCGGTGCGAGCCGCCCCTGCCCTCGTCCTCCTCGCAGTAGCAGCTGTCGACCAGGTTCTCGGCGAGCAGCAGCTCCCCGGCCAGGGTGAGGCGGTCCAGGTCGACGGCCCGCGGGTGCTGCAGCACCACGGCCCGGCCGAACTGGAAGCCGGCGAAGTCCCCCTTCCACGCGGGCGGGAAGAGGTCCAGCTCGCGCGCCCAGGCCTCCAGCCTGCGGTCGACCTCCTGGACCTTGGCGGGGTCCGCGGGGACGGCGGGCCGGTATCTCAGCCCGGGGATCGCCCCGCCGCGCCGCGGGCGGGTGAGGGTCGGCGGCCCGGGCAGCCGGCGCGCTGGGCCGGTGGTGGCCTCCGGTGGTGACACGTTGCCTCCCGGCGGATGGACACAGGTGCGCGGCCCGGTCGCCGTGGAGAGGCGGCCCGGCCGCACAACCAGCCAACCAGCGGGCGTTGCGTCCCGGTATGGCGCGCAGGGGGGCGCTTCGCGCGCGGACCGCCGCAAACCTCCGCATGAGGCACGCACCCGGCGTGAAATCCCCCGCGCGCCCCCCGCGTCACAGCCGCCGCCAGCGCGCCGAGGCGAACGAGAACAGCCCGAAGAGGATCAGCCCGGCCGCCGTCGCCACCAGCAGCCAGGGGCCGGCCGGGGTGTGCGCGAAGGACCGCAGGGTGTCGTCCACGCCCTTGGAGCTGCGCGGGTCGAACCGGACCGCCGCGGTGATCACGAAGACGCCCGCGCCCGCGTAGACGACACCGCGGGCCGCCCCGCCGCCTGCGCCCGCGCCGGTCACCGCCGTCCTCGTCCGGCGGCTCATCCGGGCGGTCTCCAGCTTCTCCAGGAACCTGCGCCGCAGCGCACGGAACGCGATCACCGCGCCCGCGGCGCACAGGGCCGCACCCGCGGCTCCGGCGATCCACCGACCGCCCGGCTGCCTGAGCACCGTGGCCGTCACGTCCCTGGACTTCTGGTCGCTGCCGCCCTGACCGCCCGACCCGGCCGCGAACGCGGCGGTACCCCAGCACAGCACGAGGTAGAAGACCGCACGGGCACTCGCCGCCAGACGCCTGCCCGCACCGTCCTCGCCCTGGCCGAGCAGACCTTGGGCGCCGCGCCACAGGGCCATGCCGGCCAGTCCCGCGGCGAGCAGCCACAACAGTGCGGTGCCGAAAGGCTGCCGGCCTATCTGCCGCAGGGCTCCCTGGCGGTCCGCCTGGTCGCCGCCGTCCCCGAAGGCGATGCGCAGGGCGAGGTAGCCGACCAGCAGGTAGATCACACCACGGGAGGTGAAACCTGCCCGGCCCGCGGGCCGCAGGACGTCCCGTACCTGAGTCCGTGCCATCCGGGACCTGGGCCGTCTCCAATTCGTCCGTACCGACATCGCCGCCTCGCTGACCGTGCCGTGGGTGTGGGTGGGAGCGCTGGCCGCCCCCACAGGTGGTGGACCGCTGTCAGGCGTTCCGGACCGAAAGGCAGCCTTCCCCCGCCGCGCGATCGCACGCACATGCGGCTGCCGGGCGCGGGGAGATCCGGTGCAGGAACCGGCCGTCGGGTGGATCGGTCAGGCTGCCTGCCGCATCGAAGCGCGCCGGTCCAGGGTCGCAAGGACAGTATTGGCCGCGACCACGACGGCGAAGACGGTCGCCCATCCGTGCCGGTCCATGGCGTAAAGGGCAGCTGCTGCGGCACCGAAGACCAGCACCTTCACGGTCAGGACGCCCGCCAAGTGCACCGGTATCCGGGCTTTCGGGGCGGCGAACAAGCCCCACAGGACGGCCGCCACCGTGGGAGCGGCAACAGCAAGGAGGAGGCGCACAGCGGTGGTCTCCACGGTCTGCCACCCCCACCAGGCGAGGACGGCGAGGGCCGCCACTTCCAGGAGGAACGCCAGCCCCTCGTTGATCACATGCAGGGGGGTAGGGAGCGTCATCGGATGTCGTCCTTGGTCACGAGCGCGGGGCCGTCATGGGAAGAGCGCTGCCCCGTCGACCGGGGGGGCCTTGTGCAGTTCAGTGCGAGAGGACAGTCATGCGGTGGGGTGGTGGCTGAGGCGGGTGACGGTGGTCGCGGTCGGGCAGAAGGCCGCTGGAGACGGACCTTGGGCAGGGCACTGTAGCGGGCCCGGCGGATGCCGGCGACATCCAGGGCCTGGCTGCGTCCGGCCGCAGGCGTACGGGTGGGGGCCGCACATGCCGCACAGGAGCACAAATGGTCGGCTACGAGGCGGCAGCATGGGTAGGAGCGCGGCGTCAGTCGAGGTCACCGGTGGAGGTGGCGACCATGGAGGTGCCCGGAACGTGCTGGACAGAGAGCAGGTCGACAGGCGGCTGCGTCGAGCGGGGAAGGCTCTGGGGAGCGTGGCAGTCCTGGTCGTGGTCAGCGCCGCGTCGATCTGGCTGGCGGTTCAGCTGACCCCGATGCAGTCGGTGTCGGCCGCGGGCCAGACCGTCCAGGTGGGCGCGGCCCAGCCGGGCACGAGTCTGTCGGGGCCGGGCGAGCTGGACCTGTTCGGTGAGGCCATCGCCACCCGGCCACACTTCAACGGGCCGATCCGTCCCCGCTTGAAGCTCTCCCACATCGATCTCGGCTCCCAGGCCGATGACTCCGCTCGTGAGCGTGGACAGCTGGTGCCCGTCCTGAGCCGGCACCTGGCATCGGGGTGGCTGCGGTACTGCCTGTGGGAATCACTGATCGCGGCCGGGTGGGCCGCGGCCATCGCGGTGGCCGTCGCCGGCATCCGCCGCGCTCCGCGCCGGACCACGGTATCCATGACAGCCGCCGCGGTGGCGTCGGTGTGCGCGGTCAACGCCGTGGGCATCTATCTGCTGGCCTCCGGCACGCCCCGGGTGCTCCGGCAGGTCACCACCTTGGACGACCTCGTGGGACGCACCCCCGCCCAACCCGTGCCGGCAGCCAAAGGCCCGGCCCTGACCGGTGTTCAGCTCGTCGTGCTGGGCGACTCCACCGCCGCGGGCATCGGCAACCCCCTGGTGAACCACCCGACTCCCGCGGACAGGACATGCGGTCGCAGCGCGGACTCGTACGCCGCCGACCTCGCAGCCGTCAACGACTGGAACGTGCTGAACCTGGCCTGCCAGGGAGCCACGGTCACCGACGGCATCCTCGGCGTCCAGACCCGCGGCGACGACGTGCTCCCGCCGCAGCTCGCCGTCGCCCAGCGGGCCACCGGCGCGTCCGCCGTCATCGTCAGCATCGGCGCCAACGACCTGAACTGGGCCGTACTGACCGGACTGTGCGCCAAGGCACCCGTCTGCGACGACAAGGCGTCCACCGCGTACTTCACCGAGCAGCTCGCCTCCTTCACCCAGAACTACCTCGACATGCTCCAGCAGCTGTCCGCCCTGCCCCACCACCCCGACGTCCTCGTCAACGACTACTACGAACCCTTCGGCCCCGACACCACGTGCCTGGCCAAGGACGGCATCACCCCAGCCAAGGCCGAGGTACTGCGCTCCCGGCTCGCCGAACTCAACACCGTCCTGGAGAACGGGACCGACGCCTTCCACTTCACCAGCGTCCACCCCCGCTTCGACGGTCACCGCCTGTGCAGCAAGGAGCCCTTCGTGCAGAACTCCGCCGACAAGGCTCCGCTTCACCCGACGGCCGCCGGCGAACTCGCCATCGCCCTGGCCGACCAGCAGGCACTGACCCGACTCCGACAACCCGGCTCCACCCAACCCCCCACCCCGCAGCTCTCCGCAGGGCCAGGGTCCCGGAGAAGTCCCGGAGATGCCGCCGCACTCTGTCCTGGCCCGCTGAGGCAGGCGGGGTCGGGCGGAGTGCGGCCGCGCGTGAGGCGGGTTCAGATGTCGCGGAAGATCTCGATCTGCGCGCCGATCGTGTTCAGCCGCTCCGCCAGGTCCTCGTAGCCGCGGTTGATGACGTAGACGTTGCGCAGCACCGAGGTGCCCTCGGCGGCCATCATGGCCAGCAGGACGACGACCGCGGGGCGCAGCGCGGGCGGGCACATCATCTCCGAGGCGCGCCAGCGGGTCGGGCCCTCGACCATGATGCGGTGCGGGTCGAGGAGTTTGACGGCCGCGCCGAGCCGGGTCAGCTCGGTGAGGTAGATCGCCCGGTTGTCGTAGACCCAGTCGTGGATGAGCGTCGAGCCCTGTGCGGTGGCGGCGATGGCCGCGAAGAAGGGCACGTTGTCGATGTTGAGGCCCGGGAAGGGCATCGGGTGGATCTTGTCGATCGGCGAGCGCAGCTTGGAGGGCCGGACGGTGAGGTCGACCAGGCGGGTCCTGCCGTTGTCGGCGCGGTACTCCGGGGTCACCTCGAAGTCCAGGCCCATCTCCTCCAGCACCGCGAGCTCGATCTCCAGGAACTCCACCGGCGCCCGGCGGATGGTCAGCTCGGACTCGGTGACCACGGCCGCGGCCAGCAGGCTCATCGCCTCGACCGGGTCCTCGGAGGGCGCGTAGTCGACGTCCTTGTCGATGTGCGCGACACCGTGCACGGTCAGCGTGGTGGTGCCGATGCCCTCGACCCTGACGCCCAGCTCTTCCAGGAAGAAGCACAGGTCCTGGACCATGTAGTTGGAGCTGGCGTTGCGGATGACGGTGACGCCCTCGTAGCGGGCGGCGGCCAGCAGGGCGTTCTCGGTCACCGTGTCGCCGCGCTCGGTCAGCACGATGGGGCGGTTCGGGGCGATACCGCCGGTCACCTCGGCGTGGTAGGAGCCGTCGGTGGCGGTGACGTCGAGGCCGAAGTGCCGCAGCGCGTTCATGTGCGGCTGGACCGTACGGGTGCCGAGGTCGCAGCCGCCGGCGTAGGGGATCCTGAAGCGGTCGGTGCGGTGCAGCAGCGGGCCGAGGAACATGATCACGCTGCGGGTGCGGCGGGCGGCCTCGGTGTCCATCGCGGCCAGGTCCAGCTCGGCGGGCGGCACGATCTCCAGGTCGTTGCCGTCGTTGATCCACCGGGTGCGCACCCCGATGCTGCCGAGCACTTCGAGGATGCGGTAGACCTCCTCGATCCTGGCGACCCGGCGCAGGGTGGTGCGGCCGGCGTTCAGCAGGGTCGCGCACAGCAGGGCCACGCATGCGTTCTTGCTGGTCTTGACGTCTATGGCGCCGGACAGCCGGCGCCCGCCGACCACCCGCAGATGCATCGGGCCTGCATAGCCCAGCGAGACGATCTCGCTGTCCAGCGCCTCGCCGATTCTGGCGATCATCTCAAGGCTGATGTTCTGGTTGCCCCGCTCGATCCGGTTCACCGCGCTCTGGCTGGTGCCGAGTGCGTCCGCGAGATGTGTCTGTGTCCAGCCTCGATGCTGCCTGGCGTCTCGGATGAGCCTGCCGATACGTACGAGGTAGTCGTCGGTCATGATGTTGACCCTATCTCATATATGAGATGGAGCAACGCGGGTACCGCCATCCGTGGCGTGTTCCGCCGTGACCCGGATGGCCCCAGCGCCGGGCCGTGCCGCCCCCGGGCGGCTCGCACCCCGACGGACCTCACCGTACCTACTGAGGCCCGTCGCGCAACCCCCGCCACACGAGTCACACACCCCTGCCCCCACCGGTCACACCGGGGGCGACCAGGTCCGATGCTCGGGAATCTCCTCGGCGGCGGCCCTGCGCACCCGCGGCATGATCACCGCGACCAGGCAGGACACGGCCATTCCGAGCAGGCCCACGACCACCCCGAGCTTGGTCGCCAGCGACACCTGCGGCAGCACGAAGACGGCGATGTCCAGGCCGAAGGAGGCGGCGCTGACCACGGTCAGGGCCGCCGCGACCCGGTTGAGCCGGGCGTCCAGCGCCTCCGCCCGCTGCGAGGAGGCCGCGAGCAGCGAGTTGCTGACGTAGCCCAGCAGCTTGTCGGCCCGCTCCTGGGTGTCGTCGAGCCCGATCACCTGCCGGGCGGACAGATAGCTGGCCCGGTGCGTCTGCGTCGACTCGATGCGGTAGCCGTCGAGGTGGTGGAAGTCGGCCCACAGGCCGTCGAGGAAGCGCCGGAAGGCGTGCACGTCGGTGCTCTCCGGGTGGCCGTGCGCCAGGTCGGCCAGCACCCAGCGCCCGGCGATCAGTGCACCGACCAGCAGCGACTGCTGGGCGACCGCGATGTCGGTGGGCTCGGTCATGGTCAGCAGCTCGTCCAGCGGCGCCGCGGGGTCGTAGTCCCACGCGTAGGTGTACGGCAGCAGTATCCGGCAGTGCGGACCCGATATCGGCTCCGCCACCCGGGCGTCGGTCTCCCACGGCGGGTCGTCGGTCACGAAATGGCAGTTGTAGCGCGCCGACTGGCGGTCGATGGGCGACCGCCCGCCGCCGAGCGCCAGGTCGGGCCGCAGCGCGATGCCCTGCACCAGTCCGCTGCTGACCGAGGCGGCCAGCACCGCGGTGAGGACCGCCGAGTCGGCCTCCCGCAGCGTCCGGTTGACCAGCGAGTCCAGTGCGTCCAGCTCCGGAAGCGACAGCTCCCGCAGGTCCCGCTCGTGGCGCAGCGCGTAGACCACCAGGACGGTGCCCGCGGTCAGGATCCTGGCGTGGCAGGCCAGGATCTCGGCGCCCGGCAGCGACACCGAGCGGGCGATCAGCGCGGTCAGGTCCATCTCGATGGTGCTGTCCGGGTTGTACGCCAGCGACTTCAGGCCGCCCGCGACCGGCTGCAGCTCCCCGTGCCCGGGCACCGCCACCAGTTCCAGCGCGGTGCCGGGGGAGCGGTGGTGCAGCGGGTACGCCCGGCACTGCAGGTGCAGCACCTCCTGCGTGCCGCGGGTCACCCGGCCACCGCCACGTACTCGGGGATCAGCTCGGACTCGGGCACCTCGACCTTGCCCAGGTAGCGGCGCTGCAGGTCCTCGGGGCCGACGTCGAGCAGCGGGCCGCCCAGCAGTTCCACCAGCTCGGCATGGGTCAGGTACGAGGCCTCCGGCGGCACGGAGCGGCTGCGGAACCACTCCCGCTGCACGGCCAGCACCTGGCTTCCGGACGCGGCCGCGGGCCAGTAGCTCACCGCGGTCAGCGCCGTACCGCCGAAGCCCGCGCCCAGCGTCACCACCGCCCGCGCGTCCTCGGGCGGAAGGTAGAAGACCAGGCCTTCCGCCACATAGGCCACCGGGCGCCCGGCGGCCAGCTCGCGCGCCGCCTGCGTGACCCGCTCGCGGTCCGCGGCGCTGCCCAGGTCCGCCGCCAGGTGCCGGACGTCGCGCCGCGGCAGCGTGCCGGCCGCGGTCAGCTCGGCGGCCCGCTGCCGCTTGGCCTCTGCCATCTCCGGCAGGTCCACCTCAAGGGCGGCGGGGAAGTCCTGCAGCCACGGGTAGGAGGAGAAGCCCGCACCGCACACCACCAGCACGGTCGTGGGGTCGGCCGCCAGCGCGCGGGCCAGCTCGTCGGCGATCAGGCGCCCGCGCAGGGCGACGACGAGGTCGTCGTGCGGGTAGACGGCGTCGGCGTACCCCTGCCACAGCTGCCTGACCCCGTCCCGGTCGGCGTCCGGGATCCAGGCCGCGGCCAGCGGGTCCGCGGCCAGGTCGGGGCGGCGGGCACGTGATTCGTTGACGAGATAGGCGGTGAGTGCGACTCCACCGTGCATGGTGCGAAAACCCCCGTAGCGGACCGAAGTTGACGGAAATGACGTCCCGTCACCCCCCTTCGTACCATCGGCACACCGCCCCGGCGCAAGTGCGGCCCACCACCCCAGCGGCACTCGCCGGCGCCCGGCAGCACTCAGCGACAAGGACGTGCCACTCAGCAGCAAGGACCACCGACCGGTACCCGGCCTAGCGTGTGGGTTGCCCGAAGCGGTCATCCACACACAGTGGGGGGAAACGCAATGCGTACAAGAACGATGGTTTCGGTCGGCGCGGCAGCGGTGGGCCTGGTCGCCACGGCGCTGGCGGCGGCACCGGTCGCCTCCGCCGCGCCCGCGGCGTCCACCGCGACCCAGTGCGAGACGAACTTCGTCTGCCTCTACTACCACAGCTCGGACTACGCCACGTCCCACGGCGGCAACTACGGGGCGGTCATGGAGACCGCCGCGAACATCTCCGACTTCAAGGACTGGTACTTCTACAAGAGCGCCTACGGCAGCGACGGGGCGGGCCTTTCGGTCAAGAACAACGCGGCCTACGTGACCAACTGGCACCCGACCAAGACCTACCGCGTGTACTACAACAGCGGCTACAGCTGCGTCTACGCCTGCCAGGACATCCACGGCGCCACATCGGCGGACCTGAACTCCCAACTGAAGAACAACGACGCGTCCGGCAAGTTCCTGTGACGGTGAGCAGGTGAACAGGCGCCACACGCTCGCCGTGAGCCTCCTGGCGGGCACGCTCGCCGCGTGCGGCCTCGCCGCCCTGTCCGCCTGCTCGGCCGACACGCCCGCCGCGGGTCCCGCCGCCCTTCCTGCGGCGGGACCCGCGACGGCGGCCGGCACCCCTTCGGGGGTGCCGGTCATCGTGGACGCCAACGACAGGCCGATGCCGCTCGACCCCTACCTCCTCGACCCCGCGCAGATCGCCGCGATCGACAAGGCCCAGTCGGTGCTGGTCTCCCGATGCATGGGCAGGCTCGGCTACGACTACCCGGTCACCGCCGAGAGCGCCGACCCTTCGGGCATGGGCGCGGACGCCCCCACGACCCGGGTCGACGGCTACTTCGGGTTCCAGAGCATGTCCCACGCACGGAAGTGGGGGTACCACCCGGAAGGCGGTTTCCCCGCGGCCGACGACAGCGCGGGCACGCACCTGCCGGCGCAGGAAGGCGCGGCGCTGAACGGCTGCGCGGGCCAGGCTCGGCAGTCCCTCACCGGCAGCAGCACGGGGGATCCCGGCGATCCGGACTTCGTCGTCCGGCTGAAGTTCGACACCCTCGGCAAGGGCACTCAGGACCCGCGCACCCTCGCGGTCTTCGCCAAGTGGTCGGCCTGTATGAAGGCCAAGGGGCACCGCTACGCCGACCCGATGAAGGCGTCGGGCGACCCGGCCTGGAGCCGGGCTCGGCTGCCCACCCCGCAGGAGGTCGCGGTAGCCGTCGCCGACCAGGAGTGCCGCCGGGACACCAACGTGGTGGGCGTCTGGTACGCCGTGGACTACGGCTACCAGCAGCAGGCCGTGCAGCAGAACTCCGCCCGCCTGGCCGCGGCGAAGGCGCAGATGGCCGCGCACCTGGCAGCCGCCGACCGCGTCCTGCACTGACCCGCGGCCGCGCCGCCGGCGCGCACCCGCTGTTCCCCGGCCCCGGTACCCTCCCGCTGTCCGCGCCGCCGGCACCCACCCGTGCCGGCGGCGCCGCACGACACCGGCAGCCCCACATGAACCTTCCGCCGTCATGTACTAGAGTTATCTCGACATCGAGATATCTGCCGAGGCGTACCGCGGCAGCGCTGGCAGCGGCGACGCCGCGGGGATGCGCGCGCAAGGACGCAGGACGACACATGAAGGAGACTGCCGTGTCGGCGAACAGCTTCGACGCCCGCAGCACACTGCAGGTGGGCGACGAGTCGTACGAGATCTTCCGGCTGGACAAGGTCGAGGGCTCGGCCCGGCTGCCGTACAGCCTCAAGGTGCTGCTGGAGAATCTGCTCCGCACCGAGGACGGCGCCAACATCACCGCCGGGCACATCCGCGCCGTCGGCGGCTGGGACTCGCAGGCGCAGCCCAGCCAGGAGATCCAGTTCACGCCGGCCCGCGTGATCATGCAGGACTTCACCGGTGTGCCGTGCGTGGTCGACCTGGCCACCATGCGCGAGGCGGTCAAGGAACTGGGCGGCGACCCGGCCCGCATCAACCCGCTGGCGCCCGCCGAGCTGGTCATCGACCACTCGGTGATCGCCGACCGCTTCGGTACCCCCGACTCCTTCGCGCAGAACGTCGAGCTGGAGTACGGCCGCAACAAGGAGCGCTACCAGTTCCTGCGCTGGGGCCAGACCGCCTTCGACGAGTTCAAGGTGGTCCCGCCGGGCACCGGAATCGTTCACCAGGTGAACATCGAGCACCTGGCCCGCACGGTCATGGTCAGGAACGGCCAGGCCTACCCCGACACCCTCGTCGGCACCGACTCCCACACCACCATGGTCAACGGCCTCGGTGTGCTCGGCTGGGGCGTCGGCGGCATCGAGGCCGAGGCCGCGATGCTCGGCCAGCCGGTCTCCATGCTCATCCCGCGGGTGGTCGGCTTCAAGCTGACCGGCGAGCTGCCCACCGGGACCACCGCCACCGACCTGGTGCTCACCATCACCGAGATGCTGCGCCAGCACGGGGTGGTCGGCAAGTTCGTGGAGTTCTACGGCGAGGGCGTCGGCGCCACGTCGCTGGCCAACCGCGCCACCATCGGCAACATGTCGCCGGAGTTCGGCTCGACCGCCGCGATCTTCCCGATCGATGCCGAGACCATCAACTACCTGAAGCTGACCGGCCGCTCCGAGCAGCAGGTGGCGCTCGTCGAGGCGTACGCCAAGGAGCAGGGCCTGTGGCTCGACCCGGCCGCGGAGCCGGACTACTCCGAGAAGCTGGAGCTCGACCTGTCCACGGTCGTGCCGTCCATCGCGGGACCCAAGCGCCCGCAGGACCGTATCGTGCTGGCGAACGCGGCCGAGCAGTTCGCGGTCGACGTGCGCAACTACGTCACCGACGACGAGGAGGCCGGCAAGGAGTCCTTCCCGGCGTCCGACTCCCCGGCCACCCACAACGGAGTGCCGGCCAAGCCGACCCTGGTGACCGCCGAGGACGGTACGAGCTACGAGCTGGACCACGGCGCCGTCACGGTGGCCGCCATCACCTCCTGCACGAACACCTCGAACCCGTACGTGATGGTCGCCGCCGCCCTGGTGGCCAAGAAGGCGGTCGAGAAGGGCCTGACCCGCAAGCCCTGGGTCAAGACCACACTGGCCCCCGGTTCGAAGGTCGTCACCGACTACTTCGACAAGGCCGGCCTGACGCCCTACCTGGACAAGCTCGGCTTCAACCTGGTCGGCTACGGCTGCACCACCTGCATCGGCAACTCCGGGCCGCTGCCCGAGGAGGTCTCCAAGGCGGTCAACGAGGCCGACCTGGCGGTCGCCGCGGTGCTGTCGGGCAACCGCAACTTCGAGGGCCGGATCAACCCGGACGTCAAGATGAACTACCTGGCCTCGCCGCCGCTGGTGGTCGCCTACGCCATCGCGGGCTCGATGAAGCTGGACATCACCAAGGACGCGCTGGGCATCGACCAGGACGGCAAGCCGGTCCACCTCGACGACATCTGGCCGACCGAGGCCGAGGTCAACGACGTGGTCGCGTCCGCGATCGGCGAGGACATGTTCCGCAGCTCCTACAGCGACGTCTTCGCCGGCGACGCCCAGTGGCAGGCGCTGCCTATCCCGACCGGCAACACCTTCGAGTGGGACCCGCAGTCCACCTACGTCCGCAAGCCCCCGTACTTCGAGGGCATGGGCATGGAGCCGGAGCCGGTCACCGACATCAGCGGCGCCCGGGTGCTGGCCAAGCTCGGCGACTCGGTCACCACCGACCACATCTCGCCCGCGGGCGCGATCAAGGCCGACACCCCGGCCGGCCAGTACCTGACCGAGCACGGCGTGCAGCGCCGCGACTTCAACAGCTACGGTTCGCGCCGCGGCAACCACGAGGTCATGATCCGCGGCACCTTCGCCAACATCCGGCTGCGCAACCAGATCGCCCCCGGCACCGAGGGCGGCTTCACGCGCGACTTCACCCAGCCGGACGGCCCGGTCGCGTTCATCTACGACGCCTCGCGCAACTACATCGAGCAGGGCACCCCGCTGGTCGTCCTGGCCGGCAAGGAGTACGGCTCGGGGTCGTCGCGCGACTGGGCCGCCAAGGGCACCGCACTGCTCGGCGTCAAGGCGGTCATCGCGGAGTCCTACGAGCGCATCCACCGCTCCAACCTGATCGGCATGGGCGTCCTGCCGCTGCAGTACCCCGAGGGCGCCTCAGCGGTCACCCTGGGCCTCACCGGCGAGGAGACGTACTCCTTCTCGGGCGTCACCGCGCTGAACGACGGCAGCACCCCCAGCACGGTGAAGGTCACCACCGACACCGGCGTGGAGTTCGACGCCGTGGTCCGTATCGACACTCCCGGCGAAGCGGACTATTACCGCAACGGCGGCATCATGCAGTACGTACTCCGGTCGCTCATCCGGCAGTAGCCGCGCACAGGTAACTCGCGAGTAGCACGGACCGCGTTCCTCCACGGGAGGGACGCGGTCCGTCCGCTTTGCGCAAGCCAATCCGCCGATCGTCCGCCATCGCCGCACGGGGAACCCGCTGACCTGCGGTTTTGCCGTCCCGCATTTCGGACAGGTCTCAACTCGGGAAAGCTTGCCGACCAAACGCGCTCTTGATCTTGCCCTCTCGGAGAGAAGTGGACTATACCTGTCGGCGTCCAGGGAACCTGCTGGAGCGCGGGGTCAGGCGGGTCAATCGGCGGAGTGTCACCGCCGGTCGTCGGATATCGTTCCCTGCCTCACTGGATGCACGGCATCACTCAAGCTTCAACTGTTAGCGGTCGACGGCGGATTCCGCTGCACCGCATGAGTCCTGGAGAAGGCGAGGACTTGAGCATGGGATCCGAGTTCAACCGGCGCGATGCAATCAAGCGGGCAATGGCGATCGGCGTGGTGGCGATTCCGTCGGCATCGCTGCTGTCGGCATGTGCCTCGTCCAGTGGCGGGGACAAGAACAAGCCGGTCGCCACGGGCACGAAGTCGGCGGCCAACCCGCTCGGCGTCAAGAACGGCGCGCCGCTTGAGGCATTCGTCTTCAAGGGCGGCTTCGGCGACGACTACATCAAGTCCGCCGAGACCGTGTACAACACGACCTACGGCACCACCGTCAAGCACACCGGCACCCAGGGGATCGGCCCGAAGCTGCAGCCGCGCTTCGCCAACAACACCCCGCCGGACTTCATGGACAACTCCGGTGCCGACAACCTCGACACCGCCGCCCTCGCCAAGGAGGGCAAGCTGCTGGACCTGACCCCGCTGCTGGACGCCCCCACCATCGACGACCCGTCCAAGAAGGTCCGCGACGTCCTGGTCGCCGGCACCGTCGAGCAGGGCCAGTTCGGCTCGCAGGCGATGTACGCGCTCAACTACGCCTTCACCGTGTACGGCAGCTGGTACTCCAACAAGCTCTTCCAGGAGAAGGGCTGGACGTACCCCAAGACCTTCGACGAGATGATCGCGCTCGGCGCCAAGACCAAGGCCGCCGGCATCGCGCTGTTCACCTACCCGGGCAAGTACCCGTACTACGTGCACTTCGACCTGCTCGCGCAGATCGGCAAGGTCGGCGGCAAGGAGGTGCTGAACGCGATCGACGACCTGGAGGACGGCGCCTTCCAGGTCGACGCGGTCAAGACGGTGCTGGCCTACTACGAGGAGCTGGCGGCCAAGAAGTACTTCCTGGCCGGCTCCGAGGGCAAGACCCACATCCAGATGCAGACCGACTGGACCAAGGGCAAGGCCGCCCTGGTGGCCGACGGCTCGTGGGTGGAGAACGAGGCCGCCCCGACCATGCCCAAGGACTTCGACCTGGCGGTCGGCCCGCTGGTCGGCGCGGGCGACAGCGACAAGATGCCCTTCGGCACCCTCTACGCCGCCGCGGGCGAGCCCTTCATCGTGGCCGCCAACGGCAAGAACCCGGCCGGCGGCATGGAGCTGCTGCGGATCATGCTCGCCAAGAAGCAGACCGACAACTTCACCAACACCATCAAGTCGCTGACCTGCGTGGCGAACTCGGCCGAGGGCCTGACCCTCACCCCGGGCCTCGCCTCGGCGAACACCGCCCTGAAGGCCGCGGGCAGCAACGTGCTCAACGCCCGCATCCAGGACTGGTACAAGAAGCTCAACAACGAGACCATCGGCAACCTGACCGCCCAGCTCCTCACCGGGGACATCACGGCAGCCAAGTGGATCGAGGGCGCGCAGAAGGCCTCGGACGCCACGAAGAAGGACTCGTCCGTGCCGAAGTTCAAGCACAGCGCCTGATCCGTATTCCCCCTGACGGCTGAGACGAGAGCGACCGGCGACATGCGACACGGCAAGTACCGGTTCATCATCGGATTTCTGGCGATTCCCCTGGCGCTGTACGGGGTCCTTGTGATCTCGCCCTTCGTGCAGGACTTCCAGATCTCCCTGACGGACTGGACCGGGCTCACACCCGACAAGCACTACATCGGGTTCGAGAACTACCGGAAGATCATTCACAACCACCTCTTCTGGCAGTCGCTGTGGCACAACGTGCTGCTGCTGCTGATCGTGCCGGTCGTGACGCTGGCACTCGGTCTGTTCTTCGCTTTCATGCTCAACGTCGGCGGCCGGCGCAAAGGCAGCGCGTCGGTCGCCGGCGTATGGGGATCCGGCGGCTACAAAATCATCTTCTTCTTCCCCCAGGTCCTGTCCGTCGCGGTGATCGCCATCCTGTGGCAGCAGATCTACAACCCCGACCCCGACGAGGGACTGCTCAACGTCCTGCTCAAGGGTGTCGGGATCGGCGGACAGACCTGGCTGGGCGACCCCAAGCTCGCGCTGGCCTGCATCATGGCGGTGATGGTCTGGGCGAACGTCGGCTTCTACGTGGTGCTCTTCTCGGCGGGCATGGCCTCCATCCCCACCGAGATCTACGAGGCCTCGCTGCTGGACGGCGCCAACCGGTCGACCACCTTCTTCCGGGTCACGCTGCCGCTGCTGGCCGACACCGTCGCGACCGGCTGGGTCTACATGGGCATCATCGCCATGGACGCCTTCGCCTACGTGCAGCTGATGTCGGTCAACGACGGCGGTCCCAACGAGAAGACCGACGTCGTACCGCTGCTGCTGTTCAAGACGGCATTCCGGGACAACAGCCAGTACGGCCTGGCGGCGGCCATGGGTGTCGCCATGCTGATCGTGACGCTGGTGTTCGCCGCACTGACACTGCGGCTGGCGCGCCGCGATCGTCTCGAGTTCTAGGGGTACCGCGATGACAACCGACACGATCGAGGACGCCACCCCGGGTTCCCCGCCCCGCAAGTCCGGCACACCGGCCTCCGACACGACCGGCTGGAAGTGGCGGCGCAGCGAGGGACTGGTGCTGAACGCCTTCAGCCACGTCTTCCTCGTGGTGTGGGCGCTGATGGTGGGCCTGCCGCTGCTGTGGGCGCTGTGGAGCTCCTTCAAGAGCTCGGGCGACATCCTCAGCCACCCGCTGTCGCTGCCGACCCACTTCCATTTCGACAACTGGTCGCACGCCTGGTCCAAGGCGAACATGGGCCGGTACTTCATCAACACGATCATCGTGGTGGGCTTCTCGACCTTCGGCACCATGCTGTTCGGCTCGATGGCCGCCTACGTGCTGGCCCGCTTCGAATTCCCCGGCAACCGGCTGATCTACCTGTGCTTCGTGGCGGGCATGGCCTTCCCCGTCGTCATGGTGCTGGTGCCGCTGTTCTTCGTGACCACCAACCTCGGCATCATCAACACGCTGCCCGGGCTGATCCTGGTCTACATCGCCTACTCGCTGCCCTTCACCGTCTTCTTCATGACGTCCTTCTTCCGCACCCTGCCGACCTCGGTCGCGGAGGCGGCACTGGTGGACGGCGCCTCGCACACCAGGACCTTCTTCCAGATCATGGTGCCGATGGCCAAGCCGGGCATCATCAGCATCGGGATCTTCAACGTGCTGGGGCAGTGGAACCAGTACCTGCTGCCGCTGGTGCTGAACCAGGGCGACACCAGCAAGTGGGTGCTCACCCAGGGCCTGGCCGACCTGGCCGTGCAGCAGGGCTACCAGGGGGACTGGGGCGGGCTCTTCGCGGGCCTGTCGATCGCCATGCTCCCGGTGCTGGCCGTCTACATCGTCTTCCAGCGCCAGGTGCAGGCAGGACTCACCGCGGGGGCGCTGAAGTAGGGCGACCCCGACACACCCCACGACCACCCGTCGCGGCCCCGCAGGGGACCGTCAGGCGCCCGGCGGCTCCGCTCCCAGCGGAGCCGCTGCTCGGCGTTCGCCGGGCCGAATCGCATAACGGTGTGGTTCTCCCCCTTGACGGGACATCACCCCAAACACTCAACTTAGAGTTCACATGTTGTAGACGACGGGGTCTCGCTGGTGTGCTGCTTCCGGCATCAGATTCGGCCCCGTCCCGTGCGGGCAGACGGACACGGGCCGCCTGCCGGGCAGGAGTGGATGTCGTGGAGACACCGGGATCGCAGTCGTCGCTGCACCGGGCCAATCTGGAACGCGTGGTGCGGGCCGTGCGACTGGCCGGATCGCTCACCCAGGCGGAGATCGCGCGCAGCACCGGTCTGTCGGCAGCGACCGTGTCCAATATCGTACGCGAGCTGCGGGACAACGGAACGGTGCAGGTCACGCCGACCTCCTCGGGAGGTCGGCGGGCGCGCAGCGTGGCGCTGTCCGGGGACGCCGGCATCGTGGTAGGGGTCGACTTCGGCCACTCCCACCTGCGGGTCGCGGTCGGCAACCTGGCCCACCAGGTGCTGGCCGAGCAGTCGGAGCCGATCGACGTGGACGCCTCGGCCTCGCAGGGCTTCGACCGGGCCGAGCAGCTGGTGGCCCGGCTCGTGGAGTCCACCGGGATCAGCGCGGACAAGGTGCTCGGCGTCGGGCTCGGAGTGCCGGGGCCGATCGACGTGGAGTCGGGGGCGCTCGGCTCGACCGCGATCCTGCCGGGGTGGAGCGGGATCAACCCGCGCCAGGAGATGTCCGACCGGCTCGGCGTCCCGGTCCAGGTGGACAACGACGCCAACCTCGGCGCTCTCGGCGAGCTGGTCTGGGGCGGCGGCCGCGGGGTCAAGGACCTGGCCTACATCAAGGTGGCCAGCGGCGTCGGCGCCGGCCTGGTGATCGACGGCCGGATCTACCGCGGCCCGGGCGGCACCGCGGGCGAGATCGGCCACATCACGCTGGACGAGTCGGGGCCGGTCTGCCGCTGCGGCAACCGCGGCTGCCTGGAGACCTTCACCGCGGCCCGCTACGTGCTCGAGCTGCTGCGCGGCAGCCACGGCGACGGGCTGACCGTACCGCGCATGGTGCAGCTGGCCCGCGAGGGCGACCCCGGCTGCCGCCGGGTGACCGGCGACGTGGGGCGGCACATAGGGATGGGCGTGGCCAGCCTGTGCAACCTGCTCAACCCCAGCCGTATCGTGCTGGGCGGCGACCTGGCGGAGGCGGGGGAGCTGGTGCTCGGCCCGATAAGGGAGTCGGTGTCCCGGTACGCGATCCCCAGCGCGGCCCAGCGGCTGTCCGTGGTGCCCGGTGCGCTGGGGGCGCGGGCCGAGGTTCTGGGGGCGCTTGCCCTAGTCTTGAGCGAGATGGGCGATTCGACCCTTTTGGATGGGAACCACCCGGTTGACACACCGGCCTTTTCGGCATAACTGAGCGTTCACACAGCTAACGAAACGCGCCGTTGCCATCTCGTTAAGTGTTTACTTCTTGACGACAGGGTGTCAGCCGGAGTTGACTCACGAGCACCTCGGCCGCGGTGTTGCGGCCCTGTCAGGGAGGCAACCTCACATGAACGCAATGACGCGTCGAATCGTCATCGGAACGGCCGCTGTTTCGATCGCGCTCACCATGGCCGCCTGTGGTAAGGCGGGTGACGACAAGGGCTCCAGCAGCAGCAGCAGCGACAGCAAGAACAAGTCCATCGGCCTGCTGCTGCCGGAGAACGCGACCACCCGGTACGAGAAGTTCGACAAGCCGCTGATCGAGGCCAAGATCAAGGAGCTGTGCGCGGACTGCAACGTGCAGTACGACAACGCAGCCGGTGACCCGGCCAAGCAGGCGCAGCAGGTCAGCAGCATGATCGCCAAGGGCGTCAAGGTGCTGATCCTGGACGCGCAGGACTCGACCGGCATCAAGTCCTCCGTCCAGGCCGCAGTCGACAAGGGCATCAAGGTCGTCGCCTACGACCGCCTCGCCGAGGGTCCGATCTCCGCGTACGTCAGCTACGACAACGAGAAGATCGGTGAGCTGCAGGGCCAGGCGCTGCTCGACGCGATGGGGCCGAAGGCCACGCCGTCCGCCAACGTTGTCATGATCAACGGTGACCCGGCCGACCCGAACGCCGCCATGTTCAAGGCCGGCGCCCACAAGGTGCTGGACGGCAAGGTCAAGATCGCCTACGAGCAGTCCGGCCTGTGGAAGGACACCGTCGCGGCGCAGAAGATGTCCGCGGCCATCACCCAGCTGGGCAAGGCGAACATCGCCGGTGTCTACTCGGCCAACGACGGCATGGCCGGCGGTATCGCGACCTCCCTGAAGGGCGCCGGGATCAACCCGCCGCTGACCGGTCAGGACGCGGAGCTGGCGGGTCTGCAGCGGATCCTCGCCGGCACCCAGACCAGCACCATCTACAAGCCGTACAAGCCGGAGGCCGACGCCACCGCCGAGATCGCGGTCGACCTGGTGAACGGCAAGGACTTCAAGTCCGTCGCCGACACCACCGCCAAGCAGAACGGCGGCGCCGAGATCCCCGCGAAGCTGCTGCCCGCCTTCTCCGTGACCAAGGCGAACATCGCCTCCACGGTCGTCAAGGACGGTCTGTACACCAAGGACCAGATCTGCACCGCGGACTTCGCCGCGGCGTGCACCGCAGCCGGAATCAACTAGTCCGGACCCCGCGGTGAGGACCGGACCCCCGGCTCCGCACCGCACCCCGCAGGCCTGTCCGGCGCCCCGCCCCGACAAAACACCCCGCTAGGGGCAGGGCGCCGGACGGAAACGCTTGCGGGAGCACCATTCGGGGCGGGGGTACTACCCTCTCCCCGTTCACTTTGTAATCCTGTGCTTTTAGCACTCCCTCCGCGGCTGTTCAGTTCAGCATGCGGCATCCCCGCCGGTCAGGCGGCGAAGGAGATGGTTCACGTGTCCGCTACGCCCGTGCTGGCGTTGCGCGGAGTCTCCAAGCGATTCGGTGCGGTCCAGGCCCTCACCGATGTCGAGCTGGAGGTCCACGCCGGAGAAGTCGTCGCCCTCGTGGGTGACAACGGAGCCGGCAAGTCGACCCTGGTCAAGACCATCGCGGGCGTTCACCCCGTGGACGAGGGCGTCATCGAGTGGGAAGGCCGGTCGGTGCACATCAACCGGCCGCAGGACGCCCAGGGTCTCGGTATCGCCACCGTTTACCAGGACCTCGCGCTGTGCGACAACCTCGATGTGGTCGGTAACCTGTACCTCGGCCGGGAGCTGCTGCGCTACGGCAGCCTCGACGAGGTCACGATGGAAAAGCGCTCCCGCGAACTTCTGAACACTCTGTCGATCCGCATTCCCAGTGTCAGAATCCCGATCGCCAGCCTCTCCGGTGGCCAGCGCCAGGTGGTGGCCATCGCCCGCGCACTGATCGGCGAGCCCAAGGTCGTCATCCTCGACGAGCCGACCGCCGCCCTGGGCGTCGAGCAGACCGCGCAGGTCCTGGACCTGGTCGAGCGGCTGCGCGAGCGCCGCCTCGGCGTGATCCTGATCAGCCACAACATGGCCGACGTCACCGCGGTCGCGGACACCGTCCACGTGCTGCGCCTCGGCAAGAACAACGGTGCCTTCCCGGTCAAGGGCACCACCAACGAACAGATCATCGCTGCGATCACCGGAGCCACGGACAACGCCGTGACCCGCCGGCTGGCGCGCAACGCGGAGGCGACCCAGTGAGCGACAAGACGACGATGCACCAGCCGCTCGACGAGGTGCCGCCGCCGGCCGTGGCCCCGCTGGACCCCCGGCTGCTCGTCCGTGAGGAGGGCTTCAAGGGCTACCTCACCGAGTTCAAGCGCAAGATGAAGGGCGGCGAGCTGGGCTCGCTCCCGGTCATCGTCGCGCTGATCATCATCTGGACCATCTTCCAGCTGAAGGACAGCCTGTTCCTCAGCTCCGCGAACATGGTCAACATCTGCTACTTCATGGCCGGCACCGGCATGCTCGCCGTCGGCCTGGTCTTCGTGCTGCTGCTCGGTGAGATCGACCTGTCGGTCGCCTCGGTCAGCGGTCTGGCCGCCGCGGTCTTCGCCAGCCTCAGCGTCACCCACGGCGTCAACGCCTGGGTCGCGGTCGTGCTGACCGTCCTGACCGGTATCGCCATCGGTGCCGTCCACGGCTTCTTCTTCGCCAAGATCGGCGTGCCCGCCTTCGTGGTGACCCTGGCCGGCTTCCTCGGCTGGACCGGTCTGATGCAGTGGCTGCTGCGCGGCACCGGAAGCCTCACGATCCAGGACAAGGGCCTGCTGCACGTCCTGGGCCAGCGCTCCTTCTTCATGAACCAGAGCATCGCCGGCGCCTACATCCTGGCCACCCTGGGTGTCGCCGCCCTGCTGATCGGCTCGCTGATCGACCAGACCCGCCGCCGTGCCGCCGGTGTGCCCTACCGGCCCACCAGCGAGATCCTGGTGCGCACGATCGCGCTGGCCGTCGTCGCCTACGTGGCCGCGTATGTGCTCAACAAGTCCGCCGGTGTGCCCAACGCGCTGGTGATCTTCCTGGCCACCCTGGTGATCTGCGACTTCGTGCTGCGCCGCACCACCTTCGGCCGCAAGGTCTTCGCGGTCGGCGGCAGCATCGAGGCGGCCCGCCGCGCCGGTATCAACGTGGCCATGATCCGCATCGTGGTCTTCGCCATCTCCGGCGGCTTCGCGGCCATCGGCGGCCTGTTCCTGGCCGGCCAGACCTACACCGCGACCCTCCAGGCCGGTACGGGCAACCTGCTGATGCTCGCCATCGCCGCCGCCGTCATCGGCGGTACGAGCCTGTTCGGCGGTCGCGGCAACGTCTGGTCCGCGCTGCTCGGCATGCTCGTCATCCAGTCCATCCAGACCGGTCTCGACCTGCTGAACATGGACCAGTCGATCCAGTACATGATCACCGGCGCAGTGCTGCTCGCCGCCGTCGTGGTCGACTCCGTGTCCCGCCGCACCCAGCGGTCCTCGGGCCGGGCGTAACACCCCCGCGGGGCGCGGCGGGCCATCGCCGCGCACCCGTACCGCACCTCCCGCACCGCCGGGCGGACCTGGCTCCCAGGACCGCCCGGCGGTTTGGCGTGCGCGGGCACACGGGAAGAGGGACGGCAGCGCCGTGACCGACATCGCACGGGGCGGCCGACGCGCCGGTAACCGGAACATTAGACTCTTCCAAGGCCAGATCGGCCGGGAGCGACAGGCAGAGGAGGAACGGGTGGCAGTGCTGACCCGTATCAACGGACCCCGCGACCTCGACCGGCTCGACCAGCAGCAGCTCGTGCAGCTGGCCGCCGAGATCCGCTCCTTCCTCGTCGAGGCGGTCTCCAAGACCGGCGGACACCTCGGACCCAACCTCGGGGTGGTGGAGCTGACGATCGCGCTGCACCGGGTCTTCCACTCGCCCGCCGACCGCATCCTGTTCGACACCGGCCACCAGGCCTACGTGCACAAACTGCTGACCGGCCGCCAGGACTTCGGCAGGCTCAAGAGCACCGGCGGCCTGTCCGGCTACCCCTCGCGCGCCGAGTCCGAGCACGACGTGATCGAGAACAGCCACGCCTCCACCGTGCTCGGCTGGGCCGACGGCCTGGCCAAGGCCAACGAGCTGCTGGGCCGCGACGACCACGTCGTGGCCGTCATCGGCGACGGCGCCCTCACCGGCGGCATGGCCTGGGAGGCGCTGAACAACATCGCCGCCGCCAAGGACCGCCCGCTGGTCATCGTGGTCAACGACAACGAGTGGTCGTACTCGCCGACCATCGGCGGCCTGGCCAACCACCTGGCCACCCTGCGCACCACCGACGGCTACGAGCAGTTCCTGGCCCGCACCAAGGAGGTGCTGGAGCGCACCCCGCTCATCGGCCGGCCGCTGTACGAGACGCTGCACGGCGCCAAGAAGGGCCTCAAGGACTTCATCACCCCGCAGGGCATGTTCGAGGATCTGGGCCTGAAGTACGTCGGCCCGATCGACGGCCACGACATCGAGGCCGTGGAGTCCGCGCTGCAGCGCGCCCGGCGCTTCGGCGGCCCGGTCATCGTGCACTGCATCACCGAGAAGGGCCGCGGCTACACCCCGGCAGAGCGCGACGAGACCGACCGCTTCCACGGCATCGGCCCGATCCACCCCGACACCGGGCTGCCCATCGCGGCGGCCGGTGCGGACTGGACCTCGGTCTTCGGCGACGAGATGCTGGAGCTGGGCAAGGAGCGCCCCGACATCGTGGCCATCACCGCCGCGATGCTGCACCCGGTGGGCCTGACCAAGTTCGCCGCCGCCTTCCCCGACCGGGTCTACGACGTCGGCATCGCCGAGCAGCACGGCGCCGTGTCGGCTGCGGGCCTGGCCACCGGCGGCCTGCACCCGGTCTTCGCCGTCTACGCCACCTTCCTCAACCGCGCCTTCGACCAGGTGCTGATGGACGTCGCCCTGCACAGGTGCGGTGTCACCTTCGTGCTGGACCGGGCCGGCGTGACCGGCAGCGACGGCGCCTCGCACAACGGCATGTGGGACATGTCGATCCTGCAGGTCGTCCCGGGCCTGCGGATCGCCGCACCGCGCGACGCCGACCAGGTCAGGGCGCAGCTGCGGGAGGCCGTGGCGGTCGAGGACGCCCCCACCGTGGTCCGCTACTCCAAGGGCGCCGTCGGCCCCGCCGTCGCAGCCGTCGGGCGGATCGGCGGCATGGACGTGCTGCGCGAGCCGGCCGGCGACGGGCAGCCCGACGTGCTGCTGGTCTCGGTGGGCGCACTGGCCCCGATGTGCCTGGAGGTCGCGGCCCTGCTCGACGCCCAGGGCATCACCAGCACCGTGGTCGACCCGCGCTGGGTCAAGCCGGTCGACGCCGAGCTGCCGGGCCTGGCCGCACGGCACCGGCTGGTCGTCACCGTCGAGGACAACGGCAGGGTCGGCGGTGTCGGCTCGGCCGTTGCGCAGGCGCTGCGCGACGCCGAGGTGGACGTGCCGCTGCGCGACTTCGGCATCCCGCCGCGCTTCCTCGCGCACGGCTCGCGCGGCGACGTCATGGCCGCCATCGGCCTGACGGCGCCGGACATCGCCCGCCAGGTCACCGGGGTGGTCGCCACCATCGACGGCCGCTTCGCCGACGAGGCGGCGGACGCCGCAGCGGGCGACGGTGCGGGCACCGCCGCGGGCCTGGCCAAGGACTGATCCGCGGCCTCGCACCGCCCTGTCGCGCGCCCTGCCGCCGCGGCCCGGGAGCCCCGTTAACAGGGCTCCCGGGACCGATGGTAGAAATGCGCGAGAGCAGTGCGGATGATCGAGGTGGCGTAGCAATGACGGAGTCCAAGGGACCCGACACTCCGGGCGGTTCGGCGGCCCCGAAGAAGAAGCGGAAGACCCTGCTGGACCGGATGCGCCCTTATGCGATCGGCGTGATGGCGATGGTCGTGGTCTTCGGTGTGTCCGCGGTGATCGGCGCGCATGTGCGCGGCAAGAAGGACACCAAGGTCTCCGAGCCCACCGGCGCGGTCGCCGCGGCCCAGCGGCCCACGGCCGCCCCGACGGACGGCGCCTCGCCCAGCCCCACCGCGGCAGGCCCCAAGCTCGCCATCCCGGTCAAGCCCTCGGCCCCGGTGACCGTCACCGTCTACGAGGACCTGCGCAGCCCCGACTCCAAGGCCTTCCAGGAGGAGTACGGAGCGGTCTTCAAGCAGCTGCTGGCCACCGGTCAGGTGCAGTTCCAGTACCGCCTGGTGACCGCGTCCGACAAGAGCTACGGCGGGACCGGCGCGCTGGTCGCGGCCAACGCGGCGGCCTGCGCGCAGGACCAGAGCCGCTTCACCGACTTCGTCGACCAGGTGTGGAAGAACCAGCCCACCGACCCCAAGGACGACGGGCTGGCCAGCGAGAAGCTGATGAAGAAGCTGGCCGCCAAGGCCGGCAAGATCAAGACCGCCAGCTTCGACCCGTGCATCGAGCAGCTCGACCACGAGGGCTGGGTCGACAAGTCGCAGCAGGACTTCGCCGCCGCCGGCTACGGCGACGTTCCCGTCGTGGAGATCAACGGCACCGTGGTCAAGGACGTGCACACCTCGCTGACCCCGGCGAAGCTGCGCTCGCAGATCCTCAAGGAGGCCAAGCGGGTCGTCACGCTGCGCACGGCCCCCACGAACACCCCCGCGCTGGCCGGCTGACGCTCCTTCGGCCCTCCGCCGCTCCCCGCGGTCGGGTGGTTCACCCTTCTCCTGCCGATCTGTCCCGGTTCGTCAACTTTCCGGGTAAATCGGGTAATAAGGAAAGGTGACGCCCGATCACGGAGGAGTGGTGCGCATGTCGATACCGCTGTTCGACGACGTCGAGCCGCCGCCCGCGTGCGGCTGCGAGGGCTGCGCACGGCAGCGCCTCGCCGACTCCATGGCCCGCGACACCTGCGGCGCCACCACCAGCACCGGGGCGACCAGGGTGCTCGTCGTGGCCGCCGCAGCGGGCACCGCGCTCGGCGGCACCGCTGCCGCCGTCGCCGCCGCACCCCAACCCGCCGGGGTCACCGGCTACGCCACGGGCCGCGGCGCCATGGCCGCACCGGCCGCCGCGGCCACCCCGCTGCGGCTGACCCGCAGCCAGATCCTGCAGCGGGCCAGGACCTGGGTCACGGCCGCGGTGCCGTACAGCATGACCGCGCACTGGAAGGACGGCTACCGGCAGGACTGCTCGGGCTTCGTGTCCATGGCCTGGGGGCTCGGCGTCAGCGCCTGGACCGGCGACCTGGCCGACTACGCGGTCCGCATCACCCGCAGCCAGCTGCAGCCCGGCGACATGCTGCTCTTCCACAACACCGCCGACCCGCGGAAGGGCTCGCACGCGCTGATCTTCGCCGGCTGGGCGAACACCGCGCACACCCGCTACACCGCCTACGAGCAGACCGCGCCGGGCGCCAGGGCCAGGACGACGCCGTACGCGTACTGGGAGGACTCGGCCAAGTACGTCCCCTACCGCTACCGGTACCTGGCCGGCACCCCCGCCGCGGCCTCCACGGGCGCCGGTACGGCCACCGCCACCGGCTACCCGGGCAGGGCGTCATTCGGCACCGGCCGCTCAGGACCCGCCGTGACCCGGCTGGGCACCCTGCTGGTCGGCCGCGGCGCCGGCGCCTACTACCGGGTCGGCCCGGGGCCTGTGTGGGGTTCGGCGGACCGCGCCGCCACCGCCGCCTTCCAGCGGGCACAGGGCTGGACCGGCGCCGCTGCGGACGGCCTGCCGGGGCCGACCACCTGGGCGTACCTCGTCCAGCACAAGGGCCACGACATCCCCGGCGGCCCGCCCCGCGCCGCCACGGGGCCGGCGACGGCCGCGGTACCGCGGTACCCGGGTGCCGGTGCCTTCCGGCCCGGCAGCAGCAACGACAGCGTCCTGGCCCTCGGCCGCCGGCTCGTCGCCAAGGGCTTCGGCGCCGGCTACCGCCCCAGCCGCAACTGGCACGAGGCCGACCGCCGCAAGGTCGAGGCCTTCCAGCGCGCCCAGGGCTGGTCGGGCCGCAGCGCCGACGGATACCCAGGCCCCGAGACGTGGAGGCGACTGTTCTCGTGACTCACCCCGACACCGCCGCCCGCCCCGAGCCCCCCGGCCCCGGGGCGGCCCCTGAGCCACCGGCCCCCACCCTGTCCCTGCCCTCGTCCTCGTCCTCGACCACGGACCACCCCGGCCCCGGCGACTCCGGCCCCGGCGACTCCGGCGCCGCGGATCCCACCGTCCGCATGCCGTCGGCAGGAGGGCGCCCGGGAGGCCCGGAGCAGCCCGGCGGCCCCGGGCGCCCCGGCGCCGCGGATCCCACGGTCCGCATGCCGTCGGCCTCGTCCGCAGGGCACCCTGATCCCGGCGGCCCCGGCCGCACCGGCTCCGACCTGCCCGGCTCGCCCCGGGCAGGGGACGTGCCCGGGCAGGGAGGGCCGGTGGCCGAGCAGACGCTGCTCATGCCGCGGGTCAAGTCCGCCGGTGACTCGCCGGCCGAGCGGCCGGGCCCGTGCCTGCCCGGCTGGACGGCGGGCACCGCGCTGCTGGCCGCCGTCGCGGCCGCGGGCTGGCTGCTGTGGCGGGCCGGGCTGCTGCCGCTGCCGCCGACCGGCGGCCTGCTGCCCGACCCGCCGCGGGACGCCGAGCGCGGCAGCGGCCTGTGGAGCGGCCTGGTCCTGATCGGCGCGGTCGCCGCCCTCGCCGCCTGCGGCCTGGCCCGCGGGCGCCCGGGCCGGGTCTGGGTGCTCACCAGGAGCGGCGGCTACCGCGGCACGGTCCGCCGCACCGGGCTGCTGTGGATCAGCCCGCTGCTGCGCAGGCGGCGGATGGACGTCTCGCTGCGGCACTGGCGCAGCCGCCCCATCGACGCCGCCGACGCGTACGGCACCCCCGTGCAGATCACCGTGCTGCTGGTGTGGCGGATCAGGGAGACCGCACGGGCCGCCTTCGCGGTGGACGACTGCACCCGGCTGCTGCGCGAGGAGGTGGAGGCGGCCGTCGCCCGCGCCCTGTCCCGGCACCCGCTGGACGACTTCCGCGGCGACGCGGTGACGCTGCGGGACAGCGACCGGCTCGCCGACGAGCTGGGCCGCATGGTGGCCGCCGCGATGCAGGAGGCGGGCGTGGAGGTCTTCTCGGTGACCCCGGTCAGGCTGGACTACGCCCCCGAGGTCGCCGCGGCCATGCGCCGGGCGCGGATCGCCTCGCTGGACGCCAGGCAGCGCAAGGCGGTGCTGGACGACGTGCTGACCGCGGTCGGCGACACCCTGCGCGGGATCACCGAACGCGGCCTGGTGGAGCTGGACGACTACGAACGCAAGTCGCTGGTCCGCGACCTGACGGTGGCCCTGCTGGCCACCCCCGCCCCTGCGGCCCGCCCCGGCGGCTGACCCCGCCGGGACCCACGAGGGGGGCGGGGCCGCCAAGGCCCCGCCCCCCTCGCGCTGTGCGCCCGTGTCAGGCCGGGACGCTCGCGACGCCCGGGGCGAGGAAGGGCTTGCCGTTCACCCGCTGCGAGACGCCCTCGCGGTCCAGGTACGGCGTGATGCCGCCCAGGTGGAAGGGCCAGCCCGCACCGGTGATCAGGCACAGGTCGATGTCCTGCGCCTCGGCGACCACGCCCTCGGCCAGCATCAGCCCGATCTCCTGCGCCACCGCGTCCAGGACCCGCTCGCGCACCTGAGCCTCGGTCAGCACCTTGTCGCCCTGCTTGAGCAGCGCCGCGACCTCCGGGTCCAGCTCCGGGCGGCCGGAGTCGTAGACGTAGAAGCCGCGCTTGCCGGCCTTGACGACGGCGGCCAGGTTCTCCGAGACCGTGAAGCGGTCGGGGAAGGCGCCGTGCAGGGTCTGCGAGACGTGCAGGCCGATCGCGGGGCCGACCAGTTCGAGCAGCACCAGCGGCGACATCGGCAGGCCCAGCGGCTCGATGGCCTTCTCGGCGACCGCGACCGGGGTGCCCTCGTCGATGACGTTCTGGATCTCGCCCATGAAGCGGGTCAGGATCCGGTTGACGACGAAGGCCGGCGCGTCCTTGACCAGCACCGCGGTCTTGCGCAGCTTCTTGGCGACCGCGAAGGCCGTGGCCAGGGACGCGTCGTCGGTGTCCTCGCCGCGGACGATCTCCAGCAGCGGCAGGATCGCGACCGGGTTGAAGAAGTGGAAGCCCACCACCCGCTCGGGGTGGTCGAGCTTGGCGGCCATCTCGCTCACCGACAGCGAGGAGGTGTTCGTGGCCAGGATCGCGTCCGGGCGCACCACCGCCTCCAGCTCCGCGAAGACCTGCTGCTTGACGCCCATCTCCTCGAAGACCGCCTCGATGACGAAGTCCGCGTCACCGAAGGCCGTGGCCTTGTCGAGGTGCCCGGTCACCAGGGCCTTGTAGCGGTTCGCCGCGTCCTGGCCGAGCCTGCCCTTGGCCAGCAGCTTGTCGATCTCGCCGTGGACGTAGCCCACGCCCTTGTCGATCCGCTCCTGGTCGATGTCGGTGAGCACCACCGGCACTTCGAGGCGGCGCACGAACAGCAGCGCCAGCTGCGAGGCCATCAGCCCCGCGCCGACCACGCCGACCTTGGCCACGGGCCTGGCCAGCGCCTTGTCCGGGGCGCCGACCGGGCGCTTGGCGCGCCGCTGCACCAGGTTGAAGGCGTAGATGCCGCTGCGCAGCTCGCCGCCCATGATCAGGTCGGCGAGCGCCGCGTCCTCGGCGTCGAAGCCGCGCCGCAGGTCGCCGTCCTTGGCCGCCGCGATGATGTCCAGCGCCCGGTAGGCGGCGGGGGCCGCGCCGTGCACCTTTCCGTCGGCGATGAAGCGCCCGCGCTCGACCGCCCGGTCCCAGGCCTCGCCGCGGTCCACCTCGGGGCGGGCCACCTCGATCTCGCCGGTCAGCACGGAGGCGGTCCAGGCAAGCGACTGCTCCAGGAAGTCCGCCGCCTCGAAGAGCGCGTCGGCGATGCCCAGCTCGAAGACCTGGGCGCCCTTGAGCTGGCGGTTCTGGTTGAGCGAGTTCTCGATGATCACGGTGACCGCGCGGTCGGCGCCGATCAGGTTCGGCAGCAGCGCGCAGCCGCCCCAGCCGGGCACCAGGCCGAGGAAGACCTCGGGCAGCGAGAAGGCCGGGATCGACGCGGAGACCGTGCGGTAGGTGCAGTGCAGGCCGACCTCGACGCCGCCGCCCATCGCGGCGCCGTTGTAGTAGGCGAAGGTCGGGACCGCGAGCGAGGACAGCCGCTTGAAGACGTCGTGGCCGCCCTTGCCGATGGCCAGTGCGTCCTGGTGGCGCCCCAGCAGCTCCACGCCCTTGAGGTCGGCCCCCACAGCAAAGATGAAGGGCTTGCCCGTGATGCCGACGCCGGTGATCGCGCCGTCCGCGGCCTCCTTCTCGACCTGGTCGAGAGCCGCGTCCAGGTTGGCCAGCGACTGCGGCCCGAAGGTGGTCGGCTTGGTGTGGTCCAGGCCGTTGTCCAGGGTGATCAGTGCGAAGCGGCCCGCGCCGGGCAGGTCGATGTGCCGCACCTGCGCCTGCGTGACGACCTCGCCGGGGAAGAGCTCCGCCGCGCCCTTGAGGAGTTCCGTGGTGGTGCTCACTTGCCGCTCCCGTCGAAGTGGGGGTTCTCCCAGACGACCGTGCCGCCCATGCCGAAGCCGACGCACATGGTCGTGATGCCGTAGCGCACGTGCGGCTGCTCCTCGAACTGCCGGGCCAGCTGCGTCATCAGCCGCACGCCGGAGGAGGCCAGCGGGTGGCCGAAGGCGATCGCGCCGCCGTACTGGTTGACCCGCGGGTCGTCGTCGGCGATGCCGTAGTGGTCGAGCAGCGACAGCACCTGAACGGCGAAGGCCTCGTTCACCTCGAACAGGCCGATGTCCTCGATGCCCAGGCCCGCCTTGGCGAGCGCCTTCTCGGTGGCCGGGATCGGGCCGATGCCCATCACCTCGGGCTCGACGCCCGCGAAGGCGTACGACACCAGCCGCATCTTCACCGGCAGGCCCAGCTCGCGGGCCACGTCCTCGGCGGCCAGCAGCGAGGCGGTCGCACCGTCGTTGAGGCCCGCCGCATTGCCCGCGGTGACCCGGCCGTGCGCCCTGAACGGCGTCTTGAGGCCGGCCAGCTGCTCCAGGGTGGTGCCCGGGCGCATCGGCTCGTCCGCGGTCGCCAGACCCCAGCCGGTCTCCCCGGCCTCCGGGTTGGTGCGGCGGATCGCGATCGGCACCAGGTCCTGCTGGATACGGCCGTTCGCGTACGCCTTCGCCGCCTTCTCCTGGCTGCGGACCGCGAACTCGTCGGCGCGCGCCTTGGTCAGCTTCGGGAAGCGGTCGTGCAGGTTCTCCGCGGTCATGCCCATGAACATCGCGGACTCGTCCACGAGCTTCTCCGAGACGAACCGCGGGTTGGGGTCCACGCCCTCACCCATCGGGTGCCGCCCCATGTGCTCGACACCGCCCGCGACCACCACGTCGTAGGCCCCGAAGGCGATACCGCCCGCGGTCGTGGTCACCGCGGTCATCGCACCGGCGCACATCCGGTCGATCGAGAAGCCGGGCACCGTCGTCGGCAGCCCGGCCAGGATCCCGGCGGTACGCCCCAGGGTGAGCCCCTGGTCGCCGATCTGCGTCGTCGCGGCCACCGCGACCTCGTCGATACGGGCCGGGTCCAGGTCCGGGTTGCGCCGCAGCAGCTCCCGGATGCACTTGATCACCAGGTCGTCGGCGCGGGTCTCGTGGTAGATGCCCTTCGGGCCCGCCTTGCCGAACGGGGTGCGGACGCCGTCGACGAAGACGACGTCCCTCGCAGTACGGGGCACGAGCAGCTCCCTTTTTCTGTGTTCACTCGCCTCCGGTCGCTTCGGATCCGGTGCCGACGGTCGATCGTGCTCGGTCCCTCGTTCCTCGGGACCTCCGCGCGTTCTCCCTTTCGGCACCGGCGCGACCTTTGGCTCGCTCACCGGCGTGACCGGGGGGATGGTGGACGGAGGCGCACCGCACTCCGCAGAGCGAGTGCGGCACCGCCCATCATGCTACTCGTCGGTAACCGGCGGGGACAGTGCAACCCGGCGAAGCGGTGTAGGTCACACGGCAGCGGCGCTCACGCCTCGGCTGCCGGGACGGCGCTCAGGGCCTTGGACAGCAGCGGGGACGTCAGCTGGACCTGCCACGGGCGGGCGCCCAGCGCCGTCAGCGCCTCGGCGACGGCCTCGGGGGAGCGGTCGCCGGGCGGCGACCAGCACACCCGGCGCACGGTGTCCGGGGTGATCAGGTTCTCCTGCGGAAGGTTCAGCTCCTCCGCAAGACCCGTCACCGCCGCACGGGCCGCCGACAGGCGGGCGGCGGCCGCCGGGTCCTTGTCCGCCCAGGCGCGCGGTGGGGGCGGACCGTTGTAGGCGGCCGTCGGCTGCGGCAGCTCGCGCTCGGGAAGGCCGCGCGCCCGGTCCACCGCCGCCTGCCACTGGTCGAGCTGGCGGCGGCCCATGCGGTGCCCGAAACCGGGCAGGGCCGCCAGCGCGTGCACATTCGGCGGGTTCTCCAGCGCCGCGGTCACGATCGCCGCGTCGCTGAGCACCCGGCCCGGCGAGACGTCCCGCTCCCGTGCGGCACGGTCGCGGGCCAGCCACAGCTCGCGCACCACACCGATCTGCCGCCGCCTGCGGACCTTGTGCATGCCCGACGTCCTGCGCCACGGGTCCACCCGGGGCGCGGGCGGCGGGGCCGCCGCGATCGCCGCGAACTCCTGCAGCGCCCAGTCCAGCTTGCCCTGGGTGCGCAGCTCCTCCTCCAGCGCGTCCCGCAGATCGACCAGCAACTCGACGTCCAGCGCCGCATACCGCAGCCACGGCTCCGGCAGCGGCCGGGTCGACCAGTCGACCGCCGAGTGGCCCTTCTCCAGGGCGAAACCCAGCACCTGCTCCACCATCGCGCCCAGCCCGACCCGCGGGAAACCGGCCAGCCGCCCGGCCAGCTCGGTGTCGAACAGCGAGGTCGGGTGCATGCCCAGCTCCGTCAGGCACGGCAGGTCCTGGGTGGCTGCGTGCAGCACCCACTCGGTGCCGCGCAGTGCGGCGTCCAGAGTGGACAGGTCGGGGCACCCGACCGGGTCGATCAGCGCGGTCCCTGCTCCGGCGCGGCGCAGCTGGACCAGATAGGCCCGCTGCCCGTAGCGGTAGCCGGAGGCGCGCTCGGCATCGACGGCGACCGGGCCCGAACCCGCGGCGAAGGCCGCGACGACTTCCTTGAGAGCCTCCGGGTCTGCGGTCACCGGCGGGATGCCCTCGCGCGGGTCCAGCAGCGGAACCGGCGCCGCGACTTCGTCTTCCGGGGTTGCGGTCTCTCTGGCGTCGGTCACCTGTCAAGGCTACCCGTGCCACGCCCTCTGGGGGTTCCCTCGTCCCTCCCGGGGTGCCCCCGCCCCCCTTCCCGGGACCTTCCCCCGGTGGTGGGCCTGTCTCGCAGTTCCCCGAGCCCCTGGGCGGGTGCCCCCTGCGGTGGGCGGTCGCCTTTCCCCCGGGTGGTGGGGCTGGGCGCTCCGTTCTCCCCCAGAGGGGGTACCCCCACGCGCCCCTTATGGGTTGCCCTCTCGGGGGAGGGGGAGCGTTTTTAGGGGCGCGGGGAACTGCGCGCCCAGCCACGACGGACTGAAAGGTGCAACGCCACAGCAAGTGGCAATCACCTGGGGGCGCGGGAACCGCGGAGGGCGGGGGAAGCGGGGGCGGAACGTTACGCCCCCGGAGGGGTCAGTGGATGATTCCGGTCCGGAGCGCGACGGCCACCATGCCGGCGCGATCCCCGGTGCCGAGCTTGCGTGCGATCCGCGCAAGATGGCTCTTGACGGTCAGGGCGGAAAGTCCCATGGACACCCCGATCGCCTTGTTCGACTGGCCCTCGGCGACGAGCCTGAGCACCTCCACCTCGCGCCCCGACAGCTCGCGGTAGCCGCTTCCGGGGTGGCCGGATGCGCCCGGGGGGCGGCGCTGCATGCGGGCCGCGGTCGCGCCGAGCGGGGCGAGGCCGGGGCGCCCGGCCATGGAGCCGGGGCTGTTGCGGGTGCCGGTCACGACGTAGCCCTTGACGCCGCCCGCCAGTGCGTTGCGTACCGCGCCGATGTCGTCGGCGGCGGAGAGGGCCAGGCCGTTGGGCCAGCCCGCCGCACGGGTCTCGGCGAGCAGGGTGAGCCCGGAACCGTCGGGGAGATGGACGTCGGCGACGCAGATGTCGCGGGGGTTACCGACCCGGGGCCGGGCCTCGGCGATGGACGAGGCCTCGATCACGTCGCGAACCCCGAGAGCCCACAGGTGTCGGGTGACTGTGGAGCGGACGCGGGGGTCGGCTACGACGACCATGGCCGTCGGCTTGCTGGGACGGTAGGCGACCAGGCTCGTGGGCTGCTCGAGAAGAACGGACACCGGGCCTCCTGTGGCAAAGGGGACTGAAACGGTCACAGTTTCCTTCGGCAGCTACCGCTCCCGGCTTTAGGGAATGATCACGATTTATTGAGCATCAATTCCGGCAAATCGGACGGCCGATCGAACGCCAGACCAGCGTGGGCACAGCTGTGCACCGGACACCGCGCCGCGGTGCCCGGTGCTGTCGGTGCGTCAGGTGCGGCGCTTGGGCAGCGGCACCACGCCGGCCGAGCCGCGTACCGGTGCGTCGGGGCCTTCTGCGGGCGGCAGGCCCGCACAGGTGCACAGCAGGTCGCACCAGGCGGCCAGGTGCGCGGCCACGTCGATCGTGCCGCCGGACCGCTCCCGCGGCGACCACGAGGCCCGCAGTTCGATCCTGGTCTCGTCGGGGCGGTCGCCGAGCCCGCCGAAGAAGTGCGAGGACGCGCGCGAGACCGTACCGCTCGGCTCGTCGTGGTCCGCGCCGCGGGCGGTCAGCGCCCCGGTCAGCCACGACCAGCTCACCTCGGGCAGCAGCGGGTCGCCGGCCATCTCGGGTTCCAGGTCGGCCCTGGCCAGGGTCACCAGCCGGAAGGTGCCGTGCCAGGCCTCGTGCCCGGCCGGTTCGTGCAGCAGCACCACCCGCCCGTCGGCCAGCTCCTCGCCGTCGGCCAGCACCGTGGCCTCCAGCGCGTACGCGTACGAGGCGAGCCGGCGCGGCGCCGTCACCTCCTCGATCCGCACCTCGGACCGCACCCGCGCCCCCCGCAGGGCGTCCACCGCATGCCGAAAGGGAAAGGGGACCCCGTCGTCCTCGCCGAGCTGCCCATGCACCGCTGCCATGCCCGGAAGACTAGGCCGCTGACGCCCGTTGCGTGCGCAACAACACCCGAGGCCCCGGAACTGGTGTCCCGTCCCGCCGTGGGAGGATGCCGGATGTGAGTGCGCACCAGCAGACCGCTGCTTCCCCCTTCATCCGAGCCTGCAGGAACGAACCGGTACCGCACACCCCCGTGTGGTTCATGCGGCAGGCCGGGCGGTCACTGCCCGAGTACCTGAAGCTGCGCGAGGGCATCCCGATGCTGGAGTCGTGCACGCGGCCCGACCTGATCACCGAGATCACCCTGCAGCCGGTCAGGCGGCACGGCGTGGACGCGGCCGTCTACTTCAGCGACATCGTGGTGCCGCTCAAGGCCATCGGCATCGACCTGGACATCAAGCCGGGCGTCGGCCCGGTCGTCGCCGACCCGATCCGCACCCGGCAGGACCTCGCCCGGCTGCGCGACCTGGACCCCTCCGACGTCGGCTACGTCACCGAGGCCGTCGGCCTGCTCACCGCCGAGCTGGGCGCCACCCCGCTGATCGGCTTCACCGGTGCGCCCTTCACGCTGGCCAGCTACCTCGTCGAGGGCGGGCCGTCCCGCAACCACGAGCGCACCAAGGCGCTGATGTACGGCGACCCCGAGCTGTGGCTCGACCTGCTCGACCGGCTCGCCGACATCGCGGCGGGCTTCCTGAAGGTGCAGATCGAGGCGGGCGCGAGCGCGGTGCAGGTGTTCGACTCCTGGGTCGGCGCGCTGTCGCCCGCCGACTACCGGCGCTACGCGATGCCGGCCTCAGCGAAGGTCTTCGACGCCGTCGCCGGCTACGGGGTGCCGCGCATCCACTTCGGCGTCGGCACCGGCGAACTGCTCGGCCTGATGGGCGAGGCGGGCGCCGACGTCATGGGCGTCGACTGGCGGGTGCCGCTGGACGAGGCCGCCCGCCGGGTCGGCCCCGGCAAGGCGCTGCAGGGCAACCTCGACCCGGCGGTGCTCTTCGCCCCGACCTCGGCGGTCGAGGCGAAGACCCGCGAGGTGCTGGACGCCGCGGCCGCGGCCGGTACCGGCCACATCTTCAACCTCGGCCACGGCGTCCTGCCCACTACCGACCCCGACGCCCTCACCCGCCTCGTGGACTTCGTGCACCGCACGACCGAGGCGGCCTGAGGGCAGGGGCGCCGGTCAGTCCCGCTCCTCCCGGGGCTCACCCGAAGACTCGGGCGGCGTCACCGGCGGTGCGGGCGGCGGCGCCCACAGGTCCTGCTCCGGCACGCCGCCCCGCGCGCCAGGCACCGCCGGGTGCTTGGGCAGCGGCGCGGCCGGCTGCCGCACCGCCGGCGGCTCCTGCGTCGGCTCCGGACGCGGTCGCCACCAGCGCAGCGCCCGCCAGACCAGCAGGAGAAGCGCCACGACGGCCAGGAAGGGCAGCAGCGCGGAGATCACGACCAGCACCGCCCGCACCGTCAGGTAGAAGGCGTGCCAGCCGCCCGCCAGGGCGTTGCCGACCGTCTTCCAGAAGCCGTCCTTCTTCTTCTCCGGCTCCTTGTGGACCGGCGCCTTCACCGGCGGCTCGCTCAGCTGCAGCGTGACCGTCGCCAGGTCCGCCTGCGCCCGCAGCGACGCCTGCTGGGCCTCCAGCGCCTCCAGCGCGGACTCGCGGGTGCTCAGCTCGCTCTCCAGCTGCACCACGTCGGTCAGCCCCGAGGCCTGGTTCATCAGCTTGCGGACCCTGTCGACGCTGGCCTGCTGCGACTTGATCCGGCTCTGCACGTCCACCACCTGGCCGGTGACGTCGTCCACGCTGACCTTGCGCCCCAGCAGGGTGCCGAGCTTGCCGAGGTCGTCGAGCAGCTGGTCGTACGCGGCCGGCGGCACCCGCAGCTGGATCGTCGAGGTGGCATGGCCCTGCGCGTCCACGGACGTGTTCTCGTCGCCCGCGTAGCCGCCCGCCGCCGCGACCAGTGTCCTGGCCTTCAGCGACGCCTCCTCGACGTGCGGGGTGCGGATGCTCAGGTCCGCGGTGCGCACCAGGTACTTCGGAGCCGAAGGCGGGGCCGTGGCCTTCCCCGGTCCCGTCCCCGATCCCGCGGAAGGCGCGCTCGGCGACGTACCGCCGGCGCCGCCGGTCCCCTCGGGGACCGCGCCGCTGCCGCTCTTGGCTGAGCCGCTGCCGCCGTCCTGGCCGGCCTCCGGCACGCTGCGGCCGCCGTCGGACATGGGAGCCGCGGCCTTGTCGGACGCGGCGGAGCCGTTGTCGGACGACGCGCTGCACCCGGCGAGGCCGAGCGTCGCCGCCATCAGCAGTGCCGCGACCGCGGCGCCCCCGCGCCGCCGCAGGGCGCCCGGTGAGTGCCGTCTCGGGCCGGTCCGTCTGGCACTGGGTCTCGTACTGGGTCCCATCTCAAATCCCCCCAAGGACAGGGCTGTTGTGTCATGCCGACGGTTGGACGGCCGACCCTCCCGGCGCGTTGCCGTTCTGCGGTACCGAAGCAGTCACGGTCGGAACTCGATCCGGATTCTGGGACGGTCCGGAGTCTGAGACAGTGGACGCATGAGCGACACGCACAGCGGGACGGGCGCGGAAGCCGCGCACGGCGGGGCGGCGGGACCCGGCAGGGGACCCGCAGGGGGACATGTGGTGGTCGTCGGGGGCGGCATCTCTGGGCTGGCCGCCGCCCACCGGCTCGCCGGGGCGGGCGCCCGGGTGACGCTGCTCGAAGCCTCGCCGCGGCTCGGCGGCAAGCTGCACGCCGACGAGATCGCCGGAGTCCCGGTCGACCTCGGCGCGGAGTCGGTCCTGGCCCGCAGGCCCGAGGCGGTCGCGCTGGCCCGCGAGGTCGGCCTCGGCGACGACCTGGAGCCGCCCGCCGTGCTCGGCGCCACCCTGTGGACCCGCGGCCGGCTGCGCCCCATGCCCAAGGGCCACGTCATGGGCGTCCCCGGCGACGTCGGCCCGCTCGCCGCCTCCGGGGTGATCTCGGCCGCGGGCCTCGCCCGCATCCCGCTCGACCACGTCCTGCCCCGCACCCCGGTCGACGGCGACGTGGCCGTCGGCGCCTTCGTCGCCGCCCGGCTCGGCCACGAGGTGGTCGACCGGCTCGTCGAGCCGCTGCTCGGCGGCGTCTACGCGGGCAACGCGTACGAGATCTCGCTGCGCGCCGCCGTGCCCCAGCTCTACGAGGCCGCCCGCACCGGGCGCTCGCTGATCGAGGCCGCGCGCGACATCCAGCGCAAGGCCGCCGCCTCGGCCGGCACCGGGCCGGTCTTCAACGGCATCCGCGGCGGCATCGGCCGGCTGCCGCTCGCCGTCGCCGACGCCTGCCGGGCCGCGGGTGTGGTGATCGAGACGTCGGCGCCGGTCCGCGAGCTGCGCAGGACAGGACCGCACGGCTGGCAGGTCCGCCTGGACGACCGCGCCCTCGACGCCGACGCCGTGGTCCTCGCCGCCCCCGCACCGGTCGCCGCCCGGCTGCTCGGCGCCGAGTCGCCCGCGGCCGCCGCCGACCTGGACAGCGTGGACTACGCGGGCATGGCCCTGGTCACCCTCGCCTACCGCCGCACCGACCTGCTGCGGCTGCCGGAGTCCAGCGGCTTCCTCGTACCGCCGGTCGACGGCCGTACGATCAAGGCCTCGACCTTCTCCAGCCGCAAGTGGGGCTGGCAGGACCGGGCCTCCGGCGACACGATGGTGCTGCGCACCTCGGTCGGGCGGCACGGCGACGAGGCGGACCTGGCCTGGGACGACGCCGACCTCGTGCGGCTGTCCCGGGAGGACCTGGCGGAAGCCGTCGGCCTGCGCGCGGCGCCGGTGGCCGCCCGGGTCACCCGCTGGGCCGCCGGGCTGCCGCAGTACCCGGTCGGCCACGTGGACCGCGTCGCCCGCATCCGCGAACAGGTCGCCAAGCTCCCCGGCCTCGCGGTGTGCGGCGCCCTCTACGACGGCGTCGGCATCCCGGCCTGCATCGGCAGCGGGCAGCGCGCGGCGGCCGAGGTACTGGCCACCCTGGTGCCGGGCGCATCAGGCGGCGCGGGAGAATAGCCGCATGAGCGACTCGACTGCCGACCACGCCCTCGACTCCGCCGCCGCGGAAGCCGCCACCCACGCCAGGACCGCCAACGCGGGCAAGAAGGCCAAGGACCTCAACGAGGTCATCCGCTACACGCTGTGGTCGGTCTTCCGGCTCCGAAGCCCGCTGCCCGAGGACCGCAGCGGGTACGCCGACGAGGTCGAGGAGCTGTTCGCGCAGCTCGCCGCCAAGGACGTCACGATCCGCGGCACCTACGACGTGTCGGGCCTGCGCGCCGACGCCGACCTGATGATCTGGTGGCACGCCGAGACCGCCGAGGCCCTGCAGGAGGCCTACAACCTCTTCCGCCGCACCCGCCTGGGCCGCGCGCTGGAGCCGGTGTGGTCCAACATGGCGCTGCACCGCCCGGCCGAGTTCAACAAGTCGCACGTGCCGGCCTTCCTCGCCGACGAGACGCCTCGCGACTACGTCAGCGTCTACCCCTTCGTGCGCTCCTACGACTGGTACCTGCTGCCCGACGAGGACCGCCGCCGCATGCTCGCCGACCACGGCAAGCTGGCCCGGGGCTACCCCGACGTGCGCGCCAACACCGTGGCGTCCTTCTCGCTCGGCGACTACGAGTGGATCCTGGCCTTCGAGGCGGACGAGCTGTACCGCATCGTCGACCTCATGCGGCTGCTGCGCGCCTCCGAGGCACGCATGCACGTCCGCGAGGAGGTGCCCTTCTTCACCGGGCGCCGCCGCCCCGTCGCAGAACTCGTCGCAGGCCTGGCCTGACCCGCCCTAGGGCCTGTCGTCCGCGTGCGCCGCGTCATAGGCGTCGCGGGCGTCCAGCACCTGCTCGATGTGCCGCTCCGACCATGACTTGACGGCCGCCAGCACGACGAGCAGCTCCCGCCCGATGCCGGTCAGCTCGTAGTCCACCCTGACCGGCACGGACGCGGTGACCGTACGCGTCACCAGGCCGTCGCGCTCCAGCGCGCGCAGCGTCTGGGTCAGCATCTTCTGGCTCACCCCCGCGATCGTCCTGGCCAGCTCCGCATAGCGCCGCGGGCCGTCAGCCAGTGCCGTGACGATCAGCGTCGCCCACTTGTCGCTGATCCGCTCCAGCAGCTGCCGCGACGGGCACTCCGCCATGAAGGCGTCATACGCGGCCCTGGCCTCCGCGCGGCGCTCGGCCGCGGTCCTTGTCGGCATGACGACTCCCACGTGGGTTACGCACTTCCAGGTGCCTTCTTACCGAAAGAGAGTAACGCGATCTAGGTTCGCAGGTGTCCGCCACACCCTCGTGAACCCAGGAGAACAGCCATGCGTGCAGTCGTCGTACGGGACTTCGGCGGTCCCGAGGCGCTGGTCACCGTCGAGCAGCCGCTGCCGGAGCCCGGCCCCGGGCAGGTGCGCATCGCGGTCCAGGCCGCCGCGGTCAACCCCATCGACCTCGCCGTACGCGCCGGATCCATGATCACCATCGGCTTCGCGGAACCGCAGCCGCAGTTCGGGATCGGCTGGGACGTCGTCGGCACGGTCGACGCCGTCGGGGCGGGGGCGGGATTCGCCGTCGGCGACGCCGTGATCGGCCTCGTCGACCGGCTCGACCTCGTCACCGGGGGATACGCGGAGTACGTCGTACTCGACGCGGCCGCCGTCGGGCGCGCGCCCCGCGACGTGCCGTCCGCCGAAGCCGCCACCCTGCCGCTGTGCGGCCTCACCGCGGCGCAGGCCCTCGACCTGCTCGACCTCGCGCCCGGCGACACCCTGCTCGTCACCGGCGCGGCCGGCGGCGTCGGCGGCTTCGCCGTCGAACTCGCCGTCGCCCGCGGGCTGCGGGTCGTCGCCCTCGCCTCGCCCGACGACGAGGAACTCGTCTGCGGCCTCGGTGCGCAGCACTTCGTGCCGCGGGGGGAGCGGGTCGCGGACGCGGTCCGCGCGGTCGTGCCCGGCGGGGTGGACGGGGTCCTCGACGCCGCGGGCCTCAAGACCCGAGCGCTTGAGGCGCTGCGCGCCGGCGGGGCCTTCGTCGCCGTCGGGCTCGGGGCCGATCCCGTGCCGCGGCGGGGAACGCGGGTCCACAACGTGTGGGTCCGTGCGGATGGGCCGCGCCTCACGGAGCTGGCCGCGCTTGTGGAAGCCGGCCGGCTCACGCTGCGGGTGGCAGCCACATACCCGCTGGCCGCGGCTGCCGCGGCCCACACCCGCCAAGCCCAAGCCGGCCTCCGCGGCCGCCTCGTCCTCCTCCCCGCCTAGCCCCTCCGGGGTCCTGCCCCATGCGGTGGGCGGTCGCCTTTCCCCCGGTGGTGGGTTGCGCGCGCAGTTCCCCGCGCCCCTGGGGGTTGCCCTCTTTCCGCAGGGGCGGCGCTTTCAGGGGGCGCCGTCTGGCTGCGGGGGTGGGCGTTTTTCAGGGGTGCGGGGAACTGTGCGGACGGGGGGCGGGCCGGTGGGGGTGAGGAGGAGTGCCTGCTCAGGGGTAGGAGGCGATGACCGTGGGCGTGCCCGGGGGGATTTCGGTGAAGCCGGCGTCACGGACGACGGGGAGCGCGGGGGTGGACGCGAGCCGCGTCCAGACGCGGCTCGCGGGCGTGCGGACCGCGAGGGGGAAGCCCGCCGACCTCCAGGCAGCGCGCCCGGGAGCGCCCAGCTCCCACCAGGCGAGCTGCGCTCCATGCCCGGCCTGGGCCATGGCCTTGCCCGCGGACATCGTTACCTCGGGATTCATCCAGAGCACCGGCACTCCCGCCTCGGGTGGCGGGACCGGCCCCCGGTCGTCCAGCTCGGTGCCGGACACCTGGAGCCTGGCCAGGTCCTTGGGCCAGCCGTCGAGCGGCACGGGCGGGTAGACCCGCACCTCGGCGGTGCGGCCGGTGACGGTGATGCCGGGCAGCGCCTCGGCCCTGCGCCATTCCGCGCCCCGCGCCCGGCGTACGACCTTTCTGATCCTGGCGTCCTCCCAGTCGCGTACCGCCTGTGTCCATTCGCCGTCCTCGGCGGTGGCGCGTTCGTCGGACAGCAGGGTCAGTACGGCCCGGGCGGCCGTCTCCAGCGCGTCGGTGCGGGCGGGGGGAGCGTCGCGTTCGATGCGGACCACGAGCGGCAGGACGAACTGCGGTGCCGCGTCCCGCTCGGCGGCGCTGTGCTGGAAGGGGCTGGTCACGGGCCCAGTCTGCCACCGCGGCTTGGCGGCCCACGGGCGGGTGGGCCAGGATGAGGGTCGTGCGTGCGACGGGACTGCTGCGGTTCGACGGCGTGGGGCGGCGCTACGGGGTGCGCGGCCCGTGGGTGCTGCGGGACGTCACGCTGGAGGTGCCCGCGGGCGCGCTGGTGCGCGTGCAGGGTGTGAACGGAAGCGGCAAGTCGACGCTGCTGCGCGTCCTGGCGGGGGTGGACGCCCCCGACGCGGGCAGGGTCACCGGCCGCCCGGCCGCGTCCACCGCGTATGTGCCCGAGCGCTTTCCCGCGGCGCTGCCCTTCCCCGTCCTGCGCTATCTCACCCACATCGGTGCGCTCCGCGGCCTGCCCGCGGCTGCCGCGCGGGCCCGGGCCGAGCACTGGCTCGACCGCTTCGGGATCGGGGCGTACGCCCGCACCCCGCTGGACGAGCTGTCCAAGGGCACCTGCCAGAAGGTCGCGGTGGTGCAGGCACTGCTGGCCGACCCCGCGCTGCTGGTCCTTGACGAGGCGTGGACGGGCCTGGACACCGACGCCCGCGGCGCCCTCGACGCGGCGGTCCGCGCCCGGGTGGCGGCGGGCGGCACGGTGGTGTTCGTCGACCACGACGCGCGCCGGCTGGCGGGCGAGGCCACCGTGACGGTGACCGTGCCGGCGGGGACGGGACCCGTGGCCGTGGACCTGACGACCGCCGCGCCGCCGCCCGCGGAGGGCGTCGTCATCGAGGCGGTGCGGCCCGGCGGCCCCGAGGACTCGGACCTGCGGCTCGTCGTGCCCGCGCAGGAGTCGGACGCGGCGCTGCGCGGGCTGCTCGGCGCGGACCCGCCGTGGCATGTCACCGGTGTCCGCACCCACACCCCGGCCGCCGCGGTCGCCCCCGACCTGCCGGAGGTGCCCGCGGCCACCGGTGTACGGCAGCGGGCCGCGGCCCTGCTGGCCTACCAGGCAGGGCTGCTGGCCCGCTCGCACCGCTGGCTGCCGCCGCTGCTCCTGTACGGCGCCGTCATGGCGATCGGCGTGTCCGGCGGCCAGCCGGTGCTGGGCTCGCTCGGGTACGCGGCGGCGCTGCTGCTGCCGGTCGCCGCGTGGATGGTACGGGTCTGCGTCGGCAACGAGCCGCCCGCCGCGCGGGCCTGCGTGGCCTCCGCGGTCGGCGCCCGGCAGGCGCAGGCGGGGGCACTGGGCACCGCGGTGCTGGCGTCCGCGCTGCTCGGCGCGGTCGGCACGGGCGTCGTCGCGGCCGTCAGCAGCGCCTACTCCGACGACATGCGCACGGCGGTGCCGGTCGGCCCTGCGGCCGTGGCGGGCCTGCTGGCCGCCGCGGTCTCCGTCCTGCTCGGCACCGCCGTCGGGGCGCTCACGAACCCGCCGCTGCTGCGGCGGGGCGGCTGGTCGCTGCTCGCCACGGGGCTGGCGGCGGGCGCCGTGCTGATCGTCTCGGGCTCCCCGGCGCAGGCCGCGGTGACCGACCTGGTCACCGGTTCGCGCACCGGGTCCGTCTCCTACCCGGTGCCGGCCCTGGCGGCCGCGGCCGTGCTCGCCGCGGCGGCCTGCTCCCTCTCCCTGCGGGCCGCCCGCCGCACCTACCCCTGACGGGCTGGGGCCGCTACTCCTTGGGGGCGAGCTTGAGCGAGATCGAGTTGATGCAGTAGCGCTGGTCGGTGGGCGTGCCGTAGCCCTCGCCCTCGAAGACGTGGCCCAGGTGCGAGCCGCAGCGCGCGCAGCGCACCTCGACGCGGACCATGCCCATCGAGCGGTCCTCGATCAGCTCGACGGCGTCGGTGTCGGCCGGGTCGTAGAACGACGGCCAGCCGCAGTGGGACTCGAACTTCGTGTCGGAGCGGAAGAGCTCGGCGCCGCACGCCCGGCACGCGTACACGCCCTCGGTGGTGACGTCGGTGTACTCGCCCGTGAACGGACGCTCGGTGCCGGCCTTGCGCAGGACCGCGTACTCCTCGGGCGACAGCTCCGTGCGCCACTGCTCGTCGGTCTTGTTCACTTCATACGACATGGAGGTCCTCTCAGCTGCCGAGGCGGGCGAGAATCAGCGGTCCGAGGTCGGTCACGTCGCCCGCCCCCATGGTGAGAACGAGATCACCCGGCTTGGCCATTCCTGCCACCACCGCGGGCACCGCCTGCCGGTCGGACTCGGCGCTCACGTCGGCGCCCGCCGCCCTTGCCGCGTCGATGATGACCGCGCTCGTCACCCCGGGGATCGGGTCCTCGCGCGCCGGGTAGATGTCCAGCACCAGCGACGCGTCGGCCAGCGCCAGGGCGCCGCCCATCTCCACGCCCAGCTCCCGGGTGCGGCTGAACAGGTGCGGCTGGAAGACCACAAGCACCCGGCCGCCCTCCGCGGCGCCGCGGATCGCCTCCAGGTCGGCGGCCATCTCGGTCGGGTGGTGCGCGTAGGAGTCGATCACCTGCACCCCCGCCGCCTCGCCCTTGAGCTGCAGCCGGCGCTTCACACCGGTGTACTTGCCGAGCGCCGACGCCAGGTTGCGGGCCGGCGCCCCGATCGCGATGCCCGCGGCCAGCGCGGCGACCGCGTTGAGCGCGTAGTGCCGGCCCGGCACCGACACCGTGAAGGTCAGCATCCTGCCCTCGAGCAGCACGGTGACCTCGCTGGTCAGGCCGCGCGGGTTGATCTTCACCACCCGCACGTCCGCGCCCTCGGCCTCGCCGACCGTCACGATCCGCAGGCCCCCCATGTCCCGCACCCGGGAGGTCAGCTCCACCGCGCCCGGCTGGTCGGCCGACACCACCAGGGTGCCGCCGGGCCGCACCTTGCCGACGAAGGTCTCGAAGGACTCGTAGATCTCCTCGATCGAGGCGTAGTTTGCGTGGTGGTCCAGCTCCACGTTCAGCACGATCGCCACCTCGGGGGCGTACGTGTGGAAGCTGCGGTCGCTCTCGTCGGCCTCCGCGACGAAGACCTCGCCGGCGCCGTGGTGGGCGTTCGACCCGGGCGCGTCCAGGTCGCCGCCGATCGCGTACGACGGCTCCATGCCGAGGGCGGTCAGCGCGACCGCCAGCATCGAGGTGGTCGTCGTCTTGCCGTGCGTGCCGGCCACCGCGATCGCCCGGGCACCCTCCATCAGGGCGGCCAGCGCGTCGCTGCGGTGCACCACGGGTACCCCGCGCTCGCGGGCCGCCGCCAGCTCCGGGTTCTCCTGCCGGATCGCGCTGGAGACCACGACGGCCGTCGCGTCCCGCGCCAGGTGCGCGGCGTCGTGCCCGATGTGCACGGTCACGCCCAGGGCGCGCAGCGCCGCGGCCGTCTCCGACTCCCGCGAGTCGCTGCCCGCCACGTGCGCCCCGCGCTGCGCGAGGATCTTCGCGATCCCCGACATCCCTGCGCCGCCGATACCGATGAAGTGCGGTCGGTCCATGGTGGGCGGAACGGACGGGCTCATACGCGGGTCTCCAAAGGGTGAGCCGTTGACGGGTCAGCCGATTCTCGCACTGCCCGCGCCCGCCGTCCGTCACCCCTGCGCGGGCCGCTCGCCGTCGTCCGCCTGTGCGAACAGCTTCAGCACCGGAACGCCCACCTTGTGGCGGGCGCGCGACGTCCAGTCGCGGTGGAAGAACTCCTCCACGAAGTGCGGCGCCGTCAGCACGATGACCTCGTCGGCGCCGGTGCGCTCCACGACCGTCTTGAGCATGTCCAGCGGGTGCTTCTGGACGATCTCGCCGACCGCGTCCGCGCCGGCCGCGCGCAGCGCCCCGATCGAGTGCGCCAGCGCCCGTTCCGCGGGCTGGAAGGCCTCCTCGCCCTCCGGCACCTCGCGCTCCTTGGCCGCGTCCTCGATATAGCCGAGTGCCACGTCGTCCACCGCACGCAGCAGCCGGTCCTGGTCGCCGCGGGGCTGCATCAGCACCACGAAGGAGACCTGCTCCTCGCCGTGCAGAGACGTGATCAGCTCCACGTCCGCCGAAGCGAGCGGCTTCTCGATCATGAGTACGGTCGTGAACACGGACGCGTCCTTCTTTCTCGCAGGCCACTGGGCCGCCATGGGTCCATCCTGCCCCGGTCTTCACAGGGCATCGCTGTAAGTGTTCCCGAGCGGAGCCAAGCGGAACGGTGGAATCCGGTTTTTTGCGGCTCATCCTTGCCCCGGGTGCGCGCGGTGCGCGCCGCAGGGGTGGTGGGCGTCTACCCGCGGACGTAACGGGTGAACAGCTGTCCGCCCTCTTCCAGGACGGACAGGGGTACGTACGCCGTCGGCCCGGCCGGCATCGGGAGGCCGTTCATCACGCGGGGCGCGTCGCCGCCCACCAGCAGCGGCGCCACCGTCAGGCACAGCTCGTCCAGCACGCCGGCCGCCGCGAACTGCGCCAGCAGGCGCGGGCCGCCCTCGTGCAGCAGCCGGGTGTGGCCCAGCGCGGCCATCTCCGCGACCGCCCGCACCGGGTCCACGGCGGTGTCCCCCGCCAGGACCACCCGGGCGCCGGCGGCCTCCGCCGCCGCCCTGCGCTCGCGCGGCGCGGCGGTGCAGGTCAGCACGATCGTCGCGGTCGCCGGGGTCACCGGCTCGCGGAACAGCGGGGCGTCCAGGTCCAGGTCCAGGCTGCGGCTCACCACCGCGATCACCGGGGCCGGGAGCTGGCCGGCGGCGGCGCGCTGCTCGGCGAAGTCCTTGCGGGCCTTCGCCGGGCGGTAGCCCTCGCGGCGTACGGTCTCGGCGCCGACGAGGACGGCGTCGGCCAGGGCGCGGAGGGTGCCGAAGACGCGCATGTCGGCGGGGGAGGAGAGGGGGGCGGAGCGGCCTTCGGCGTGGGCGGCGCCGTCGAGCGACGCGACCATGTTCGCCCGTAGGTACGGGCGGTCCTTCTCCCGGGGCGCCGGGTACGCGTAGGCGGCCGCCAGGCCGCGGGGGGTGTCGAGGTCGGGGTCTGTCGTCCCGGCGGAAGGAAGCAGGCGGCGCATGCGCGCAGTCTCCCACGTGCGCTTTTGGTCCGCTCGGGGTGCGCGTGCTGTGTGCGGCCGGGGTCGGTGCCGCTTCGGGGGTATCTCCTCGGCCTGCGCGCCTCGGCTCTTCCCGAACGAGGCGGCGGGAGTCGCGCGCATGCCTGCGGGGACACCCCCGAATCGTCCCCTCGGCTGCGATGGCGGCTTGCGGTGAGTTGTCGGCGAGGTGGCCTTCGCTGCGTCCTCGGCCGCGGCAGCTGCTGGCGGTTCGCCGGGGGGTGTCGGCGCGCAGCCGCCGATGGCGGGGCACCGCCCACTGGGAGACCGTTCGACGAACTACAACTCGCACGGGTGGTGCGGGTGGGAGAGAAACCCCACGCCGGCAGGCGTGGGAGGACGGACTAGGCTAAGGAGCCGTGTCGTCTTCCGCGCTGATCAGACCGGTCGCCCTCAGCGGGCGCAGCCCGCATGTCGAGGTCGGGCGGCTCGTCCAGGAGATGGTGCCGCCGCCGCGGTTCGACGGGGTGCGGTTCGAGACGTACGAGGCGGACCCGGCGCAGCCGAGCCAGGCCGCGGCTGTGGCGCAGCTCAAGGCGTTCGCGGCGCGCCCGGCGCAGGAGGCGCGGCGGGGGTGGTTCCGGCGGGAGCCGGCGGCGCCGGCGGGCGGGGTGTATCTGGACGGCGGCTACGGCGTCGGCAAGACCCATCTGCTGGCCTCGTTGTGGCATGCGACGCCCGCGCCCAGGGAGCGCAAGGCCTTCGGGACGTTCGTGGAGCTGACGAACCTGGTCGGGGCGCTGGGCTTCCAGCCGGCGGTGCACGCGCTGAAGGACCACCGGCTGCTGTGCATCGACGAGTTCGAGCTGGACGACCCGGGCGACACCGTGCTGGTGTCGACGCTGCTGGGCAAGCTCGCGGACGCGGGCGTACGGCTGGCGGCGACGTCGAACACGCTGCCGGGGAAGCTGGGGGAGGGGCGGTTCGCGGCGGCGGACTTCATGCGGGAGATACAGGGGCTGTCGGCGCGGTTCACCAGTGTGCGGATCGACGGTGAGGACTACCGGCACCGGGGGCTTCCGCAGGCGCCGGAGCCGTACGTGGACGAGCAGGTGACGCGGGCGGCGCTGCGGACGCCGGGTTCCGCGCTGGACGACTTCGGGGCGCTGGCCGCGCATCTGGCGACGGTGCATCCGAGCCGGTACGGGGCGTTGTGCGACGGGGTCGAGGCGGTCTTTCTGACGGGGGTCAGCGAGGTCACCGACCAGGCGACGGCGCTGCGTCTCGTGGTGCTCGCCGACCGGTTCTACGACCGGGAGATACCGGTGATGGCCTCGGGGGTGCCCTTCGACCGGCTGTTCGCGGCGGAACTGCTGGCCGGCGGCTACCGCAAGAAGTACTTCCGTGCAGTGTCCCGGCTGACCGCGCTGGCCAGGGACGCCGGCGCTGGCGGGGCGGCCTGAACGGGCGCACGATCGGTGCATGGCCAAGGACAAGCGCAAGAAGGCGGACGGCAGCCTGCGGTCGCTGCTGCGGGTCCCGCAAGGGGTGAGCCTCGCGGAGTACGACACGCGGGCCACGCCCGGCAGCCCCGGGGGCAAGGCGAAGGCGCTGGCCGAGACGGAGCTGGTGCGGGCGCGGCTGGCGGACCTGCAGGAGCGGCTGTTCGCGCAGAGCACCGCGGGTGACCCCCGGTGCGTGCTGCTGGTGCTCCAGGGCATGGACACCTCGGGCAAGGGCGGCACCGTCAAGCACGTGGCGGCGGGGCTGAACCCGACGGGTGTGCGGGTGACCGCCTTCAAGGCGCCGACGGCCGAGGAGTCGCAGCACCCGTTCCTGTGGCGGATCCGCAGGGCGCTGCCGGTGCCGGGGGAGATCGGTGTGTTCGACCGCTCGCACTACGAGGACGTGCTGATCGCCCGGGTGCGCAAGCTCGTGCCGCGGTCGACGTGGAGCCGGCGCTACGGGGTGATCAACCGCTTCGAGCAGTCCCTCGCCGACGACGGCGTCACCGTGGTGAAGGTCTTCCTGCACATCGGGTACGAGGAGCAGCGCGAGCGCCTGGTGGCCCGGCTGGACAACCCGGCCAAGCACTGGAAGTTCAACGAGGGCGACATCGCCGAGCGGGCGCTCTGGCCGTCCTACCAGCAGGCGTACGAAGCCGCGCTGGAGCGCTGCTCGACCGACAGCGCGCCCTGGTACCTGGTGCCCGCCGACCGCAAGTGGTACCGCAACTGGGCCGTGGCCCAGCTGCTGCTGGAGCACCTGGAGCTGATCGGCCCCGAGTACCCCCCGGCCGGCTTCGACGTGGCCGCCAGCCGGGCGGCACTGCTGGAGACCTAGGACAGGCCCTAGCCGAAGCAGGCCGTGCGCTGGGCCTCCTGCCACTCGCAGACCGGGCAGTAGGTGGCGCCGCGGGTGCTCGCCGGGTACTCGGTGGGCTCGCCGCACAGCACGCAGTCGGCGAGCGGTTCTGATTCCGTGGGTGTCTGCGTCACGCCTCCACCGTAGCGTCCGTGGTGCGCAGGACGGCCGCCCCGCGGGCGGGGAGCTGGACTGCCGGCCCGGGCAGGAGCTTGCAGCCGGGGCGGGCCAGCACGATCTCGCAGGGGGAGTTCAGCGGCACCCGGGCGGGCGCGTCGGAGAAGTTGGCCAGGATGCGGAAGGGGCCGCGGGCGACCCGCAGCGTACGGCCGCCCGCGGTCGCGGTGACCGCGTCGAGCTGCGGGTCGGTCAGGGCGGGCTCCGAGCGGCGCAGGGCGATCAGGGCGCGGTACCAGTCGAGCAGTTCGCGGTGCTCGGGCTTGTCGGGCTCGGCCCAGTCCAGGCAGGAGCGGTCCCGGGTGGCCGGGTCCTGCGGGTCGGGCACGTCCTGCTCGGCCCAGCCGTGGCCGGCGAACTCGCGGCGCCTGCCGCGGGTGATGGCCGCGCCCAGCTCCGGGTCGTGGTGGTCGGTGAAGAACTGCCAGGGCGTGGTCGCTCCCCACTCCTCGCCCATGAACAGCATCGGGGTGAAGGGCGAGGTCAGGACGATGGCCGCGGCGGCGGCCAGCTGGCGCACGGTCAGCCGGTCGCCGGTGGCCCGGTTGCCGACCTGGTCGTGGGTCTGGGCGTAGCCGATCAGCCGGTGGCCGGGTGCGGTGCTCGGGTCGAGGGGGCGGCCGTGGTGCCGGCCGCGGAAGGAGGAGTAGCTGCCGTCGTGGAAGAAGCCGTGGCCGAGGGTCTTGGCGAGCGCGGCGGGGCCCGCCGCGGCGAAGTCGGCGTAGTAGGCCTGCGACTCGCCGGTGACCGCGGTGTGCAGGGCGTGGTGGAAGTCGTCACTCCACTGGGCGTGCAGGCCCAGGCCGCCGGCCTCCCGGGGGGCGGTGGTGCGCGGGTCGTTCAGGTCGGACTCGGCGATCAGGAACAGCGGGCGGCCGAGCGCGGCCGACAGCCCGTCGACGGCCAGGGACAGCTCTTCGAGGAAGTGCAGCGCGCGGGTGTCGACCAGGGCGTGGACGGCGTCCAGCCGCAGCCCGTCGAGCCGGTAGTCGCGCAGCCAGGCCAGCGCGCTGCCGGTCAGGAAGGAGCGGACCTCGTCCGAGCCGGGCGCGTCCAGGTTGACCGCGTCGCCCCAGGGGGTGTGGTGGCGGTCGGTGAAGTACGGGCCGAAGGGCGGCAGGTGGTTGCCGGAGGGGCCGAGGTGGTTGTGCACCACGTCGAGGACCACGCCCAGGCCGTGCCGGTGTGCTGCGTCGACAAAGCGCTTCATCGCCTCGGGGCCGCCGTAGGGCTCGTGCACAGCCCACAGCGACACGCCCTCGTAGCCCCACCCGTTGGTGCCGGGGAAGGGGCACACCGGCATCAGCTGGATATGGGTGACGCCCAGCCTCGCCAGGTGCGGCAGGCGTTCCGCAGCCGCGTCGAAGGTGCCCTCGGGGGTGAAGGTGCCCACGTGCAGCTCGTACAGGACGGCGCCGGGCAGGCCGCGGCCCGGCCAGGGCGCCGACCAGGCGAAGGCGTCGTGGTCGACGACCGCGCTCGGCCCGTCCGGCCCGTCCGGCTGCCGGCGCGAGCGCGGGTCGGGCAGCGGCGGGCCGCCGTCCAGTACGTACGCGTAACGGGTGCCCGCCGGTGCCGGCAGCTCGGTGCGCCACCAGCCCTCACGGGACGGGTCCGGGTCGAGCCGGTGGGTGCGCTCGTCGACCAGGATCTCCACCTGCTGGGCAAGGGGCGCCCACACTTCGAACAGCACACACGTCTCCCGTCCGGTCCGCGACAGTCCGTCCCGGGCACATGCATGCCCGCCGACCGGGCGGCTCAGACGAAGTTCACTCGCCGCAAATCCGCCGGGCGCTCACACCGACTGGTGCAGCCCGCGGCCCGCCAGCGTCAGGAACACCTCGCCCACCGCCTCCGACAAGGTCGGATGCGGGTGGATGTGCCATGCCACGTCGGCCGGCTCCGCCTCCCAGCCGACGATCAGCTGGCTCTCCGCGATCATCTCCGAGACGTGCGGTCCCACCAGGTGGACACCGAGCACCGGGCCGCCGCTGCGGTCCGCGACGACCTTCACACTGCCGCCCTGCCCGTGCACCATGCCCTTGGCGACCGCGGTCAGCGGCATCGAGTTCACGACCACGTCGTGGCCCCGCTCGCGCGCCTGCTCCTCGGTCAGTCCCACCGAGGCGGTCTGCGGGCTCGAATACGTCACCCGCGGCACCGCCGGGTAGTCGACCGGCCGCGGGCTGCCGCCCGCCAGCACCTCCGCCACCAGCAGGCCCTCGGCGAAGGAGGCGTGCGCCAGCCCCGGCGAGGGCGGCGGCAGCAGGTCGCCCACCACATGGATGCCGGGCACCGCCGTCTCCAGCCGCGCCCAGTCGGCGGGCGCCACATGGCCGCGGGCGTCCGTCGCCAGCCCCGCCGCCTCCAGGCCGAGCCCGTCGGTGACCGGCTCCCGCCCCACCGCGACCAGCAGCCGCGCCACCTCGTGCACCCGCGTCTCGCCGCGGGCGGTCACCACCGTGACCCGCACCCCGTCCTGGTAGGTCTCCGCCGCCGTCATCCGCGCGCCGGCCAGCACCTCGATGCCGCGCCTGCGCAGACCCCTGCCCAGCTGCCGCGACACCTCCGCGTCCTCCAGCGGCAGCAGCCGGTCCGCGGCCTCCACCAGGACCACCCGGGCGCCCATCGAGCGATGCAGCGAGGCGTACTCCACGCCGATCGCGCCACCACCCAGCACCAGCACCGAGTCCGGCAGGCCCGGTGCGAACAGCGCGTCGTCACTGGTGACCACCCGCCGCCCGTCGGGCACCAGGCCCGGCAGCAGCCGCGGGCGCGACCCGGTCGCCAGCACGATGCCGCGCGCCGCGGTGTACGCCCTCCCGCCCGCCGCCACGGAACGCGGCCCGGTCAGCCGGGCCTCCGCCCGCACCACCCGCACCCCGGCATGCGACAGGTGCGCCTCCACCCCGCGGTGGTTGCGGGCCACGATGTCGTCGCGCGTCGCGGTCAGCGCCGGCCAGTCCACCGCCTCCAGGGCAGCCTTCACCCCCCAGCGCTCCCGCGCCTCGGCGATCCCGTCGACCAGCTCCGCCGCGTGCAGCATCGCCTTGCTCGGGATGCAGCCGCGGTGCAGGCACGTGCCACCCACCAGGTCCCGCTCCACCAGCAGCACGTCGAGGCCCAGCGCCGCGGCCCGCAAGGCGGTGCTGTAACCGCCCGTACCGCCGCCGACCACGATGACATCCGCCGCGTCCCGCTCCTCTGCGCTCATGAACGCCAGTCTCCGGCGGTGCCCTGCCATGAGTCCAAGGCCTAACGTGTGTGGCAGGCATGCAGAGCGCTTATGGGAGGCCGCGATGAGCCTGCGCCAGATGGAGTACTTCGTGACCGTCGTGGCCGCCGGGTCCTTCACCCGGGCCGCGGAACAACTGCACGTCACCCAGCCCGCACTGTCCCACCAGATCAAGGCGCTCGAACGGTACGTCGGCGGCCCGCTGCTCGAACGCCTCCCGCGGGGCGTACGGCTCACCCCCATGGGCCGCGCCTTCCTGCCGCACGCCGAGGTCGCCGTGGGCAGCGCCGCCCAGGCGGAACGCGCCGCCCGCGCCGCCGCCGGGGCCGTCGGCGGGGAACTCCACGTCGCCGCCGTCCACTCCGTGGCCGCCGGCCTGCTGCCCCCGGTCTTCGCGCGCTGGCGGCGCGAACGGCCCGGCGTCGAACTCGTCCTGCACGAATACGCGCGGGACGAGGACCTCGACGACAGCATGGAGCGCGGGGTCGCCGACATCGCCGTCGGCCACGGCGGGGGCGGGGCCGCCGCCGCGGTGCACATCGGCGACGAGGAGGTCGTCGTCGTGGTGCCCCCCGGGGACCCGCTCGCCGCAGCCGCGCCCATCGAGCTGGGGGCGCTCGCCGGGCGGGACTGGATCCGCTGCGCGATGGAGCCGGTCGTTCAGGGCAGGCCCTTCATCGACCTCGCCTGCGAGCGGGCCGGGTTCGCGCCGCGGACTGCGGTGCGCACCGAGCACACGACCACGGCCGTGGCCATGGCCGCGGCCGGGGCGGGGGTCGCCGTGGTGCCCTCCTACGCGGTCCCCCCGGGCACCCCCGCCGTCCCCCTCGCCCCGCCGTGGCGGCGGCCCCTCTATGCCTGGTCCCGCACCACCTTCGCCGGCCCCGCCGCCGCACTCGTCACCCTCCTGACCGGGTGACCCCGCGCCCCTCCGGCGCCCCGTCAGGCCCTGCCACTTGCGGTGAGCTTGCACCTTGCGGTGGGTGGGGGCTGGTCGCGCAGTTCCCCGCACCCCTGAGGGGTGCCCCCTTCCCGCAGGGTGAGCGTTTTCAGGGGCGCGGGGAACTGCGCGCCCAGCCCCCACCGGACGGAAAGGAAGCAACGCCACGGCACGTGGCACCCACCTGCGGGCAGCTCGCCGCCGGGGGAGAGGCGGGCGGGGGGAAGGGGGCGCCAGGCCGTGTTTTGGAAGTAGGGCCGTCCGCCCACAGGGCGGGCCCCGCGGCGTCTGGTGCGTGCGATCGCAAGGCGGAGGGTCGTCCTCGTAGTGGGCCTGCTCGGACGACTCCGACAACGCAGCGAGCGTGCGTGCCAGGCGTCGCGGGGCAGGCGGGACTTCCACAACACGGCCTAGGCGGCCACCTTGAGGACCGCGTTGGCCGGGATCGCGCGGTTGAGGAGGGCGGTCAGGACCGACGGGGTGGACGACCAGTCGGCGAGGTGGCCGATTTCCGGGTGGAGCCGCCCGGCGGCGACGAGGCGGACGAGGAGCGCGAGGTCGGCCGCGTACGGCTCGGGGAAGTCCTCGTAGGAGAAGTGGCGCAGCGTCGCGGAGACGGGCCCGCCGAAGAAGGCGAAGAAGTCGAGCGCGGCGGGCTCCCCCGACGCCTGCCCGAACCAGATCAGCTGCCCGCGGGGCCGCAGGAGCGCGAGGGCGCGGGCGGTCGTCGGCCCGCCGACGGACTCCAGCACGGTGTCGAAGGGACCGCCCGCGTCGGCGAGGTCGTGCACGACGGTGGCGCCGAATTCGGCCAGCCGCCGCCCGCGCGGGGCGGTCGCGGTGACGGCGGTGACGTCCGCGCCTGCGGCGACGGCGAGTTCCGTGACGTAGTGGCCGACCCCGCCGGACGCCCCGGTGACGAGCAGGGAGCGGCCGGCGAGGCTGCCCGCGGTGCGCAGCAGGCGCAGTGCGGTGAGGCCGGCGAGCGGCAGGGCGGCGGCGGTGAGGGTGGGCACCGTGTCGGGCAGTACCGCGATGCGGTCGGTGTCGACCGCCGCGTATTCGGCCCAGCCGCCGCCCGGCGGGTGGGCGACGACGCGCTGCCCGGTGCGTGGTCCGCTGCCGTCGGCGGCGGCCTGGACGACCAGGCCCGCGATGTCCTTGCCCGGCCGCATGCCGACGCCGGGCAGGGCGCCGTGCAGCCGGAGGATCTCACCGCGGTTGACGGAGAAGGCCTCGACCTTGACCAGTGCCTGGCCGGGGCCGGACCGCGGCTCTTCCGCCTCGCCCGGCGCGACCAGGGTGGCGGGGTCCCCTGTGGGCAGCAGTGCCTTCATCGTCAGCTCCTCGGTCCGGTGCGGCGGCGTTCTGCCGCGCAGCGCTGGATCCAGGAGAACCGCAGGTCAGGGGTGCCGTCCAACAGCCTTCCGTCGCGTGTGACAACCCCTGGTTGTCACACCTGGCCGGCCCGCTGGGCGGGGCGCGCGCCGGCGTGCCAGCTGGCGAGGACCGCGAGGCGTTCGGCGGTGGGCGTGCCGGGCTGCGCGGTGTAGACGACGACGGTCAGGTCGGCGTCGCCCGGCAGGGACAGCGTCTCGTAGGCGAGGTCGAGTTCGCCGACGACAGGGTGGATGAGCCGCTTGACGCCGTAGGTCTTCTCGCGCACCAGGTGGTCGGCCCACAGCCGGCGGAAGTGCTCGCTCTTCACGGACAGTTCGCCGATCAGCTCGGTGAGCCGCCGGTCGTCGGGGTGCCGGCCGGCGTGCAGCCGCAGGTAGGCGACGGTCTCGGCGGCGACCGCGGGCCAGTCGGGGTAGACGTCGGCGGCGCCCGGGTCGAGGAAGACCCGGCGCGGCATGTTGCGGGGGGCGCCGCCGGTGAAGTCGTGGACGGCGTCACCGAGGGAGTTCCAGGCCAGCGCGTCCATGCGGTGGTCGATGGCCATGGCGGGGCGGTCGGCCAGGTTGTCGAGCAGCAGCCGGACCCCGGGGCGTACGGCCGTGGAGGGTGCGGGGGAGGCGCTGCGGGCGGGGTGTGCGAGGTCCCGCAGGTGCTGCTGCTCGGTCGGGTCGAGCCGCAGCACGCGGGCGACGGCGTCCAGGACGGCGTCGGAGACGTTCTTGCCGCGGCCCTGTTCGAGCCGGATGTAGTAGTCGACGCTGACCCCGGCCAGCTGCGCGACCTCTTCCCTGCGCAGCCCCGGCACCCGGCGCCTGGTGTACGGCGGCAGGCCGACGTCCTCCGGCTGGATCCTGGCCCGCCTGGTCTGCAGGAAGTCCCCCAGTGTGTTCTCCATGCACACGAGCGTAGGCCAGGCCCGCGGGCGTGAGCGTGGTACTGCCGGACCCAGGTGGAGCGGAGCCCTGGGTGGCGTCCGCGGGCCGCAGCACAGTGGAGCCGTCAGCCCGGCAGGAGCGCCGGGCAGGTCACCACCAGGGAGTCACACGTCATGAGCACCACTTTCGGCAGCCTCGCCGGCCGTACCGCCGTCGTCACCGGAGCCGCCAGCGGGATGGGCGAGGCCACCGCCCGGCTGCTGGCCGCACAGGGCGCCAGGGTCGCATTGCTGGCCCGCCGCGCCGAGCGGCTGGGCACGCTCGCGGAGAAGATCGCCGCGGGCGGCGGCCAGGCGCTGGCCGTCACCGCGGACGTCACCGACGACGCGTCGGTGAGGGCCGCCGCCGACCGGATCAGGGCTGCGTACGGGCGGGTGGACCTGGTGGTCAACGCCGCCGGCGTGATGCTGCCCAACCCGATCGACGCCGGCCGCAGCGACGAGTGGGCGCGGATGGTCGACACCAACCTGACCGGCGCCCTGCGGATCATCGACGCCTTCCGCGACGACCTGCTCGCCGCCGGCGCCGAGGGCCGGCCCGCGGACCTGGTCAACGTCTCGTCGATCGGCGCACACCTGACCTTCCCCGGCTACGCCGTCTACAGCGCCACCAAGGCCGCGCTGACCCACCTGTCGGCGTCGCTGCGGGCCGAGTTCGGGCCGCGCAAAGTGCGGGTCACCAACATCGAGCCGGGCCTGACCGACACCGAACTGGGCGGGCACATCGACAACCCGGAGTTGTCGGCGCAGCTCGACGGGATGTTCCAGGCCTTTCCCGACACACTGACGTCGGAGGACATCGCCGACCTGATCGCGTACGTCACCAGCCGGCCCGCGCGCGTTAACCTGCGGCAGGTGATCGTGCTGCCGACCGGGCAGGCGTGAACGGACGGGGGTGCGGCGGTGGATCTCGACCTGGGGCAGGTGCGGGCCTTCGTGGTCACCGCCGACCGGCTGCACTTCGGGCAGGCCGCCGCCGAGCTGTACCTGACGCAGCAGGCGCTGTCCAAGCGGGTCGCCCGCCTGGAGGAGGCACTCGGCCGCAAGCTCTTCGACCGCACCGGGCACGGCGTCGAACTGACCGGCGCGGGCCGCAGGTTCCTCGAACCGGCCCGGGAGCTGGTGCGGGCGGGGGAGGCGGCGGTGGCCGCGGCACGGCACGAGGAGCGGCCGCTGCGGGTCAGTGTGTGGGGCCACATGTTCCTGCCGCTGCGCACGGTCCGCGAGGTCGTGGCCCGCGACCAGGACCTGGACATCGAGCTGAGCCTGCGGCCCGGCTACCCGGCGGCGCTCGCGGGCCTGCGCGACGGCGAGATCGACTTCGCGCTGGGCCGCGCCCACGCCCTGGACGAGCCGTGGCCGGCCGGGCTGACCCGCCGGCTGGTCAGGCTGGAGCGGGTCAAGGCGGTGATGAGCCGGGCGGCCCCGCTGGCCGGCGCGACCGCCCTGAGCCCGGCGGACCTGCGGGCGTCCCGGCTGTGGTTCCCGGCGCCGCGCGCGAAGGTCGAGTTCCTGCGGGCCTTCGCCGAGCGCTTCGGGGTGCCCGACGACTTCGGCGGCATCAACCTGGGCCTGGACCCCTTCCTTGCGCACCTGGCCGGGCATCCCGAGCTGTTCTCGCTGCTGTGCGCGGACGTCGAGGTGCCCGCGGGCAGCGGCCTGAGCGAGATCCCCGTACGGGGGCCGGCGCCGCTCTACGCCTGGCACGCGATCTGGCGCACCGGCGAGCAGCACGCGGTGCTGCCCCGGCTGCTCGCCGCCTTCGCCGCCACCGCCGCCGCCCAGTCCTGGCTCAGCTACGACCCGGCCCTGCACTGGCTCCCGGAGGCCGATCAGGCGGACCTGACGGGCCGGTCCTAGCGGGTCAGCAGCGCCACCGGGGACTCCGCGAACAGCTCCGCCAGCGGGACCCGGCCCTGGTAGGTGCCGGTGCCGAGCCGGCTGCGCCAGGTGCCGGGGGGGAGCGGCAGCACCGTGTCGCGCCAGCCGCCCGCCTGCTCCAGGCGCCGGGACAGCCGCGTCACCGCGGTCAGGGCGCTGCCGCCGCGCAGGAAGGCCACGCAGTGGTCGGCGGCGGGGCCGTCGGCGGCGAGCGGGTCGTACGCGCCCGCCGGGCCGAACCACTGCGGGTGGTCCCTGCGCAGCCGCAGCGCCACCGCCGTCAGCCGCAGCTTGGCCTCCTCCGGGCCGCGCGGGGGCTGCCCGGCCAGCAGGCCGTCCAGGGTGCCGCCGACCCCGAAGCGCTGGACACCGCCGCTCATGCCGGTCATCGGGCCGCGGTTGTCGGGGTCGACCAGGGTGTGCACGGGGAATTCCGTGCCCTGGTAGACGTCCGGCACGCCCGGCATCGTCAGGTGCAGCAGGGCCGCGCCCAGCGAGTTCGCGGTGGCGTACGGGCGCAGCAGCGCGGCGAACTCGCCGACGTCGTAGACCTGCACCCCGCAGGGGCCGTGCTCGACGAACTCGGCGACCGCCTTCTCGTAGCCCTCGTCCTGCTCCGTCCAGGTGGTGTACAGGCCCGCCTCCCGCACCGCCTTGAGCACCGCGGGCACCAGCCGGTCCGGGTGGCAGAAGCCCAGGCCCACACCGGTCTGGTAGGCGGTGTACCGCACCTGCGCGTTCGGCGCGGGCGGGCAGTCGAGTTCGGCTTCGCGCACCTCGCGGGCGCCCAGCCACTCCTGCCACGCCTCCGGCATCTCCGACAGCACCGCGAGCCGCAGCCGCAGGTCGGCGCTGCGCTTGGTGTCGTGCGTGGACAGCACCGTGCCCGTGGCGGGCCGCTCGCGCAGGACGGTGGCGCAGTAGGCGTGGAAGTCGGCGGGGTCGGTTGCCGGGCGGCCCGGGTCGCGGCCCACCTCGCACAGCGACAGCAGCGGGGTGTAGCGGTAGAAGGCGGTGTCCTCGACGGACTTCGCGTGCAGCGCCGAGGCGACCTGCGCGAAGCGCACCGTGAAGTCGTCGGCGTCGGCCCCCGCGCACCGGCCCAGCGCCAGGTCCCGTACGAAGTCCACCGCGCCGCCCGGCTCCTGCCCCAGCGCCCGCCCGGCGCCGAACGCGGCCCGCTCCAGCATCGCCTCGTCCCTCCCGCCCGCGGGGCCGCCGGGCGGCACGTACGGGCGGTAGACCGGCACCCGCACCAGCACCTCGCGGATCGCGTCGTCCATCACGTCAGGGGGGTACGGCCCGGCGCCGGGCAGCCCCGCCCTGGCCCGCTCCGCCGCACGGCGCAGCCGGGCGACCTCGGCCGCCAGGTCCACGGTGACCACCCGGTGGGCGGCCCTGCGCACCGTCGGCGCCCACCGGCCGCCGCGGTCGTCGTCCGCGCGGGTGTAGGCCCGGTGGAAGGCGTCCAGCTCCGCGGCGCCCGCCGGGTCGGTGAACAGGCCGTCGATGCGGTCCAGCGCGTCGTAGCCGGTGGTGCCCGCGCAGGCCCAGTCCGCGGGCAGCGGCTCGTCGCGCTGCAGGATCTTCTCGACCACCGTCCAGCGCCCGCCACTGGCCTCCGCCAGCCGCCGCAGATACCCCGCCGGGTCCGCGAGGCCGTCCGGGTGATCCACCCGCAGCCCGTCGGCCACGCCGTCCCGCAGCAGCCGCAGCACCGTCGCATGGGTGGCCTCGAAGACCTCGGGCCGCTCGACACGCACCGCGATCAGGTCGGCGATGGTGAAGAAGCGCCGGTAGTTCAGGTCGGTCCGCGCGGTACGCCAGTACGCCAGGCGGTACGCCTGCGACTCCAGCAGCTGCGGCATCGGCAGTCCCTCGGTGCCGGGGCGCAGCGGGAAGCGGTGGTCGTAGTACCGCAGCACCCTGCCGCCCGCGGCCTTGTCCCGTACGACCGACAGGGCGCCCAGCGCGTCCGGCAGCGGCTCCCCCAGCACCGGCAGCAGCACCTTGCCGCCCAGGGCGGCCCAGTCGATGTCGAACCAGTCCGCGAAGGGGGAGTCGGGGCCGTCCCGCAGCACGGCCCACAGCGGCCCGTTCAGGTACTCGGGGGCCGGTACGGCCATGTGGTTCGGCACGATGTCCAGGACCAGGCCCATGCCGTGCTCACGGGCCGTGCGGGACAGCTCCCGCAGGCCCTGCTCCCCGCCCAGCTCGGCCCTGACCCTGGTGTGGTCCACCACGTCGTACCCGTGCCCGGAACCGGGCACGGCCTCCAGCACGGGGGACAGGTGCAGGTGGCTGACGCCGAGCCGCGCCAGGTACGGCGCCGCGGCCGCCGCCTGCGCGAACGTGAACCCGGGCTGGACCTGTATTCGGTACGTGGCGCTCGGCACCGCCATTTCGCTCATGCCAACCTCTCTACCCGGGTTCCGCCTGTCCTGCCCCTTCAGGTCGCCTCCGGACCTTCCCCGGCGCTGTGGCTGGTCGCGCAGTTCCCCGCGCCCCTGATGGTTGCCCTCTGTGCGCAGAGCCGGCGCTTTCAGGCGGCGCCCTCTGCACAAGAGGGTGAGCGTTTTCAGGGGCGCGGGGAACCGCGCGACCAGCCAGGACGCACCGAAAGGTGCAAGCTCACGGCAAGTGGCACCCCTGGGCGGCCCCAGGCCTAGTCGGCCGGCCTCTGGAGGACGATCATGCTGCGGTCGGCCAGGAGGATGCGGTCCCCGGCCGCGACCCGCTCCCCGGCGCCCGGAGGCACCCCCTCCGGGCGCTCGGTGTCGACGACCAGCTGCCACTCCTTGCCGTGGTTGACCGGGACCAGGAATTCCTGGGCCGAGGGCGCGGCGTTGAACATCAGCAGGAAGGAGTCGTCGGTGACGCGCTCACCGCGCGGCCCGGGCTCGGAGATGGCGTTGCCGTTGAGGAAGACGACCAGCGAGCGGGCGTGCGCGGCCTGCCATTCGCGCTGGGTCATCTCACCGCCCTCCGCGGTGAACCACGCGATGTCGGACAGCTCGTCGTGGGTGCCTTCCACGGGCCGCCCGTGGAAGAACCGGCGCCGCCGGAAGACGGCGTGGTCGCGCCGCAGCCACACCATCGTCCGTACGAACTCGTGCATGCGGTGCGCCTCGTCGGCGTCCTCGCCGGTGCCGCGCTTGTCGGGCCAGGCGATCCAGGCGAGTTCGTTGTCCTGGCAGTAGGCGTTGTTGTTGCCGCGCTGGGTGCGGCCGAACTCGTCGCCGTGGGAGAGCATGGGCACGCCCTGCGAGAGCATCAGCGTGGCGACGAAGTTCCGCATCTGCCGCTGCCGCAGCGCCTTGACCTGCCGGTCGTCGGTGGGGCCTTCGGCGCCGCAGTTCCAGGAGCGGTTGAAGCTCTCGCCGTCGCGGTTGTTCTCGCCGTTGGCCTCGTTGTGCTTGTCGTTGTACGAGACCAGGTCGCGCAGGGTGAAGCCGTCGTGGCAGGTGACGAAGTTGATGGAGGCCAGCGGGCGGCGCCCGTCGTCCTGGTAGAGGTCGGAGGAGCCGGTGAGCCGGGAGCCGAACTCGGCGAGGGTGGCGCTCTCGCCGCGCCACAGGTCGCGTACGGTGTCGCGGAATTTGCCGTTCCACTCGGTCCACAGCGGCGGGAAGTTGCCGACCTGGTAGCCGCCCTCGCCGACGTCCCAGGGTTCGGCGATCAGCTTGACCTGGGAGACGACCGGGTCCTGCTGGACCAGGTCGAAGAAGGACGAGAGCCGGTCGACCTCGTGGAACTGCCGGGCCAGGGTCGCGGCGAGGTCGAAGCGGAAGCCGTCGACGTGCATCTCGGTGACCCAGTAGCGCAGGCTGTCCATGATCATCTGGAGCACGTGCGGGCTGCGCATGAGCAGCGAGTTCCCGGTGCCCGTGGTGTCGGTGTAGTAGCGCTTGTCGCCGCCGAGCCGGTAGTAGGAGGCGTTGTCCAGGCCGCGCAGCGACAGGGTGGGGCCGAGGTGGCTGCCTTCCGCGGTGTGGTTGTAGACCACGTCGAGGATCACCTCGATGCCGGCCCGGTGCAGCGCCCGCACCGCGGTCTTGAACTCCAGCACCTGCTGCCCGCGGTCGCCCAGCGAGGCGTAGGCGTGGTGCGGCGCGAAGAAGCCGATGGTGTTGTAGCCCCAGTAGTTGGCGAGCCCCGCGTCGCTGAGCCGGTGGTCCTGGATGAACTGGTGGACCGGCATCAGCTCCAGGGTGGTGACGCCCAGTTCCACCAGATGGCCGATCACGGCCGGGTGGGCGAGGGCCGCGTAGGTGCCGCGGATCTCCTCGGGCAGCCCGGGGTGGGTCATCGTCAGGCCCTTGACGTGCGCCTCGTAGATGACGGTGCGGTGGTAGTCGATCCGCGGCGCCCGGTCGTCGGCCCAGTCGAAGTACGGGTTGACGACGACCGAGGTCATGGTGTGCGGGGCGGAGTCGAGGTCGTTGCGCGAGTCGGGCTGGCCGAAGCGGTAGCCGTAGACCGACTCGTCCCAGTCGATGTCGCCGCTCATCGCCTTGGCGTAGGGGTCGAGCAGCAGCTTCGCGGAGTTGCAGCGATGCCCGCGCGCCGGGTCGTAGGGGCCGTGCACCCGGAAGCCGTACCGCTGGCCGGGCATCACACCGGGCAGGTAGGCGTGCCGTACGAAGGCGTCGGCCTCGCGCAGCTCGACCGCGGTCTCGGACCCGTCGTCGTGCAGCAGACACAGTTCGATGCGCGACGCCACCTCGGAGAAGACGGCGAAGTTGGTGCCCGCGCCGTCGAAGGTGGCGCCGAGGGGGTAGGACTGACCCGGCCAGACTTGCATGTCGAGACTCTTCCACTCCTGACCGGGGCGCGCGGCCCGGTCACCTGGTCATCGCACCCGGAGGGGCTGCGTTGCCGAAGCTTGACGAGCAGTCATCTTCCCATCCGCTCCCACCCGAGGGTGACACTGCCACAACAGCCAGCGACCGTACGAGTGATGGGGTTGTCCGGTAGTAGTCAAGTAGGGTCGATACTGCTGCGACACCCCCCGCACCGCAGTACCCTTCCTTGATCGTGGACGGGGGTGGGAGGCGGTGAAGTGGTGACGTCCGGAGGTCTGATGCTCCCGGGAGGCGGTGAGCAGGGTGACCAGCACGACACCACTGTCGAGGGATCGCAGGGCGCGGTCACTCTCGCCCAGCCCATGGAGATCGGGGCGGAGCTGGACTGGGGCGCCGACGCCTGGGCCGAGGTGCGCACCCGCGCCCGCAGGGCGGGCCGCGCCTACGTCTGGCTGAACCTGGTCGAGCAGCGGCTGCGGGCGGTCGTCAACGCGGTGCTGCGGCCCATCTACGAACCCGTGCACGGCGAGGAGTGGGTCGTCGCGGCCGCGGGACCCGCCGGCCACGAATGGGTCCAGCGGGCCGTCGCCGTACGCGAGGTCAGCCGCAGGAAGGGCTTCCTGCTCGACCCGGCCGACGACAACGTGCTCAGCTTCCTGACGCTGCCCCAGCTGCGCGAGCTGGTCGTCCAGCACTGGCCCTGCTTCGAGCCCTACTTCGACGACCGCCGCGACCTCGAACTGGCCCTGGACGAGCTCGAAGTGGCCCGGCACGTGGTCTCCCGCAACCGGGCGCTGTCCCGCACCGTCCTGGACCAGGCGGAGCGGGCGAGCGCCCGGCTGCTCGACCTGCTGGGCGCGCGCAGCGACCGCACGTCCGCACAGCGGCTGCCGGTCGACGCGGTCGAGGAACTGGTCGCCGACCGCTTCTCCGACGTCGTCGGCGTCTACGCCGACCGGGTGCGGCTGCAGCGCCAACTGCCCGTCGAGGACCTCTTCGCCGGCGCCAGAAGGCTCGACGCGGTCGGCATCGGGCTGAACCTGCTGGTGCAGAACTACTCGGGCCGGCGGCTGATCCGGCTCGCCGAGGCGGGCTGCCGGGTGCGGCTGCTGTTCCTCAACCCCGCAAGCAGCGCCGTCCGCCGCCGCGAGCGCGAACTCGGCCTCGGGCGCGGTGAGATGAGCCGCTCCGTCGAGATGAACATCATGCACATGCGGCGGGTGCGGGCCAGGCTGCGCGACCCCGGCGCCTTCGAGATCCAGGTGTTCGACGAGACCCCGCGCTTCACCGCCTACCTCGTGGACGGCGACAGCGGCGACGGGCTCGCCGTCGTCCAGTCCTACCTGCGCAGGGCGCGCGGCATGGAGGTGCCCGTGATGGTGCTGCGCGGCGGTTCGCGGCGCGTCGTCGCCGACGACCGGCCCGCCGACACCGGGCTCTTCGAGGTCTACCGCGAGGAGTTCGAGAGCATCTGGACCGACGCGAGGCCGGTGTCCTGACCCCGGGACTGTCAGTGGTGCACGCGATGATGGCAGGGCACAGGGGGACAACGGGGCGGGAAGGGGACTTGCCATGGCATGGCACGAGGATCTGCTGGTCGGCTTCGACCTGGAGACCACGGGGACCGATCCGCGGCAGGCGCGGATCGTGACCGCGGCGGTCACCGAGGTCAAGGACGGCCAGCCGGTGCGGCACCGGGCCTGGCTCGCCGACCCCGGGGTGCCGATACCCCCGGAGACCACCGCCATCCACGGCGTCAGCACCGCCCGCGCCGCCGCAGAGGGGCGCCCGGCGCCTGAGGTCGTCGCCGAGGTCGCCGACGCGGTGCGCGGCTACTGGGCGGCACAGGTCCCCGTCGTCATCTACAACGCGCCCTTCGACCTCACGCTGCTCGACGCGGAGTTGCGGCGCTACGCCCTGCCGCCGCTGGTCGCCCCGGGCGGGCGTCCGGGACCCGTCGTGGACCCGCTGGTCATCGACCGCGCCCTCGACAAGTACCGCAGGGGCAAGCGGACGCTGGAGGCGGCCTGCGCGGTCTACGGCGTCGCTCTCGACGGTGCGCACGACGCGGGCGTGGACGCCCTGGCCGCGGTGCGGGTCGCCCGCGCCCTCGCCGCCCGCTTCCCGGAGGCGGGCCAGGCCGACCTGTGGGACCTGCACGTCGCCCAGGGCGGCTGGTATGCGGCATGGGCCGAGGACTTCTCGGCGTGGCTGCGCCGGCAGAACGCGGGAGCCGAGCCGATACCCGGCGACTGGCCGCTGCACACCGCCGCCTGACCCTCCCGGGGGGCGCCCTTTGCGGTGGGCGGTCCGCCTTCCCCAAGGGGCAGGGCCGGGTGGCGGGTCAGGAGGCCGGGGACGGCTCTGGGACCGAGGCGTCGAGGAGGAAGGCCGCAACGAGCAGGCCGAGGCCTGCGAAGACCGCGGCGCCGAGGAAGGCGTGGTGATAACCGGTGATGGCGCCGCCGCCGGCGTCGGCGGCCAGGACCGCCACGCCGAGCCCGGCGCCCAGCCGCTGCGCGGTGTTGACGACGCCCGACACCACCCCCGTCTCGCCCGGCGCGGCCGCCCGCATCGCCGGCATCGTCGCACCGACGAAGCAGGCGGGCAGCGCGACCGCGAAGACCATGGCGGCGGGCAGGAAGTCGGCCGCGTAGTCCGCGCGCGCCGGGATCCGGGACAGCAGCAGGAGCGCGAGGGCGAGCAGCGCCATGCCGGCGACGAGGACCCTGCGCGGGCCGACGGCCTTGAGCGCCCGGGGGATGAGCAGCCGGGCCACCGGGATGCCGACCAGCGCGATGGGCAGCACGGCGAGACCGGACTTGACGGCGCTGTAGTGGTGGACCTCCTGGAAGTACAGCGAGAGGAAGACGAAGACGGGAACATGTGCGGCGCCGACCAGGAAGTTCGCCAGCGCGGAGCCGGCGATGTCGCGGGTGCGGAAGAGCCGGAAGGGCAGCACCGGTGTGGGGGTGCGCCGTTCGACCGCGGCGAAGGCCGCGCCGAGGAGCACCGCGAGGCCTGCGAGCAGCCAGTGCCGCAGGTCGAGTGAGCCTTCCGCGGCCTTGGTGGCGACGTAGACGACCAGCAGCAGGCACCCGGTGCCGGTGACCATGCCGGGCAGGTCGAGTTCGCCGCGCCGGACGGCGCGCAGGTCGATGCCGTCGCGCGGCAGCAGCCGGCTGCTCGCCAGCAGTCCGAGGACCCCGATGGGCACGTTGACCAGGAAGACCCACTGCCAGCCGAGCGCGGAGACGATCACCCCGCCGGCGGCGACACCGCCGGCCGCGCCGACCGCGCCCATGGCGCTCCACACCCCGAAGGCCCGCCGGTAGGCCTCGGGGTCGGTGAACACCGCGGTGATGAGGGCGAGTTCGGCCGGGATCAGGATGGCGGCGCCGACACCCTGGAGGGCGCGGGCGGCGATCAGGGCCGCGCCGGAGTGGGTGAGCCCGGCCAGCAGCGAGGCGGCGGTGAAGAGGGCCAGGCCGGTCTGGAACATCAGCCGCATGCCGAGCCGGTCGGTGGCGCGGCCGGCGCCCAACTGGAAGCCGCCGAAGGTGACCTGGTAGGCGCTGCTGACCCAGACCAGCGTGGCGAGGCTCAGCGACAGCGCGCTGCCGATGCTCGGCATCGCGAGGTTGACGACGGAGGTGTCGAGGAAGACGAGGAGTTCGACGCTCGTGAGCAGCAGGAGGGTGCCGCGCTGCCCCGCGAGTGTGTTGGGCATGCCAATTCCCTTTCCCGGCAGGGGAGTCACCCGGAAGCGGGAGACCTCTTAAGTCTTACATCGGTGATAGGGTTAACGCCAAGCGGGCAGGCAGGACCCGCCGGGCATGCGGAAACCGCCGGGCGGCGCGGCCGCCCGGCGTGGGGGAGGTTCAGAAGGAGCCGGTCGTCAGGGGGAGCCGGGTGTCAGAAGGAGTACCAGCGCACCGTGGAGTCGCCCGAGCGCAGCGACGCCACCCGGCGGCGGAATTCGCTGCGCGCGGCCGGGTTGGCCGCCGCGTGCTGGGCGACCCAGGCGCAGCCGGCCGTCTCCCGTGCCCCGCGCAGCACCTCGCAGCCCGCCCAGTCGGCGACGTCCCAGCCGTAGGCGCGGGTGAAGGCGGAGTAGGCGGCGGGCGGCACCCCGTAGCGGTCGCGGCTGAGCGTCTGCACGACGAGGTCGTGCTCGCGCAGGTCGGAGGAGAAGGTCTCCAGGTCGACCAGCACGGGCCCGTCGGGGCCGATGTGGACGTTGCGGGGGAGCGCGTCGCCGTGGATCGGCCCGCGCGGCAGATGCGGCACCAGTTCGGTGACCGCGGCGGCCAGCCGGTCCCTGCGGGCGCGCAGGAAGGCCGCCTCGGCCGGGTCGATCGCGTCGCCGGCCAGCCGCAGCCAGCGCTCCACGCCGCCCAGCAGGTCCCGCGGCGGCAGCCCGAAGTCCGGTTCCGGCAGGGCGTGCACGAGCCGCAGCAGCGGGGCGACGTCGGCGGGTTCCGCGGGCCGCAGCGACTCGGGCAGCCGCTGCCAGTAGGTGACCGGGTGGCCGTCGACCAGCCGCACCTCGGACTCGGCCGAGCGCACCGCGGGCACGTCGTGCTTGGCGAGCCAGTCGGCGGTGCGCACCTCGCGGCGGGCGCGGTCCAGCAGGTCGGCCCCGCGGCCCACCTTGATCACCAGCCGGCCGGCCGCGAAGACCGCGTTCTCCCCGAAGGAGAGCAGGTCGGCCGACGGGTGTCCGGCGGACTCCAGCACCGCCTGCGCCCGCTCCTGCGTGAACACCGCTTCCGCCATGCCCCGACCCCTCCGAAGTCCGCCTGGCGGTGCCGGTGCGCCCACCGGCCCGTCCTGGCGCATATGCCGTTGTCATCGCCCATGTGTACGGACAACGGCAAGTCTCCCACTGCTGCGCCCCCGAATTTTGCCTGCTTCGCCGCCGATCCGCTCCGAATACGTACCCCGGTGAGCGATGACTTCGCACCGCGCAGGGGGTCGGTATCTGCGACGTCCGCCGCCGGCGGCCCTGCGCGAGGAGGTCATCTGGTGACGCCGGCCCCCGGCTCCGAGAACACCGCAGGTCACAGCGGCCCGGCGACGGTCACCGTGGATGCGGCGGGGCTGCCCGCCACGACCGCGACCCTCGGCGCGCTCGCCAGACTTCGGCTCGCAGCCCGCCGCACCGGCTACCGGGTGCGGCTGTGCGGTGCGTCACCCGGACTGCGGATGCTCGTCCAACTCGCCGGTCTCGGCGGGGAGTTCGAGTGGGAGCCCGAAGAGCGGGAAGAGCCGGGCGGCGTCGTGGAATGACGTCATCGTGCTGATCCGCCCGCCGAAGGTCTCGATCACCTGCAGTGCGAACGCCTGGAAGCCGCCGCCCGGCTTGGGGCGGTACTGCGCGAACCCCGGCTGCCCGCTGGCCGCGACCGGCACCATCCGCGAGCCCGCGCAGCCGGCTCCGACGGTGGCCATGAAGTCGCGTATGTCGGCGTGGCCGGTCACCCACATCGGATAGGGCGGCATGTTGAGGACCGCGTCCTCGTGCAGCAGCGTGGTCAGCGACGCCAGGTCGTACCGTTCGAAGGCGTCGACATAGCGGGCCAGCAGGGCTTCGCGCTCCTCGTCGAGCGCGGTGTCGCGCACCGCGGTGTCGGCCGAGGCGCCGGCCTCCGCCAGGGTGGCCCTGGCCCGCTGCAGCGCGCTGTTCACCGACGGCACGGTGGTCTCCAGCAGCTCCGCGGTCTCGCTGGCCTTCCAGGCCAGCACCTCGCGCAGGATCAGCACCGCCCGCTGCCGCGGCGGCAGGTGCTGCAGCGCGGCGACGAAGGCCAGCCTGACGGTCTCCCGGGACACCACCACGTCGGCCGGGTCGCCGCCCTCGGGCACCACCCGGCCGTCGGGGGCGGGCTCCACCCACATGCCGTCGGAGGTCGGGTCGGGCAGCACCGCGTCGGCGTGCGAGGCGGGTGAGAGGTCCATCGGCCTGGCCCGGCGCTTGCCCGCGTTGAGGCTGTCCATGCAGACGTTGGTGGCGATGCGGTACAGCCACGACCGCAGCGAGGACCGGCCCTCGAACCGGTCGGCGGCCCGCCAGGCCCGCACCAGCGTCTCCTGCACCGCGTCCTCCGCCTCGAAGGCGGAGCCCAGCATCCGGTAGCAGTAGCCGGTCAGCTCCACCCGGTGCTGCTCAAGACCGCGCTCGACCTCGTCGGCGCCGGTCACCGTCGTCCCGCTTGCGCTGCTCTCCCGTACGGTCATGCTCTCCACCGTAACCGCGACCACTGACACCGCCCCCGTACCGGAGCGGCACGGGGGCGGTGTCAGTGGAGCAGGGCCGGATCATCCCAGGTCGGACGGGGTCGGACGGGGTCGGACGAGGTCGGACGAGGTCGGACGGGGTCGGACGGGGTCAGACGGGGTCAGACGGGGTCAGACCCGGTCGGGGAGCTGCTGCGCCGGGTGCGGCGCGGCGGCCGGCGGCTGCGGCAGGGCCGACTCGTCGTGCGTGAGGTCGGGCAGCCGGTTCATCCAGCGCGGCAGGTACCAGTTCCGGTCGCCGAGCAGGGTCATCACCGCGGGCAGCAGCACCCCGCGGATCACGGTGGCGTCGATCAGCACCGCGAAGGCCAGGCCGACGCCCATCTGCTTCATGCTCTGCATCGACAGGGTGCCGAAGATCGCGAAGACGGCGACCATGATCACGGCGGCGCTGGTGACGACGCCCGCGGTGGTGGTGATGCCGTGCTCGATGGCGCCCTTGGTGGACAGGCCGCGCATCCTGGCCTCGCGGATCCGGGAGACCACGAAGACGTGGTAGTCCATGCTCAGCCCGAACAGGATCACGAAGAGGAAGAGCGGCAGCCAGGCCACCACCGCGCCGGTGCCGTGCGCGCCCACCAGGGAGGCGCCCCAGCCGTGCTGGAAGACCGCGGTCAGGATGCCGTAGGCGGCGCCGACGGACAGCAGGTTCAGCGCGATCGAGGTCACCGCGATGGTCAGCGACCGGAAGGACAGCAGCATCAGCAGGAAGGCGAAGACGGTCACGAAGGCGAAGACCGGCGGCACACTGCTGGTGATCTTGTGGGTGAAGTCCATCGAGCCCGCGGTCTCACCGGTGACCGGCGCCTGCAGCCCGGCGACCTTGCCGAGCGTGTCGGGCCGCACCTGGTCGCGCAGCAGCTTCACGTCGGCCTCGGCCTTGGCGCGGTCGCTGCCGCCCTCCAGCGGGACGTCGATCCTGGCGACGTTCTGCGCGCTGTGCACGGTGACGGTCACCGGGCCCTTGCTGGCCCCGGCCGAGACGGCCTCGGCGCGGAAGTCGGCGATGGCCTTCTTGACCTCGGGGGCGTTGATGTCGGCGGCCTTGACGACGACGTGGGCCGGGTCGGGTCCGCCGGGGAAGGCGGTGTTGATGTGGTCGTAGGTCTGGATGATCGGCAGGCTGTCGCCCAGCTCCTGCTGCATCGACAGGTTCGCGGTCTTCATGCCGAAGGCGGGCAGTGCCAGGGCCAGCAGCGCGCCGCCGGCGATGACGGTGGCCGTCTTGGGGTGGCGCAGCACCGGGCCGAGCACGGACCGCCACAGGCGGCTGTTGCCGGGCGCCGCGGGACGCCCGCCGGCCTGCTGCTGCTTCTTGCGCCGGTTCAGGAACGGGATGCGGCCCTTCTCGACGCGGTGGCCGAGCAGCGACAGCAGCGCGGGCAGGACGGTGACCGAGCCGAACATCGCGATGGCGACCACGATCATGGTGGCCACGCCCATGGCCTTGAAGTCGCCGATGCCGGTGAAGAGCATGCCGGCCATGGCCACGATCACGGTGATGCCGGAGATCAGGACCGCGCGTCCCGAGGTGGCGGCGGCGATCCGCAGGCTGGTGTCCGCGTCGTGCCCGGCAGCCCGCTCCTCACGCTCCCTGCGCAGGTAGAACAGGCAGTAGTCGACGCCGACCGCGAGGCCGACCAGCAGCATCACCGAGTTGGCGGTGTCGCTCATCGGCACCAGGTGGCTGACCACGGCGACCACGCCGCCGGCCGCGACGAAGGCGGTCATCGCCAGCGCCACCGGCAGCAGGGCGGCGACCAGCGCGCCGAAGGCGATCAGCAGGATGCCCAGCGCGAGCGGCACCGCGGAGAACTCGGCGGTCTTGAAGTCGCTGCCGAAGGCGTCGTTGAGCACCTTCTCGGAACTGGCGTCGCCGAACTCCTCGACGCGCAGCTCAGGATGCTTGGCCTGGACCTGCTTGACCTGGTCGAGCACCGGGTCGATGCGGTCGGCCGCGGTCTTCTGGTCGCCGACCACGTCGAAGCGCACCAGCGCGGAACGCCCGTTCGCGGAGATCGACTTGGTGTCGTACGGCGAGGTGACCGCGGTGACCTTGCCGGTGCCCTTGACCGCGCTCATCACCTCGCCGACGACGGTGCGGAAGGCCGGGTCCGTGGCGCTGCCCGCGCCGGCCTTCGCCTGGACCAGGACCATCTCGCCCGCCGGGGGCTTGAGCCCCGCGTCGTCGTTGATCGTGGCGGCCTGGCTGACCTCGCCGGGCATCGACCGGTCCTCGTCCACGTCGACCCGGCCGGCCGACTGGCCGACGAAGACCGCGAGGATCACGAAGAGCAGCCAGCCGCCCACGGCGGCCCACCGGTGCCGGGCGCTCCAGCTGCCCATCGAGGCCGCGATTCCCATCCTGCTGCCGTGTGCGCGTGCGCGACTCACGGTGTCCCCCTTGAAAGGCTTGTAAGGATCGTTTCGGGTGGCGGCGTCCGGCCGCTCCTTCCACAGAGGACGCTACGGGGGCTGGACGTTCCCACCCATCCGGCCTGCTGGTGACTTCGCAGCGGGCCATCTCCCCCTCAGGGGGTGGGGACAACCCCACCATCCGCGGTAAGTGCCCCTTACACGTACGACGGCGAAGGCCCAGGCCACACACGGTGCGGCGCTCCGGTGGGGCTCAGGCGGACAGCAGCCGGGCGGCCGGGCGCAACGCCCGGTCGTAGCGGTGCAGCAGCAGCGAGACGACCTCGGGGGCCGCGCCCAGCACCGGGGCCAGCAGGTCCGCGCCCGCCTCGCGGGCGCCGCGGGCGATCCGGTCGGGCAGGAAGCCGGGAGCGATCACGTACGGCGCCACGGCGACCCGGCGCGCGCCCTCGGCCCGCAGTTCCCTGACCGCGTCCTCGGTACGCGGCAGGGAAGCGGAGGCGAACGCGGGCCGCACGGCGCACCAACCGGTGTGCCGCCACTCCCGCGCGATTGCTGCGATCACCGCGCTCGCCTCCGGATCGGTGGAGCCCGCCGATGCCAGCACGACGCCGGTCGACGGGCGGTCGCCGGGCCGCAGCCCGGCCTCGGACAGCCGGCGCTCCAGCGCGGCCGTCAGCAGCGGGGAAGGGCCGAGCACGTCCGCGGTGCGCAGCCGCAGCGACGGCAGCGCGGCGGTGGCCTCGCACAGCACCGCGGGGATGTCGGTCTTGGCGTGGAAGGCCCGGGTCAGCAGCAGCGGCAGCGCCACCGCCTCCCGTACGCCGTCGGCCGCCAGCCGGCTGACGGCCTGCGGCACCGAGGGCGCGTTGAAGTCCAGGAAGGCGGTGTCCACCCGCAGCCCCGGCCTGGCCGCCGCGACCCGCCGCGTCAGGGCGTGCACGGTCGCCGCGTGCCGCGGGTCGCGTGAGCCGTGCGCGATGACGAGCAGCGGGGGCGCGGACAGGCCGGGGCGCACGGTCACTGGCTCCGTGCGGTCAGGCCGCGGGAGCGCAGCACCCAGCGCTCCAGCGGGCTGAAGATCAGCAGGTCGATGGCGATGCCGACGAAGAGGATCAGCAGGATGCCCAGGAAGACGCCCGCCATGTCGGAGCCCTCGCGCATGTTCTCCAGATAGCGGCCGAGTCCCACGCCCAGGTCGGGTGAGGACGCGATCAGCTCGGCGGCCATCAGCGACCGCCAGGAGAAGGCCCAGCCCTGCTTCAGGCCCGCCACGTAGCCGGGCAGCGCGGCCGGCAGCAGGATGAACCAGGCACCGCGCAGCCCGGTCGCCCCGATGGTGCGCCCTGCCCGCAGGTACAGCGGCGGCACCTGGTCGATGCCGGCGACCAGGCCGTTGGCGATGGAGGGCACCGCGCCGAGCAGGATGACCGCGTACATGGTGGAGTTGTTCAGGCCGAGCCAGATCACCGCGGCCGGCACCCACGCCACCGACGGCAGCGACTGCAGGCCGGACAGGATCGGCCCTATGGCGGCCCGCACGAAGGGCACCCGGGCCACCAGCAGGCCCAGCGGGGTGCCGATGATCAGCGCGGCGGCGAAGCCGAGCAGGCCGTGCGAGACGCTGGTCCAGATGATCGAGAACAGGTCGCCCGCCCGCCACCGGTCGCCCAGCTCCTGGCCGACCGCGGAGGGGCTGGGCAGCTTGGTCTTGTCGGCGACCTTCGCCCAGACCGCGAGCTGCCACACCACCAGCACCAGCAGCACCGCGCTGATCGGCGGCAGCACCTTCTTGACCAGCACCTGCCCGATCGGGGCGCGCTTGACGACGACCGCGTCCAGCGCGTCGAGCCCGGCCTCCAGGCCCGACAGGTCGTGCCGGTCCTGCCGCCCGGCCTGCTTGGCCACCGCGGCATGCGGGGCGTCCGCGCCGCCGTCCTGCTGCGGGTCGGGCGCGTCCTCAACGGGCGCGGCGTCCTTCGCGCCCGACGTCTCAGTGCTGGCCATGGCGGCGGATCTCCCCACGCAGTTCTTCGGTGATCTCGACGGACAGGTCGGCCACGGCCGCGTCCTCGATCCGACGCGGCTGCGGTATGTCGATGGCCCACTCCCGGTTGATCCGGCCGGGCCGGGAGGACAGCAGCACCACCCGCTGTGCGAGCCGTACCGCCTCCCGCACGTTGTGCGTCACGAACAGCACCGACAGGTTCGTCTCCGACCAGATACGGGTCAGCTCGTCGTGCAGCACGTCCCGGGTGATGGCGTCGAGCGCCGCGAACGGCTCGTCCATCAGCAGCAGCTGGCTGTCCTGGGCGAGCGCCCTGGCCAGCGCCACCCGCTGCCGCATGCCGCCGGACAGCTCGTGCACCCGCTTGCCGTACGCCCCGCCGAGCCGCACCAGCGACAGCAGCCGCTCGGCCTCGGGGCGGCGCTGCTCGCGCGGCATCCCGCGCATCCGCAGCGTCAGTTCGATGTTCTTGCCCGCGGTCAGCCACGGGAACAGCGCGTGCTCCTGGAACATCAGGGCCGGCCGGCCGCCGGGAGTCGTGATGCTCCCGGCGGACGGCTTGTCGAGCCCGGCGACCAGGTTCAGCAGCGTCGACTTGCCGCATCCCGAGGCCCCCAGGAGGCAGACGAACTCGCCGGGGCGCACATCGAGGGTGATGTCGTCCAGCACGAGCTGCCGGCCGCCGGGCCTGCCGAACGCCTTCGACACATGGTCGAGCCTGGCCGCGTGCGCGGCGCTTTCCGCGCTCTGCGCGGCGGCACTGGTGAGAGTGTCGGCCATGGGTGTCACCTCCTGGGGTTCTCGGTTCGATCAGCTGGTCGGTTGCTGCGGTATGCCTGCCGTGCCGCCTACTTGGCGCCGAGCCCTGCGGAGTCCACCGCCGGGTCGCCCTGCGCCGTGAGCACCTTGTTGAGCAGCGTCAGGTCGTAGATGCCGTCCAGCTTCGGGGAGTCGAGCAGGCCGGCGGAGACCGCGTGCTCGGCCTCGGCCTTGGCGGTCGCGGCCAGCGGGTCGTCGAGCACCTCGATGGACGCCCAGGCCGGGTCGAGGATGTCGGCGGGAAGCGCCTTCTGGGTCAGCGCCTTCAGCTGGTCGTTGGCGTCGGCCTTGGCCTTGTCGGAGTTGGCCTTGATCCACGCGTTGGTCTTCACCGAGCCGCGCAGCACCGCCTCGACCACGTCGGGGTGGGCGGTCAGGAACTTCTGAGACACGATCACGTTGGTGATCACGAACTTCTTGTCGGGCCACAGCGTGCTCTCGTCGAGCAGCACCTTGGCGCCCTCGCTGACCAGCTTCGAGGCGGTGGGCTCCGGCACCCACGCCCCGTCGATGGAGCCGTTCCTGTACGCGTCAGGGGTGATCTTGTTGTCGGTGCGCACCACCGACACGTCGCCCCTGCCGCTCTGCGCGTCGACCTTCCAGCCCTGCGACGTGATCCAGTTCAGCAGCGCCACGTCCTGGGTGTTGCCCAGCTGCGGGGTGGCGATCTTCTTGCCCTTCACGTCCGCCAGGGTCTTGATCTTCGCCGGGTTGACCACCAGCTTCACACCGCCCGACGCGGAGCCCGAGATGATCCGCAGGTCGGAGCCGTCGGACTTGGTGTAGCCGTTGATGGCGGGGGAGGGGCCGATCCAGCCGATGTCGATCGACCCGGCGTTGAGCGCCTCGATCTCGGCGGGTCCCGCGTTGAAGGTGGCCGGCTTGATCTTGGTGCCGCCCAGCTCCTGCTGGAAGAAGCCCTCCTTGAGCCCGACCAGAGCGGTGGCGTGGGTCAGGTTGGGGAAGTAGCCGATCTTGACCTCGTCGGCGGACAGCTTCGCCGCGGTGGTCGAACCGGAGGCGGCGGCCGCCGCGGGGGCGTCCGAGTCGTCCGACTTCTTGTCGGAGCCGTAGCCGCAGGCGGCGAGGGTGCCCAGGAGCAGCGGGAGCGCGGCGGCCACGGCGACGAGTCTGTGGCGCGAGGCGGAGGTGCGGGATGCGGAACGGAGGTGCGCAGACACAGGTGTGTCCTCTCGTCAGGCCCGGTGTGTCGCGGCGCCTAGGGCGGCGCGGCCGGAAGTTCGTCAGGTCTTCGAAGGCGGTGCATCGGGGTGCGCACACCGCGCGGGAGTCGTGCGCCGGCGGCCCCGGGCGTGCCGCGGACCACCGTGTGCCGGGTCAGCGCACACATCGTGCGACCCCGCCCGTACCCGAGCCGAGCGAGCCGCTGCCGACGCGCCCGCCCTCCTTCGCGAATCCCGAGAAGGCGTCCTGAGCCATCGTCAGAAGTCCCATCCCTCGTCGTCCGCCGCGCCACCGGCGGCCGACGAGGGCTCCGCGAACGCCTCGCCCGCCATGCCCGCGGTCAGCGTCGTACCGTCCGCGGGGTCGATCAGCAGGAAGGCACCGGTCAGCCGCACATCGGCGTAGGCGTCGATGGGCAGCGGCTCCGCGGTGCGCAGCTGCACCGCACCGATGTCGTTGACCTCAAGCGCCGCCGGGTCGTTCTCGTGCGCCAGCCCGTGCGAGAGGTCGATGCGGTACGGCAGCGCCTTGACGATCGCCTTGACCGTACGCGTCGCGTGCTTGAGCAGCACCCGCTCGCCGATCCGCAGCGGGCGCTCGTGCAGGTGGCACACCGTGGCCCGTACGTCCTGGGTCACCGCGGGGGCCGAGCCGGTCGGTGCGATCAGGTCGCCGCGCGAGACGTCCAGGTCGTCGGCGAGCAGCACGGTCACCGACTGCGGCGCCCACGCGGTGTCCACGCTGCGGCCCAGCGCGTCGATCCCGGCGATCGTGGTGGTACGCCCCGAGGGCAGCACTGTGACCGGGTCGCCGACCCGCAGCAGGCCCGAGGCGATCTGGCCCGCGTAGCCGCGGTAGTCGGGGTGGTCCGCGGTCTGCGGCCTGATCACGTACTGCACGGGGAAGCGCGCGGGGCAGCCGGTCAGGTCGTGGCTGACCGGGACCGTCTCCAGGTGTTCGAGCACCGTCGGGCCGCCGTACCAGTCCATGTTGGCCGACGGCTCGACCACGTTGTCGCCGGCCAGCGCCGAGATCGGGATCGCGGTGATCTCCGGGACGCCCAGCGAGGCCGCGTAGGAGGTGAACTCCTCGGCGATCGCGGCGAAGACCGGTTCGGCGTAGTCCACCAGGTCCATCTTGTTGACCGCGAGCACCACGTGCGGCACCCGCAGCAGCGCCGCGACCGCGGCATGCCTGCGGGTCTGCTCGACCACACCGTTGCGCGCGTCCACCAGCACCACGGCGAGCTCCGCGGTCGAGGCGCCCGTCACCATGTTCCGCGTGTACTGCACATGGCCGGGCGTGTCGGCCAGGATGAAGCGGCGGCGTGCGGTCGCGAAGTAGCGGTAGGCCACGTCGATGGTGATGCCCTGCTCCCGCTCGGCCCGCAGGCCGTCGGTGAGCAGCGCGAGGTCCGGCGCCTCCTGGCCGCGCCCGAGCGAGGCGCGCTCGACGGCCTCCAGCTGGTCGCTGAGCACCGACTTGGAGTCGTGCAGCAGCCGCCCCACCAGGGTGGACTTCCCGTCGTCGACCGACCCGGCGGTGGCGAACCGCAGCAGGGTGGTCGCCGACAGCTCTTCCGCGGTCAGCGGGCTCGTGGTGCTGGTCATGGTTAGAAGTACCCCTCGCGCTTGCGGTCCTCCATCGCCGCCTCCGACATCTTGTCGTCGGCGCGGGTGGCACCCCGTTCGGTCAGCCGGGACGCGGCGATCTCGGTGATCACCGAGTCCAGCGTGGTGGCCGCGGAGTCGACCGCCCCGGTGCAGGACATGTCGCCGACGGTGCGGTAGCGCACCAGCCGGGTCTGCACCGGCTCACCCGGCTTCGGGCCGCCCCACTCGCCCGCGGTCAGCCACATGCCGTTGCGGTTGAAGACCTCACGCTCGTGCGCGAAGTAGATCTCCGGCAGTTCGATGCCCTCCCGGGCGATGTACTGCCACACGTCGAGCTCGGTCCAGTTCGACAGCGGGAAGACCCGTACGTGCTCGCCCGCCGCGTGCCGGCCGTTGTACAGCTGCCACAGCTCGGGGCGCTGCCGGCGCGGGTCCCACTGGGAGAACTCGTCGCGCAGCGAGAACACCCGCTCCTTGGCCCTGGCCTTCTCCTCGTCGCGCCGCCCGCCGCCGAAGACAGCGTCGAAGCGGAGCGAGGCGATGGCCTCGGTCAGCGGCACCGTCTGCAGCGGGTTGCGCAGCCCGTCGGGGCGCTCGCGCAGCCGGCCGTCGTCGATGTAGTCCTGCACCTTGGCGACGTGCAGCCGCAGGCCGTGCCGGGCGACCGTGCGGTCGCGCAGGTCCAGGACCTCGGGGAAGTTGTGCCCGGTGTCCACGTGCAGCAGCGCGAAGGGCACCGGCGCGGGCGCGAACGCCTTGAGCGCCAGGTGCAGCATGACGATCGAGTCCTTGCCGCCGGAGAAGAGGATCACCGGCCGCTCGAACTCGCCCGCCACCTCGCGGAAGATGTGCACCGCCTCGGACTCCAGCGCGTCCAGGTGCGTCAGCGCGTACGGGCTGTCCCGCTGCTCGGTGTGCGTGACGGTCGTGGTCATGTCGTGAGGCCCCTCTCGGCGAGCAGCGCGTGCACCGCTGCGGCGGACTGTTCCACCGTGCTGCCTTGCGTCTCGATCCGCAGGTCCGGGTTCTCGGGGACCTCGTACGGGTCGTCCACCCCGGTCAGTCCGGTCAGTTCACCTGCGGCCTGCCGTGCGTACAGGCCCTTGACGTCCCGCACCGAGCACACGTCCACCGGGGTCGCCACATGGACCTCCACATAGCCGGTGCCCTGCGCCTGGTGGCGCTTGCGCACCGCCTCGCGGCTGTCGGCGTACGGCGCGATGACCGGTACGAGCACCAGCACCCCGTGCGAGGCCAGCAGTTCGGCGACGAAGCCGATCCGCTGCACGTTGGTGTCGCGGTCCTCGCGGGTGAAGCCCAGGCCCGCGGACAGGAACTCGCGGATCTCGTCGCCGTCCAGCACCTCCACCCGGCGGCCCTGCGCCCGCAGCGTGTCCGCCAGCGACCTCGCGATGGTGGTCTTGCCCGCGCTCGGCAGCCCGGTGAGCCATACGGTGGCGCCGCTGGTCATCGGTGTCTCCTGCTCCTGGGGTGCCGTCACTGGTGGATACCGCACTCGGTCTTGCCTATGCCCGCCCAGCGTCCGGCGCGGGCGTCCTCACCCTCCAGCACCCGCCGGGTGCAGGGCGCGCAGCCGACGGAGGCGTAACCGTCCATCAGCAGCGGGTTGGTGAGCACGCCGTGTTCGGCGACGTAGGCCTCCACGTCGCCTTGCGTCCAGCGGGCGATCGGGGCGATCTTGACCTTCTGCCGCCTGGCGTCCCAGCCGACGACCGGGGTGTTCGCCCGGGTCGGCGACTCGTCCCTGCGCAGCCCGGTCGCCCAGGCGTCGTAGCCCTTCAGGCCTGCTTCGAGCGGCGCGACCTTGCGCAGCGCGCAGCACAGGTCAGGGTCGCGGTCGTGCAGCTTCTCGCCGTACTGCGCGTCCTGCTCGGCGACGGTCTGCACGGGGGTGAGGGTGATGACGTTGACGTCCATCACCGCCGCCACCGCGTCCCGGGTGCCGATGGTCTCGGGGAAGTGGTAGCCGGTGTCGAGGAAGACGACGTCGACCCCGGGCAGCGCCCGCGAGGCCAGGTGCGCCACCACGGCGTCCTCCATCGAGGAGGTCACGCAGAAACGCGGCCCGAAGGTGTCGGCGGCCCAGCGCAGCACGTCGAGCGCCGAGGCCTCCTCGAGGTCGCGGCCCGCCTGCTCGGCGAGCTGCTGCAAGTCCTGTGCCGTATACGGTGCGGTGGTCACGAAGCGCCTCCCTGCGGGGTCTCGGCGGCCGGCCTCCTGGCCAGCAGCCCGAGGAACGACAACTGGAATGCACGGCTGCACGCCCGGCATTCCCAGGCGCCGCGGGCCTCCTCGGACGGGCGCAGGTCCTCGTCGCCGCAGTAGGGGCAGTAGAACGGGGCGGCACGCTCGCTCATGACAGCGCCTCCTCCGAGGCCCGCGCCGCCCACTGGGCGAAGCGTTCGCCGTCGGTGCGCTCGGCCTGGAAGCGGGTGAGCACCCGCTCGACGTAGTCGGGCAGTTCGGCGGCGGTGACCTTCAGGCCGCGCACCTTGCGGCCGAAGCCGGGCTCAAGGCCGAGGCTGCCGCCCAGGTGCACCTGGTAGCCCTCGGTCTGCTCGCCGTCGGCGCCGGTGACCAGCTGGCCCTTGAGACCGATGTCGGCGGTCTGGATACGGGCGCACGAATTCGGGCAGCCGTTGATGTTGATCTGGATCGGCTCGTCGAACTCCGGCAGGCGGCGTTCCAGTTCGTCGATCAGCGAGGCGCCGCGCGCCTTGGTCTCGACGATCGCCAGCTTGCAGAACTCGATGCCGGTGCAGGCCATCGTGCCGCGCCGGAAGGGCGAGGGCCGCACCTGCAGGTCCAGCGACTCCAGGCCGCTGACCAGCGAGTCGACGCGGTCCTCCGCGACGTTGAGCACCAGCATCTTCTGGTCGGTGGTGGTGCGCACCTGGTCGGAGCCGTGGCCCTCGGCCAGTGCGGCGATCTTCGTCAGCGTGGTGCCGTCGATCCGGCCGACCCGGGGGGCGAAGCCGACGTAGAAGCGGCCGTCCTTCTGCCGGTGCACCCCGATGTGGTCGCGCCACACCTGCGAGGGCATCTGCGGGGCCGGGCCGTCGACCAGCTTGCGCTTCAGGTACTCGTCCTCCAGCACCTGGCGGAACTTCTCGGTGCCCCAGTCCGCCAGCAGGAACTTCAGCCGGGCGCGGTGGCGCAGCCGGCGGTAGCCGTAGTCGCGGAAGATGCCGACGACACCGGCCCACACGTCAGGCACCTCGTCCAGCGGCACCCACGCGCCGAGCCGCTCGCCCAGCCGCGGGTTGGTCGACAGCGCGCCGCCGACCCACAGGTCGAAGCCCGGGCCGTGCTCGGGGTGCTCGACACCGACGAAGGACACGTCGTTGATCTCGTGCACCACGTCGAGCAGCGGCGAACCGGAGATCGCGGTCTTGAACTTGCGCGGCAGGTTGGAGAACTCCTTGCTGCCGATGAAGCGCTCCTTGATCGCCTCGATCGCCGGGGTGCCGTCGATGATCTCGTCCTCGGCGATACCGGCCACCGGCGAGCCGAGCATGGCGCGCGGGGTGTCGCCGCACGCCTCGGTCGTGGACAGGCCCACCGACTCCAGGCGGCGCCAGATCTCCGGCACGTCCTCGATGCGGATCCAGTGGTACTGCACGTTCTGCCGGTCGGTGATGTCGGCGGTGCCGCGGGCGAACTCCTGCGAGATCTCGCCGATCACCCGCAGCTGCGCCACCGTCAGCCGGCCGCCGTCGACCCTGACCCGCATCATGAAGTAGCGGTCGTCCAGCTCCTCGGGCTCCAGGATCGCGGTGCGCCCGCCGTCGATCCCGGGGCGGCGCTGGGTGTACAGACCCCACCAGCGCATGCGCCCGCGCAGGTCGGCGCCGTCGATGGAGTCGAAACCGGCCTTGGCGTAGATCGTCTCAATGCGCGTCCGCACGTTGAGACCGTCATCGTCCTTCTTCGTCTGCTCGTTGGCGTTGAGCGGAGTGAAGTGGCCCTTGGCCCACTGGCCTTCACCGCGGTGCCGGGTCGTCTTGCGGCGTCCGGCGGCTGCGGTGGTGGGCCGGCCCCTGGCCGGCGGCTGCGGGGTGGCGGGGCTGGATGCCATGGCGATGCGTCCTTCTGGCAGGCTCGAATACGGTCGATGACGGCGCGGAAGTACCCTGTGGCCTGGGGAAACGCAGAGCGGTGGGGCAGCGCGGCGGACACGTGGGGAACTCCCGTGCATCCACGACGACGGGGATGGCGGAGCGGTGCGGCTGTGCGGTCAGCCCGCCGGACAGATGGCGCTGGACACGCGGCAGAAGTCGACGTGCGGCCGACCTACCAAGGCGATTCCAGTGCGTGACATGACGGAAGCGTGGCATGCAGGTCTCGGGCGAGTCCACCGTTATCCAGTATGTGGACCAGATAATCTCGCCATGTGAGACGCTGTGTCATGCGTCACTCCCCGCGCCGAGCGGCCGGCGCGGCCGGACGTTCGGAACGGCGGTCACCGTGTCGAAGACCCGGAAACCGCGCCGGCGGTAGTTGTCCAGCGCATACGGCCCGTCCAGCGAGCAGGTGTGCACCCACACCCTGCGGGTCGCCGCCCGGCCCGGCCAGCGCCCGCCCAGGTCCCAGGCGCGCTCGGTGCCGTACGTCAGCAGGTGCCCGCCGATGCCGCGGCCGCGGAAGTCCGGCAGCAGCCCGAAATACCCGATCTCGACCACGCCCTCGTCCTGCCCCACCAGCTCCACGTAGCCCGCGGGGGTGCCGTGCTCGTACGCCACCCACAGCTCGGTGCCCGGCCGCTCCAGCACCTCGCGCCAGCGGGCCGGCGGCCACGGCAGCCGGTCCGTCCACGAGCAGTCGCCGCCCACCGCCGTGTACAGGAAGCGCTGGAAGTCCGGTGAGGGGACCTCGGCCCGCACGATCCGGACACCCGCGCCGGCCGCGGGCACGGCTGCGGGCTGCAGCTCGCCCGGCGCGTTCAGCTCAAGGGACCAGGTGGTCACGGCGGTGGTCATGCGCCCACCCTAAGCGGAGCCCGCACCGCCGCCGCGGGGGGAGTGCAGGTCAGCCGGGCCTGCGGCTCGCCAGCACCGCGGGCGCCACCGAATGCGGCAGCAGGTCCAGCGGCCGTGCGGGCCGCAGCAGCTCGACCTCCACCGCCTCGGAGAAACGATACGGCCGGTGCGCCAGCACCCCCGCCAGGTTCCTGCGCAACCGCGACAACTCCGCCCGTACCGTCACCGTACGGCTCGGGTCCCCGAACAGGTCGCCCGCCAGCTCCGCCGCCGTACGCCCCGACGGGTGCAGCGCCAGCACGTACAGCAGCTCCGCATGGCGCGGGCTGAGCGCCTGCGACCAGCTGCCCGCGGGACCCGACACCGTCACCGTCCAGCCGTCCGGCCGGCTCACGTCCACCACCACCCGGCTCGCCGCCGGCAGCCGCTCCCGGCCGCCCACCCGGATCAGCCAGCCGCCCGGCAGAGGCTCGAAGCGGCACAGCCCCAGCGAGGGCACCCACACCTGCCCCGCCGCCACCGACACCGGCAGCGCGACCCGCTCGGCCGGCGCCAGGCCCGTCGCCGCGGCCGTCCAGCCGTTGCGGTCCACCACCAGCGCCTGCCCGCCGATCCCGGCCAGCAGCGGCGCCGCCACCGAACGCAGCCGCCCCACCGCCGCCCAGTGCCGCGAGCGGAGCTCGCCCTCCGCGACCCGCGCCACCGCCGACACCAGCGACAGCGTCGCCGGGTGCACAGTCGCCGCAGGCCCGCTGACGTCCACCACACCCAGCAGCCGGCCGTCCCGCGGGTCGTGCAGCGGCGAGGCCGCACAGGTCCAGCCGTGGTGGGTGCGCACGAAGTGCTCGGCCGAATGCACCTGGAGCGGTGCGCCGGTGATCAGCGCGGTGCCGATCGCGTTGGTGCCCACCACGTCCTCCGACCAGGAGGCGCCCTCGGCGAAGCCCAGCCGGTCCGCGCTCCTGCGCACCGCGTGGCTGCCGTCCCGCCACAGCACCCGGCCCTCCGCGTCCGTCACGACCATGATGTGCCAGGCCGCGTCGGCGATCTCCACCAGGCCCTCGCTCAGCACCGGGAGTACGTCGCCGAGCGCGGTGCTGCGCCGGCGGTGCTCGATCTCGTCCGCGCCGAGCAGGCCGTTGTGCCGGCCCACGTCCGGATCCACGCCATGGCCGAGCGTGCGCTCCCACGACGCGCCGATCACCGCGCGCGGCGCCTCCGGCGGTACGTCGCCGGCCAGCGTCGCGGCCCGCACGGACGCCAGCAGATGCGGGGACATACGGACGTCGCTCCGCTCCAGCCGCCCGAAGCCGATCGGAAGGTGTGGCACGACATCTCCGTTCTGCCGTTCCTGCAATGGTGCCCGGGCGGGGGCCCGGGCCGCTCGGCTTTGGCCCAACCGGCCAGCTGCAACTGGCTGCAACGGTTGCGCTCCCGGGCGCTTCGGGCGGACCCTGACGCCGCGTCACGGACGGGGGTGGTGCCGAGTCGGCGCGGCACCACCCCTCCGCCGCGCCTCCTTCCCCCGGGCGCCCCGCCCGTCCCCCTGCGGCGCCCTCGCGCCCTCCCCGCCGCGCCGGCTTGTCGCGCAGTTCCCCGCGCCCCTGGGCGGGTGCCCTCTTCCCGCAGGGTGAGCGTTTTTGAGGGGCGCGGGGAACTGCGCGGCCGATCACAGCGCACCGAAAGCAAGCAACGCCACGGCAAGTGGCAGTCACCTCAGGACGCCCCCGGCCAGGGGGTGGTGCGGGTGAGGATGGAGGGCAGGGCGAGGCCTGACGGGAGTGTGCCGAAGGTGGAGCCCCACTCACCCCCCAGGCGCGAAGCGCAGAACGCGTCGGCGACCTCCGCGGGGGCGTGACGGACCAGGAGCGAGCCCTGGAGGACGAGCGCCATGCGCTCGACGATGCGCCGCGCGCGCCCTTCGACGCCGTCGAGGTCACCGAGTTCGGAGAGCAGGTCCTTGACGGCCGCGTCGAGCCGCCGGTCCGCGCCCCTGGCGAGCCCCACCTCGGAGAGGAACGCGTTCACCGCGAGCGGCTCACGCGTGAGGACGCGCAGGACGTCGAGCGCCTGGACGTTCCCCGACCCCTCCCACACGGAGTTGAGCGGGGACTCCCGGAAGATCCTCGGCATGCCGGACTCCTCGACGTACCCGTTGCCGCCGAGGCATTCGAGCGCTTCGGCCGCGACGGCCGGGCACCGCTTGGTGACCCAGAACTTGGTCACCGCCACGGCGAGCCGCCGGAAGTGCCGCTCCTGCTCGGTGTCGGTGTCGCAGGCCGCGGCGAGCCGCAGCACCGTGGTCGTGGCGGCCTCGGACTCCAGGGCGAGGTCCGCGAGGACGTTGCGCATCAGGGGCTTGTCGACGAGCGGCCCGCCGAACGCGCTGCGATGCCGGGCGTGGTGCACGGCCTGTGCGACGGCCTGCCGCATGAGCGCGGCGGAGCCGATCGCGCAGTCCAGCCGGGTGGCGGCGACCATCTCGATGATGGTGGCGACCCCGCGGCCCTCCTCGCCGACCCGCCGCGCCCAGGTGTCGCGGAACTCGACCTCGGACGAGGCGTTGGAGCGGTTGCCGAGCTTGTCCTTGAGGCGCTGGATCGCGAAGGTGTTGCGTGTGCCGTCCGGGAGCACCCGGGGCAGCAGGAAGCAGGTCAGCCCGCCTGGCGCCTGCGCCAGGACGAGGAAGCCGTCGGACATCGGCGCGGAGCAGAACCACTTGTGCCCGGTGAGCGCGTACGCGCCCTCCTCGGCGAGCGGCCGCGCGGCGGTGGTGTTGGCCCGTACGTCGGAGCCGCCCTGCTTCTCGGTCATGCCCATCCCGAGCAGCGCCCCGGGCTTCTGCCCGGCCGGCACCAGCCGCGGGTCGTAGACGTGCGAGCCGAGCCGCGGCTCCCACTCGGCGGCGAGCACCGGGTCGGTACGCAGCGCAGGCACCGCCGCGTGCGTCATGGACACCGGGCAGCCGTGCCCGGCCTCCACCTGGGACCAGACCAGGAAGCCGGCCGCGCGCCGCAGGTGCCCGTCGGGCCTCGACCACGCGTCGGTCAGGCCCGCGGTGACCGCGTGGCCGAGCAGCCGGTGCCAGGAGGGGTGGAAGTCGACCTCGTCGATGCGGTTGCCGTAGCGGTCGTGCGTGCGCAGCACGGGGCCGTAGGTGTTCGCCTCCTCGCCCCACCGCTGCGCCTGTGCGGAACCCGCCGCGACCCCGAGCAGCGACAGCTCCTCGTCGATCTCCGGCAGCAGCGCCGGGTCCGCGTGGCGCGCGACGGCGTCGGTCAGCGCGCTGTCGGTGCGGTAGACGTCGTGGCCGACCAGCGGCGGGACCTGGTTCGTGACCGTGTGAGTGGGGGCAGTCATGGCAGCTAACGTAAGGGGGTGCAAGCAGCAGAAGAAAGAAGCCACCGGCGTCCGAGCCGTTGGCGGCGGGCCAGGGTGCTGTACCGCAACGTCTCCAAGCGGAAGGTCGGCTGGCTCCTCCTGAAGGACACGGTCGACTCCTGCATGGAGTACCGCGTCACCGGACTCGCCGCCGAGGCCGCCTTCTTCGTGCTGCTGTCGCTCCCGCCGCTGCTGCTCGGCCTGGTCGGCGCGCTCGGTTACGTCGACACCGTCGTCGGCCTGGACACCATCGACCACATCCGCCACAACATCCTCAGCGCGTCCGCGACGGTGCTGTCCGACAAGGGCGTCAACGAACTGGTCAAACCGCTCGTGGACGACGTCTTCCACGGGCGCCGCCCGGACCTGATATCGCTCGGCTTCCTGATCGCCCTGTGGTCGGGGTCCCGGGCGGTCAACGTCTTCGTCGACACCATCACGATCATGTACGGCCTGGAGGGCCGCCGGGGCATCGTGCGCACCCGGCTGATGTCGCTCGGCCTCTTCGTCGTCGCGCTGATCCTCGGCGCCGCGGTGCTGCCGATGATCGTGGTCGGCCCGAGCGCGGTCAACGACCTCGTGCCGGGCACCTCGGGCACCGTGCACGTCCTCTACTGGCCGTTCGTGCTGCTGGCCTCCGTCGCGTTCCTCACCACGCTCTACCACGTGTCCGTGCCCGTGCGGGCGCCCTGGTACGAGGACGTGCCCGGCGCGCTCGTCGCCCTGCTGATGTGGGTGCTGGGCAGCTTCGTCCTGCGGATCTACCTCACGCACGCCGTCGAGGGACCGACGATCTACGGCTCGCTGGCCGCACCGGTCGCCGTCCTGCTGTGGATCGGGGTGTCGGCCTTCGCCGTGCTGGTCGGGGCCGCCGTCAACGCCGCCGTCGACCGCATCTGGCCGTCGCTTGCGACCGCCGCGGCCCGCGAGGAGAACGACCGCCTCAAGGTCGCCGCCGCCGCCGAGGTGGTCGCGCGGGCCGCCGCCCGCCGCGCCCGGCAGGCCGCGGCCGCCGAGGAGGACGAGGACCCGCCCGCGGAGTACCCCGAGCGCTGGATCGACGTCCTGCCGCACAGCGACGTGCGCTCCCGGCTCCGCCCCCGCCGCCCCAAGCCGCCCGCCGCCGCGGCGCCCCTCCTCCCGCCGCGCCCCCCCCCCCCCCCCCCCCCCCCCCCCCCCCCCCCCCCCCCCCCCCCCCCCCCCCCCCCCGCCCCCCCCCCCGCCCCCCCCCCCCCCCCCCCCCGGGCGCCGGGGGGGGGGGGG
>NZ_JAFFIX010000069.1 GCF_016916835.1 Actinacidiphila bryophytorum | reverse complement strand
CCGCCCACCACGCCTCCGACGACGCCTCCGCCGTCTGGGAGTGGGGGTGACCGGCCGCACATCATCTTGTCGACCGATATGCCGCCGGTGAACGGCATCCCCGGCGGTGAGGCCGGTGCGGCGAACATGAAGTCGGACCTGGACGACGTGCAGACCCTGGTCCGGTTCCTGGCCTACGCCGACGACTTCCACGTCGACGGCCTGATCGCATCGTCGGGGACGTTCGCGAACTACGCGAACAAGCAGAACATCCTGGATGTGATCAACGCCTACGCCCAGGTCTATCCCAACCTCAAGCTCCACGACGCGAACTACCCCACGCCCGACTCCCTGCGCGCGGTCACCAAGCAGGGACGCGACGGCACCTGGGGCCAGTCCGCCAGCACCATCCTCGGGGCCGGCAAGGACAGCGAGGCCTCGGACTACATCATCAGCGTCGTCGACAACGCCACCACCCCGGTGTGGTTCGTCAGCGGCGGCGGCCCCCGCGAACTCGGCCAGGCCCTGTGGAAGGTCCAGAACACCCGCAGCGCCGCAGCCCTGGCCACCTTCGTGTCCAAGGTCCGCGCGTACTTCATCGCCGACCAGGACGGCAGCGCCGCCTGGATGCGCGACACCTTCCCCGGCCTGTTCGTCATCAGCAACAACTGCTTCACCGGCATGGCCAACACCGGCCCCTTCAACGGCACCTGGCTCAAGACCAACATCACCACCGGCCACGGAGCCCTGGGCGCGGACTACCCCCTGTCCCACTGGACCTACAACGACCAGGGCGTCTACGAAGGCGACAGCCCCGACTTCCTCTACCTCCTCAACGGAACCCAGGGCCTCAGCGACCCCGCCAACCCCGCACTCGGCAGCTGGGGCGGCCGCTTCCAGGGATCCGGCAACCGCTGGAACTGCGCCTCCGAAGGCGCCTCCTCCATCTCCCGCTGGGAATCCGCCCGCAACTGGGACTTCGCCAACCGCATGAACTGGGCCGTCAAGCCCTACAACCAGGCCAACCACAACCCCACCGTCCACCTCAACGGCGACAGCACCCAGCAAGTCCTCACCCTCAACGCCGCCGCCGGCTCCACCATCAACCTCACCGCCGCCGGCACCACCGACCCCGACGGCAACACCCTGACCTACAAGTGGTACCAGTACCCCACCACAGCCGGACTCACCATCACCAACAGCACCAGCCCCACCACCACCCTCACCCTCCCCAGCACACACGGCACCCAGATCGACATCGTCCTCGAAGTCACCGACAACGGAACCCCCAACCTCACCAGCTACCGACGACTCAACATCACCACCCAGTAACCGCAAC
>NZ_JAFFIX010000068.1 GCF_016916835.1 Actinacidiphila bryophytorum | reverse complement strand
GATCCGGCCCATCGCCGCGGAGGCGCTGCGGATGTCGGGGTACGCCCCCGCCGCGACCGCCGCGTGGATCGCCGCACCCAGCGCGGGACCCTGCTCGGAGGCCAGCAGGTTGATCGGACGGCCCAGCACATCGGCGTAGGTCTGCATCAGGAAGGTGTTCTTCAACAGCCCGCCCGCCGCCGTGAACTGCTCCACCGGGACCCCCGAGGCCTCGAAGGCCTCGATGATCATGCGCGTCCCGAAGGCGGTCGCTTCCACCAGTGCCCGGTAGATGTCCTCGGGCCGGGTGTCCAGCGTGAGCCCCAGGATCAGGCCCGACAGGTGGTGGTCGACCAGCACCGAGCGATTGCCGCTGTGCCAGTCCAGCGCCACCAGCCCGTGCCCGCCCACCGGCTGCGCCGCCGCCTTCCGCGTCAGCAGCTCATGCACCGAGACACCCACACGACGCGCCTCGGCCACGTACTCGTGCGGCGCACAGGTCCGCACCGCCCACGCCAGAACGTCCCCGACCCCGCTCTGCCCCGCCTCGTACCCCCACAACCCCGGCACGACACCGTCACGGACCACCCCGCACATCCCCGGGACCTCCGCCAGCACATCGGAGTTCATGATGTGACACGTCGAGGTGCCCATGATCGCCAGCATGTGCCCCGGCTCCAACGCCCGCGCCGCCGCACTCGTGACATGGGCGTCGACATTTCCGACCGCGACGACCGTGCCCTCCCGAAGCCCCGTCAGCGCCGCCGCCTGCGCACTCAACTTCCCCGCAGCAGTGCCCAACTGCGACAGCGGAAACTCCAGCTTCGCAGTGAAGTCCACGAAGTCCGGATGCAACAAGGCCAGGAAACCGGCATCGGGGTAACCACCGTCCTGATGGATGCCCTTGTAGCCGGCCGTGCACAGATTCCGGTTCTCCTCCCCCGTCAACTGCCACACGATCCAGTCCGCCGCCTCGATCCACCGCTCAGCCGCCGCATAAACCCCCGGGTCCTCCCGCAGCACCTGCAACGCCTTCGCGTACTGCCACTCACTGGAGATCTTCCCGCCATAACGGCCCAGCCAGCCCTGACCGCTCTCCTCCGCGGCCCGCACGATCTCGTCCGCCTCCGGCTGCGCCGCATGGTGCTTCCACAACTTCGCAAACGCATGCGGCCGCTCCGCGAACCCCGCCACCTCACTCAACGGCGTACCGTCCGACGTCACAGGCAGCACCGTGCACGCCGTGAAATCCGTGGCAATACCCACCACCTGCTCAGGACGCACCCCCGCCGCCGCCAACGCCCGCGGCACCGCAAAACGCAGCACATCCCGCCAGTCCTGCGGAACCTGCAACGCCCAGTC
>NZ_JAFFIX010000067.1 GCF_016916835.1 Actinacidiphila bryophytorum | reverse complement strand
CCCACCACACCACCGACAACGCCGCCCACCACGCCTCCGACGACGCCTCCGCCGTCTGGGAGTGCTCCGTTGAAGCCGCGGATGGTGATCATGACGGATATCACGTCGGCGGACTGGGAGCCGGATGACATGGAGTCGTTGATCCATGTGCTGGCCAGTGCGGACATGTACGAGATCGACGGGATCATCTCGACGACGGGGTGGAGCCTGGACGGCAGCAGCCCGCTGCAGACCTCGCACATCTACGACGTGATCAACGCGTATGCCAAGGACCTGCCGAACCTGATGAAGCGCAGCGGGCAGACCGGTTTCCTGGCCGACGAGACGCACCAGCGGATCGGGTACTGGCCCAGCCCCGACCACCTGCGCAGCCTGGTCAAGGAAGGCCTCGACGTCCGCGGTATGGGAGCGGTCGGCGCCGGCAAGGACTCCGCGGGCAGCAACCAGGTCGTCAGCGTCGTCGACCAGGCCGACACCCGCCCGGTGTGGATGACGTTCTGGGGCAGCGGCAACACCCTGGCCCAGGCCCTGTGGCACGTCCAGAACACCCGCAGCGCCGCCGACCTGGCCACGTTCATCTCCAAGGTCCGCGTCTACGCCATCACCGACCAGGACCGCGGCTACACCGGCGAGGGCTACTCCAACAGCTCCCAGTACTGGATGCGCAAGACCTTCCCCAGCCTGTTCTACATCTGGTCCGAGACCGCCTGGGGCGAGTACGGCTCCACCATCAAGAACACCTACTGGCCCCAGTACACCTCCAAGATCCAGGGACACGGCGCACTCGGCGGGATGTACCCGACCTGGAAATACATCGTCGAGGGCGACTCACCCAGCTGGCTCCACCTGTGGCCCGGCCTGAACGACCCCAACGACCCCAGCCAGTACGGATTCGGCGGCCGCTTCATCTACGGCACCGGCCCCGACGGCCAGACCAAGGCCTACACCGACAACACCGGCGACCCCGCCAACCAGAGCCGCGCCGCGATCGACCGCACCCTCCAGGACCAGACCAACAACTTCATCTCCCGCATCGACTGGGCCACCAACGGCACCGGCAACCGCAACCCCAACCTCGTCGTCAACAACGACAACGGCTACACACCCCTCACCCTCACCGCCACCCCCGGCAGCACCGTCACCCTCACCACCACCGGAACCACCGACCCCGACGGCAACGCCATCACCTACACCTGGACCCACGACACCGGAACCGGCTACACCGGCACCGTCAACCTCACCACCACCGGCACCACCACCAACATCCAAATCCCCACCAACACCGCAGGCCAGACCATCAGCATCATCCTGCGCGCCGCCGACAACGGCACCCCCTCACTCGCCACCTACCGCCGCATCCAAATCAAAACCAGCTGA
>NZ_JAFFIX010000065.1 GCF_016916835.1 Actinacidiphila bryophytorum | reverse complement strand
CGATGAGCGGTACGTATCTGGGGATGCCGTCCTTCCCCGAGGCGGCACGGAAATCGACCAAGGACACCCAGCTACGGGCGAACCTGCGCCACGCCACCCACACCATCCGCACCAAACGCGCCACCGCGATCAGCGAACTCACCGACTGGCCCCACCTGCGCGAAGCAGGAGCCGCGGTCAAGGACCACACCCTGGCCCACCTCGACCACTACCTCCTGCAACTCGAAACAGCCGTCACCACCGCCGGCGGAACCGTCCACTGGGCCACCGACGCCGACGACGCCAACCGCATCACCACCGACATCATCCACACCACCGGCCAGACCGAGGTCGTCAAAGTCAAATCCATGGCCACCCAGGAAATCGGCCTCAACGAAGCCCTGGCCGCCAACGGCATCACCGCCTACGAAACCGACCTCGCCGAACTCATCGTCCAACTCGACAACGACCGCCCCTCCCACATCCTCGTCCCCGCCATCCACAAAAACCGCCACCAGATCCGCGACATCTTCACCACCCAGATGGCCGCCTGGGGCCGCCCCGCCCCCCACCACCTCACCGACACCCCCACCGACCTCGCAGAAGCCGCCCGCCTCCACCTCCGCGAAAAATTCCTCACCACCAAAACCGCCATCTCCGGCGCCAACTTCATGATCGCCGAAACCGGCACCCTCGTCATCCTCGAATCCGAAGGCAACGGCCGCATGTGCCTGACCCTCCCCGACACCCTCATCAGCATCGTCGGAATCGAAAAACTCATCCCCACCTGGCAAGACCTCGAAATCTACCTCCAGACCCTCCCGCGCTCCTCCACCGCGGAACGCATGAACCCCTACACCACCACCTGGACAGGCACCACCCCCGGCGACGGACCCCGCAACTTCCACCTCATCCTCCTCGACAACGGCCGCACCAACACCCTCGCCGACACCCTCGGCCGCCAAGCACTGCGCTGCATCCGCTGCTCCGCCTGCCTCAACGTCTGCCCCGTCTACGAACGCGCCGGCGGCCACGCCTACGGCTCCCCCTACCCCGGCCCCATCGGCGCCATCCTCACCCCCCAACTCCGCGGCACCACCACCCCCATCGACACCACACTCCCCTACGCCTCCACCCTCTGCGGCGCCTGCTACGACGTCTGCCCCGTCGCCATCAACATCCCCGACATCCTCATCCACCTCCGCGAACGCATCACCCAGGGCGGAACCACCACCCGCGACGGCGCCACGGTCCGCATCAAGCCGGCCCGCGGCCACGCGGCGGAACGCGCCGCACTGCGCACCGCCGCCTGGACCTTCAGCCACCCCGCCGCCTTCGCGTTCGCCCAGCGCGCCGCCACCGGCACCCGGCGGCTGCACCCGCGGCGCCTGCCCGGCAGGACCGCCCGCGCCTGGACCGCCACCCGCGACCTGCCGACCGTGCCCGCCCGCACCTTCCGCGACTGGTGGCGCGAGCACAGCAGGACACGCCAGGAGCAGACGAAGGGCGAGCAGCGATGACCGCCACCGACAGCCGCAGCGAAGTCCTGCGCCGCATCCGCGCCGCCCTCGGCGACCGGCCCGGCGCGGACCCGCGCCCGGCCCCCGATCCGGCCGCGATCCCGCGCACCTACCTCGCCGTGCACGCCGACCGCACCCCGGAGCAGCGCACCGACCTCCTCGCGGAGAACCTGGCCGACTACCGCGCCCACGTCCACCGCTGCACCACCGACAGCCTCGCCCCCACCCTCGCCCGCCTCCTCGCCGACCACCACTCCCGCACCGCCGTCATCCCCCCAGGACTCCCCCACCACTGGCTCACCTCGATCACCGGCACCGAAATCCTCGACGACGAACCCCCACTGACCGCACGTCAACTCGACACCGTCGACTCCGTCATCACCGGCTGCGCACTGGCCATCGCCGAGACCGGCACCCTCGTCCTCGACACAGGACCCGACCAAGGCCGCCGCATCCTCAGCCTCGTCCCCGACCACCACATCTGCATCGTCCACGCACCCGAGCAGATCGTGGACTCACTCCCCCACGCACTGCCACGCCTCGACCCGCGCAAACCCCTGACCTGGATCTCCGGCCCCTCCGCCACCAGCGACATCGAACTCGACCGCGTCGAAGGCGTCCACGGCCCCCGCACCCTCGACGTCATCCTGGTCAGC
>NZ_JAFFIX010000064.1 GCF_016916835.1 Actinacidiphila bryophytorum | reverse complement strand
AGCGAGCGTCTGGAGTGGCCGGCCGAGGTACGAGGCCGTGCGCGCAGGGCGCGAGGAGGAGGACCGACCGACAAAGCTGGACGGCTGACCCCCGGCGGCGGAGCTTGTACGACGGATCGGTACTCGGTACCTTCCCCTCGTGGCACTCAGTGCCATACGATGCGGCTGCGTCGGCACGCCGTGCGGACACGTCCCCATCGAGCGCAGGGAGTTGGCCATGATCCAGTCACCGTCCGGCAGCGTGTCGGAAGCCCGGGATTCCGGTGTGTCGTACCAGCTCTGCCGCTGGTGCGGCACGGCGTCCTTCAGGCGGCTGCTGTGCCCGGTGTGCGCGTCGAGCGACCTGGTCCCCGCCCGCGGTTCCGGGCTGGGGGTCGTCGTGCGGTCGGGTGTCGTGCAGCGCAACACCGACGCGGCACGCAACGAGTCGGTCGTGCGCTTCCCCGAGGGATTCGTCTCCCGGTGCACCGTCGTGGACGCCGGGCCGCACCCGGTGGAGGTGGGCACCGCGGTCCGCTGGCTGCCCGACGCGGAGGCGGCGGAGGGCGAACTGCTCCTGGAACTGTGCGACTCGGGGCTGCCCGACGCGTGGACGTGATCCGGCCAGGTGTTGCCGAAACCCCGCGCGGCCTGCCCGGACGGCACGTCAGTTCGGGGAAGGGGATGACCGCTGCCCTCCCGGCTGGTTAGGCTCAGCCCGGTTGCACGGGAGCGCTCCCACGGCGTGCCCGGCGCAGCCGGCCCTCACCTCCCGAGGGCACTCTCCCCCCACGAGAGCACGGAGGACACCTGTGTCACGCCTCACCCGAAACCCAGGCCCCGGCGGGGCGGCCCCGGCCCCCTCGCCCGCGGCACGGCTGCGCAAGGCCACGGCGCTCGGCCTGGCCACGGGCCTCGCCGCCGCCGGTATCGCACTGGGCACCCAGCTCACCGCGGGCGCCGCGGTGCAGAGCAGCCTTCCCGGCGGGACCCAGTTCTACAAGGACCCCCACTCCCAGGTCGCCCGCTGGGTCGCCGCGAATCCCGGCGACTCCCGTGAGCCGATCATCGCCCGGCGTATCGCCTCCCAGCCGCAGGCGGTCTGGTTCTCCAACTACAGCCCCTCCACCGTCACCAACGACGTCAAGGCGATCACCCAGCCCGCGGCCGCCGCGGGACAGGTGCCCGTGCTGGCCGTCTACGAGATCCCCAACCGCGACTGCGGCGGGGCGTCAGCCGGCGGCGCGCCGGACCTGTCCTCGTACGACGCCTGGGTGCGCAACTTCGCCGCGGGGCTCGGCAGCGGCCAGTCGATCGTCATCCTGGAGCCCGACTCCATCTCCCTGACGACGTGCCTGTCCGCGCAGCAGCAGACCGACCGCTTCGCCTCGCTCGCCCGGGCGGGCTCCGCGATCCACTCCGCCGCGCCCAACGCCAAGGTCTACATGGACGGCGGCCACTCGGCCTGGAACAGCGCCTCGGAGCAGGCCAACCGGCTGCGCAGCGCCGGCATCCTGACCAGCGCCGACGGGCTGTTCACCAACGTCTCCAACTTCAACACGACCTCCAACGAGGTCAACTTCGCCAAGAACGTGCTGGCCTCGCTGGGCAACCCGGGCAACCTGCACGCCGTGGTCGACACCAGCCGCAACGGCAACGGCCCGGCCTCCGGCGGTGCCTGGTGCGACCCGTCAGGCCGGGCGATCGGCGCCTACCCCACGACCAACACCGGGGACTCGGCGATCGACGCCTTCCTCTGGGTGAAGCCGCCGGGTGAGGCGGACGGCTGCGCGGGCGCCGCGGGCACCTTCCTGCCGGACGTGGCCTACGCCCTGGCCTCGGCCGGTGCGTCCGACCCGACGACTCCGCCGACCACGACACCTCCCACCACTCCGCCGACCACACCTCCCACGACACCTCCCACGACCCCGCCGACCACCACTCCGCCGACCACACCGCCGGCCGGCGCGAGCTGCGCGGTCAGCTACCAGGTCGCCAGCGCCTGGAACGGCGGCTTCACCGCGAACGTGACCATCAGCAACACCGGCGGCAGCGCCGTCAACGGCTGGTCGCTCGCGTGGACCTTCCCCGCCGACCAGAAGATCACCAGCGCGTGGAACGCCAAGGCCGCCCAGTCCGGCGCCGCCGTGACGGCCACCGACCTGGGGTACAACTCCTCGATCCCGGCCGGCGGCTCCACCGGCTTCGGCTTCCAGGGGACGGGCAACGGCACCTCGGTGCCGACCGCCTTCACCCTCAACGGTGCCGCCTGCACCGTGTCCTGACGCACGCCCTGCTCCGATACGACGGCCGGCCCGGTGACTCCGGGCCGGCCGCCTGTGCTTGTGGGTG
>NZ_JAFFIX010000063.1 GCF_016916835.1 Actinacidiphila bryophytorum | reverse complement strand
CTCCGTTCGCTCCGGCCAAATCGGCCCGATCGCTCGAAACTCTGCACGCATTCCGAAAAAACACACGACGGGACGACAAGAGACGACGGCACACGGCCGTCGATCGGTCGAAAGTCGAATGGTCCTGCGGGATGGCTGTCCGGGGACCGACCGGGGTCGGCGCTCACGTCGGACAACCCGGAGAACATTACGCACGAACGCCGGGGGTGTCAACCTCCGGCTGCCGGGTCCGGTCAGTCCAGGTCTTCGAGCCGGCCGCCGGCGTCGGGCTGGCTGGTCTCGACGCGGCGCAGGAGGCGGATGAGGATCTCGCCGAGGGCGGCGCGTTCCGCGGTGTTGAGGTCCTGGAGCAGGTCGTCCTCGAAGGCGGCGGCCAGGCGCATCGTCTGGAGCCACTTCTCCCGGCCCTCGTCGGTCAGCTCCACGATGACGCGGACGCGGTTGGCCTCGTCACGCTCCCGGGTGACCAGGCCCTCGGTGACCAGGCGGTCGATGCGGTGGGTCATGGCGGCCGGGGTGAGGCCGAGGCGCTTGGCGAGGTCGCCGGGGCCGAGGCGATAGGGGCGGCCGACGACCACGAGGGCCTTGAGGACCTCCCACTCGGCATTGCTGATGCCCAGGTCGACGAGCTGGCGGCCGTACGCGACGTTCATCCGGCGGTTGAGCCGGCCGAGCGCGGTGACGACCTTCTCGACCTGGGGGTCGACCTCGGGAAACTCCCGCTGGTAGGCGGCGATCTGGGCGTCGAGGTCCAGTTCCTCCGGGGTACCGGCGGAGCCTGCGGCTGCGGTCATGCTCCGAGTATCGCACGGTAGTGCTTTGCTCTAAAGCCCTTCGGCATGTACTCTTTAGCTTCGAACTTTACTGATGAAGTCTTCAATCCGAAGCCTTGCCGGGTCCTGGACCCCGTCTGACCCGAGGGGAGAGCCGTGAACACCACCGACATGGGCGCCGCGCTGCGCCGAATCCAGCTGGGCAACGCCCTGAGCGCGTTCGGGAACGGCTTCACCGTGCCCTTCACCTTCGTGTACGTCTCGGAGGTGCGGGGGCTCGGTGCCGGGACCGCGGGTGTGGTGCTCGCGACGTTCGCCGTCGCCGCCCTCTTCGTGCTGCCCTTCACCGGGCGCGTCATCGACCGGCGCGGGCCCGTACCGGTCGCCGTGGCCGGCACGGTCCTCGCGGCCTCCGGGTCGCTGGGCCTCGGCCTGTCCGGCTCCGAGCCCGTGGTCATCGCCGCGGCCGGGGCGCTGGGCGCCGGGATCTCCGTGGTCCAGCCCGCGCTGGCCACGATGATCGTGTGGTGCTCGACCACGGTCACCCGGTCCAGGGCGTTCGCGACCCAGTTCTTCCTGGCCAACCTCGGCCTCGGGGTCGGCGGGCTCATGGGCGGGCTCATCGTGGACACCGCGCACCCGTCGTCCTTCATCCGGCTCTTTGCGATCGAGGCCGCGATGTTCCTGGTCCTGGGTGCGGTCGTCGCCACGGTGCGGCTGCCGCGTACCGCACGGCTCGAGGGGCCGGTCACCGACACCGGTGCCGACGCGGCCGGCGGATGGCGGCTCCTGCTGCAGAACCGGGCCATGGTCATGCTCTGCGTGCTCGGCTTCGTGCTGTTCTTCGCCTGCTACGGGCAGTTCGAGTCGGGGCTCTCCGCCTTCGCGGTGACCGTCACGCATGTCTCGCCCGCCATGCTGGGCGTCGCGCTCGCCGCCAACACGGCGACGATCGTGCTCGCGCAGTTCGTGGTGCTGCGGCTGGTCGAATACCGCCGGCGCAGCCGGGTGATCGCGGCGGTCGGGCTGGTCTGGACGGTCGCGTGGCTCGCGGCGGGCGCGTCCGGCCTGGTGCACTCGCACCACGCCGTCGCGGTGGTCGCGATCATCTCGACCTACGCGCTGTTCGGGCTCGGGGAGGCCATGCTCGCGCCGACGGTGTCGCCGCTCGTCGCGGACCTTGCGCCCGAGCGCATGGTCGGGCGGTACAACGCCGCGTTTGCGCTGGTCAAGCAGCTGGCTCTGGCCATCGGACCGGCCGTGGGCGGCCTCATCGCCGCGGCCGGGGCGTACGACGTGTACGTCGTGCTTCTCGTCGGGTGCTCGCTGGGCGTCTCCGTGATCGCCCTGCGGCTGGGCCGCCACCTTTCTGCGTCCCAGGACGCGCCGATCCGCCCCACCCGAGTGGTGGCCCACTCCCCGGCCCCGACCCCGGAACCGGCCCACTAGACCCGGGGGCACCTCTGCGGCGGGGCCGAGCACATAGGCGCGGGGCTGCATCTGATCTGCGGCTGGCGCCGCGTGGGCGCGCGCCTGTGCGGCGGGGCCGAGCACACAGGGGCGCGGGGAACGGCGCGACCAGCCCTCCCCCAGGGCTCTGCCTGGGGGTGCCCCCATCTCGCTTCGCTCGCGGCCGGTGGTCCGGCACGAACCGAACAGCCCCCTCGGG
>NZ_JAFFIX010000062.1 GCF_016916835.1 Actinacidiphila bryophytorum | reverse complement strand
TCTGCTCCGGCCACGAACTGTCCGGCTGACTGGGCTGGTCGGAGGGCTGGGAGTTCCCGTAGCCGGAGGACGGCCACCCGTCGCCCGTCGATCCACCGCCCGTGGCGGAGGCCGAGGCGGAGGCGGGAAGCAGCAGGCCGGCCGCGGCCATGACGCCCGCGACGACGACAGCGGAGGAGGCCGCGACGGCGCGGAACGTTCCCCGCCGGCGCGGCGGTGCGGGGGGATGCGTCTGCTGGTGATCCATGGGGGCAGAAAACATCAAATACGACTAATCCCCACATAAGCCACGAGTAAATACCCCCCAGATTCCCACGGATGGCGCCGCCTCCGCGCCAGGCGGCGCCCTTCCGCGGGCCGCGGTGGCCCCACGGCTCCCCATGCGCAGGGGTGCGCTTCCGCCGGCCGCGGCGGCTCGGGCGGCACCCCTTCGGCGGGGCCGAGCCATCAGGGGCGCGGGGAACTGCGCGCCCAGCCCCCCACCCACCGTCACGTGACGACGCACAGCCACCACCCCAGGGGCGCGGGAACTGCGCGACCAGCCCCCACCGGGGCGCGGGTCGTCACCGACCCGAAGGGGCTCTTCGGTCCGGAGCCGGACCACCCGCCGCGAGCGAAGCGAGATGGGGGCACCCCCAGGCAAAGCCCTGGGGGAGGGCTGAGCGCGCAGTTCCCCGCGCCCCTGAAAAGCACCGCCCCCACGCAGAGGCACCCCCAGCCCCCGCGGCCCGCGGAAGGGCGCCTGCTGCCCAAGGGGAGCCGTACAGCCCCCGCGGCCGGCGGAAGCGCACCGCCCGCCGCAGCGGGCACCCCCCTACCACCACAGCGGCAGCGTATGGTGGAGAGTTCGGCCCCGGCCCGGAGGTATGCGCGTGTCCTGCTTGATCGTCCAGAGTGACAAGACCCTTCTGCTTGAGGTCGACCACGAGCTGGCCGACGCCTGCCGCAGAGCGATCGCCCCGTTCGCGGAGCTGGAGCGCGCTCCCGAGCACATCCACACGTACCGTCTGACGCCGCTGGGGCTGTGGAATGCGCGGGCGGCCGGGCATGACGCCGAGCAGGTCGTGGACGCGCTGGTCGAGTACAGCCGCTATCCCGTGCCGCACGCACTGCTCGTGGACGTGGCCGAGACGATGGACCGCTACGGGCGGCTGCGGCTGAGCAAGGACCCGGCGCACGGGCTGGTGCTGACGACCACGGACCGGCCGGTGCTGGAGGAGATCCTGCGCTCGAAGCGGGTGCAGCCGCTGGTGGGGGCGCGGATCGACGAGGACACGGTCGCCGTGCACCCGTCGGAGCGCGGGCAGATCAAGCAGGTGCTGCTGAAGCTGGGCTGGCCGGCGGAGGACTTCGCCGGGTATGTGGACGGCGAGGCGCACCCGATCGAGCTGGCGGAGGACGGCTGGTCGCTGCGGCCGTACCAGAAGCAGGCGGTGGAGGGCTTCTGGCACGGCGGCTCGGGCGTGGTCGTGCTGCCGTGCGGTGCGGGCAAGACGCTGGTCGGGGCGGGTGCGATGGCCGAGGCGAAGGCGACGACGCTGATCCTGGTCACGAACACCGTCTCGGCCCGGCAGTGGAAGCACGAGCTGGTCAGGCGCACGTCGCTGACCGAGGACGAGATCGGCGAGTACAGCGGTACGCGCAAGGAGATCCGCCCGGTCACGATCGCCACCTACCAGGTGCTGACGACCCGGCGTAAAGGCGTCTACCCGCACCTGGAGCTGTTCGACTCCCGCGACTGGGGCCTGATCGTCTACGACGAGGTGCACCTGCTGCCCGCGCCGGTCTTCAAGTTCACCGCCGACCTGCAGGCGCGCCGCCGGCTGGGGCTGACGGCGACGCTGGTGCGGGAGGACGGCCGCGAGTCCGACGTCTTCTCGCTGATCGGCCCGAAGCGGTTCGACGCGCCCTGGAAGGAGATCGAGGCGCAGGGCTACATCGCGCCGGCCGACTGCGTCGAGGTGCGGGTCAACCTCACCGACGCCGAGCGGCTCGCGTACGCCACCGCCGAGACGGAGGAGAAGTACCGCTACTGCGCCACGACGGACACCAAGCGCCGGGTGACCGAGGCGCTGGTGGCCAAGCACGCGGGGCAGCAGACGCTGGTGATCGGGCAGTACATCGACCAGCTGGACGAGCTGGGCGAGCACCTCAACGCCCCGGTGATCAAGGGCGAGACGCCGAACTCGCAGCGCGAGAAGCTCTTCGAGGCGTTCCGGCAGGGCGAGTTGTCGGTGCTGGTGGTGTCGAAGGTGGCCAACTTCTCGATCGACCTGCCGGAGGCGACGGTCGCGATCCAGGTGTCGGGCACGTTCGGCTCCCGCCAGGAGGAGGCGCAGCGGCTCGGCCGGGTGCTGCGGCCCAAGGCGGACGGGCACGAGGCCCGCTTCTACTCGGTGGTCGCCCGCGACACCATCGACCAGGACTTCGCGGCCCACCGCCAGCGCTTCCTGGCGGAACAGGGCTACGCCTACCGGATCGTGGACGCGGACGACCTCCTGACGGGCGCGGGCGAGGACAT
>NZ_JAFFIX010000061.1 GCF_016916835.1 Actinacidiphila bryophytorum | reverse complement strand
GTGGACGTACCCGTCGACGTACCGCCCGAGGTGCTACCGGAGCCGTCGAGGCCGAAGAAGGTGATCGCGCGGGCCGCCATGCCGTTGGTCGGCAGCGAGTGGCCGACACCCGAGATGCTGAAGGCCTCGACCGGTGCCTGCGCCGAGTTGGTGCCGTAGCGGGTGTGGGTCCAGCCGGACTGCGGGCTGTCGGTGAGGACCGGGGTCTGGCTCACGCCCAGCACGTTGGTCCACTGCTTGATCTCCTCGCCGAAGTTGTTGTAGTTCAGCGTGGTGTCCGCGGTGCCGTGCCACAGCTGGACGCGCGGCCGCGGGCCGCTGTAGCCGGGGTAGGCGCCGCGTACCAGGTCGCCCCACTCCTGCGGGGTGTGGCTGATCTGGCCGTTGGCACAGGCGCTGTTCCAGCCCGAACCGTCGGAGGTGGCGAAGCACGCGAAGGGCACGCCCATGAAGGCCGCGCCCGCCTTGAAGATGTCCGGGTAGTCGCCCAGCAGCACATCGGTCATCATCGCGCCCGACGAGGCGCCGGTCACGTAGACCCGGCTGGCGTCCGCGCTGTTGTGCTGTTCGACGTAGGACACCATCGAGGCGATGCTCGCCGGGTCGCTGCTGCCGTTGTGGGTGAGCGCCCCCGCGGAGGAGACGTCGAAGCACTGGCCGCTGACGTTGGCGTCCGGGTAGATGACGATGAAGCCGTACTGGTCGGCGAGCGTGTGGAACTCGGTGCCCGAGTAGAAGGCGGGGCCGGTGCCGGTGCAGTAGTGGACGGCGACCAGGATCGCCGGGTTGGGCTTCACCGAGTTCGGCACGTACTCGTACATCCGCAGGTTGCCCGGGTTGCTGCCGAAGTTGGTGACCTCGGTGAGCGAGGCCGCGGCGGCGCTCTGGGCGGACAGGGTGACCGCGGTCAGGATCGAGGCGACCGTGGCGAGCAGCGCGGTCAGCAGCGCGGCGAGGCGCTTCCTGCCGCTGCCATGACGGGTGCCGGCGGTGGAGCCGCCGCCCGGCGCTCGTGTGGGGGGCATGGCGTGTCCTTTCGGGGCGGTGCCGCCCCGGCGGAGGCTCCCTCTCCTGCCTGGGCGGTGCACGGGCGCGGGCGCCCGATGACTTTGCGAAAGATTTCGACCCTTGCGCGAATGTTTCGGGCACCATATGGCCGCAAAGTGACAGAGTCAATACATCCGGCGATGTCCCACAGGCTGCGGTCAGATCGGCACGACCGGACGGCCACCCGTGCTCCGCCGCCGGAAAACCGCCCGCACGCAGGCATCACGACACTGTCCGACACCCTGTCAAAAGCCGACTGCAGCCGTCCGGTTGTTTCGGAAAGGATCGGAAAGCAGTCGTTGACGTTTCGAAGCCCAGGGTCCACACTGGCCAGCGAATCACCTCCTCCCGGCCACGCCGCGCCAGCGGCACAACTCCCGTGGCTGTCACCACCCTCGCGAATGGACCCCCACCCGTTCGGGCCGGTGCACCTCGTGCTGACCCGGACTGCCAGCAGAAGAGGAAGAAGAGGTTGGAAGTGATCAGTCACACCCCCCGAGACGGCAGCGAGCCGGGCAGGCGGCGTCGCTCCGGTCTGCGGATCGCCATCGCCGCGGGCACGGCAGGTGCAGTGGCGGCCATCGGCCTGATGGCGACCGCCGGCACCGCCCACGCGGTCGGCACCCTGGGCAACGCGGCGGCGGCGCAAGGCCGCTACTTCGGTGCCGCGGTCAGCACGGCCCACCTCGGCGAGTCCGCCTACGCGGCGGCCCTGGACGCCGAGTTCGGCGCGGTCACGCCCGAGAACGAGATGAAGTGGGACACGATCGAGTCGAGCCAGAACTCGTTCAACTTCGGTCCCGGCGACCAGATCGTCGCCCACGCCCAGGCGCAGAACATGCTGATCCGCGGGCACACGCTGGTCTGGTACCAGCAGCTGCCCGGCTGGGTGTCGGGCCTGAGCGCCTCGGCGCTCGAGTCGGCGATGAACAACCACATCACCCAGGTCATGACCCACTACAAGGGCAAGATCTACGCGTGGGACGTCGTCAACGAGGCCTTCCAGGACGGCGGTTCCGGCGCCCGCCGCAGCTCGCCCTTCCAGGACAAGATCGGCAACGGCTACATCGAGGAGGCCTTCCGCACCGCGCGGGCCGCCGACCCGAACGCCAAGCTCTGCTACAACGACTACAACACCGACGGCGTCAACGCGAAGAGCACCGCCGTCTACAACATGGTCAAGGACTTCAAGGCCCGCGGCGTCCCGATCGACTGCGTGGGCTTCCAGGGGCACTTCAACTCCCAGTCCCCGGTCCCGTCCGACTTCCAGGCCAACCTGCAGCGCTTCGCCGACCTCGGTGTCGACGTGCAGATGACCGAGGTGGACGTCGCGGGCTCCGGCACCGCGCAGGCCAACAGCTACTCCACCATCGTCAAGGGCTGCCTGGCCGTGACCCGCTGCACCGGCATCACGGTGTGGGGCGTCACCGACAAGTACAGCTGGCGCAGCAGTGACACCCCGCTGCTGCTCGACGGCAACTACCAGAAGAAGCCGTCCTACGACGCCGTTCTCGCCGCGCTCGGCGGCGGCGGCAACACGTCGGG
>NZ_JAFFIX010000060.1 GCF_016916835.1 Actinacidiphila bryophytorum | reverse complement strand
AGGTTCGCCCTTCCGTATCAGCAATGAGCTGCAGGACTGGGAAGCGGAAAAGGGTCGTTCACGTCTTGCCACGGTGAGTGCCTTCGGGTTCTCGGGGACGAACGCGCATGTGGTGATCGGCGAGGCACCGGACGCGGCACGGGAGCCGGTGGCATTGCCCGGCTGTCTGATCGCACTGTCGGCGGTATCGGTGCGGCAAGTCCGGGAGCAGGCGCGGGCGTTGCTGGAGTGGTGCCGGGGTGATGCGGGTCGCGAAGCGTCGTTGGGCGATGTGAGCTTCACGCTGCTGCTGGGTCGTCGGCAGGTGCGATCGCGGTGGGCGGCGGTCGTGCGCGACCGCGTCGAATTGGTGGCGGCACTGTCGGGCTGGTTGGAAGACGGCAGCGCACCGGGGGTGTTCGCCTCCGACGGAGCGGAAGCCGAGGCCGATCCGCAGCCCTTGGGTGACGACTACCTGCGGGAGTGCGCGGCGCCCTCCGGGCTCGGTGGTGCGGAGTTCCGTGAGCGGCTGTCGGCTGTCGCTGAACTCTTCGTGCAGGGGCAGGACGTGGACTTCGGTCTGCTGTTCGCGGGCGGCGGCTACCGACGGGTCCCGCTGCCGACCTACCCCTTCGACCGCCGCCGCTACTGGCCGGAGCAGGCCGATACGGCCCCGACCGGCCACGGGCGGCAGGAACTGCACCCACTCGTCCACCGCAACACCTCGACCCTGGGATCGACCCGCTTCACGACCACCCTGACCGGCGACGAGTTCTTCCTCGCCGACCACGTCATCGGTGGGCGGTCGATCCTCCCGGGTGTCGTCTCGCTCGAACTGGCCCGCGCCGCCGTGTGCCTCGCACTCGACGAGGGCGAGCAGCCCCTGCGGCTGCGCCATGTCACCTGGCTGCGCCCCGTCGTCTCCGATGCGGGACCCGCCACGTTGACGACGACGCTGTCCACGACCCCCTCCGGTGCCATCGGGTTCGCCATCCACGGCGACGACGGCGAGGTGCACTGCCAGGGCGAGGCCGAGCGCCTCACCCTCCCCGCACCCACCGCGGACCCCGCCCCGCCCGCCGGGCGACGGATCACCGCCGAGGAGAACTACGCCGCCCTGCGCGCCCGGGGCATCGAGCACGGCCCCCGGCTGCGCGCCCTGACCGACGTCCACGTCGGCGCCGACCGTGCGGTCGCCCGCCTGCTCCCGCCGCAGGACGTCGACTCCGGCGGCTACTGGCTCCACCCGAGCGTGCTGGACGCGGCGCTGCAGACCGTCGTCGCCTTCACCGCGGGCAGCGGTGCGTCGGCGTCAGCCGTGCCCTTCGCCGCCGACGAGGTCGCCGTGTTCGGGCCGTGCCCCGAGCACCCGGTCGCCGTCGCCCGGGCCACAGGACCCAGCACCTTCGACGTGGACGTGTGCGCCGAGGACGGTACGGTCCGGGTCCGGATCGCCGGGCTGACGCTGCGCGAACTCGACCGGCCCGCAACCGCCGCCGAGTTCTCCCCGCCCGCGGCCGCCGAAGGCGAGGGCGTCTTCCTGGTGCCGACCTGGACCCCCGTACCCACAGCGGAGCTGCAGGCCGCGCCCGCCGCACCCACGGGCACGGTCCTGGTCGTCGGCGAGGACGGTGCCTACCGCCGCCGTGTCCTGGCCGGGCTCCCCGGTGCCGTGGCCGCCGACTCGGCGGCGACCGCAGGCCGCGACGGTCTGGCCCACGTCCTGTGGATCGCACCGGAACCGGGGGCCGCACCGGCCGCAGAGCAGCACCAGGGCGTCATGGAGGTCCTCCGGCTGGTCAAGGCCCTGCTGGCCGCCGGGTACGGCGACCGCGAACTGCACCTGACCGTCGCCACCGTCGCGACCCAGGCCGTCACCCCTGACGAGCGCAACGCCCCCGCCCACGCCGCCGTCCACGGCCTCGTCGGCGCCCTCCACAAGGAGTACCCGCACTGGCGGGTACGCCTGCTCGACCTCCCCGCGGCCGGCCCGTGGCCCGTGGCGGACCTGCTCACCCTGCCGACGGCCGACGCCACCCTCGCGCTGCGCTCCGGGTGCTGGTACGTGCAGAGGTGGTTGCCTGCGGCGCTGCCCGCGGCGGCGGGGGGTGGTGTGCGGCGGGGCGGTGTGTACGTCGTCGTCGGTGGTGCCGGTGGTATCGGTGTCGTCTGGTCGGAGTACGTGGCCCGAGTCTACGCGGCTCAGGTGGTCTGGCTGGGCCGCCGTCCGCTGGATGCGTCGATCGAGGCGGATCTGACGCGGGTGGGCGCGGTGGGTCCGCGACCCCTGTACGTACAGACGGACGTCACCGACCCCGCTGCGGTCGAACAGGCAGCGCGCGTGGTCCGCGAACGGTTCGGTGTCGTACACGGGGTGGTGCACTCCGGGCTTGTGCTGGCCGACCGCGGCCTTGCCTCTATGACGGAGGGCGAGTTCCGCACCGCGTTGGACGTGAAGGTCGCAGGCAGCGTCCACGTCGTCGAGGCCTTCGGCGGCCCCACGCTCGAACTGGTGCTGTTCTTCTCGTCGTTGAACGCCTTCCTGCGGGCCGCGGGCCAGAGCAACTACGCGGCAGGCTGCGCCTTCCAGGACGCTTTCGCCGCCCATCTCGCCCACGACTTCCCTGGCCGGGTCCGGGTCGTC